>JANQLS010000101.1 GCA_028280485.1 Planctomycetota bacterium
GTCGCTTACGCTCCGGGCTTATTAATATTGGTGCATAATTCTTTGTTACGAATTTTGAAGTCATAGGAATCTAAAAATTCACAACCTCTCCGCGTGCGGATGGTAGTAGGCACACGCTGTGTGCCGTCGAAGCCATTCGGCTTTTATCGGTGTATCAAGTTTATCTGCCATTGACTGAGGGATTTTTTTAACTAGCCCGAAGCGCTAGCGAGGGGTGTCCTCCCATCGGACATGCACGATCTTAATTTAAGTCCTTAGTACTCATAATTACCGATATGCCTCGCACGGCTCGAAGGTCGAGCCTGCCACTAACGCTTCGGGCTAGTTAACAACCTCCAATTGAATTACAGTTTACATTGATCTTAATTTGTAGGGGCGCCCCTGATACGTTAAATGTGTAGTCGAATTTGTAAAAATTTGGCCAGCTAACATATTCAGCCAAACTTTGATAAGTTCGGCTACGGGTACCCCTTGCGGGCGCCCGCTCCCTCAAACGAAGCCAACAATCACATGGTGGTTCTTCCGTTTGACTGGAAGGGCAGGGGCAAGCCCTGCCCCTACAGTGGGATGACGTTAGTTAAATTAATATCCTGAATTGGATAACAAAAAAAGAGGCACTCACCCCAACTAGGGCGAGTGCCTCTTTTCAATCTAGGAATCCGAACGAAGGATAAAACCCTTAACGAGAGATCATTAAGAGGTTGAGAAACTTTTGAGAATCAAAGTTTCTCACTTCACTTCGAGTTGATCTGTCGGTTTTTCTTCTCGAACGAGCCGCTTCTCGTTTTCCCTTAAGATCCGCAGACGGTCTCGATAGATCATCGCGCGGTAATAGGGATCGCTTTCGACGGCTTCGACTCCCTCTTTATAGCGGTGAGTCTCTAACTGGGTCTCTTTGATTTGGGCGCTGAGTTCTTTCTCTTTGCCCAAGAGGCGCAGCGTTTCTTCGGCTTCACCGGGAAGGTAAATCAGACTGATCGTCAGGCCGACCAGGCCGATGGCGAAGAACCAGTAGAGTTCGTTCCAGAATCGATTGTCTGATTTGACATTGTCTGATTTGACATTGTCCGAATTGACGCTGTGTTGAGTCGAGCTGATCTTGGGATCAGGGGATTCCATAGATAGAAGCCTCTCCGAGCTCTTCCTCAATTCTGAGGAGCTGGTTGTACTTAGCGACACGGTCACTCCTACACGGAGCGCCCGTTTTGATTAAGCCGCTTTGAGTGGCGACCGAGAGGTCGGCAATAAAGGTATCTTCCGTCTCACCCGATCGGTGAGAGACCAGAGACCAGTAACCATTGGTGTGAGCCAATTGGATCGCATCCAAGGTTTCACTCAGAGTTCCAATTTGATTGAGCTTGATCAAGATAGCGTTGGCGACGCCTTGACCGATTCCTCTTTCTAACTTTTCGATATTCGTCACAAAGAGATCATCGCCGACGAGACGCACTTGGTCACCAATTTTCTTGGTAAGCATTTCCCATCCATCCCAGTCGTTTTCATCGAGGGGATCTTCGATCGAAAGGATGGGGTACTTGCTGACCCATGAAGCGTAGAGGTCGGCCATTCCGGCTGCGTCCAATTTCTTCCCTTCGCCAGCTAAGTTGTAGATATTATCTTCACAGAATTCACTCGCTGCGACATCGAGGCTGATTTGAATGTCATCACCGGGCTTGTAGCCAGCTTTCTCGATCGCTTCTAAGATGACGGTGATCGCTTCTTCATTCGAGCCGAGATTCGGAGCGAAGCCACCTTCGTCTCCGACGGCGGTAGCGAGATTGCGACCTTGAAGAACTTTCTTCAGGTGGTGATAAACTTCGCTACCCATTTGCATCGCGTGAGTCAACGAAGTGGCCCCCGTGGGGAGGATCATGAATTCTTGAACATCGATGTTATTATCGGCGTGTTCTCCACCGTTGATGATATTCATCATGGGTACGGGGAGACGGCGAGCGTGGAGGCCACCGAGATAGCTGTAGAGAGGAACCTCTAAGGCGTTGGCTGAAGCACGAGCGATCGCCATGGAGACGCCTAAGAGGGCGTTGGCGCCGAGGCGACCTTTGTTGTTGGTACCGTCGAGATCGATCATGCGTTGATCTAAGTCTCGTTGACGAGTGGCATCACAGCCCAAAAGAACATCCTGGATCTCACCGTTGACGTGAGAGACCGCTTTTAGGACTCCCTTGCCGTGATAGTCATCGCCGCCGTCACGAAGTTCTACGGCTTCCCATTCTCCGGTAGAAGCACCAGAGGGAACGGCTGCTCGACCGATGGCTCCATTTTCCAAGATGACTTCCGCTTCAACGGTGGGGTTACCCCGGCTGTCGAAAATCTGTCTTCCGGTAACTTGAACAATTTGAGTCATCAGAGATCTTGAGAAGATCGTCAACTGATCGGCGTTATTATCTTTGTCGCTAGCCATGATTAATTTCGGCTTTCTTTAATCTGAGTTCGACTCTCATAGAGCCAAAGGATGGGTGAACCTTTGAAGCCTCTCTGCCAATTCGCAAGCACTTTCTAATTCTTCGCTTCTTCTCAGGCCTGGGTCCGAACGGTTTTGCGGTAAGCTGCAATTTGTGTGTCCAATCGGGGCCTGACTGAACCTCTGTCAGGTTCAGGCTCATGTCTTATGTCAAACTACTATAAGCATTAATGAGTTGGGATCAAGTAGCGCTTAGAAGAGCTTCGGGGCAAGGGTTTGATTAAGGAGATTCCAAATCCGGTTGCCAAGGGTGGTCTGGTTAAGATCTCTGAGGAAGACCTGAATCCACGATGGTGGAACTGGATTTAGAGCCATCGGCCAGGATCAGACGCCCTGAATCGGATTCTTCGGTCGCGGGGAAGTTCGTTCTCCGGAATGAAGATCTCACCTTCTTTTGCTTTTAAGCGTAGAGGGCGTTTAATCTAAGGCCACAATTCTATATATTGAATGGCTTCTATACTGTAGATGGTCTTCTGTGTCAACCTCCACCCCGATCCCTAGTCGAAGTCACCGGGGATGTCACTTGCCTGAGTGGGACGGGATTTGGGGGGTGCTATCTTCTCGATGGGGCAAAAAATATAGGTTTCTTAGAGTTTTAATGTCTGAAAGCGAATCGAACTCTCATTCTCACCCCCAAGAGCTCCTCCTGGCGGATCGGCCCTATTTCGTTCATTGGGGACGAAAGACGATGAAGGGACTGAGTCTCTTCACCCTTCTCGTGGCATTGGTGGTGGTCGGGGTCTCCTACTTTTCTGAAACGTGGTTATTTTCGCTTCTTTTGGCGCCGCTTCTCTTTAACTACGCCACTGGAGTGCTCTTCTTCCGGAATCCACAGCGTGAAATTCCTTCCCAGGCCGGCATCTTGGTGTCTCCAGCGGATGGCAAGGTGGTCGAGGTCGAGAAGGTCGAGATGGCGGAGTATCTGGAAGGGCCCGCGATAAAAATTGCAATTTTCCTCTCCGTATTCGACGTTCATGTGAATCGATCACCAGGAGCGGGACAGGTAGAATATCTACATTACCGTCCCGGGGCTTACCACGATGCTCGTTCTCCGATGTGCGCGATCGAGAACGAATCTTTAAGTATTGGATGTCGTCTATTTGAAGACAATCAGCCAACTGAGGGTAAACTGTTGGTGAGGGCGATTTCGGGAGCCATCGCTCGTCGAATCATCTGCCCTTTAAAAAAATCGGATTCTTTGATCCGTGGAGGATTGATCGGCATGATCAAATACGGCTCTCGCGCTGAGATCTACTTGGAGACAGGACCCCATCTCCCCAACTGGGAGGCACGAGTTCAGGTGGGGGATCGAGTCGTCGGCGGAGAATCCATTCTGTTTGCTCAGTCAGGCCGCGATACTAAAAATAAGGAACGTGAGCATGAAACTTAGATCAGGGGCATTTCTTCCCAACTTGATTACCACCGGGAATGGAATCTGTGGTTTTGCGGCGATTGTCAAATTGATGAAGATCGAAGTGGTCGCTGCCGCCGACGGAACTCTCTCATTTACAAATCCAGAAGAGTTTGTCATGGCGGCCTGGTTGATCGTTTTAGGTATGGTCTTCGATGTTTTCGACGGTCAAGTCGCTCGCTTTTCGAATGCCACCAGTGATCTCGGAGCTCAATTAGATTCCTTTTGTGACCTTTTGACCTTCGGAGTGGCACCGGCGCTGTTGGTGGTTCGCTTGAATATGGTCTACTCCGATTTCTGGCAAAAAATAGTTTGGTTTTTATGCTTAGCTTATTTTGTCGGTGCCTTGCTTCGGCTGGCTCGGTTCAATGTTGAAAATGATCATGCTGAAGATGCTCACCTCGCATTTAAGGGATTACCCACTCCGGCTGCTGCGGGTTGTATCGCTTCTCTGGTCATCTTCAGTGGTTACTTGACGGTCTCAGAAAAAAGGGAACTCGTCTATTTAGCCGAGTTTCTTCCTGAGGGGGCTCTCCAATCTATCGGAGGGGACATCCCTTATATCTTACCCGTTTTAGCTTTAGTGCTCGGGTGGACGATGGTTTCTGATCGACTGAAGTTTGATCATGTTGCTACTCAACTCTTCCATCGCAATCAATCTTTCAACCTGCTTGCTTATTTGTTATTCGGGGGAGCGCTGGCTTTCATTCTTCCTGAGGTCATCTTGCCCCTTATCTTCATTGGATACTTGTTCTACACCCCAACTCGAACCTTCGTCGATTGGGTCTTTGATCGCAACAAAGCTGCCTCGACCCTTGAAAAAGAGCCCGATGCGAACGCGGAAGGTAAAAGCCAATCATGAGGGATGAGGAAATTATCGATGAAGGTCTCTCCGAAGGAATCTACGCCTACATCGGCTTAGGTTCGAACTTAGGAGAGCGTCGTCAGCAAATTCAAGCTGCGGTGGAAGCTCTCGGACGATCCGATGGGATCTTGAGAACGCGCGTTTCTACTCTGATCGAAACAGAACCCGTAGGTACTGAAAAATTTCCAGCCACCGGTGGTGCGTATATCAATGGCGCGGTTGAGGTCGTCACCACGCTGAGTCCTTACGAACTCCTAAAGCTTTGTTTGGACATCGAGCGATCGCTGGGGCGAATCCGAAATGTTAAAAACGAAGCTCGCACCATCGACTTAGATATTCTTATCTTTGGGGATCAGTGCGTTTTTGAGAATCAAGCTGAGGGCCAGCTTCAAGTTCCTCATCCTCGACTACATGAAAGGGCGTTCGTCTTAGAGCCCCTCGTAGAGCTCAATCCCACCTTGCGTCATCCTCACACTCAGGTCTTCTTAACGAGCTACCTAAAGGATCTCAAAATTTGTTTGAGACCAGAGGAGAGCTGAAACTTGAAAGTTCTGGAGCGGGTTGAAGATGCCATCGAATACGCCGAATCGATGCGACGAGCTAATCTATCCATCGGTCTCGTTCCTACGATGGGAGCCTTGCACCGAGGGCACTTATCCTTAGTGGAGCAGGCTCGACGAGAATGTGATCGAGTCATCGTAACGATCTTTGTAAATCCCACCCAGTTTGGTCCTGGAGAAGATCTTTCGAAGTATCCAAAAACTTTGGAGGCTGACTTAGAAGCTTGTCGAGAGCTTGGAGTGGATCTCGTTTTTTGTGGAAGAACTGAAGGTGAAGGGGCCGTTTACTCTGAGGGCTTTCAAACTTGGGTCGAAGTTGAAAAAATCTCCAAGCCTCTCTGCGGTGTCTACCGCCCGATTCATTTTCGGGGAGTGGCTACGGTCGTCACTTTGCTGTTTGAGATCTTCAAACCTCATCGAGCTTACTTCGGATTGAAAGACTTTCAGCAAGCTCGACTCTTAGAGAGGATGGCCTTGGATCTTCGCATGGGGATTCAAGTTTGCCTCCTTCCGACAGTGAGAGAAGATGACGGTTTGGCGATGAGTTCTCGAAATCGTTACCTCAATCCTGAAGAGCGGGCTGAAGCGGTGGGATTGTCACGAGCGCTCCATAAAGCACGGGATGCTTTTGAAGGTGGGGAGACTTCCCCTGAAGTTCTGCTCAATTCTTTTCATGAAGAAGTCTCCAAGTACCCTCTGTTGAAAGTTCAGTACGCGGAGATTCGGGATGCTTGGACTTTAGAAGAAGTCACCGAGCCCGTGATCCATTCCTTGGAGCAAGGGGTCGTTTTAGCTGCGAGTGCCTTTCTGGGGGTGACTCGATTGATCGATAACGTTTGGTTGGATCCCCGCTGATTTTACTCTGAATCACTCTTTGAATTGATATGAAGTATGAATGGCTTGAGTCCGGTAGGGTCTTAAAGGTCTTGGCGCCGGCAAAGATCAATCTCTATCTTGAGATCTTGGGGGTACGCCCCGATGGCTTTCACGAAATTGACACCTTGATTCAAGCAGTGTCTCTCTACGATACCTTGACCTTTCAACCCATCGAAGGTGGCGAAGAAGACCGCTTGATCGTACGAGCCTTCGATGGTCGGGAAGGTCCGCCGGCCGATCAGAACAATTTAGTTTTGCGGGCGATTCGTTCGGTGAGAGAGGTTTTGAATGAGAACGGAGATCCTCAGCCGCCTTATTTGGAAGTCACGCTCGAAAAAGGAACTCCGATGGGAGCCGGGATGGGAGGGGGATCCAGCGATGCCGCAGCCAGCCTTCTCGCGGTGGATCGCCTCTGGGATTTAGGATGGAGCAGGGAAGTTTTATCAGAACTCTGTGCTCAGTTAGGTTCTGATGTCGCCTTCTTTTTAACGGGTGGCCTTGCCCGTTGTACGGGGAGGGGAGAGGTAATTACTCCAATTTCCGAAATGAATTCGGGCGAATCTTTTTATTACGTCCTCGTGAGTCCTGCCTTAGAAGTACCTACGGCCTTAATTTATAAGGAGTTAAAAGCGGTAAGGGAGCAGGGAAAGGCCTTGACAAGGTCGATGGGCCTGAATAACATGAGTCATAACTCTATCTGTGAAGAACTGATACGAATTTCTTCTTCAACCAGTTCTCCCTTTTGGGAGGCTCATGAGAATCAAAGTTCTGCTGAGAATCCAAAGGCTGAATTGGAGGAGAGAGGAGAAGAAGTCAACGAAGAGTTACTGGGAAAGCTGGAGGCTGATGGGATTCCTAAGGATCTCTACTTTAATCGGCTCCAGGAGGTTGCCTTTGATGTATATCCTCAATTGGCAACGATGTATCAAGATATGAAGGCGGAATCATTTTTAAGGGTACTCCTGACTGGGAGTGGGTCAACTCTTTATGGTCTTTGCCATTCCGCCGAGCACGCTGAAAAATGTGCAACACGATTGCGTCGACTTGAACACGGGCTATGGGATAAAGCAGCCGTCGTGGTTGTTGAGAGCCTGAGGGCTTGGGTTTAAGTGACCTGTACTATCGAAGTGACCTGATCGGGCAAATCGAAAGGGGTTGCTTCGTTAATCTATTTTATGCTGAGGTATTCGCCTCAGGTTTTAAGGGTTCCCGTGGGGAGAGCCCTTGCCCGGTTGAAAAGCTTATTATTAGCTTCTCCGGGGCGAAAGGAGCTTGATAGTGGAGATCACTGAAGTCAGGGTGAAGCTTGTCAATGGGAAGAATGACAAACTTCGAGCGTTCTGTAGTATCACCATCGATAACGATTTTGTCATCCGAGATTTGAAGGTCATCGATGGAGTCAAAGGCCCCTTCGTTGCCATGCCGAGCAGAAAGCTCACTGAAAAATGTCCAAAGTGTCATTGTAAAAATCATTTCCGGGCTAAGTACTGCAACGAGTGTGGGAACTCCCTTCCAAAATCCAGTAAGCGGTACGACTCAGAGAGCTACGATGAATACGGGCAGGGCGGAAGGTCGAAACTTCATACTGAAATAGCTCATCCCATCAACTCGAGTTGTCGAGAACGCATCCAGAATCAAGTTTTAGACCGCTATCATGAAGAATTAGAAGCTTACGAAGAAGAACTTGAAGAGACAGGATCGTATTCCGAATCCGAAGAAGGCTTCGAAAATTTTGAAGACAATTTCGATAATTCTGAAAAGTCTTATGCTGCTTCCTCTAAATCTCGATTGAGCGAGTACGAAGATGAGGAGGAAGAAGAAGGAGAAGAATTCGAAGAAGAAGAATATGAAGAGGAAGAGTACGAAGAGGAAGAACAAGAAGAATTCGAAGAGGAGGAGCCTCAACCTGCCTACGATGACCCTGGCTTAGCTTGGTCAGTTCCTCCCGAGAATGTGAGAGGCGGAAGACTCAAAAAGGGTCGAGGAGAAGAGCCTCCTAAGGAAGGTTACACGCGAGGTGGGCGAAACACCGAAGAAGATTCACCTGAGCGCAATCCCCGTAAAATTCCCGGGCCTCAGGATGCTCCTTCAAGCTCTCAAAAGCAGAATCAAAAGTACTACGATGATGCGAATTTGGGAGACGACTCAGAGCCTGAAGATAACTTCGGAGCGGGTTTATTCTGATTCATTTAGATGGATCCCAACTCGGCTTAGTTCCTGTCTAATCAACAGAAACTAATTAGTTTTTATTGAATCTTACTCCTTCGGAGGAAGATTCAACCGTTCCAGCAAATCTCCGATTTGCTTTCACTCCGCTAAACATAGACTCTACGAGTCTACGTCTGCGGCCGAGTTGATCTCAACTCGGCTTAGCTCCTGTTTATTCAACAGGAACTAATTAATCAAAAACATTCGCAAGATCTTTAATTTTGAGTCAACTCATTTTTAACTCTCATAGTTGGATCCATTCCCCACAAAGCCTCGAGAACTTTGGTGGCTTTGTATTGAACAATTTGGGTAAAGAACGATTTGAGTCGTTTCTTTGTTTTTTGCAGAGTGAAGATTCTCTTTATGTTTATCCAGAGTTGCCTCGTCGTCGATTACGAAAGGTGGTGAGTCAGTTACTTCAACTCGATTGGACCGCTAGGCCCCGGGATACCTTCTTAAAAATATTAGAAAGCAGTGGGCATGGATCTGCCGTTGAACTCGGAACGAAAATGATCTGGAGATGGATCCAGCCTGAAGGTTCTCAAAAGCCCTTGGGAGCGATCGCTTACGTTCTCAAGCCTGGAGAGGAAGATCCATTCGCTCAACAGGGATCATTGATCGAGTCCTTCGCTCAAGAGATCATCTCCTGCAACAAGTTGGTTCAACGATTTTCTCAAATCGCTAACGATTCCGACTACATCTTTTCAAGTATCAATCGCATCGGTTGTTTGCTTCTCCAGCGGGCTAGTCGTCCTCAATTACTGGCTGCGTTGGTGGATTTGGCCATCTATTTAAGTCGATCTGAAGTGGGTGCTCTCTTGGTTAAAGAGCCAGGGGGAGGCTACCAAAGTGAAGTTGAATTAGGGTTCGATCCCGATCTTGTTCAAAGGTTGCAATTGATACCCGGTAACGAAACCGTTCTCGAGAGCTTAGAGCGAACGGGAAGAGCGGTGGTTATCGATGATGTATCGGGACCTACAATCAAAGCTCCGCGAGAATTCACTGGGTCGATCAAGGCGCTGACGATGATTCCCATCTTCAGTAATGACGCCCAGGTTGGAGTTCTCTGCCTCGCTAGTGGAGAAGCCGGAAAAGACGTTTCGACCAATGAACTCAAATCTCTCGAAACCCTTTCTGCAGTCATTTCGCTGGCGATTGAGAATGAAATTCTAACTCAAAAAGTTGCTGAAGGGTTCCATCAAGGTGAAGAGTCATGGGGGTTTGATCGTTTCATCATTCAAAACCTTCTCGATGCCCTTCCTAACGCCGTATTGTTGGGAAATGATAGAGGGAAGTGGGTTTATCAAAATAAGCAAGCAAAGAGTCTTTTAAAGAATCAGCGGGGAGTGAAAAAACAAAGCGTCGATCCACAAATCAAAGATTGGTTTGAGAATCATTGGAGGAAATGTCCGACGAAGGATCGCGAAGTCCTCTTACCCTTCCAGTCGAGCGAGGGGCTCGCCATGGTGGTTTCCACCCAGCCTCTCTCGATTCGAGTCGGATTAGAGACTCATGTGTTCTATATGAGCTCACTCGAGCTGAGCGCTACAAATACGGCTGAAAATCTAAAATACTCTCCCGAAACCTTGAGGATCTCTTTAGGAAAAATTCGCTTGGGAGTGGATCTGTTAACTCGTTGGGCGACTCGCTTAAATACAGATTCCGATGTGGAACGTTTCAATGCCTCGCGAAAAGCTTTAGTGCGATCGATCTCTCATTTAGAACGTCATCTCGATGATGGAACTGAATCAGTGGGAGAAGATTTTGAGGTGGCAGAAAAGTCGATCGACTTTTTCGCTTCTTTTGATGCGGCACTCGATAAATATCAAGTGGAACAGCCGCTCCGAGCTTGGCATCGACCAGTGGATTGGCCTCAGGGTCAATGGGTGAGAGCTCACTCTGAGAAATTAGAAAACGCACTATTTAAAATCTTATCTACAATCTGCTCATCGGCTTCGATTGACAAGATGATCAAAATTTCGGTGATGGAAGATGCCGATCAGTTGATTTTAGCTTTCGATTTTGAATCGGTTCACATCGAGGTCCAAGAAGACCTGATGGCTCAATTAGACTCTGGAAGGCCGAATGCTATCAGTGGATTTCCTGGTTTGGTGAACGCGCTTCATTACATTCAAAGGATCGAAGGTACGTTTGTCGGGGCGGGACACCCAGAAGGTTACTGTCGACTCGAGCTGGCTCTGCCCATTACGGAGGCCGAGACTTTTGTAGAGAATGCGATTGAAGATCTAACTCAAAACGATTTGGAGCTTGAACTATGACTCAGCATCAACTGCCAGCGAAGATTCTTGTCGGGGCTCGAGATCGCGATTTGAAATTGCTCTTAACCTTGTGTTTGGAAGATTCTGAATGTGTCGTCGAGGCCGTTGAGCGTCCTGAAGATTTAGTGAGTCGAGCGGTCAGTGGCGACGCCAGTTTTATTCTGTTGAGTGACGATCTCTACAAAACTGGAGTCCAAGATACGCTGAGACAATTGAGGGCCTTTGAAAAAACTCGCTATACACCCGTATTAATACTTTGTTCGAAGCCCATTCGTCCCGAATTGCGTTCACTGTTAAGGGCTGGCATCGATCTCACATTAACTTGGCCTTTATCTGAGGCGGAACTTTTGCGGTCGATCGAAACTTTATCTCAATCGAATCAACTCGTCTCCGTAGAATAGTAAAAATCTCCATTCAACGATTCTCCAATCCAACTCTATACCCCGCCTTCCTCTTCGGTTAGGATTTCATTTCGAATTTCAGCTCTCAAACGTTCATTTCAAATTGATTTCTTAACGAGTAGCGTCTTGTCTTTAGATTTTTTGAGTTATTTCAGACGGAATAAAAGTGCTCGCCGCTTTCAGAAGCGCTTCGATATCCTCAATTCGATTGTTAAACTTCGAGGTGTCACTCGTTACCTTGAAATTGGCTTGCATGAAGGGCGCTGCTTTCAAAGAGTCGAATGCCGACAAAAAGTTGGGGTAGATCCCGAGCCGCAATTAAAAATTTCCCAGCCTCAAGTCTTTGAGCTGACTTCTGATGCCTTTTTTAAAATAAACATCGATCGATTCGATTTAGTTTTCATCGACGGCTTACATCATTGCGAGCAGGTGTTGAAGGACGTTTTGAATAGCTTGCAATTTCTCGATCCCTCCGGATCCATCGTCTTGCACGATTGTTGCCCTCCGGAAGAAGCCACTCAAAATCGAGAAGATGGCCCCCAGAGAATACAAAAGAAGTTAAGGTGGAATGGGGACGTTTGGAAAACTTACGGCTATCTTTTTGATGAGTACCCTGATCTCAACTCTTGTGTGGTCGAGCGAGACGAGGGGATGGCGGTGTTATTAAACTCTCCTGACTTTTCAGTTCGTGAGTCGATCGAAGATCAAATCGAAGAAGCTCAAAAAAGATGGGCGAAGTGGGACTGGGGAACTTATTTAGAGAAGAAAAAGAGTTGGAACTTAATTGATGATGCTGAGTCGTTTCGACGGTTTTTGAAGGAAAGTTAGTAGCCGAATTTGTAAAAATTTGGCCAATTTTCAAACGAACCAAACTCTTACGAATTCGGCTATAGATTATCCAAGACATTTTTCAAAGCCTGATACGCCGATTCCGCCGCAGCTGAAAGCGGAGCATCCAACAGATTTTCATCTTCGAGCGGATCTTCGATAAGGTCGTAGAACTCATCATTTCCTTCAGAAAACGCAATGAGTTTATATCTATCATTTCTAACGGCTTTTCCATCTCGTTCGGGAAAATTGGACCCCTCTAATTCACTCAGAATCCAGTTCCGTTGAGGAGGTGAGTGTTCTGTATTTAGATATGGAACCAATGAAACGGAGTCGATATTGAGACCTTGTAAAAACTCCGAATGTTCTTCGATGCCACACAGATTTATAATTGTTGAAAACAAATCCGTGGCTTGAACCAATGCAGGTTCTTCTCTATTTGAGGATTGGACCTGGTGCCCTGAGATGATCAAGGGAACGTGGATTCCTCCCTGATATAAATTATCTTTGGCGTGTCGACGATTGCGTCCTTCAGGGAGCACCCTCGGGGGAGTTCCGTTATCGCCGATGAAAATGATTGTGGTCTTCTCTAAAACCTCCGGTGAAAGGTTTTCTAGGAGTCGGCCGATTTCATGATCCATCGCCTCAATCATGGCCTTGTAATATTCCCGAGGTCTCTGATTGAGATCCGCTACCGTTCCCGGCAAATGATCTTGAGAGTGCAATCCATTGGGAGGTAAATGAATAGGGGTGTGAGGAGCATTGAAGGCTAACCACAAAAACCACGGCTCAGTTTTTCCGTCGAGCCAATCGAGGGCATCGTCGACGGTTTCGGTGGAGGCGTAAGAGTCATTAGTTCCATTTTCACCGTTAACGATTTTAG
The DNA here is from genome assembly GCA_028280485.1 of Planctomycetota bacterium. Lineage (GTDB taxonomy): Bacteria > Planctomycetota > UBA8108 > UBA8108 > JACQVS01 > JANQLS01. The sequence goes on from JANQLS010000101.1 coordinate 12,794, forward strand.
GGTAGTCGCTGTAGTTCTCTATTCCTCCGCTCAACGTCCCACTGAAGTGATTGAAGCCACTTAAATTGGGATGAAGAGTGCCTCCATTTCGGTTCGTTCCTAAGTGCCACTTTCCCATCAACGCGTGGTCGTAGCCTGAATCAGCTGCATCTAAAACTTCGGGTAGAGTTTGTTCATTTAGATTTAAGCTGGTTCCAGCGCCGCCTACGGTGGTTAAGATTCCCGTACGAAATCCGTAGCGCCCGGTGAGTAAAGTTGCTCTCGTAGGAGAACAAATGGGGTACGCCCAAGCATTAGTAAACAGCACACCATCTTGAGTGAGCTGATCGATATAGGGGGTGAGAGGAATATCTTCATCTTGATAGCCAGACAAAGAATCCACTCCGAGATCATCGGCGATAATTAAAAGGACATTTCCCTTTGAAGCGCTCTTGCATTCTTCAAAGGTCTGGCAATCTAAGGCGTCTTCGGTTGGATCTAAACCACAGTTTGGATAAGGAGAAGAGGGGAGGTCTCCGTTGAGAAAGAGAGTGTAGAGTGTATAGACGGGATCGGATAGATTCCATATACCATCATCATTGGCGTCTTGGGCATCGTGGCACTGAGCGGGGCGGCCCTGGAACAGTCCTAAGAGACTGGTAATAGGATCACCTAAATTGAGACGGCCATCGGCATTGGAGTCACCCCGAATGAACGACTGGGTGTATCCCGATTGAGGGAAAATGAAAAGAAGGCTGAATGAGAAAAAAAGGAATGTCCGCTTCATACCTGGGAGGATTGTTTTTCTAAAGTTTGAATGTCTTCGAGGGCTTTTTGAATATCAAAATTGCTGGTGCCATTGTAAACGCCTCGAATGCGTCCTTCTCGATCGATCAAGGTAAGGCGATCGGAATGAATGAAATCATTTTCTTGTCCTCTGAACGATTCTCCATCATCCGAAAAGAACGACTGGCGAGCTAACTTATAGATTTTTTCTTTATCGCCAGTGAGTAGATGCCAACGATTATCGAGGACGCCGTATTGTTGAGCGTAAGCTTTTAAGATCTCAACTTGATCCAATTTCGGGGTGACCGAAAAAGAGAGAAGAACAACCTCACTTTCTGAAGGTAGGGCTTCTTGAATCTTTTTCAGGTTATTACTCAATTTAGGGCATGTACCACTGCAGGTCGTAAAGAAAAAATTAGCGACGATGACTTTGTCGCGAAGATCTCGCCTACGAACCGTGTTTCCATTTTGGTCGGTAAGTGAAAAATCATCGATGCGGTGGAAGCGTTTAGATTCAACTTCTTTTGGGCTCGGCCATTTGGGACTTAAATCTTTAGAGTCATAAAATGGAAGAGCCCAGTGATGCTGGTAGGTGCCATCACTTGTGGATGAATAGGTATCTTGCTCGGGGTTGGAAGGAGAGCAGGAAATTCCTAGAAGGATGAATCCTATAAGTATGATCCAACGATTTTGACGAACGTGAGATGGGTTAGATTTCATCGATCCCTCCGATCTAACTTTTCGTCATTTCGAATGGTGAAGCAGGGTTTTAAGCCAAGGGTGCCGTATCTTCTTCCCTCTTTAACGTAGTAATTAGTTATTAATACTCCGTTCGGACTCCACGCTTTTTGGGGGCCAGATTCCCTTCCCGCTCGATAGCTGCGAAGCTCTCCTAATTGCCCCGTGGAATACCACGTTTTTGACACTCCCTCGGATAAACCCTTTTTAAAATAGGATTGGAACCGAGTTTTACCATTTTTGTGCCAACCTCGATGCGTACCGGTTTTTTGGTTGAATGAGTACTCTCTTTCTTCTTTGAGTTGCCCGTTAGCAAACCATTTTTGAAACGTTCCGTGTCTCTGACCCCGAACGTATTCCTCGCTCTGAATTAAATACCCATCGATTGTTCTTTTCGTGAGAGTTCCAGTGAAGGCTGAATCATTTTTAAATAGCTGTCCCTGAACTCGACTAAGTGATGGATCAAATGCGGAAACTTCAGGAGGTGAAGTCCGGGTGGGAGTTCGGGACAGCTCGGCTAGTGTTTCTTTTTTCGTACTCGAGATGGGATTAAAGATAATGAGCAGTAACGCGATGAAGCTAACGAAGAGAAGCTTGCTCCAGACGGCCGAGGAATGATGAGGGCTGAGGATGATTTTCATAGCTATCACTGCGATACCGTCCCTGGAGTTCCTTTGTAACAACCGCTGATATACGGTGAGACATCGACGATATGGTAGTGGTAGATACCATTCGGAAATTCCGGTGTAGCGTGAGTATGGCCGTTACATTCATCTAAGTCAGAAGGCAAGCTGCCATCTGGATCTCGAGGGCCGTAAACCGGAAAACCATCTAAGAGGAATCCAAGAAGCTTCGAAGGATTGGATTCGGTGAGGTAAAGAGGTTCTATGTGATAGTGGTATAGGTCTCCACGAGCGGGGTGGCCGTTACCCGCATCGAAGGAGATGATTTCTCGATCGAGAGGTTGGTTGGGACCGGCAAATTGATTGAAGAAGGCGACTCCATTGATGGCAACGCCGATGGGACCTAAGCGAGTGTCGGAAGAGGAATTTGCAATTTGTGGATTTAAAGGAATGCGGAAAACTAAATCTTGCTCACCGATAGAGTTCGGGTTCTGGCGCATGCCTTGGTGGGGGGCTTCCCAGCGAGGGTCGTTACTTGGGAAGTAAGGGCTCGAATGATTCGGGATTCCATCGCTTCGAATGATGACGAAGTTACCTTGTTCGATGACTTCAACATTAGCTGTGAATTGATCGTACGGGCCGGGTGGATCCTCAGGGGGACAAGTCGTTGCCTCGCAAGAAAGTTCATCGGCTGTAGGGTCGAGTCCACAGTCGTCAAAGGGAGTGGGGGGTGCTTCAGTTCCGAGGAAGAGAAAACTCAAAGCGTAGATCGCATCGGCGATGGCTAATTCTCCATCGTCATTCGTGTCAGCGGCATCGATACAAAGAACACTGCCAGTTCCTTTGAACAGATACAGCAAAGTGCTGATCGGATCGCCGATGTTGAAACTGTCATCTTGATTAGCATCCCCTCTTTTAAACGGCACTTCCGATTGTGCGAGGATGAGGGGGATTGAAAGGAGCGTGGCGATAATGAGAGAGAGTTGAGTCAGCGTCCTTAAAACAAGTGCAGGATTCCAACGTCGAGTGAAAGTAATGAACTGGGTCATCGAATTCCTCCTCAAGTCTGACTTTCTTTTGTTTGATCCATCTAGGAGTTGCGGGTAACTCTGAATTCCATCTTAGGATGGAGAACCTTAATAGAAGGTTAAGCTTGGGGGAGGGTTCTAAGTTAAGTAAAGACTTGGGGTTGGGGCGTAGGGCGGAGAGCCTGATACCGAACTTGAGGCATCGGGTCGGTCTACAAGGATGTTCTGAAGGTCTTTCAGTGGAGGGAAATGGCGGGAGTGCATGGGAATCGAACCCACCTGCGACGTTGTTCGCGCCGCACCGTGGCTTTGAAGGCCAGGGGCCCCACCAGGCGACCTCTCACTCCCGCATAGTGAAATCAGACTCAGTGGGAACTAATAATTTTAGCGGGGTAAAGTTTGAGGTCAAGGAGTGGGTTGGATCAATTGCCTTTTAGGGTCTTATCCCTCGCTAAAGCTTCGGGCTTGGAATGGACTTCAATTTCAAGCCCGAAGTGTCAACGAGGGTTCGGGTTCAATGCGCTCAAAAGCGCAATGGGATGTTAGGCCTCACGCCAGTGTCGTCTCCAAAGCAGATTGTTCGCCTGCAATTGGTCGCTCGATCAGATGAATAGTTCGGCACTCGCTAACGCTTCGCGCTTGAAATGGATTTTGCCTCTCAAGCCCGAAGCATTAGCGAGGGATAATTGAAGCGCCAATCGGGTTAAATATTGATTTAGTATAAAAATTTATAATCATAATAGTTGTTCCGTCTTGGGTGCGATTTATTGCATTCGATTGGTCCATTGAGCAGCTTAAGGATTTAAAATGGATTTGAATACACACCTTCAATCGGTGAAAAGTAAAGAAGGTCTGGTAAATTTCGTCGATGTGCTACAAAAAGATTTAAGTGAGAATCCAAACAACTGGGAGAACTCTAATCTCATTAACTATTTAAATGCAAGGGCAGGCTGGGTTAGAGGGGCAGGTCAGGGGAGTTGGGAGTTGATCTTAGATTAGGGTACTAACGAAAGAGTTCAAGTGGCTCAAGTTTTACATGAAACGCTTAAGATTCCACTTGTGGAGGCATTAACGATTACAAGGAAAGACCCTGCTGTACTTTTTCGTGGGACTTTTCAAGAGGTTGAATGGCTTAGGGAAAAGTTCATTGATCGAGGAATAGTTAAAGGAATTCAGTCTAAAAAATACCCTGATTAGTAACAGAGCTGAAAGAACGAATAGATAGTGAAGAAGAACCAGGAGTTTTTATTTTTTATTAGTGAGGATTTTAACGATTCATTGATTGAATCCGTTCAAAGCTTTGTATTTAACTTGGCTGATATTAGGGAGTGGAGGTCGAGTGCTCCAGAGTTTGTCAATGAAATCGAACTACCAGAGAATCCTGATTTGGACTTACCAATTAATACTCTCGGTGGAATTTTGTGCCTTTGTAAGCCGGGCGAAACATCAGCAATAATTGAAAAGAGGCTATTTGAAGATTTTAATTTTTTAATGAATAGGTTAGCTCTGTTCTCTGTTGAAATTGACCATGAGTTTGAATTCGAACTCGATGGGATTCATGTTGGCTCAATAGAAAAGGGAGAGCTTGATTCATTATTGCGAGATGGTCTACTTGGTGAATGGGAAAAACGCTTAATCGATTCTGGTGCAGATGATTGAGAAACTCAAATCTCCTTATTTTTGGATTTTCATAAGTGTAGGGCTTGGAGTCTGTGGGATCTTTTTAATGATTCTTGGAAAGTTCGTTGAAAGTGAGATCATTAAAGACATCGGATTTTATTTGGGGTGGCCCCTTCTATTGATTGAGTTCGGAATAGTTATATTTATTATCCCTTTGCTAATTTGGTTAATCTGGAAGGAGGGAAAAGCAGATAAGGATTCATAATGAATTAACTGCCACGAGATTGAGCTCAAAGCTCTTGTTGGTAGAACTGTAAGCGTAGAGCGTTGTGGGATTCATGAATTCATACTTATAAATTTGGAGCAGTAGATGATGGCAGATTATTTAGAGGCTGAGAAAATAGCTTGGAATTACATTCAGGATGAGATCTTTAAATGCAAGATACCTGCCTGGGTTTATAAGAACGCCTTATGTGATACAAGTCAGGTAAAAGAAGGAGTTTGGAGCGTGGTAACTTCCCTATATAAAAAAAGAATCCTAAAGGAAGGAGAAGCATGGGAGATTCAGGAAGACGGAGAGAAGGTCTTCACCCAGATTGATGAGCAAACTGGAAAGAAATGGTATGTTCTAATAGATGATGAAATAGATGAATCTCGTATGTTGGATTTCTTTCATGTAGAAGTAGATCTGGCGACTAAGAAGGTAACGGTTCTCAACCTTGTTGATTATAAAAAATATAAGGAAGATGATTTTGATTATAAGTAGGGCTCAAATTACCTTTAGCCCTTTGTGATCCATTTGAGTGAAGGGATAGGATTTACGCAATGACTCTAAATGAGCTTATCGAAATCTTTAGAAAATTAGGGGCTGACGACCCTGAAGGTTGGGCTGGTAGCCATTTGAGAGAGGGAATTCCTCAATTAGCTCGATTCCTCATTCTCAAGGGGGCGTGGGAGGGCGTTACCGATGATGGTGGCGAATGGATCGATACTTTGTTAGCGAATACGCCAAAGGATTCAAAAGAACCTTACAGCGGGCAGGCGCACGCAATTCGTGAGATGCTTTCTCACGGGGTTTCAAAAGAATGTATTACCGACCTTGTTCGAGGTGCAGAAGCAGCAATGATATTTCATATTTGCAACCTTCTCGAAGATCCAGGCTCTGTGGAAGGGAATGAGTACGTCAATTGGGCGCTTATGCAAGTTGACGATAATGATGAGATATGTGGAACGATCAATGGATTGCACGAAAGTGTGTTGGAGACGGATCCAACGGGCCGCGAGATGCGACCGAGGGAATAACACTCAAGTTATTTCCTTATCTACTCAGAGCCGATTGCTAAGAATCAATTGTGCTAATTCTGTGTTAGTTCCAACTACAACCACTCCACTCAGCCCATATCGAGATACTAAAAAACCCCGGCTTTCACCGGGGTTTTTGTATTTCAGTTGGTTTGAGTCTGACCTTTTTAAGTATTTGAAGGCCAGGGGCCCCACCAGGCGACCTCTCACTCCCGCATAGTGAAATCAGACTCAGTGGGAACTGATGATTTTAGCCGGGTATAGTTTGAGGTCAAGGAGTGGGTTGGATCAGTTACCTACAAATCAAATTTAATCTACGTTGTAGTCCGCTCGTTCCACGAGCAGTCTTTCCTAAATGCATTTTTGACATTTGACATCGAACCCATTCCTTAAGATCGTAACTACAGTAATCGTCCCGCTCCGCGGGGCGGTTTATGGCAATTCAAATTTATGGTTGATCTTCGATAGGATTAAAGCGAGGTTTGATGGGAATGTTGAATTTGATTTTCGGCTTTAAGGTTTTGATGGAATACTCGATTGAGCTGGATTTTAATTCTTAAAATTTTGACCGTCGTGAGGAGACGCCTCGCGGAGCGAGACGACTACTATAGATATGGATCCTTGGGTGGTTGGAGTCGTTTAGGATATCCACACGCGAAGTGTGCGGGCTACCATGACCAAACGATGACAGCCATGATTTAGATTTAAATTGCCAGCGCTCTTTCAATCCACCTCACCCCTTAACCCTTTTTGGAGGTCAGCTATGCGATTGTCGAGCTATAAAAACTTTTGGTTGATTGGCGCCCTGGCGGTAGTTCTCACTGGATTTAATTTTTACATCTCTCAGCAGGGTCACGCTAAGCTCGAGGCTTTTGGGCAAGCTAACGGCAGTCCTCAATTGATCCTGCAGACTGAGGTAGACGGAAAAACCCGTCGTCCCTTCGCTTTTGTCTTAGATCCTCAAACTCAACGATTGTCAGCTTATTCGGCGACTGAATCGGGAATCGTATTCTTAGGGACTAGGTTAATTGAATACGATATGAAGTTTGAAGAATTTCCTACAACTAAGTCATCTTCAAAAGACATCAAGTCCGTTCAGAATATTAAGAAACTAGTCAAAGCGGCAGCTCAAGCAGGAACTAAAAAGGGAAATCCGAATTCTTCTCCCGCGCTACCACCGACGACTACTGAAGGCCTTCCTGGTTTAACCCAGTAAGTTATTCCTTCTACGTCTTTAGAAAGTTGTTGAAGAAATGAAGCACTTTTGCATGGCACAGCTTTACCTTTTGTCGAAGAGTACACTCTAAGATTCACACTCCTCTTGGAATCGGATCTCCGTCAGCCACCGATCAAGTGACTTTCTCCGGTGTTGACTGGAGATTCGCTCTTCGACAAGGTAAAGTTGTGCCATGTTTAATATCGCCTTATTCGAACCAGAGATTCCCTACAATACAGGGAACATTTCACGATTGTGTGTCGGGACGGGATGTGAATTAACTCTCGTCGGGAAGCCTGCGTTTTCATTGGATGATACTCAGCTTAAAAGGGCGGGTTTAGATCATTGGGATGATTTGAAGTTAACTCAATTACCATCCTTAGATGCTTTTTCATCTAAGCCTGAAGAGCGCTTCATTCTTTTGAGCACTTACGGTGAAAAGCTTTACTGGGAGCATGAGTTCCAGCAGGGAGATACATTGCTCTTTGGTTGTGAAACTCGAGGATTGCCCCAAGAATTTATTCAGAAGCATCGCGAGAAGGCTTACGCACTTCCCTTGCCCGGTCCGGCTCGTTCGTTGAATTTATCGAATGCTGTTTCTGCGGTTATTTTTGAAGGGCTGCGTCAGCTCTCCGTTAAGGGGCAAGAATTTGCTTTGCCTAGAGAGCTTGAGGGGCGAAGAGCGTATTTCGATATGTTTGGTCAACGTGTCAGCGAAGATTAAGAATAGATTCATAGCATAAAAAAAGCTCGATACCCAAAGGGTGTCGAGCTTTTTTTATGCTTGTTGGGTTCAGGGAAAGAGCTTTATAGTTCTCCGCCAATCGCCGCGCAGTTAAATCCGATGATGTTATTGAGGACTCCAGTTACGGAGGTCCAATCGGACGGTGCGGCCATGATGGTTTGTTTTGATTTTGCACTGGCTGGAACTTGGGCTTCTGCCATTTCCAGCGAATCGCCCGGGATTTTTAGACCGAATAGATGGAAGGAAGTAGCGTGAGCTACGTACGTTCCTTGGCTTTGACGTACTCCTGAACAACCGGTGGCAAAACAAGCAACCATTCCCGCAACCATGAGGACAGCTAGTAACTTTTTCATCTCTCTACCTTCTCTTTTCTTAAAGGTTTGGCTCAAACTCGCGTTTTAAACCCCTCTTAAAACACGAGCATAAATGAGCTCAGTAACAACTATAGATTGAATTATAATGCTGAAAATAGATATAGAGTCAAGAAGAGATGTGGTATTTATTTGCTATCTATTAACGTTATAAAAATAAATATTTATTTCTTAAGTTGCCGGGGAAGAACGCCGATATAGGTCTTTTTTATCTGTGAATGATACTTCACCTTCAACCTGAAAGAAGAGGTTGGCAGTTACTGAATGACATTTAACTCTTTCCCCACTTCAGTAAACGCTTCGATCGCTCGGTCTAAATGTTCGCGGCTGTGGGCGGCTGAAATTTGTACTCGAATTCGCGCTTTACCTTTGGGGACGACGGGGAAAAAGAAACCGATCACATAGATTCCTTTATCTAGAAGGCGTTGGGCCATGACTTGAGACAGTTGGGCGTCCCCGAGCATGATGGGTACGATGGGATGCACACTCTCAGGGATGGTAAAACCCTTGCTCACCATTTGCGCTCTGAAATAAGCCGTGTTTTCTTCCAATCGATCTCTCAGTTCAGTCGTGCTCGAGAGAAGTTTGAAGACTTCGATGCTCGCTGCAACCAATGCGGGGGGGAGAGAGTTTGAAAACAAGTAAGGGCGAGATCGTTGTCGAAGGAGATCGACGATCTCTTTCTTTGAAGCGGTAAATCCACCTGAAGCTCCGCCTAAAGCCTTGCCGAAGGTGGAGGTGATGATGTCGACTTCACCCATGACCCCACAATGTTCGATCGAGCCTCGGCCGGTTTTACCAACAAAGCCCGTGGCGTGAGAATCATCCACCATCACCCAAGCGTCGTATTTTTTGGCGAGGTCGACGATGCCTCGAAGGGGAGCGATGGTTCCATCCATGCTGAACACGCCATCGGTGGCGATCACTTTGATCTTGGCTTCTTGAGCGGCTCGGAGTTGAGTTTCGAGATCAACTAAGTCGGCATTCTTGTAACGAAAGCGTTGGGCTTTACAAAGTCGGATACCATCGATGATCGAAGCGTGATTTAATTCATCGCTGATCACGGCATCCTCAGGGCTGAGTAAAGTTTCGAATAATCCGCCGTTGGCATCGAAACAAGAAGTGTAGAGAATTGCATCGTCTACCCCTAAAAACTCGGCGATCGACTCTTCCAACTGTCGATGTTGAGTTTGGGTTCCGCAGATGAATCGAACGGAAGATAAACCGAATCCGTTTTCATCTAAAGCTGCTTTTGCCGCTTCGATCAAACGCTTATCTTTCGCTAAACCTAAATAATTGTTCGCACAAAAATTAAGAACTTCTCCGGCGGCTTCCGTTTTGATTTCCACTCCTTGGGGAGTCGTGATCAAACGCTCTTCTTTGTAGAGACCATCGTCTTTGATTTGTTGAAGAAGATCGGTGTAGGCTTCACGGGGTGAGGTCATGGCAATAAGATTCCTTAGGAGATATTCAGTACTACTTTTCCGCAACTTCCACTGGCGACGGTCTCAAAGGCCTCTTGAAAATCATCGATGTCGAACTGATGAGTTAAGACGGGGCGCACATCTAAGCCACTTCTCAGGAGCTGAGTCATCTTGTACCAGGTCTCGTACATCTCTCGTCCGTAGATCCCTTTCAGTGTCAGGCTTTTTAAGATGACATCGTTCCAGTTGATTTGAGTCGAGTTCGGAAGGAATCCAAGAAGAGTAATCTTGCCGCCTTGGTACATATTTTTCAGCATGTCACCGAAGGCATGGGGATTACCTGAAACTTCGATTCCAATGTCGAATCCGTTCGACATGTTCAATTCACGAATCGTCTCTTCGATAGAAGTATGATTCACATTGATAGCTCGGGAGGCTCCCATTTGGCGGGCGATCTCCAAGCGGGAATCATCGATATCCGTAACTACGATATGCCTCGCACCGACAAAGCGACAAATCCCGGTGGCTAACATTCCGATAGGGCCTGCGCCAGTGATTAACACATCTTCTCCGACCATATCGAAAGAGAGTGCACAGTGAGTGGCATTCCCTAAAGGATCGAGAAAGGCGGCGATCTCATCGGGGATATCTTCGTGAATGGGCCAAAGGTTCGATTCGGGGACAGCCACGTATTCAGCGAAGCCACCGTCGGAATGTACTCCGATGCCTAAAGTATTCACGCAGAGATGGCGTTTACCCGCTCGGCAGTTGCGACATGTGCCACAAGTAAGATGCCCTTCGACACTCACTCGGTCCCCGATCTTATGATTTTCAACTCCCGAACCGAGTTCACAAATCTCTCCCACAAATTCATGTCCGAGAGTCAGAGGTGGGGTGACGACCGACTGGGCCCATTCATCCCATTTGTAGATGTGGAGATCGGTTCCGCAGATGGCAGCTTTGTGAACTTTGATGAGAACTTCGTTCGTTCCGCAGGAAGGGATGGGTTTGTCTTCTAAGTGTAAACCCTTGGCAGGTTCTCTTTTGATTAAGGCCTTCATCGATGATCAGAGATAATTCCGTCGAGTTTGAACGAGTGAATAATTGAAAAATAGGGGAAGAATCGCCTAACAATAGAATCTCTTTAACTTACTTCGCTTGGGATGAAAAGAAATTAAAATCGATAAATCGAAGAATGTTGAAGGGGGCTGCAGGATTCTGAGCAGAGTCCCGTTGTGGGGCTTACTTTTAATAGATTGTTAAAAATATTGAAGGAAATAGATTAGAGGGATTTGAGTGCCTCGAGCAGGTGATCTTCTTCTTCTAAACTCACCGTTCTGAAGTCGAGCCAGACTTGGTCATTTTGCAAACGAGAAAAGATCACGGGCTGATGGTCTCTCAGTTTTTGAGCGAGCTCCGTGGATGACAGATCGGGATGGGATATCGATACCGACCAGGATGGGATCTCCTGAGCTGGAAGAGCCCCGCTTCCGGCTTGGGCTCCGGAGGACACGACTTCAGTCTTCCAATTCGGTTTTTCTTGTTGGAGTCGATCTTTAAAACTATCCGCCCGAGTTTTGATCGTCGAATCGGGCTGAGAGATCATTCTTAAAGTGGGGAGCTTTGAACTCAGACTTTCAGGGTCTCGGTAAAGTTTCAAAGTGGCTTCAAGGGCGATCAAGGTCATCTTATCCACACGGAGGGCGCGGAATAAGGGATGAGCTCGGAGTTTATCGATCGTCGTTTTTGTGCCGACAATTATTCCTGCCTGGGGACCTCCAAGTAATTTATCACCTGAGAAACAAACGGCGTCAGCTCCGGCTTCTACCGATGCTGTGACCAGAGGTTCCTTTCGAAAACCGTACTGGGAGACATCGACAAAGCAGCCTGAGCCTAAGTCACTGACGACAGGGATGTCATGCTTTTGACCCAAGGCCACCAATTCTTCTAAAGGAGTGTGACGGGCGAAGCCTGCGATCTCATAGTTAGAAGTGTGGACCTCCAAGAGGAGGCCTGTGTTCTCACTCAGCGCTTTTTCGTAGTCTCGAATGTAAGTGCGATTCGTAGCGCCGACCTCTACGAGCTGAGCCCCACTTTCTTCCATGATGTCAGGGATACGGAACGAGCCGCCGATTTCGACGAGTTGGCCCCTTGAGATAACTACTTCTCTGTCTCGAGCTAAACCGGCGAGAATCAAAAGAGTCGCAGCCGCGTTGTTATTGACAACCGTCGCGGCTTCGGCGCCGGTCATCTCTTTTAAGATTTCGGCGACATAGGCTTCACGTTTGTTGCGTTCACCGGTTTGAGCGTCGACTTCGACTAAAGTGTAGCCCGACAATTCTTCGTGAAGTTGTTGAACGGCTTCGGGAGGAAGGAGGGCGCGCCCTAATCCTGTGTGGAGGATGATACCGGTCGCGTTGATCACCCTCCGATAATAGGCTTGGTGACGTGAATCGAGTTTCGCCTGAGTGGTCGAAGCGATGGCAGCGGGTGAGAGTTGACCATTGAGGCTGGGGAGAGTTCCATTCTTCGCATGGCTCTCGATGATGCTTTCACGAAGTTGAGTCAAGGACTCGCGCAATTGATTCACCACTTCCTCCCGCGGGAAGGATTTTAGCAGAGGCTCAAACTCGGGGCTGATCAACAGCTTATCGATCTTGGGAAGCTGTCGTAGCGTATCCTGAAGTGAGGGGGCGTTTGGAGAATCGTTGGACATATTACCGGTTTGGAATTGTTAAGAAGAGTGTTCTCTATTGTGAGAAGCCTTAATTCGATGGGCAAGAAAGTAATCTTCACGTCGCCCGATAATTCACTTTTTTTCCAGGACATTCAGTATTCTTACCGATGATGTCGATGCTAAGAATACCTAAAAAAAGCTTAATGTGATCACTCTTTATTATTATCGACAATTTAGGATCGAACCATGCTTTCCAAACTTGGTGCACTAGTTATCGGCCTATGTTTCTTCCTGTGGGGAATCGACCGTTGGGTATTAGACGCTCAGACGGATTCGGAGGTAGCGGAGTTATATAACCGGGTTGTTGAAACTGAAAAGTATTCGAACGAACTTCAAGTCAAGAACCAGGCTTTACAAAAGTTAGAACGTTGGTCGCAAGGAGATACAGCATTAGCGTTGTTGGCGAAGTTTGAAAGTTTAGATTTAAAACTTCGCATGGGAGAGCTTGAGGGCATCGACTCTCCCCTGAGGGAACTCGAAAAAACTTGGAGTGAAGTGCCAAGTATCGCTCTTCGCGCTCGAGCGTTGAGAGGTCTTTTAAGAACGAAGCAATCCTTGTTTGTAGAGCCGAATGCCGTTGCCGATTTAGATGTGGGGACTCGATTTAGAGAGCGTTTCCTGCAGGACGACATTTCTAAAAAAACCTTCAAATCGATTCCTTTGGATTTTCCCGTCTTATACCTCAATGATCGTGCGGATGCCTTAGTGGCTAAGGGAGCCAAAGTTCGAGTTCCAACGGTCTTAGTTCTTGTTCAGCTTGAAGATTTAATCGAAGCTGAAAAGCAGTTAGACGAAAATCAGAAAGAGTTGAGTCCGTTAGCTCGTTGTATTCAGTTAGCCGATCAACAAGGTTTTATCTGTATACTTTTGACTTATATGGGATCCCTACCTTCGATCGAATGGGAGATGGAGAAGGGACCCTGGAGCTCGACTTGCATCCTTTGGGTATCAGGAACCTTTCAATCTTTAGAAGGAGTTCCTCGTCGCACTCGCTACGAGTGGATGCCCGGTACATCCTTTTTCCGTCTTGGCCCCGGAAATTCATTAATCTCTTGGCGTATGCCTTGGGATCCGTGGGAGCCGTTTGAAAAGAGTTTAAAATAGTCCGCTCTTAGTAGTCCGCACGCTCCGCGTGCGGCCTTCCCTAACTAAGGCATATCATTTATTAATCCCGATTACTCTATCAGTCGTCTCCTCACTATTGTAACCCGCTTTTAAAAATCCCAGTCGACTTCAGCGAGATGATTCCTCAGCTTACAGTTATCAAAAGCTCCCCCCAGGTCACTTGTTTTAAGTAAGCGCTATTTTTTCTTTATCCTGAATTTAAATCAATAATACGGTTTGGCTTCGTACGACTCGCGGAGCGAGCCTACTACTAAAAAATTGTGACTTAAGTAGTCGTCCCGCTCCGCGGGGCGATTTATAGCATATTAATTAAACTATCGAGTTACGTAGCGCTCTCCAAAGATATTTACAGAGTGCGGTGGAGTAAGTCGTGGTGCTATAGTTTTGGATAAATACTCGATTGATATAATCGTTGAATCATGTAGGTCGCTGTCGTCGTAAGGAACCGCCCCGCGGAGCGGGACGACTAATAGCATGAAGTTTGCTTAGCTCAATGGAAACCAGAAATAGATTACGTGAGTTAAGGAATTCCGCACACGGAGTGTGCGGACTACTAAGAGCGGACTACAACATACTCTGCGGGTCGATGTCGATGATGATGTCGGCCGTTAGGCGCCCGTCGGGACGCACGGCTCCACTGCCAACGATCGACAAGAGTTCGCCGGCGTCTCTACTCTTAACTAAGATGTGATAGCGGTGACGATCCTGAATCCGAGAGATCGGCGCTTGTACTGGGCCTAAGACCTCTACGCCTTCCTTTCCACTCGCCAATTGTTCTAACCTATCTGCAATCGACATCGCCATCGATTCAGCCTTTTCTTGCTTCTCGTGTTGAATCAAGATTTTTGCGAGTCGACCGAAGGGGGGATACGCCATGAATTCTCGGTTTTCTTTTTCGATTTCGTATAAGCCGAGGTAATCGTTTTTAACAGCGCATTGAAGTGCCGGATGGTCAGGGAAAAATGTTTGTAGGATGACTTTACCTTTACGTTCACCGCGGCCGGCTCGCCCGGCGACTTGGGTGATCAACTGAAAGGTTCGTTCACAGGATCTAAAGTCAGGGAAGTGGAGTCCCGTATCCGCAGTGATGATTCCGACCAGGCTCACGCCAGGAAAGTCGTGTCCCTTAGCGAGCATTTGAGTGCCCACTAAAATATCGAGGTTCCCTTTTGCAAAACTGTCTAATGTGGCGCGAAGGATTTGTTGATTTTTAACGGTATCTCGATCTAAGCGGCCGACTCGAGCCGTTGGAAATTTAGATTCTAAAAGACTCGTAAGTTTTTCAGTTCCTACGCCTGATTTTCTTAAGCCGGTAAACTGACATTCGGGGCATTCCTCCGGTACTTTGTAGTGAGAGTCACAGTAGTGGCAACGAAGGCTGTGCTCTTTTTGGTGGTAGGTCAGGGTGATGTCGCAGTCTTCACACTTAAATACGTGGCCGCATTGAAGGCAGTGAAGAAAGGTAGAAAAACCTCGCCGATTTAAAAAGATGATCGCTTGATCGCCCCGCTTGAGGCAGCTTTTTAATTGGTAGTCGAGGGGCCCTGAAATCAACCCACTGCCATCAGACCGGTAAAAAGATTTATCGAGTTCCTGAACGATGATGTTAGGTAAGTTGTGAGCCGTGGCTCGGAAGGGCATTTCGATCAGCTCGTATTTACCCGCTTTCGCATTGTGATAACTTTCGATAGCGGGAGTCGCAGAGCCCAGGATGACCGGTATGTTTAAAAGTTTTGCGCGCAGCACGGCCATGTCTCTACCGTTGTATCGAGGAGACGATTCTTGTTTGTAGCTGGGTTCGTGCTCTTCGTCGACGATGATGAGTTTCAGATTGGGGATGGGGCTGAAGATGGCTGAGCGAGCGCCGATGACCAAGCCGACTTTCCCTGTTTGTATTTCCCGCCAGTGATAGGCTCGTTCCCCTGAACTCAACATCGAGTGTAAAACCGCGATCTGAGTGCCAGGAAGGTTTTCTTCAAAGCGACGCACCGTTTGAGGAGTTAACGAGATCTCTGGTACTAAAACTAAACCTCGCCCGCCTTGGTCGAGAACGTCTTTTAAGGCTCGAAGGTAGACTTCAGTTTTGCCGCTACCAGTGACTCCATGAAGGAGTATCGGTTTGGGGGGAGTTCCTAGCTCGCCGTTAAAGCTCGATCGAATGATTTTTAAGGCTTCTTCTTGACTCGAGTGGAGTGTGAGCTCGTCTTGGGGGAACTCACGTTCGTGTTCGAGAGGGCTTTTACGAGCGTAACGCGAAGCATTCCTTTGATCCTGACGTTCGTCGAGGTCTTTATAGATTTCGATCAGTTGTTTCGAAGCTAATTTTTTGAAGGCATCCCGGGAGACCTCTAAGTCATCGCAGAGTTGTTGGATGCGTTGCGGCTCGGGCGATTGTGCGAAGTGATGAAGGATCTTCGATTGATTCGGTGCTCGTTTAGAGCATTTTTTTGCTTCTACCAGTAAGGTGTCTCGGTCGGCTTGTCGTTTGACGAAAGAGACGGTTTTTTTCTTCTTGATGGCTCGAATAGCGGGGGGCAGTGCTGCCTCTAAAACTTCGCCCCAACTCGCGTGATAATACCGGGCGATCCAACGCGTGAACTCTAGAAGATGCTGATCGAATCTACAGTCGGGCTGTAGGATGCTTTTGATGGGCTTTAGTTTTTTAACGGAGGCTTCTTGGGGAAAGCCGACGATGACTCCCGCCAAGGTTCGAGGTCCGAATGGAACTAGGACTCGATGGCCGAGGTCGAGTTTCCCTTGGAGTTCTGGGGGAATTAGATAATGGAATAGTTTTCCCAGGGGGGCGTTGACGGCGATTTCGGCGAGATCTGTGTTTTTTGCGGTTTCTGTGGAGTCTCGATGTTCATTTGTTGATCGTTCCTGAGAACCATCCTTTTTGTTTTTAATTGATTCAGATGAACGAGAGACCATTGAGGAGTGAGGACGTACCTGTAATTGAGTTCAATTTTTGGATGCAAAGACGGACTCAAATCGATCGAGCCGCGAATGATTATAGCTTCAGTCGCGAAGAGTTTCTTCCCTTTTGATGAAGTGTTCGCAAATGAACCATTTCAAGCCCGAAGTGTTAACGAGGGCCAGGTTTCAATTGGCTTCTAAGCGCAAAAGAATTTCAGGGGTAGCGCCAGCGCCGACTCTAAAACTACGAATTCGTCTCAAATGTCTGACTCGATCAAATCGATCGTTCGTCACTCGCTGACGCTTCGCGCTTGAAATTTACTCCATTTCAAGCCCGAAGTGTTAACGAGGGCCAGGTTTCAATTGACTTATATGCGTTAAAGAATTTCAGACGTAGCGCCAGCGCGACGCCAAAACCATGAATTCGTCTCAAATGACTAACTCGATAATGTGAATAGTCGTCACTCGCTGACGCTTCGGGCTTGGAATGGAGTTCGCGCTTCCAACGATTGGTTTTTTGTGTTAATTAGATAGATTCCCTAAATTTTTTCTTAACCCCTATCCTTCCATGCGAATTCAGAAATTACCCACTGAGTATTTAGATTCACCTCGCTTTAAACCTAAGATCAAAGCCTCCGGGGCTGAATCTTGGGCGCGTGGTGATTCGTTGTGGCTTTCAGAATTTCGCATGCGATCCAGCATGGGCTCTCCATTTCAGGTGGAGCCCGAGGAACTCGCCAAGGGCATTCCATTAGCTCAAGCTATTGAAGGCACACAAAAGGATTGGGATTTACCCACTTCGAGTGCGACTCAAGAAAATCTTCAACTCTTAGCTCAGGGAAAAGCTCGAGTTGTAGTCACCGGTCAACAGCCCGGTTTATTCGGTGGGCCTCTCTACACTCTCTTTAAGGCCATTTCGGCGATTAGTTTTGCGAACTACCTCAGTCAAAAGGATGGGATACCCACTGTACCCGTTTTTTGGGTTGCCGGAGAAGATCATGACTTAGATGAAATTCGCCAAGCACACTTCTATGATTTTCGCTCGGAGCAAAAATTAACAGTTGTCTACCAAGGAGAGAATGATCGTCGTTCGGTTTCTCAATATCCATTCGATGAAGAGCGAGTTGGAGTGTGGAATGAATTAGAGGGCTTTATAAGGGACTGCCCTTATTCTGAGTTAATTATAAAGCTCCTGAATGATCTTAAAGAAGGAACGCAACTCGCATCGAGTTTTTCAGTGCTCCTTCAGAGTGTTCTCAGTCCGTTTGGATTATTGATTTTTAGTTCTGAGTCGATGCGTGAACTCGCAGTTCCGATCGTTCGTTCTTGTTTAGAGGCTCCGGAGGACGTTCTTCAGGCAATTGAACGGGGTCGACAAAAGGTTCAAAAGTTGGGATTCAAACCTCAAGTTCAGGGCCGCTTTCCTCTTTTTCTATTAAGTGACGATCCGATCCCTAAACGCCATCACCTCAGTCCTATTGAAGATGGATTTCAGGTCGATGGCACTTCGATTAAGTATTCGAGAGATGAGTTGCTTCGGATCTTAGCTGAGCAACCTTATTGTTTTTCACCTGGAGCTCTCCTTCGACCCCTCATTCAAGAAACGATCATGCCCGTAGCCTGTGTGATCGGAGGAGCAGCTGAGCTCGCTTATTACTCCCAGATCGATCCTTTGTTCGATCTTTTAAAAGTTCGAAAAAGCCTAATCCTCCCGAGATTTCATGGCACGATTGTCGACCAGCGAACTTCTAAGGCGATCGATAAATTAGGATCTCAAGCTGAATTTGAAAGTCTTCTAATCGCTTCCAATTCAGCTGAAGACCTTGTACCTCCCAGTTCAAAATTAAAGAGCTTTGAAGGTGAAGCTCAGAGTTTAGCCCGAGAGACCCAGGCTCAGTTCGAGAGTCTTGTCGATCGAATCTTCGATCAAGTGAACGTTCCTCCTCAACAAATCGAAAAATTGAGAAGAGCCGGGGAGAAGCTTCATAAGGAAATCGAGCGCCTCGGGAATCGTGGAGGGCGTTTGCTTCGAGGGAGTGATCAGGAGAAACTTCGAATCGGTGAAATGATTTGGAATACTTTTTATCCCGAGGGAAGTCTTCAAGAAAGAAAGTATTGTGGGCTACAGTTCATCGCCCAATTCGGAGTGGATTGGATCGAGAATCTCATCGAATACCTCAGCAAAAATCCAAACGACCCCTCTCACTATCTACTCTTTCTAAAGTAATCACCCCAGGAAGACCGAAGCTTTAGCGAGGGATAGGATAGTAACAAATTTAAAAGCACCTTGGCATTTGAGGCGTGACGTCAGCGCCGTTTCCTTCATTTCAAGCCCGAAGTGTCAACGAGGGTCGGGATACAGATTGATTTATAAATAAAGAAGAATTTGAGGCGTAGCGCCAGCGCCGACTCCAAAACCATTAATTCGTCTCAAAGGACTGACTCGTTCATGTCAACAGTCGTCACTCGCTGACGCTTCGCGCTTGGAATGGCTTCGCGCTTGAAATGGGAATCGTGCTTGGAATGGTTAACACATTAATACTCGGATTTTATTCGTGTCGGGAACCCTGGATACGGTACGATCGTTTTTCCAATGAGTTGCCGATCCCTTGGAGCACACCCTTTGATTCAATATTTTTCACTTTCATCCACTGATCCTATTGAGCCCGTTGACCTCGTCGTCTTCGCGGCGCATCCGGATGATGCAGAACTCAATTGTGGGGGACTCCTCTTAATTTCAAAGCTTCGAGGTTGGAAGACTGCTATCGTCGATGCTACGCAGGGAGAGCTGGGTTCATTAGGAACAGCAGAGCTTCGTCGAGAAGAAGCGGAGCAAGCAGCTCGATGCCTTCAGTTAAATTCACGTTTTAACTTAGGCTTTCCCGATGGCGACGTCCGCGATACTCAGGAGAATCGGCAGACGGTGATCTCGATCATTCGCAAGCTTCAACCGAAGTTGGTGATCGCTCCGCCTCGGGATGACCATCATCCCGACCATTCAGCCTTAGGCCAACTCATCGAACGGAGCTTTTACCTGACTGGGATTAAAAAACTGTGCCCAGAAATTCCTACGCACCGACCGAATGCGCTCCTCTTTCACGGGGGAACGCGGCCCTTTGAACCCGATGCGGTGGTCGATGTCACTCCAGTCATCGAAAAACGAAAAGAAGCAATTCTTTGCTTCCAATCTCAGTTTAAGCCAAAGGAAGAAGCTTCAGGAATTCGGATTGCTTCCGATTACTTTATGGATTCCGTCGAGGGACGGTTACGCTATTTTGGTTCGTTGATCGGAGTTCCGTTCGGAGAACCTTATACAAGTTTAAATCCACTACCCGTAAAAGATCTCGTCGCTCAATTCGAGGAGGAGCCATGGAAAGCCCGTTAAAGTTAGGCATTCTTTGTCATCCCACTTTTGGTGGTAGCGGAGTCGTCGCCTCCGAGCTTGGAGTGGCTTTGGCTCAAAGGGGACACAGCGTTCATATCTTCAGTCACCGAAGGCCGATCCGAATCCCCTTAGATCATCCGAAGGTGACCTTCCATGAAGTTGAAGTGACCACCTACCCTCTTTTTAAGTATCCTCCTTACGCTCTTTCGTTAGCGACCAAGTTAGCAGTGACTTGTAAGGAGGTCGGTTTAGATCTGCTTCACAGTCACTATGCCATCCCTCATGCGATGAGCGCGTATCTCTGTCGCCAGATGATCGGGGAGTACGCCCCCAAGATTGTGACGACTCTCCACGGGACGGATATCACTCTGCTCGGACTCGATGATTCATTCTTTGAGATCACCCGCTTCAGCATCCTCCAAAGCGATGGGGTGACGGCGGTGTCCCAAGATCTCGCACGCCAGACCGAAGAGGATTTTCAGCTCGATCGCAAAGTGGAAGTCATTCCCAACTTTATCGATACCGAGCGATTTCATCCTAAAAATCGCAATCCAGAATGCCGGGCTCGCTTTGTCGGTGAGGGTGAATATCTCGTGGGACACGTGTCAAATTTCCGGGAGGTGAAACGCGTTCTCGATGTGATTCGAATTTTCCACGGGCTTCACTACCACGTTCCGTGTCGTTTACTCATGGTGGGGGATGGTCCGCTTTTGGAGCCTGCCAAGGCTCTGGTGGGAGAACTCGGTTTACAGGAGAAAGTCGAGTTTTTGGGCCTCAAAGAAAATATCCCCCAATTGCTTCCTCAATTAGATCTCTTCGTGCTTCCCAGCGCCTATGAGAGCTTTGGACTCGCCGCCTTAGAAGCCATGGCCTGTGGAGTGCCCGTGCTCGCTTCACGTGCTGGAGGGCTTCCTGAGGTGGTCGAAGAGGGGCAGTCAGGGTTTTTGGGCGAGGTGGGAGATATCGAGGGAATGACATTTAAAGCGAGGGAGGCCCTGGAAGACCCTCGCCGGCTCCAATTACTGCGAACGGGGGCTCGCCACCGAGCCGAGCAAATCTTCCCTCAAGACCGTATCATCGATACTTACGAATCATTTTACCGGCAGGTCTTGGAGAAATCCCAAATTCCGAACGAAAGAACCCCTTGAAGACCGGCGTGAAGAAGGTACTATGTTGCGGATACATTCTGGCGTGAGTGTCAGGTTCTGAACCCACTTTCAGCCCCAAGGGTCTCAGCATGTGGCTTTGACTCTTCTGTACATCATGACCATCGGCTTCAGCGTTTCCTGGAGCCTTCTAAACATAAACCTTATCAGCGACTACGACTCGATCCATGACCTTAGAAGTCAACCCCACTGACAAGTTCCTATCGGGAGTCTTCCATTCATTCACCATCATTTCCGATGAAGGTCTACCCCAAGGCGAAGTTTCCATCGACGGGACGGAAGTTCCCCATCGAGTCATCGCATTAGCCGACCCGAAATACAAAATCTCGTTTAAAGTTCCTGGGGATTCGGTAGGAAAAGAATTGAATGTGAAGATCTCAACGGTTTTGAGTAGCGTTGAGGAAAAGCACGAGATTACTGCTGAGTGAGTCAGGCTTTTTTCTTAGGGGCGTTTTTTTTATTCGTTAAGATCCCGTCGTTGACGCTCCGGGCTTACTAAGGGAATTTAGGGCTATTTCTCGCCGCTGTTCGGACTCCAATTTTTATTAATAGGAATTATTGCGTACCAGGACCCTGGCTCGCATCCGAATAGGTTTCGGTTAGGTACAAGACGCAGCGTTGCCATTTCAATGCGATCTTGTCGTGGGAGTCGATTTGACTCTCAAAGTTTCTCGTGGGGCGTAGGAAGATCGTTTCTTTTCCATTTTCGATGATTTTGATATAGGGCGTTCCCAAGGGTAATCGAATGGGATTTCCTTTTGGCATTTGATCTAAGCCCAGAGCGTAGAGTTCCCCTCGAACTTTACCTAGGCGTTGTGGCGTGACAACCTTATCTTTTCCCACCATGTTTACGGCTGCTTTTAGAGCCTTCAATCCCGTACTCTTATCGGCCGAGAGCCGAGGGTCAATCTTTCCGACCATAATAATTACATCGTGGTCACCCTGAGCGCGGTCGTTGTCAGTCGCTGCTTTTTTATGGCTGGTCATCGTCAGTGTTCTCGGTCGGCGACTCCAGCGATTCTTCTGCTGGAAATTACCGCGACGTTCACCGAGGGGGTCGTGGAAAATGATCGAGCCCAGAAATCCCTTACCCATAGTGGAAATGGAGCTACGTTTTCCCTCTGAAGTGCTGCTGCAAGCAGTCAGGCTTAGGAGAAGGCAGAAGAGAGCTACGAAATGTAAACTGGGAATGAGGCGGAGTCTCAGCATCGAATTGCTCGTTCGTATCACAAGGTTCTCAGCAGATTCAAAAAGAATCTTAAACGGCACCGTTGGGCTAGGCGGTCGTTGAGTGTTGATGATGGATGAACCTAACAGTGCTTTCGATGGGGATCAAAAAATCACCGAATCTACTTCGAGATTTGAGCCTTGATGATGTACTTCAAGATCTCGTCCTGCTGGGGCTTTCCAATATCTTTAAATTTTACCCCCAAAGCGCAACGATCAGAACCTTTTTGAAAGGCTTCCACCCAAGAAACTTTTCCTAATGCTTTGATGGGAGTATCGATAGAGGGGAGGAGAAGATTCAATCCCAGAATGATGTCTTCCATGAGCAGAGCGGGGATCCAACTGACGCTGGGTACTTTTCCAATCAGTAAGAGACCACCGGAGCTGAGGTTACTGGTTGAACCTTCGTGGATTTGCTCATCGTTGAGTTCAATCTCTTTACTCAGGAATTTGTACCGAATCGGGATATCGGTTTGGATTCGGACGAACTCTCTTTTTTCGGTGACGTATTCGAAACTCATAGTTCCGCTCGCTAATGTGGGCGTTAAGTTGGGTTAGAGACGCAAATGAGGCTACAGGTGTGTAGCTCTTCTTACGTTTCGGTGCGGAAGCCCGTTTTCTTTAGAATTAGGGGTATTTCTGGATCCTTTTTCGGAAGATGGAGGAGAGGCCTATAACAACGATTGAACTTATCGTCTACGGATCAGGAGGTCATCGGGAGTGCCCAATTGTTTTCGGATGTTCTGAGTTTCGGTAAGGAACCGTCGCGCGTCTTGGGGGTAGCCTGCAGTCGGTTTTAAATTTTGAATTTTATCGACCCAATAACGATTAAAAATCTGCATATGAAGTTCGCGAAGATACTTAGATGCCATCGAAGCGAGAGCTACGGCGAAAGATTTTGCATCACCTTGCCGAGTAAAGACCACCCGCAGTGTTCCTCGATCTTTATCGCCCCTGAGGCGGTAGATCGAAGCTTCCGGAGTTTCGGTATCGATGGTGATCCCTTTGGGTTGTAGTTGCTTAAAAAGGAGAGGGGCATACTGAATTCTCCCTCCTTGGCGATCGACCACCGCGTCGATGGCTTGATCGGGATAAGTTTTCCAGATCTTCCTGAGGAGATTTCCGATGGCGTGAAAGGGTACTTGTGATTTGTTGCCGTGTTCGGCGAGAGTCTGATTGAATTCTCGCACGTGGATCGGTAGGGAGGCCATCCCGAGAAATTCCACGTTTTTTTCAGTGAGCTCTTCTTGAAGATCGTCGGCGAGTTTCTTGATGTAACCCGTGAAGGTTTTTGAGGGGAGTTCGATTTTCTGGTCGCGATACCAAGGGTATTGGTCGAGATAAGCGACGGGGTCTTCGATCTTATGGATCTGCTGGAGGAGGTCTCGAAACTCTTTGGGTGTCGTAGGGTTTTTAAGTTTGAGGAAGGGGAGTAAGCCTTCTTCTAAGTGTTGGAGGCCTTTGCCCGGTTTGTAGAGCTTTTTAGAGTCATCAACGGGAATGCGACTGCGATCTGGTTTTCGGGTGACCACTTTTTTGAGGGTCTCCCAAAGATCGATCGGGCAGATGTCCATGGGGGCATGAGGTTGCGCCTCGGCCCCTTCTAATCGGGCTGAATCGGTAGAATCAGAAAGTTTGAATGCAGCTGCAGAAACGACTAAGGGTCCTAAGGTAGGTCCGTAGCCCGCTTCATCGATTCCAACATGAATCATCAATCAACTCTTAAAGAGGGATGAAAAAAATGCTCTAAATTCCCAATCTTTGGGAATTTTGTAGCCGAACTCGTTAGAGTTTGGATCCTCAGCCGCTTGGCCAAATTTTTACAAATTCGGCTACGAAATAACATTAATCAGTAAGATTTAAAACGTATCTGGAGTCACCAGAGTATCTGGATGGTAACCGAGAATCAATCTTTCGGTCTTTCGCTCGGATTTAAGCGTAAGCTTAAAAATTGAGTAAGGCATTCACCTTTCTCAACTTAAACCCGAATTGGAATTGAGCATTTCTATCTCCCCGAAAGCGGGGTTTCTAAAGGATCTGGGCGGTTGGACTTGCAAACTGCCT
Organism: Planctomycetota bacterium; assembly: GCA_028280485.1. Lineage (GTDB taxonomy): Bacteria > Planctomycetota > UBA8108 > UBA8108 > JACQVS01 > JANQLS01. The sequence continues at coordinate 37,246 of JANQLS010000101.1, forward strand.
CGCTTAGAGCCAGAATTTTAGGGTGGGGGAGTGAAGAGGAATCAGAACTCACAATTCTCAATGAGCTGATTCAATAGCTAATTAGTTTCTGTTGAATCTTGCTCCTGCGGAGCCTGATTCAACCGTTTCAGCAAATCACAGATTTGCTTTCACTCCGCTGAACATAGGCTCTGTGAGCCAATGTCCGCGGCCGAGTTGATCCCAACTCGGCTTAATTCCTGTTGATTAAACAGGAATTAATTAGTTACTGTTGAATGAACAGGAACTCAATACTCATCAATAATAATCATGGAGATGGCCGTGGAGTTTACTCAACGAATGAAGCAACGATTGAATTTTGGGCTCGCCTCAGCTTCTACGGTGAATTGGCAGTTTGTGTTAGGACTATTAATTCTCTTCTCTCTGAGTTCGCAGAGCTTAGCTTCAGCCCCTCCCGAAGAAGAGAAAGAAAGTCCTCTAAGTGAGGCGAATGAAGCGTTGCGTTTCGGGGAGTATGAGGAAGCCGAAGAACTCTACGAAAAGTTATTAGAGAATGACGATCTACGGGAAAAAGCGGTGATTGGAATCGCGGAAAGTCTCTTGGGTCGGGGAAATTTTTCGGAGACCGTCGAACGATTAAAAAAGGATAGCCTTTTCGCTAAGTCTTCCGATCTCCAAACGGTTGTAGGACGAGCGTATTTGAAACAGGGGCTCCTGAAAGAAGCACTCGAACAATTTAAGTCAGCGGTTGAGCTCAATAAGAAAAATGTAGCTGCTGTTTATCTTATGGGGGAAACCCAAAGGCGATCAGGGCTGATTGAAGAAGCGAAAAAAACCTTTAATGCCTCGATCGATCTCTATCGCGATGCGACCTTCGATGAAGTGCAAAAGCTTGGCGCTGAGGGATTTGTTTACTGGGGGCTCTCCCTAGTTGGATTGAACAGGGTTAAAGAAGCTCACGAGCTGATGTTCGATCAAGCGAATGAGATCGATTCAAAGAATCCCCTCCTCATGTTGGAGTGGGGAAAATTGATGGCGAGCAAATACAATTTCCCGGATTCCCGTTCGTACTACCGCGATGCTCTCGACCAAAACCCTTATTACGCCGATGCTCTCGTCGCCTTAGCCGACAATTACTTGGATGATTTTCAAGTTGGAACCCGAAGGTACAATTTAGCCGAAAAACAAATTAAGAGAGCTCTCGAAGTTCAACCGGAGCATGCTGGTGCTCATGCGAACCGAGGATTGGTTTGGATCTACGATGGTGATTACGATAAAGCGATCGCAAGTTTAAATCGATCCTTGAAGACCAATCCCAGTGATCTTCGAGTTTTAGGTCTTTTGGCTTCATGTGCTTTCATGAAGGGAGATGAAAAAGGTCTCGAGGAAATCGAAAAACGAGCATTGAAGATCAATCCTAAAGGAGCTGAATTTTTTCATACGATTGCACAGACGATCGAAAAGAAGTTTCAGTATCCCTTGGTCGTGAAGTTTTGTGATAAGGCCTTGGCCCTCGATCCTGATTACTGGCCAGCGTACACAACTCTTGGGATCAACTGTTTGCGAACAGGTGAAGAGAAACGGGGGCGCCAGTTCCTCCAAAAGTCATGGGATAGTGACCGCTATAACGTCTATGTATTTAACACCCGAGAATTCTTGGGGCATTTGGATGATAATTTCACTGCTCATAAAAATAAGCAGGTTGAATATTTCTTACCTAAAAACGACATGGCGATCCTTAGGCCCTATTTAGAGCCCTTGGTCGATGAGGCGATCGAGAGGATGTCAAAGAGGTATAAGACCGATATTTTTATGCCTCTGAGAATTGAAAGCTTCGCCGAGCACAAATGGTTCTCCGCTCGAACAGTGGGCTTAGAAGGTTTTGCCGCCAGTGGTGCCTGTTTCGGTCGCTTGGTGACTCTAACATCACCCAAAGCCTTGCCCCAAAATTGGGGAGCTGTGGCCTGGCACGAACTCGCTCACGTTTTTACGCTCGAGAAAACAAATTATCGTATTCCCCGCTGGCTCACCGAAGGAATCTCGGTTTACGAAGAAGGATTAGATCGCCCTCATTGGGGTCGAGGCTTTGGGAGAGAAATCGCCGATGCATGGATTTCCGGTCGAATTCTCGGAATCGGTGAATTTGATTTTGGTTTCACGAAACCGAAATTTCCCGGTCAAATCCTTCTTTCCTACTACCAAGGCTGTCTGGTGGTCGAGTACATCGTCGAACGATGGGGCTTCGAAAAGATCATCGCTATTTTAGATGGCTATGGGAAAGCAAAGCGCTCTGAAGAAATCTTCAAAGAAGTCTTAGGGATCGATTTAGTCACCTTTGATAAAGACTTCGATAAGTACGTCGGAAAGTGGGTCGAGAAGAATGGGTATACTCCCAGACCGGCTGAAGGGATCATCGCGACATTAGAACTTGAAGTAGAAGCTCAGCCTGAAGACGAAAAGAAATTGATTGATCTCGCTTGGGCTTACGTTGCGAATGGAAACGGTGTCGATGGGCAAATCACCGTCAATAAAGTCCTCGAGAAAAATAAAGAGTCGGGTGATGCTCACGCCCTTCTCGGCTTTGCCCACCTTCAAGAGAAGAAATCAAAACCGGCTCAAGATTCCCTTAAGAAAGCGCTCGAATTAGGAACTCGTTTTAAATATCGAGCTCACGCTTATCTCGGTAATCTTTATTCCAAAGAAAAAGACACTGAATTAGCGATCGAGCATTACGAAAAAGCCAAGAAGGCTTCTCCCGATGCCGGAGCGACCTATCCCCATGGGGGACCCAACTTGTATTACAAGTTGCACAAGCTCTACGAGGATGATGGTGATGAAGAGAAGGCGCTTCAACAGATGGCTGAGCTGGCTGAGCTCTCACCCGAAGATGGTGAATGTCGACTGCGGTTGGTTAAGGCTGCTTTAGTTAAAAAGGATGCTGAAACGGCGTTTAAGTACCTCGATCAATTGATGTATATCAACCCGTTCGATATGCAGCTCCATCGTTGGTTATCTCATGTCGCTGAAGAGCTTGAGAAGCATGAAATCGTTATCCGCGAGGTTCAGATTTTGATGAACGACCCTCGTACCAACGAGTTGAAGTCTCGCATGATGTTGGCCAAAGCGTACCTGGGTCTAAACGACAAAGAAAAGGCCAAAAAAGAAATCGAGGCCATCCTGAAGCTCGACCCCGAACACAAAGGGGCTAAGGAGCTACAGAAGAAGTTGTAGACAAACCACATTCCAAGCGCGAAGCGTTAGCGAGTGCCGAAACATTTCGTTGGATCGAATTCGTTGTTTTAGGCGAACTAATCATTTTTGGAAACGACGCTGGCGCTACGCCTGAAATCCTATTGCGCTAATAAGTCAATTTAGATCCTGACCCTCGCTGACGCTTCGGGCTTGAAATGGGGCAAATTTCAAGCGCGAAGCGTTAGCGAGTGATGAACATTTCGTTTGGTCGAATTCATGGTTTTAGACGAATGATTTGTTTTGGAAACGGCACTGGCCCTACGCCTGAAATCCTATTGCGCTTATAAGTCAATCTGGATTCTGACCCTCGCTTACACTTCGGGCTTGAAATAGAAGTTAAAAACCGTCCAGATATGAGCTTTACATTAAAAAGTTATGCTCGCGGAACTGACCCAATTTAATGCAATTTCTATCTTATCCTCACCGGGGCACTGCTTTTGATATCCCAACACCGCGTGTTGATATTGAACACACTGTTTTATTTGAATACTCCTCAATTGCTTCAGCAGCGCCAAATTCGCACTTTATTGGAACTTGACCTTCCCAGAACCCAGATCTTTTCAGGCCTAACAGTAATCTTTCAAATCAAAGATATTGGGAATGAGCTTTGCAAGATGAGTCTCAGGGAAATATAGGCTTTCTCTGGATTTCTCCCTAAAAGCTCTTAGGAGCTTCCTTTGAACTCCAGAGTTTATTTCTGCTTATTTCTGCGAATTAGCGAAGTAAACGTTACTCCCTCTTTATCGAGAGTGATGGACTTCGGATTCATTCTCTATCCCTGGGTTGGGGATAGTAAATGTCTTTCTTGCCTGGTCTGGGAAGAGACATAAATCTTGATTGAGATCCCATTTATAGTTGAGGGCTTTCAATCGCACTGCTTGTCTACTCCAGCACAAGCGGATTTATGTTTCTTGTGTTCCCATGATCTATTTCTTTGACTCTTTTTGTGCGTAAAAGCATTCAGTGTCTCTCGGCTTGAAGGTTTTGCGTGGTTTGGATGGCACTCGCTATGAGTTTCATCCTTGGCAAAGCATTCCAGCCCCCGAATTGTCTCTTCAGGATACCTGCTATGAGCTCCAAAAAACCAATTGCTATCGCTGTTATTCTTAGCCTTCTCCTCATCGGAGGATTAGGTGGTTTGTTCTTCTTCGTTCTCAATGATGATGGTGATGATTTCAATCAGAACCAGGAACAAAATCAGGAAGTGGTAGATCCCACTGACAATGAGAACAACAAAACTCAAGGTCAAACGAACGAAGATCAGGGTACGAATACTCCTAAAGTCCCTCTGACGGCCAAACAACGTTTAGTTGTGAAGGTCATGGACGAGCTGACTGGAAGTCTCATCCGGGGTTCGCATATCGTCATCAACAAAGCTGAAGATGAAAAACGAGCAGGCGAACAAGTTTATCCTCCGGCCAGCGCTCGTCGCGCGCGTCGAGGAGGAACGGGTCAATTTGAAGTTCAGTTGCAAACCGGAACTTATTTAGTTCTTGCTCAGGCTACTGGTTTTCAAACTCAAAGAGAGACCATCACTATCCTTGAAGGCAAAGATGCTAACTTAGAAATTAAATTGGGAAGTGGTCTTTCGATTTCTGGTCGCGTGATGAGCGCCAAGAACAAGCAGCCGATTTCAGGCGCGATCATTCGAGCGTACAAGAAAATTGGTAAACCCGACGACGATCCTATCAATCGATTGATCGGCTTGATCGAGATTAAAGAACAAAGCCAACAAGCTCCCGCTGAAACTACATCGAATACGGATGGAACATATCAGATCGATGGGCTTGATCCGGTGCACTACGATGTCGTGGCTTTGGCGATGGACCATTCTCCATTAACTCGAACCTGGATTCGTCCATCAAAAACGGGGGTGGATTTCCCCCTTCCTGAGGGAAGTATTATCCGTGGAAAGGTGATGGACATCGCTGGCGTTGGAATTGAAGGAGCTCGAGTTCAAGTTTTCCCCGAAATCGATACTGAAGATATCGTCAAGGTCGTCGAACACAAAGCGCGTCCTCCGTTGGTCGAAAGCATCACTGGAAGTAATGGTGCTTATGAAATCCGCAGCATCGGTCAGGGCGTTTACAATATCCTGGTTAAGGCCGATGGTTTTCAGCCTAAGCCTTCCTACAAACACACGATTTTGCCGGGTGAGAACCCAGAACAAAACTTTACCCTCCCACCAGGATTGGTCATTGCGGGTGAAGTGATCGATGAAGAAGGACAGCCCATCGTCGGAGCGAAAGTTCGCCCGATGAAGATGGCCGACCCCAAAGACCGCCGCGCTCCGATCAACATCAATTTCGACGATGGAAGACTCGAAACCGATGAAAACGGAGCATTTAATTTCGATAGCTTAATTGCTGGTGGCTACAACCTCCTCGTGTGGCACGACGATTACGCAGCCCAACAGATCCGCCGAGTACAAGTCGGGACCACCACATTGAGAGTCACCCTTAAACGAGGTGGATCGATGAGCGGTCGAGTTCTGATCGCTGGTTCGAATGAACCCGTCGAAGGCGCACGAGTTTTAGTTACCGATTTGATGGATGTGAAAAAAGAAGGCCTTTCAGATAAGGACGGCTTCTATCAAGTTCACGGACTGAGCACGAAAAAAATCAATACTTTTGTTAGTGTTCAAGCTAAGGGATTTGCTCGCCTCTCCAATCAGAAGGTTAAAATTCCTAAGGACTCTAATCTTGAAAACCAAGACTTCCTTTTACAGCCGACCGCCATCGTCATCGGTATGGTCGTCGACGGATCAGGGAATCCTATTACTGGTGCTCGCGTAACGGCCAAACGACCTAATCCCACAACCGGTTATCCGATTCCAGCTGGCGCGGACATTTCGAATGAAGATGGAAAGTTTGCCATCAAAGTCGACGCCGGAGAAGGCACGACTCTCTATGCTTCAACCGCCAGACACCTCGAAACTTCGAGTGAAGCCTTCACGATTAAACCCGGTGAAAAGTTTGAAGCTCCAAACCTCGTCCTCACATTGGGAGCTACGGTCGAAGGAATCGTCGTAGCGCACGATGGGACTCCCGTTCAAGGAGTTATGGTTAAGGTCCGAGCTGAAGGTGAAACCGAATTCGGTTACGGAAAAGGAGCATCCACCAATCGTCAGGGTAAATTTACCCTCAATGGTTTAGGTGCTGGTACCTTTGATCTTCAAGGAACTCACTCTCGCTTTTTAGACACGGTCAAAGCAGGAGTGAAGATTGAAGAAGGTTTGATCACCTCGGGTATTCGCATCGTGATGGAACGAGGAAATGCCTTGGGTGGAATCGTCCAAGACGGTGAAGGTCAGCCGGTTCAAGGAGCTACCATTATCGTTAAAGAATTCTTCGAAGGAATTAAAGAGCACCGCAAGGTCACCGATAATGAAGGGCGATTCTTGTTAGAAAGCCTGCGCACTTCAGACCCCGTGTCGATCGAAGTGACTCACCGCAGTTTTAAAGACTACTTACAAGAAGAAGTCGCAATCAACCGAACCGACTTAGAAATCAAGCTTGAACGGTTAGGCGCTATCACCGGAACAGTCTTAGGTGCCGGAGGAGCTCCGTTGACGAACTTTTCGGTCAAACCCACCTACATCGGTGATCCCGCCTCTGCTCCCTCTCGAAGCCGGCAAGAAGGACGATCCTTCAGCGTACCTAATGGAACATTCAACTATGAAGGTGTTTCTTCTGGAGCCTACAAAGTTTCGATCAGTGCTCCTGGTTATGCAGCCTTGGTGATCGATGAAGTTCAAGTCGCTACCGGTGAATCCGTCAATCTCGGTGAGTTGAACTTACCCGAGGGTGGAATTATCGACGGTATTATCGTCGACGCCACGACCGGACAAGCCCTTCCTGGGGTGAAGCTCAAATTAGGGGGTGTGAACACCCGAAGATCGGGAGTTAGCCGATCTTCTGCTCCTAAGTACGAAATGCAAACCAAGCCTGACGGTACTTTTATCTTCAAGGGACTTCCCGATGCCGCAAGTATCTCGATGAGAGTCGAGTTGGATGGCTATATCAATCAAACCCTCACCAAAATCAACACTCTCGACGCCAGTACCTGTCGGAACCTCCGAATCGAAATGGGGATCGGCGGTGAGATTACCGGTATCGTTACCGACGCCGACGGCAATGCGAAAAAAGGAGTCTCCGTTTACTTGGGCGGATTAGGTGGTCTCCGGGGTAAAACCGGAGTCAACCGAACGACTCGCACGGACGGCGAAGGGAACTTCCGAATTGAGGGACTGAGACCCGGAACTTACCGGATCAGCGCCCGCGCTCGGGGAGTGAAATCTCCCGCAGCCAATAATTCGAGCCTCGAAGTACAAGTTCTCTCTGGAAACGCTCTCTCTGTCGAACTTATTGTGGATTGATCCACTGAGGTTACTACAGATAGTGTCGGCCAGAGTTTTGAGCTGATTTCGATAACGCCATCGGGCTTTTTTAGAGCCCGGTGGCGTATTTTTTTTGAACGCTTGGCCCTAAAATTTACCGGAAATATCTCTAAGTGATTGATTCATATTGCCTTAGGGTTCCCGTCTGTGGGCGGTAAAAAGCGGCAATTTTTTCCGGAATAGGTCACAGTTTGCCGGTTTTAGTGCCGATATGTTATTTGTGAGGTTGAGAAAGTTCTGGTGACTTCAACCAACGAATTCGGACACAGAATTCAGGCTCTGAATTCAAACACTGAATTCAGACGAAGCACCAAGCTTCCACCGATTGCGGTTTACGGGAGATGACCCACGAGCCGGGGTTGGTTGAAGTTCACTTTTAATACCATTTCTCGAAAGCTTTGAATCTCAGTTCCTTACCCTTCGGGGTTCCGAGGAGGTCTGACGGATGATCCCGCCCGATCTCTCAGCGGAGAAGGTCTGCCTCAAGTTTTCATATGAGAATAAGCAATAGACATGACTAGAATCGACCAGCGGATGGACCGGTCGATACTTCTGAATCCAACGTTTAAACGAGATACCCGAGAAGGGAGGGGAATTATGGAAATCCATGGCCCAGGAAACGTGTCCGGACCCGATCCCATTCAACCCACCAACCGCATCCAAAAAGCCTATCAACAACCCCAGGCATCGGCTCGCCCAACTGAAGACTCTGTAGAAATCAGTGAATTAGCTCAGTTCAAGGCGAAATTGGACCAAGTTCCTGATATCCGTCTGGACAAGGTTGAATCGCTGAGGCAGCAAATCGAAGCTGGGACTTACGAAACCGATGACAAGATCAGCGATATCGTAGATCAGATCATCGATGATCTATCCTGAGATCTTAGGTTCTAACTTGTAATTCTTCAGTCCGTGCGTTTTACTTGAGTGGACTTGATTGAGTTAGAATTTATTCGAGATCAAATTCCAGGCTCAGATACCCGATCAAATTCCAGATCATCGATATGGATCTGGTCTCAGGTTACACCAACATTGGATCAGCAACTCGTGCTATCGCTACCCCAGCCCTCCGCCAGTCGACCCCCTCGGGTTCGCTGTTGCTCCTTCTTCTCGCTGTGGTGTGAAATCTTTTTAATAAAGGATCTCACATGACGAAGAACTCAAGCGAACTTGGCCATTACAAAGTGGCAATTTGTAGTGCCGCCGTTTATATCCAGGTCGTCGGCCAGGGTAACATGAACAATTGTGGGCCGCTTCAGGATTTTGTTCGACAGCAAATTGAACAGGGAATTCAAGAGTTCTATTTCGATTTAAAATCCTGTAAGGGTTTTGACAGTACATTTATGGGGCTTTTAGTTGGTTTTCGATCCAACGCTAGTTCAACCGACGATTCCTTCGATGATTGGGATGACGATTTTTCAGAATCTCAATCCGATCTCAGTTCCTCCTCCATGCGAATCTATATGATCAATACAGATTCGGCCCACCGAAAACTACTGGAGGAAGTGGGTATCGATAATGTGGTCGAAATCAGTGAGAATCAGCACCCTTGCCCCGAAGTGATTAATCTCACCAAGCTCAATCCCACCTCCAGCACGGCTCAACAGCATCTCAAACGGGTCGTCCAAGCTCACCGCAATCTCATTCAAGCCAACAAGAAGAACGAAAAAACGTTCGGCTCTTTCTTAAAGATGATCAAGCAGGAATTACAGAAAGAGTAGCGGGTGTTAAATCAGAACTTTTTTATTGCGAGTGCTTGAGTTTAACTCTAAGTACTTAAAAAATAATTATTTAAATGACCGGGGAGAGTGCTTGGATCACCTGAATAAGGTCTAAAACTTCCTGAAGGCTGTGTTATAATCTTCCTTTTGTGCCCAATCCACCACGAGTTTAAGAGACACCTACAGAATTGATTCTTGGTTTCTATATAAACGAAGAGTCAAATGCTTAAAGTAAGCCCTTTCTCAAGCCATTTCAGTTGAGTTAATAGAGTTATGCCACCTCGCAGACCTGCAGGCTCCCGAAGAGCTCCCGTTCAAAAGAAATCTGGTACTCCTCCGATGGTCATCATGCTGGCCATTCTGATTCCTCTCATCGGTATTTTGGTTGTACTTCTTGTAAATCGAAATAACGACGGACAAGCTCAAGACAATCAAAAAGTTGAGCAACAGTACGATCCCAATAAAGAGATCGCTGAGTTGAGGAAAGAATTCACGAAATTGAGAGAAGGCCACCGCAAGGTCATGTCCCAAAACCGTGAGTCTGCCAAATTCAAGAGTAATGTGGAGAAGCTCAAGCGTAAGTGGACCCAATGGATGGCCAAATACGATGAGGTCTGTAAGCCCCTCAAGGATGAAAATGGGCGTTGGAAACCTGGATACGAAGACTATTCAGATATCCGAGGGAAGGCCCAAGAGTTGAAACTCGACGCCATCAAGGTGGGAAATCTTTGAGAGTTTGATCCGTTTTTGTAATCCTCGAGATCGGGAGGTGGTAAGAGTCTCGTGGTTGGTGACACATCCGATGCTCTCTTTGCTCGTCTAGCTCTCAGCCGAGGCTGGATTTCCCCAGAAGATCACGACTACACTCTAAAACGGCTCTCTGAGTTTAAAAAGAGTGGCGTGGTCAAAACTGCGGAGGATATCTTCGTTGAAGAAGATTTCATCAGCAGCAAGCAGCTTCAAATCCTCAAGAAGCTGACCGGAAGATACTCCGAACAGATTCGCATCGGTGACTACCATCTCGTTCGCCGGATCGGGATGGGAGGAACGGGTGTAGTCTTTGAAGCCCGCCATCGCCGCTTGGGTCGCCGAGTGGCCCTCAAAGTACTCTTTCCTAAAATTGAAAAAGAACGTGAAGGATTTGCCGAACGGTTCCTTCGTGAAGCTCGAGTTTTAGCTCGAGTGGATGATCCCCGTGTGATCCATCCCTACGATGCCGGCCAGGATGGCGATTTTTACTATATCGCCACTGAAATCGTTCAGGGTAAAGATCTCGCTCGAATGATCGAGTCGGACGGCCCTCTCCCCGTAAAGCAAAGTTTAGATATTCTGGAAGAGGTTGCCAGTGGTTTAGGGGCGATTCATCGGGCGGGCCTCGTTCACCGTGATATTAAGCCAGCCAACATTTTAGTTTCGGATGAAGATGGGGCGATCAAGATCGCTGACCTCGGTTTGTTTTTCGCGGATTTCGATCAGCAAGTCTATTGGGACGGGTTGGTCTTCGGAACACCTCAGTACATGTCTCCCGAGCAAATTCGAGGTGAAAAATCGATCGACGGTCGAGCCGATCTCTATTCGCTGGGTGCCACTTTGTTTTTCATATTAACGGGGAAAGTTTTATTCCCCAGAGACTCTTCTCCAGAAGTGGTTCGAGCGCAGGTTCAAGAAGTTCCACCTCGACCGAGTTCTCACCGAGGGGAGATCCCAGAAGCTCTCGATGAGTTTGTCTTAAAACTTCTCAATAAAAAGCCTGAGGATAGATTCCAGACGGCTGAACAAGTTTTAACTGAGATTAAAACATTAAGAGAGAGTCTCCCTACCGAGCAAGAACCCATCGAAAGCCAACCAGTTAAGGAATGGTATCCTAAACTTTCGAAGCAAGCTCAAGCGAAAGAAGCTCGCCCTCCGGAACCGAAATCGCCTCCAGTTACTCCTTCGAAGGGAGCACCCACTCTGCCAAGGTGGGTCTTAGTTGTAGGGGCATTGAGTTTAATTGCCGGTTTGGGGCTAGGGCTCTGGCTCAGTCTCTTTAATTCAGATCCAAACGACACTCAAGAATCGCAGTCGGGTGACGATCCAAAAGTCGAAGTCGTCGAACCGTCTCCACCGTCACCCAACCTAGATCGATCTCAGATCGATCGTTGGGTTCAAGATATATCTGATACTGTTCAATCCGTTTGGCAAACCATAAAAGATCCATTTTCGGAAGAAACCGATGAAGATCCTTCTTTTGTTACCCGGGTGGCAAAGATTGTTCTAAATGAACTGGGTTCTCCCGAGGAGCCGGCAGTGGGAATACCTGAAAAGGTGGATCCAACTCTGAATCTCCCTGAGCCCGTTCTTCTATGGGCAGAGCCGCTTAAGAATCGCTTGGAGGAACGGGTCCTCTCGGTCTGGAAAACTAAAGAAGAGGCTGGGGATGAAATTTGGGTTCCCAATCCCGTCTCCCTTAATCGTGCTTGGGAAGCAGCGGAGTTCCAAACTAAATCTGAAGCTCTCCATTACGTTTTAAAAGAGAATTCTTTTCCAGTCACCGAACTTGATAGGGTGGTTTGGATTGTTTGGGGTGCATTCGATGGAACGCAAGACCACCATCTTTACGAGGGGATTGCAGCTTCATTGATCTGGGGTAAACCTTCGATCGCAAAATGGATTAAAGAAAAGCTCAAGCTCAAACTTCCGAGACCCGTAGAGAATTATTTAGACTCGGATGCCATTCCTCAAAACATTCCACTCGTTCTTAGTGAGTACCTTGAAGAAAGGATCGCGCCGGTCCTTCTCGATCATAAGGCTTGGTTAGCCCAATCCACCGGTCGATGGCAAGAATGTCTTAGCTTGTACTCTACGCTTTTGAACTCGCAGGAATTTCCCAAGAGTTTTCTCGGAAGAGAAGCCTTGTGGGTTGAGAGGAATCAGCGTGCGATTTGGATGCGAGATGTAGAGCAGTATTTCTTTAAGGTTCCCGTCCGATTTGAAGCTCCGGTTGAAAACGAACTCATCTCGGTTCAACATCCTTTTGATCGTTGGGATGAAATGGGCGATTTCCGTTTTCGTGGTGCGGGTTGGGCGTTTCGAGATGGTCGCTTAGCTCGAGTTGGAAACCGACGAGGTCCCGAAACTCTGGATACCGTTGCCATCTTTCAACTACCGGTTTCCATCGAAGGTAAATGGAGGCCGGGAAGAAATTTTGAAGATAAAGGAAAGTTTGTTATTCGATTCCAAGACCTTTGCCTCGGTTTCGGCGGTTCACGACAAGCTCTCGAGATTTATAAGCATAGTGAAGAAAACGAAGATCAATTTTGGGAGCAAAAAAGTCAGGGAGTTGAAGGGGATTTCAAAATTGAACTTCATGCGAATCGAGTCCGGGCTAAACTTCCGAGCGGAGTAACCTTCGATACGACTTTAGATATAGATATTCCGAGTTGGGGGCGTATCGGAATCGATCTCGACCGAAAAGCGCAGCTAGAAACATTTAAGTTTACCGGTACCCTCCATCCAGATTGGGTCCATGCCCGTCGAGAAGCTTTAGGTTTGAGTTCGCCTCGAAAATGACATTTCATCCATAGAATTGACAAAATACCCTTTTTAATTTCCTCTCCCCGGGAAACCCCACCAAACTTCCACGCCCGTTTGCTCCTCCCATCTCCTTGGGCTACTCTTCATTAAGAGACTCCGCACGTTGTATTTTAATATTATCAGCATGCCCTCGATGAGCGTCAAAGAGACCTCGTTGGGTGTTGGAATCTCTTTTGTTGGCAGTTGTCGTTAGTGGTTGAAAGAACATTAGGCTGCCGGACCAGTTGGAAAAGGATCACGATGCACGTCTTAAACCCAGGAGATACGGTTAATAATCGCTACAGTGTCGTGCGCAAGCTCGGCGCGGGGGCGATGGGAACGGTCTACCTGTGTGAGGATTTAGTTGAGAGTAAGATCCAAGTCGCATTGAAGGTTTTGGTTTCAGATAACCTCGATGACCAAGACGCCTGGGCGAAAGGAGAGTATGAAGCTTTAACTCGACTTCGCCATCCCAACTTAGCACGTGTTTATAACTTTGGGCGTATCGGAGATAGCAAAGATTATTTTATCGTCAGCGAATTTATCAAAGGGGTGGATCTCTTCGCTGCAACGGAGTACGTCAACTACGAAGAACTCAATGACATCATCGTACAGACATGTCGAGCTTTAGAATACATTCACTCGAGAGGGTATGTACACTTTGACGTCAAACCTGATAACATTCTCGTTACTCGCCATAAAACTTTTGGGCTTCAAGAAGGCTCGAAGATTCAACAACTCGTCAGCACTTCCTCTGTGAGGAACAAGTCTCTTCTCTCGACCCCAAACGTGAAGTTGATCGACTTTGGTTTGGCGGAGAGGATGACGGGATCGTTTTCATTCGCTATCAAAGGAACTCTGAATTATCTCGCCCCTGAGATCATCAATGGGCAAACCCCTGATCAAAGAGCTGATCTTTACTCTTTAGGGGTAACTCTCTACCAGATTACGAATCGAAATCTTCCCAACAGTTTTAGCGATGATGTTTTTGAATCGACTAATTTTCAGCAGCTGAAACGTTCAGAGCTTTTTGAAATGCACATGAAGAAGGTGCCGGAGTACCTTCGGAAAGTGATTCTTCGACTCTTAGAGGAAGATCCGGCTCAACGATTTCAAAGCGCTCGCGAAGTTATTCAGTTTATCAGTCTCTATTCCGGCCAGCAGTACGATGTTGAAACGAAGGAAACTCAAAAGAGTTACTTACACTCAACTCGGATGGTGGGACGTAAAAAAGAGATTCACGTACTTAAAAACATCGCTGAAAAAACTTTCGCTCACTCCAATGTTGAATTTATCAACGATGACCTAGAAGCTGAAAACGTCATTTCAGAATCAGAGAGTCAGGAAATCAGCAGTAGTCTGGAATCCGGCTCGTCCCATTCCCTTGTCCTTGTCACCGGAGAGATGGGAATCGGAAAGTCGCGAATTTTAGAAGAGTTCCAGCATTATCTCAAACTTAACGATATTCGGCATCACACCGGAAATTGTTATGAAGGTAGCAGTAATGCTTACCAACCCTTTGTTGAGATATTAAGACAGTTGGTTGTTGGCTTAGGATTGAGTTCTGAAATTTGTGCACGGTATAGAAATAATTTAGGAAAACTCCTCCCTGAGCTACGAGAGCGGGAATCGGGAGAGGATAGTGGTTCGAGTACTGACCTTGAGAAAAAGAAGCGCGTCTTCATCGATCGCATCACCCAATTTTTACTTGAGGCGGCCAATGAAGCACCTTATGTACTCACTCTCAACAATCTTCACTGGGCGGATGAAGTTTCGTTGGAGCTTTTAGATGCTCTCGTCGATTGTTTAGAGGTTGCTCAAAAAGAACAGAGTGTGGGCTTGATGCTCGTCGTCAGTTTGAGGATTGATGAGCAGCACAATGAACAGTTAAAGAATTTCCTCAACAAGCACAAAGACAATAAGAAGTGCCAAGACATCTATTTGCGTCGACTGAAGCGGAGCCAAATCGTAGAGTTGCTTTCGACGATGCTCGGCTTTACGGAGATTCCAGAAGCTTTTATAAGTCGATTAGAAGAAAAGACCGGTGGAAATCCGCTCTTTATTCAAGAAACCTTAAAGGCGCTTCAAGATGAGGGCGTTCTCAAGCACACGCTCGAGGGTTGGCAAATCAAAACGACTGGTTA
This sequence comes from Planctomycetota bacterium, assembly GCA_028280485.1. GTDB lineage: Bacteria > Planctomycetota > UBA8108 > UBA8108 > JACQVS01 > JANQLS01. Next base: position 52,293 of record JANQLS010000101.1, read on the forward strand.
CAACCGAATTGAGTTGCCGAATAGCCTCGAGGATCTCCTGCTTCAACGAGTGCGTCGTTTAGAACCGATCAAGCAAGAAATCTTAGAGATCATGAGCGTATTGAATCGCCCGATCAGCCCTAAGATATTACAAAAGTTTAAACGATTTATCTCACTTCCAATTTTGGTGCACCTGAGAAATTTGGAAGAAGCTGGTTTGGTTTCTAAAGTATTTGAAGGGGGAAAACTCTCGTTTCAAATCGATCAGCCTAAAATGCGAGAGATCCTTTATACCCATCTCGAAGATGACGTTCGTTGTCGCCTTCACGGAGAAGTGGGCGAACTTTTCAGCGAACTTTATAAGGGGCATGAAGAAGAAATTCTTGAGGATCTTGCCTTTCACTACCAGAGAAGTGATCTTCAAGATAAAGCTATCGCGATGGCCCTCCGCGCAGGTGATCGCCTTAAAGCCATCTACGCCAATGATCGAGCTCTCGAGTTCTATTTTTACATCATTGAAAAAATCCAAGATGACGAAGAGCAAAAAGTACTTTGGATTCAAACCCAAGAAAAGGTGGGTGAGCTCTGTACGACGATCGGTCGGTACGATTTAGCTGAAAACAGCTATGATTTATTGTTGAGACGGCAAGAAGTTGAGCGCGTCCCCGAGGAAGATCTCTGTCGGTATTACCTGAAGAAAGGAAAGATCTTCGAAATTCAGGGAGACTACGACACGGCGCTACGTTGTTATAAAGATGCCCGATCTCAGATCTCTGAAAAACCGGCTAACTCCTGCCTCGACGAACGCATTCGAGTGATTCACCACATCGCTTGGGTTTACGTTTGTATGGGGAAATACGAGAAAGCGATGACCATCGCGGTCGAAGCCCTCAAGGGAATTGAAAATTCTCGAGAAAAAATTGAGCACGCCATGATCTATTCCACGATCGGAAGTGCTAATTTTTACAAAGGTAATTTTTCTCAGGCTGTTGAGTACCACTCGAGAAGTTTAAAGATTCAAGAAAACTTAGAAAACGTGCCTGCTATAACGGAGTGCCTTAATAATCTCGGTAAGGCGTATATGGCGAGTGCGGATTACTCGGAAGCACGAGAACATTTACTTCGGGCTTTAGAGACGAGTAACGAAGTCGGAGACCCTTTCGGAAAAGGAAAGTGCTACCACAATTTAGGGGCATTGTCTTATGAGTTAGGAGAGCTGAAAGAAGCGGAAGAGCACGTCGATCAATCGCTTCAGCTTTCTCGAACTTACAATATGCGCTTTCTCAATATAGAAAATTACATCCTACACGGGAAAATTAAGCGCGAGCAACGCGATTATTCTCGAGCGGAAAGTCATCTCTTTAGAGCGCTTACAGCATTCAGTAAACAGGGGAATCGTTGGGGACTTTGTACGGTACTGCTTGAGATCGTTACGATTCATCGCTTGCGAGGAAACTCTCAAGAAGCGGCTTCGATGGCAGAAGAAGCTATGCGATACGCCGTGGAAATGGATATTGATTTATTGAGGTCTCGCTGCATGCTCGCTAAATCTCGAGTGCAACGAGATAGTAGTGAGGTCGAGCCTCAAAAGCTTATTGAGCAGTATGAGAGAGTCTTAAGCGATTCTTCAAAGTTAGAAAACCCTGAATTGCGAGCTGAGATTTTAAGAGAGATTGGGGATTTGCTCGTCAAAGATCGAAAGTTAGAAGAAGCTAAGAAGCATTACAAAAAGGCCGAGGAGCTACTTCGCGAAGTTTTAGAGAGGCTGCCTGAGGATTTACAAGAAGTCTATAAAGAAAAACACAGGCGCTATTTCCAATTAGATAACTCGGTCTTGTTAACTCGAGAATCGTCACCTCACCCATCGGAAGAGTCGGATAACGGTGAAGGGACGAAGATTCTTAAGAAATCTCAAGCCGAAAAGGCTCAGCCTAAAGCAAATCCAAGCCAGAATCCTCGAAACGAAATTGAAGCTTTGGAGTGTGTGAATGACTTGATGCGTCAACTGAATGAATCCGTTGATCTTCAAGAGTTTCTCGAATTTTTGCTTTCCCGAGTTTTAGAAATTTCTCGAGCTCGATATGCTATGGTGCTCTCGAGAAGAGATTCCCAGCTCTACATTCGTAGATCTCAGAAAGAAGGTGGGGCAAAGGTTGAAAAGCCTGGAGATCTCATCGTTTTAAAGCTCGCCTTAAAAGCATTCCAAACGCAGCGACCACTCACGATAACCGATTTGATTCGTGATCCGAACATCGGAATGTTAGGAGGATTAATCAAGGCTGGTCACCGATCACTTTTGATGCTTCCCTATAAATCACTCCAAGAAGAAGGTATGCTCTACTTGGTGGATCCGGCTCCTCGTCATACCCAACTTGCTGATGATTTAACATTTTATACTTTTTTCACCAATTTATTGCCCATGGCCATTGCGCAATTAGATCAGCCCTTAAATGTTTCGGTGATCGAAGAAGCGTAACTTCGCTAATTGTTTACGCTGAAAACTCATCAGCCCTTCAGCCATTCCATCCACAAACAGTCTTGATAATCGGTAGCCATGTGAAGCAGTAAGCCAATGGCGATGATCCTCGTTTTTTTAAAGAAGGTGAGGACTCCATAGAAGCCTATCGCGTAATACGAATGCAGCGGGTGGAAGTTGATGCTGCAACGGTCACTGACGAAGATGTCGGGGTAAGCTAGCAGGTGATCTAAATCGACGAGCATCGTTCCTAACATCAGGAGCCATGCTTTTTTCCATTCTTCACGGAAGAAAATCCATGCGATTAAGCCGGGAAATAAGAGGTGAAGGCTGTAGTGAACGATGGGCTGGGCTAATTTGAGGAATTCAGGATTTGGCATTCTCTTATTAAAAACTGGGCCGTGGTGCGTCTGTAGGATCAATCTTTATTATTTTTTGGATGTAAGCAGGGGCTTTGTCATTAAGTTTTGGTGGCTGGATGGACTTCCAGCGATATCTTCTGATCTTAGAGGAGCGGCTTGGGGATTCTATGACCAGCATATCTCCATCTACGTAAAATGGTGCCGACAGTTGTGGTTCTTTTTCAAAATAAATATGCAGGGTATTTTCTTCTATTGAAAGTGTTCTCTTTACGCCGTTGCTATCTTTAATAAATAAATTGAAATGATTTAAGCCTTCTAATTCGATAGACAGAGTGAAGTACTGTTCAATAGTTTTATCATTATGGCAAGCAACCCAAGTTCCAAGGATTCTCTGGTTTTTTCCTAAGTGCCTATTTATTAGGAAGGAATTCCAAGATAGCGTAATGATTAAAAGGGACGCTGCTACTAGGGCTAAGAGACTAAAAAATATAAGAAATGATTTTCTCGATTTTCTTGGCATAGAAGGTCATTGATTTCTTCATAATAATAGGAACTGAATCCCTACTCATTTAAATAATCCCTCTTGAATTCAATCTTGCTAAATTATAAGAGGTGGGGATTATAAGGTCAGTGAAAAAGATATCGATAAAATCTCAGCGGAACTCCTCTTTCTAATTCAGGTAAAATCGTATCTCATGAAACTCAATCTTCTTAAATTCATTTGCTTCTATTTAATATTGCAAATGGGTCTGCTGAATATCGCCCAAGCAAATGAAATTGAAAAACCCAACGTTCTCTTCATCGCCGTCGATGACCTCGCCAATTCCTTAGGCTGCTACGACGATATTATCGCCAAAACTCCTCACATCGATCGCTTAGCTGCATCGGGAGTTGTCTTTAAACGGGCTTACAATCAGTTGCCTTTATGTAATCCCACCCGTGCATCGGTGATGACGGGCCTTCGACCGGATCAAATTAAGGTCTACGATTTGGATCGACATTTTAGAGATGAAGTACCTGACGTCGTCACTCTTTCTCAGTCTTTCAAAAAGGCTGGCTACATCGCTTCGAGAGTCGGAAAAATCTACCACTACAATGTTCCCGCTTCCATTGGAACGGATGGTTTTGATGATCCACCTTCATGGGATGTAAAAATCAATCCTAAAGGTCGTGACAAAAAAGATGAGGCGCTTATCTATAACACGGAACCTCACCGAAAAATCAGTGCGGCGCTCAGTTGGTTAGCCGCTGAGGGAAAAGATGAAGAGCAAACCGATGGCATGATTACAACTGAAGCTATCGGATTGATGAAAAAGTATCAGAACCGCCCCTTCTTCTTGGCAGTAGGTTTTTTTAGGCCTCACACCCCGTTCGTGGCTCCCAAAAAGTATTTCGATCTTTATCCCCTGGAAACCTTACGCCTTCCCTATAGTCCTCCCGGTGATCGCGACGATATTCCAGTTGCGGCGTTCGCTCACAATTGCCCCATCCCCAATTACAATTTAGATATAGATATGCTTCTTAAAGCGTTGCAAGCTTACTATGCTTGCGTTTCATTTGTGGACGCTCAAGTTGGGCGATTGCTCAAAGCTTTAGATCAGCTTCAATTGAATCGAAAAACGATTGTTGTCTTCTGGAGTGACCACGGGTATCACCTCGGTGAACACAATGGGATCTGGCAGAAGAGAACTTTGTTTGAGCAGTCGGCACGATCTCCCCTCATCATCCGAGCCCCAAACGCGAAAGGGAATGGAACTCCTTGTACTCAAATTGTTGAGTACGTTGATATTTATCCCACGCTAACTGAATTAGCTAAGATTCCCAATCCCCATGAGATGGCGGGTCAAAGTTTAGTTCCACTTCTAAAGGATCCATTGAAGAAGTGGAAGGGATCGGCGATCACTCAAGTCTTGAGGCCGAAGGATAGTCGTCTTCTCAGGCCAGTGATGGGTTGTAGTATTCGAACGGATCGTTGGCGTTATACCGAGTGGGCTGAAGGAACTCAGGGGATTGAGCTCTATGATCACTACGCCGATCCCATGGAATTCAATAATTTAGCGATTCGCCCTACTCAGAATTTAAAGAAGATTATTGAGGAATTAAAGGTGAAGTTACGGAAGAAGGCTTCAGGGAAAGTACCGACGACTCCGTTTAATCCGGCGAGACTATAGATATATTATTTAGGGGAGAGATGTTTTTTCGCGTCATTGCCCTGTAGCGCCTGGGCTTGCCCCAGGCCATTCTTTAAAGCTCTATTAACCTTAGAAGTTCCTTTTCTTAGGATGGAAGGGCCACCCGCAAGGGGGGGCGCTACAGGATGCATCTCGTCTTTAAAAATTTTCACTTATCAAACATCAACATCACCGCATCCAAATCATCCGGTGCCCCTACAATCGTTACATGGTCCCCCATTTTTAATCGCGTATATCCATGTGAAATTAAGGTGTGGCCATCACGGGAGACACCTAACACTAAGGTGTCGTGGGGGAGATTGAGACTTCTGAGAGCTACTCCATCTAAATTGGGATCCATCACTTCAACTTCGATCACATCTTGTTCAGGATCTGTTCCAAGCAAGATAGAGGTTGCAGCCGGTGAACGAACAAAATGTTCGAGAAGGCTGATCATCGCCGTAGAAGGATCGACGATGAGAGTATTGAGTTCTTGGAATTTTTCTAAGTTGTTTCGGTCGTGGAGACGAACCACTACGGTTTCAATACCAAAATGCTCGTAGACGAGTTCGCAGATCTCTAAGTTCTCTTCGTCGGAAAGAAGGGCAACCACGGCATCAGCGTCCGCAGCTTGAAGTCGATTGAGAAGATCGAGATCGATTTTATCGACTTCGAAAATATCTACATCGTTCGAAGTCATGCTTTCGGTATCTTTGCTCTTCTTGATAACCACTTTGGCTTCCCAATCATGAGCGATCAGTTGTCTCGCCAATGCAACGGACTGACCTCCACCGCTTCCAAAAATCAATGCGTCTCTCACCCCATCAAATTCTCGATGTTCAGCTCGAAGGTGAGATTCTTTGACCATGCTGATCGCCCATTTAAACAGGGGAGGCCCGACGAGTTGATTGACAACGATGACGGAGATGATGACCGTCATAATCTGTTCCCCCCAGTCGGGGAATTCTTTTGCGATACCGGTAGCGAGGCCGATTCCCACTCCAGCTTGAGTCACGAGAGCCATCCAACTCACCCGGTTGTGCAGTGGGGGATCGCCACCTAACATTCCGCCGGTATAAGAACCGATGAAAATTGTGAAGAGTCGAATTCCGCAGATAATCACTGCTACGAACCAGGTTTTTTGCAAAACATCCAGGTCAAGGGTTGCACCGGTAAGAACAAAAAATGCGGTGTAGATAGGCGGCCCGATGTCATGAATACACTTCGCAAATTCAGTTCTGTGCTCACTTTTGTTGGTGATAAGAAGTCCACCCACCATACAGATCAGCAGGGGCTCCATAAAAATTTCGAATTGCCAAGCGTGTTCAGTGTACTCACGGAACCAGTGCGAGAAGGCGAATACGCTCCAGCCCAATCCTAATAGAAGAGCCGTTTTAATCTTTTGATTTGGAATTTTGAAAATGACATTGATGAGAAGCCAAATTAAAACTCCGTAAAGGATCGACCCACAGATCTCTACTGCTAAAAGTAAAATGAACTTCCAGTTAAAATCGATGCTGCTAAAAATAGCCCCCGCGGCTTCGGAGCAAACTGAAAATAAAACGATGACCACGACATCTGAAATCATCGTCACGCTTAAAACCATTTGGGTGAAAGGTCCTTTGGCGCGAAGTTCCCTCACGATCGCAATCGCTGAAGATGGAGAGCGGGCGACCATGATGGCACCCACGATACAGGAGATCGCTATGAAGTGAATCGTTTGTGGAAGCTCGTCTGCATTCGGACCTACTTTGAAGTCAAAGGGAATATGGGAGGAGAGGAAGTAAAACGCTGTACTAACGATTAAGAAAGTCGCGATGACTATGCCTGCAGTGATCCGTAATATGGTCTTCAGGCGTGGGCGTATTTCTTCTAAGAATAATTCACTACCCGCTGCGAAAGCGATAACAGCTAAGGCTATGTCATTGATAAACCCTAGATGACTCGTCCCTTCTTTTGTGATCATTCCTAAAACAAAGGGGCCCGCGATGATTCCTGTAAGTAAGAATCCCGTGATGAAGGGAAGGTGAACGAGGGAGCAATATTTACCTATACGCTCGCCCGCTAAAGCGATGATGGTAAAGATGATCAGGAATGGAAGAGTTTCGAGGATGATTTCGAGCAATGTCTTTAACAGCCCTTAGAGCCGTACTCCAATCTAAAACCAAAAGGAGAGATGAGCTCGAAGCTAAATTTCGTCTGGGCGTGAGCCTGCCAGGAATGGATTGGATCGTTGAGGAATATTTCTAGTCGTGTCATCGTTGGGGTCTTACGATCGCCTCCATTATGAACCTGATCTACAAGTCCTAACTCAGATTGAGTGAGAACTTTTTCTCTCTTACTGGGTTCGGCTAAAGGAGGGTGAAGCTGTAGGATAATCTAACTTATCGGTCGTTCGTCCTGATTTAATGGGTTCCAGTTGATTCAACCGGCTCTCATTAAATGAGGGTCATCCCTTCGAGGAAGAGATGACCCTCATCATTTTTATGTTGATTGAATCCTTTTTTGGAACGCCCTGAGTTATCAGGCTTTCACATCGAAGAAATCATCGTCTCCTTCAGACAATTCGCCTGAGCGGAAGGCGGTAATCAAGGCTTTAACGATCTCTTCATTAAAGGACTTACCGGAAGTCTTCATGATTTCCATCAAGGCTTCTTTATCGTTGGGGGGAGGAGCAGTGCTGTCGTCGGGATGTTTGATCTGATCAAATTCGAAAGCCAAACCGAGGATTTGAGCCAGGGGATGGATTTCATCTCCCTTGATCCCTTCTGGAGAACCGGCACCATTCCAGCGTTCTTTTTGCTGAACGATAGCAGGGAGGATCTCTTCGATACCGGGCATCTCTTGGAGAAGCTGAGAGGCGTAGTGATTCTTACGGGTATCGAGAGTGAACGTTCCTTCTCGATCACGATCGGACAGAGGAATGGAGCCAATATCGTAAAGCATCCCGGCCAACCAGGCATTACGACAATCGTGGGTGTTCCAATTCAATTGTTTCGCCATACTCAAGCAGCATTTCGCCAAACGCTCGGCTCTGCCCTTGTGGTAGGGATCTCGCATTTCGATCGCAGCCACCAGGGTTCGGATCGAATTCCTAAAGATCTTCTCTGAGGCTCGAATTTGCCTCAGGAGTTGCATCGTGGTGCCTAATTGCACGGCGACGGCTGAAGCCAGCTCGAGTTCTTCACTTTGAAATGCTTCGGGCTTTTGAGAGTTCGAAATATAGACGACACCCAAATTTTTCCCGATTCCGGTAATCGGAACGCAAATGACAGAGCGAATCTTCTGCATGACGACACTCGCCATGGCGTTGTATCGAGCATCGAGTCCGGCGTCCGAGGTCAATACGGCACGACCTTGATCGAGGCAATCTCGAATGATCGTTCGAGAGACCCCTTCTCCTTGAGTCGAGTCATCCCGATCGTAGCGACCGATGAGCTTGTAGGATTGGCTGGCCCCGTTTTCTTCTGCAGAATCGGAAGCGCGCACTTGGAAGATAAAGACGTTGTCGGCGTCGACAACCTGTCCCAAGTGATTGGCGGCCAAGTTCAGGATTTTAGATAGGTTCGTCTCGGAGCCTACGATATGAGAAATCGCTAACAGCGCGGCGAGACGTCGGCTTTCGGCGCTTTCAGAGCTATCTTTGAGGGCAGCTCCAACTGGATTACCCGCACGGGTGAGCTGGAGAGTTTGCGTCGGATCAGCCGAGGGAGGTTGTCCTCCGTCGTCGACGATGATGTTTTCAGAGTCTTTAAAGCGAGCCTGGCGATCTTCGAATACGAGAACCGTATTACCGATTTGAATTTGGTCTCCGAAGCGAAGAACGACTTCGTCGATTTTTTCCGTGTTGACGAAAGTTCCATTACGACTTTCGAGGTCGCGGATGAAAAAGAGTTCGCCGATGTTGAAAACTTCAGCGTGTTGTCTGGAGGCTCCTTGATCTAAGACCTGGATAGCACCTCCACGATCACGTCCGATGGTGAGGGTTTCGTCGGCGATCTCGTAGATCTTACCCTTTTCATTTCCAGTCTTTACACGAAGTACGGCCATTCTAGTTCTCCGATTGGGAGGGCTTGATGATTCTTGTTGATGATTTGAACGTAAGTTACCGTTAACTCAGAGGTTCGTTGAGTTTATTCGGTGCTTGCGCGCTCGAGCTATGCAATCCTAAGCAACACCCGGGGGATGGATTGGTAGCCTGGGTTTCCAGGCGCTTCATAATAAGGTGGATTTTAATCAATCGAGGCCAGTCTGGCAAAGGCTTCCCCTCATTTTGCCGAGCCTTATGGAGAGAAAAATCTTCCGAAAAGCCGATTTTTGTGATTATCGGTGCTTAAATGGACCCAAAGTCGTCGGCTACGCCTCTGAGCCGGTTCTTGGTATTGGGTACCGAAATAACCGTGAACAAAAGTTAAATAGCCCGGAGCGTAAGCGACGGGATCCAGCTAAAGTGCTTGGTGGGGGGAAACTAATTGCCTCAGCTATCCTGAAATACACGCTTAAGGGAAGTTTAACGTGAGGATGTATCCCGTCGCTTACGCTCCGGGCTAGTTAATGAATCACGCAAACAACCCATCCACCATATGAACTTGCCGGTGAGCCCGTTGAGCTAAGTTTTCATCGTGAGTTACGAGGATAAACGAAGCACCGGTGGTCTCATTGAGTTCCTGCATCAGCTGATGGATTTTTTCTCCGGTTTGGGTGTCGAGGTTCCCGGTCGGTTCGTCACAGAGGACCAGTTCTGGATCATTGAAGAGAGCGCGGGCGATTGCGGCTCGTTGACGCTCGCCACCCGAGAGCCGGGTGGGGGGAAACTCCCGTCGTTCACTGAGGCCCACCCGCTCTAAGAGATGGTCGGCCTTCTCGATGAGAGATTTATTTCGGCTGCGAAATTCAGAGCCCGAATATCGAATCATCGCGGGAAGTAAAACATTTTCGCGAACCGTCAAATCGGGAAGCAGATGATAAGCCTGAAAGACGAATCCTAATAGTTCGTTTCGGATGACCGCCTTTTCTTTCAGGTTGACACTGCAGAGATCCTTTCCGTGGAAGCGGTCGTTCGTTCCCTTGTAGATGATGTGACCACTCGATGCTTGATCGAGTAAGCCGATTAGATTGAGGAGGGTGCTCTTTCCTACGCCACTTTGACCCAATATCGCCAAGATTTCACCGCGGTACACTTTCAAATCAATCCCCTTCAAGACCGGAACGGACTGTTGATTCAGGCGGTACTCTTTGGTGAGTTGCTTGATCTCGAGGATCAATTCAGGTTTCGCTTCAGTATTATTCATTATGAATGGCGACTATTGGATTTTTTCTCGCCGCCCAAATCGCGGGAACGAGACTCGCTAAAAGCCCGAAGACGATGGCTGGGAGAATACTCAAGATTACAGTGGTAAATTCTAATGACGTAGGGATTTTATCCATTAAGTACACCTCAGGATCGAAAAGAGTAGCTCCGGTGAGGCTGGAAATGAAATCGTGAACGGGATTGATGCACTCTAAGAAAATCGTTCCTGCGATCAATCCTAACACGGTGCCTACGATGGAGATGGTGACACCATTGATCATGAAGATCATGAGGATGTCCCGCGGCCTCGCCCCCAATGACATCAAGATTCCTGCATCTCGAGTCTTTTCGATCACAATCAGAACGAGCATCAAGAGAATGATGCAACTTGTAAAGATATTCAGCAGGGAAACCACAAAACCCATGATCCATTTTTCAATCTCGACCGCTTGCAAAAAGTAGCGTTTAGAATCTCTCCACGTTCGTAGATGGTGGTTGATATAGGAGTCTTTATCTAAATTTGAATTGCGAATCGTCTTGTGGATTTTATCGATCAGTTCTGGGGAGTCAGCGAGGTTATAGTCCGTTAAGGAAATTCTCAGGCCATCGTAACACTCGTCGAATCCTTCGGGGCCACCGTAGGCATTTAAGAGTGTTTTCATTCGGTTGTTGTGAACTAAGAACACTTTGGAATCGACGTTAAAGTCCCCAGTTTTAAACGCGCCAGTAACGATGAATTTTCCTTCGATCACTTCTTGGCTACCGGGTTTGATCGTCAGAAGGTGAACAATTTGACCGAGCTCTAAATTTCGACTCGTTAAAAATTGGAGCCCGACGACGATGGCAGAGTAATTGTGCTTTGAGAATGAACTACCGATATTGGGGTTGTAACGATTAAAGATCGTTTTTCTGAATTCGCGTGAAAAGAGTTCTACGCTTTCTTCCGAATTTACCGGAGTTCGTTCAGGGGTGTCGAGGATGGCTAAGGCTTGAGTGCTCGTGGCATTTTTAAATTCCCTCAAATCTTCCAAGCCTTCCCCTGCGGCAAGAATCGTTTCTAATTCCTGAGGACGAATGAGGAATTTCGGTAAGCTGGTGACACGGCTTTCGGCATCCGGATCAAGGCCTCTCAAGAAGCAGGGGTTGAATTTCCCGCTTCGGTACATCGCCAAGGCTTCGAGAAAAGGAGCCGTTTCAACCACCTCGGGGAGAGCATTGAGATTTTCTCGAAGCTCTTCGATCCCGCAAAGCCCCTGGGGAGCGGCGGTCCGGATAATCAGGTGAGATTCTGACTCACGAATCATCTCCTGTAAGCGTTCGATGTACCCTTCCATGATGCCCAGGACGGTCATCAGAGTAGCTACTCCAAACATGACGGCGATAATCGACAGGAGGGCTGTCGTTCGCTTTCTTAAGTAGCGGAAGCTGATGAATCGTTGGTACATAAAGATAAGAGGGTTACACTAAAGATTCGTTAAAAGATCTCGGTAGGGGAATCCTACATTTAGACCTACGAACCGGTGCCTACTAATTTAGAATTGGGAGGTTCCAGACTCTCAAAATTTCGAATTGAAGTCACTTTTTATAGCATGTTCACGAATATATAGAAGCCTCGAGATTGAAGAAAGCTGAGAATGCACTACAAATACGAGGGTAATATTCATGGAATCTCATTTTTATCCCTAGAAAGCTCACCGGGCATCGTTGGTTCAATATTTTAGACTCTGATAGAATAGGACCGATTGTTGACGTTCCTCGTTCAGGGGATGATTCCCGATTTACCCGTATTGTCTTATGGCCTCATCTCGATCGCCCGATTCTTCAAAAGCGACCTCAGAGCGCTTTCAAAAGGTTGAACGCTTACTTCACTCGCCTGAGTTCAGGAAAGTCTTTAAGAGTGGCCGTTGTCTATTGCTCGACTGTGTGAGGATTCATTATCTCCCTTCTGCTTCGGATCTCTCACGATTGGGCCTCGTCGTCAGTCGTAAATTGGGAAATGCGGTCACGAGAAATCAGATTAAAAGACGGCTGAGAGATATTTTCCGAAGGAATAAATTTCGCATTCCGATTCCACTCGATGTCATCGTCGTAGCTAATGCTAAGAACGGCCCCGCCACTTACTTTGAATACGCCGAAGCCTTTGAAAAGTTCCTCCACGAAGCACAGCGAGATCCCAAAATAGTGTCGAGCTTAGACTCGAATGAAGAGGGGGAGGTTGCTGACGATGTGTGATGCTCCCAATTCAGGATCCGAAGCAAAGAATGAGCTGAGCCGAATTGGAGCCCCGGTTCGATTTGTGATGATCCTGGCGGTTCGGGTTTATCAAATGACTCTCTCTCGCCTCATTCCCTTTGGTTGCCGCTTTCAACCGACTTGTTCTCATTATTTCGTCGAGGCCGTGCAAACCCATGGAGCCTTGAAGGGTTTCCTTCTGGGAGGTTATCGGATCTTGAGGTGTCAACCCCTCTGCAAGGGAGGATTTGATCCTGTCCCTGGTTCGAAAAATCATTCTCAACCTCAAGCGGGGGAAGGGTCAGGTCCTCAAGCATCCATGGATGATTTGTAATTTATATTTTACTAAAGGCAGGCGGGTTAAATACAGATAGATAGATCAAGAGAGTTATTGGAAGACCGAATGACTTCAAAGGAGTGTACGCCTTTCGGTCCTTCAGCTAATTGAAATCGAATTTCAATAGAATGTGATCTTCTATGCCTGTTCCAAAAAAATTATTCAAAATCGGGGAAGTGATGCGATATTCCGGATTGTCGCGTCAAACTCTTCACAATTACACCATGTTGGGATTGATCACCGAAGAAGAAAGAACGGAATCGGGGCACCGCCTCTACGGGGAAGATGTGTTTGATAAAATTGAAAAAATCAACGATTTGAAAAAGACGAAAACTCTCAAAGAGATTCGAGAGTTGCTGGAATAGATGTAATGAACTTTGCTCGGTGAATCCATCGAATGATTTGACCCACTGAGCCCCCATACTTTTTAAACGTGTTCCTATAATCCCTCCCTGCTGTACTCCCCTCCGTAGTGCTGATAACCCTCCGTCTGAAGTCTTGTTCTCTTCTTAAATGAACCATTTCTTTTAGTGAATTGTTTGGGGGGATCGAAGCAAATGTCGATAACTCTATAGTGAATGTACTTTCGCGGTTACCTCTTATTGGAATTTAAAACCCGTCTTCGGTTCCCCTCGAAAGTCACAACTAAGTTTATTGATTCAGTGATGTTGAACCCATGAAAAAGATTCTTATCTACGGTGGTATCGTACTGATTATCGGAGGGGTGGCTGCTCTCATTCCTTATATGCAGTCTCGTGCTCGAGCCGAATACCGTGAAAAGATTCAAGGGATCATCGATGATCTCGAGAGTGAGGACATGGAGGTCGTGCACTCTGCGGTTTACCAGTTAGAGGAACAGGGCTTGATTAAAGACAGTCCCAATCTGGTTCTTCAGCTTGCGGATCACTTCTCGGGTAGAACTTTTCCTAAAGGGCAGGATGCCGTTCAAGCCAATCTTGCGTTCTGGCATCTTTTACTTCGTTCGAACATTCCCGGGGTTGAAGATCTTATTACCGAACCCCTAGCCAAAGTACGACACGAAGGATTGTTACACGTTTCGCGGACGGGTCCGTTAGATATTTTTAACTCGCACCAAACGGAAGAACACCGGACTCCCATGAAGGAGTTTTTAGGTGAGGAACTTGCTAAAAACTTTTTCCTCCCTCCTGTTCCAGGCAAGCATAAGAATACTGCTTTACTTTGGGATCGTGCCAACTTAGAGGAGTTGGGAGACCGAGTGAAACCAGCTTTTGAGTCCTTGTTCTACCTCACTTTCAGTTCGCGCCGACAAGCTAAAAAATTTAGAGACTGTTTGTTCGATGATAATTTTGAGTCGGATACATTTTTAGATTGCCTCGATAAGACTAAGAAGAAATTCAATAACCTTGAGCACTACCTCGATGAATCGATCGATCCCCATTTGGGGTCAGGATTGATTCAGGATCACTGGGAATTTCCTGTTCTCCGCGATAACAAATATCTCATTCAATTATTTGATCTCGTCGCCATCGTGAATTCGAAGAGGAAAGAATATTTCGAAGATAAATGGCGACTTGAGATAGAAACGTTCATCGAGGCTTTGATTCGAAAAACACCCAAAAATCGTCAGAGCCTTTTGCGAGGGATTGTTCAACTCCGCTCCCAAGACACGACTAAAGCTCTCGAGTACTTAAATAGATTTAAGCAGGAACAGTCGAAAGATCCCCTTGCAACAGCTCGTTTAGTTAAGCCTTATTACGTTTTACTGGGAGACTATTTTCGTGGAGTCGCTCATCTGGAAGCGGCGAGAATGTTGGCTGAGAATGTCAATTCTGTAGCGACGGCGAAGACCAGTTCGGAATTGCAACAAACAAGGTTAGAGTTGAGGCTCGTACAGTTTTTCGCCGAGCTTCGCTTCGAGCGTGAATTTTTAGATGCCGTGACTTCTTACTTTGGTCCGACTCGGCAAGAGAGACCTTTGTTGATGGCGCTTCACAAAATTCTTTGGGGTAATTCTCAGGAACGAACGAAGGCTCAGCAGAGACTTAACAATATCATCTCGTTAAATATCGAATTGCTTCACTCGGATGATCGACCGTGGTGGGCTGCCGTTCAACAGGGAAAAGTTCCGCTGTCTTCATCTCCAGTGGAAACTCTTTTTAGAGTTGGAAGAATTTATGAACAAAAGGGAGACCTTGAGCGACTCAATAAAACGATCCATCGGATGGAGTTCTTGATCGAAGACCGAAGTCAGCAAAGTTTCTTGTTCTTTCTCAGCGCACTTTTAGAAAATCGTCGCGGAAATGTTCATGAAGCCCAGGAAGTGTTGAACCGACTCTTAGAGCAACCCAACCTACCGGTAAGTATGGACCGCAGTTTACTCGTCGCTCTTCAACGTGAATTAGAGTCGATTGTCATCGATAAAGAGAAAATTCAGGCTCATTTAACCCAAGCTGAAAACCTCTTCAGGGACTTTTATGTTCACCGCGAAGGAATTCGACCAGAGATTATTTTGGCAGCGAGTACGGCTTTATTGCAGGTTCAATTAGAAGGCCCCCTGCTTTATACAGGGCCGAATTGGAGTCCTTCTCACGGTCAAAAGGAAATCTTGGCGGAGGTTTTATCGTCCTTTGAAAAGATGAGAACTCTTTCCTATTCCTTAGAGCGTCAGTGGTTGGATCTTCGTGATAGCTTTATCAAATTCTTCTACGAGTACTTGAAGAAAGAAGACTTAGAGACAGCTTTAGAGCAACTCGAATTGATCTCTAAGATTCAAAACGATACCTCCGGTGAACAGACCTTGGAGCTTAAAGGTTTGGTCTATAAGAAGTGGGCGGGACAGGTGGGGCACCAGGCGAGTACCTTGAATGACATCCGTCGAGCGACTCAACTTTGGTCGAAAGCTGCCGATTTCTATCGTCGAACCTATCAACTTGACCCAGGAAATGAAGACCTTAAACGGGAAGCCATTCTCGCTTATGAACATGCGGGAGATCCGGCCGGTATTTTTGAAATGACAGAATCTGGAATCGGACAATCGAACGACCGAGAGATTCTTTTAGCTGTCGGGAAAGCTCATATCAAAACGGGGAACTACTTAGATGGATTTAACATCCTCAGGCAGCTGCGCGAAGTGTTGTGGACTGAGGATCTTCCGAAAGGTGAGCCCGGATCTCCCTTCGCTACTCCCAACGCTCACTTTGTGAGGAGCACTGAGGAGGGTATCGGTGAATGGCTTTCATTCGAAACGATCGTCGACACAGCGAATGGAACCGGAACGGGATTTCTCTACCTCGATGCTTCAGAACAAAAGTTATCTTGGCAGGCTCCTGGGGATAGTCAACCCGGTGAAGGAGTTGTTGTTGAACAGGGAGACCAAGTTCGATTACACTCCGCGAATTATCAAAAATCAATTTTGCTTACGGTGAAATCCGACAGTGAAAAAGATCTCATTCCTCACGAGAGCCGTAAATGGTGGGTGAAAATCGAGAGAAGAGATTTCCCTCTTGAACCAGCGGATGCCTATATTTGGAGCGCTCTAGCGAATATTCTTCAAGCTCGATTGCCGTTATTTCAACGTGATTCTCAAGCTCTCCACTTCATCAATCAACAGCTTGAACCCGGTGGAGATCTGGCGATTCAAATCGAAATATTGAACCTCCTCAATCACATCATCCATGAAGCTTACCGGGATCCTAAAACGAAAACTCAGGTTAAAAATCGTTTTGCTACTCGGATGAGCAACCTCACTCACCGGCTCAAAGCTGAGACGAAGCTCGGTCGACCCGGCCGGGACCGGTATTTAGAAGTCGTGACCAAGCGCTTACAGGCGATTGAAAAAATGCTTCAAGGCCTCGACACCCCTCAAGGAATTCTAGAGGTGATTCGGTATCCCGATCGTCCTTTGCAAAATTCACTCCGTGGAACTTACGTCGAGCTTTTCCGTGAGTGGTTAGGAAGAACCGGAGTCGATGGCTTGCGAGCGATTGAGCAATTAGAGCAAAAGAGACTCGATTCACAAGCGAATCAACTTCTGATGACCTTGAGTGAGAACTACGCTTATCGAAGTCCCACGTGGCAAGGTAGTTTGTTTTTACGTGGCTTACAACTTTTTAAATTAGGTGAAGAGTTACCCGAAAAGAATCAAGTTGCTAAACGCTTAGGAATCGATCGATCCAAGCAGAATCAACAAGATATTCAAGTCGAAGCTCTCGATGTCTTGGGGCGATTGGTCAGTGCTCCGGGATCTCTTTCTTCATTGCGTTGGACTCCCCGTGGTTTGCTTCTTTACGGAAAGCTTTGGGAGCTCAACCGAGAGTGGCAACGAGCTCATGATGCTTACGATCAGCTCACGCAATTAAAGCTAGGAGCGAACGCCCGTGATCTCGACTCTACCGAACTTCACGAGGTTCAACAGATTATACGTCAAGCCTTGTTGGCGCGAGCCGATTGCTCATATAAGCAGGAAAATTATCAAGAAGCCCTCGCTGAATACAGTCAGGCGGCCAAAGAATTTGTTTCGTCACCTGAAGTTCTCTGGGCTCATTACCAAATGGGGAATTGCTTTGTGAAGCAAGGACGATTTTTAGATGGCCTGAGAGAATTTCAGAAGGGAAGAAGTTTAATTCAAAGATTCTATCCTCCCGGGGGAGCTCAAAC
This sequence comes from Planctomycetota bacterium, assembly GCA_028280485.1. Classification (GTDB taxonomy): domain Bacteria; phylum Planctomycetota; class UBA8108; order UBA8108; family JACQVS01; genus JANQLS01. Next base: position 69,778 of record JANQLS010000101.1, read on the forward strand.
TCCACATTGGTTGACTGGGCGAGATGTCGGGAATAATTTTAAGCTTCTTTTAAATACGCTTGGGCAAGACCCCAATGTGGTTCGAGCCGCCAAGAACACGGGGCAAGCCGCTCCAGCTCAAGGACAAGGCATGCGTAATTTTTGGGTGAGACTGTTCGATAGTAAAATTACTTTGCTCAGCCAAAAGAGCTGATCGGGTCTCATCTTTAGGCTGAAGGTCCTATAACTCTCTGAGGCTAGTTTCAAGTTCGTGAGATTTTCGGCCGATAGTAGATAAATCGAACCAGGAGGAAATTCGAATTTTGTATCCCGGAAAGTCACCTCTATCTACTCCTTCAGTTTAGCTAAGAATAGTGACGGCTTTTTCATTAAAAAATCTCCAAGGACCTAACGATGTCGATTCAAAATGCTGAGCGTTTAAATTTGTTCTTGGATGAACTCCAACAAACTCGACAAATTTACCTGAAGCTCATCGAACTCACTGAAAATCAAAGTTTGGTTATCGCTTCCGGGGCTCCTGAAGAAGTGATCCGTCTCGCCGAGGCCAAGAGTCGAGAGCTCTCTCGCTTAGAATCCTATGAAGGAAAGATAAAAGAAGGTCAAAAATTCTGGCAAGAGATCCAAGGGCTCCTTCCCCAGCGAGATCGCGACCGAGTTAAGGAAGCCATCCGGCAAGTTGAAGATACTCTTCGACACCTCATTCAACTTGAAGAAGAGGAAGGACTCGCCTTAAAGCGTCGCCGAGATGAAACTGAAAAAGAACTTAAACATCTCGATAATTCTCGCCGCCTCTCTCAAGCCTACGGAACGGCTAAAACCCCCTCATTTAGCTCTTTAGACAAGCGGGAATGAGAGATGGCTCGTCATATATCGGTTGTTGCGAGCTGGTTCTGTCTCCTCCTAGGGGGCTCTCTTTCATTTGCCAAAGAAGAGGCGCCCATCAAGTATCCCAAGGTTTACAAGTGGGACTTTGAGACATTAGACGACAACGGGAAAGAGCAGTTTGGTAAAGAGATCGTTCCGATTTATTGGAGCGATGAACGCCCTTCTCAGAGAAATTGGCGTCAGAAATTTGGGGTTGCAGCATCTTCTACCCGTCCGGACCGCTTTCCTCGTCACACTCCTGCCTACTTCGTTCATGATTCTCATGTGATCAGTGGGAGACGTGCGCTTCGCCTTCAATCTGAAGGTGACAATATCCTCGTTTCATTAGCGAATGAGCGAAAAGTGAGGATTTTCGGTGAAGCGGAAGTGACCTTTTCGGGGTGGATAAAAACTCTCGGTCTCCAGCATGGATCGGTGAAGATCATCTTAAGGTTCTTTAAAGATGGTTTTGAGATTCCTGGCTCTCGATTGACTTCTACCGCAATCCACGGAAGGCATGGACTCAAGGCACAGCCTGATTCTGGGATTAAAATCTTAGAGAGTAAGCAGGGGTGGCATCGCTATCTCCTCATTCAAGATCGAGCTCCTACTGAAGCGGAGGAGTTTGATATTCAAATTGTTCTCGAAGGATCTTTTAAAGATGAAAAAGCCACGGTTTGGTGTGATCGTTTCGAAGTTGAAATCATGCCGGGTTGTCGATTGGCGTGGCCAGGGCGAGAGAATCTCTTAATTCAACCGGGGGAGCCGGTTGAGCTTCAGGTCGAGTGTTTTGGTTTGAATGCTGGGCGTTACAAAGTTCGGGTGAGCATGCGTCGAACTTGGCCGGTGTTTCAAGAACGCTCTCGGGAGCTCACCTTTGAAAGCTACCGCTACGTTTCGACTTCCAAAGTTCCGTTGAGGCTCCTCGAAGATTTGAGGGCACGATTCTTCTTAGTTGAAGAGGATCTCGGGCCGGGTCTTTACCGAGTGCAAGTCGATATTATTTGGAAAGACGAAGTCATCTCGAGTGGAAGCAATGAATTCGCTTGGATTGGCTCATGGGGTGAAGTGACACCTACTCCTACTGTTCGTTTGGGCTGGATCTTTCCTTTTGAAAACAAAAAGCCTTTAAAATTTAACCAAATTTTTCACTATCAAAATTCGGGCTTCCCTCTCCATCAAGTGTTGATGGACTTAGGAGACTGGTCTCCGGTTAGGAAAACTCTAACTCAAAATCGAACTTCAGTTGAAGACACGCTCAAGAATTTAAAGATGATGGTCTCCGGGGATGCTGCCATCAGTTGGAGTGCACGTATCCAATGGGGAGAAGATATACCGGCTAAAGCTTGGAAAGACTTTTTCTTGGCGGCGCTTCCGGGATTGAGGATGTGGCATATTCAATCGGAGCGTCCACTCACGCCGGAGGAAGCCCAAGTCTTGGTCGATTTAAAAAAGGAATCGCCGATTTTAGAATTTGGGTTCAAGCCCGATGTGAACGGTGATATCCCTTCCTGGGCTCAGTTCCGAGTTGTTTCTATCCAACCGAATCAAAAAATCAATTGGCCTGCGAACAAAAAGCCGGGACCTAAAGATTGGGCCATCATCGAATTAGATGATGATTTAGAAGTCGAAGAGAAGGTTTCGTTCTTTGGTCGCTCGGTGATCGATTTATCGCACCAAGGATTTCGCCGAATCTTCTTAAAGACAAAAGGGGAGTTTTTCCAAGGGCCGATGAATGCGAGCGATGAATTTGTTGCTCCCGATCCTTACCTCCTCGCTTGGATTGGAACGGGGCGCTTTCTCGCTCGATCCACTCCCGTAAAAGATTACGAATGGTCACCCAGTCCTCGGGATCAGGGGGTTTTCCGATTGTTCAACGATTACGGAAAGGTCGATACCCTCGTCGTTTACTCTCGGGACAAAAATAAGTTCGACCTTGATCTTTGGACGGGGGAGCCCCTTCAAGCGAGTGATCTTTTAGGGAGTGTTCTCACCATTCCCTATGATTCAAAAACGGGTATATCTAAAATTCCGGTACATACCGTACCCCGATTCCTCTTTCCTCTGCCGACAGGGCGAGTGGAGACCGCTTTATCTCTCAAACGCTTAACCGAAAGTTTGAGGCCCTGGCCTAGAACCCAGAACCTGGTTTACCAGCTGACGAATCGTATCGCAAAGACGATCGATGTCGAGATGAGCTTAGAAGTATTGGAAGAAGAGGGGTGGAAAGCTCGATCGAGTAACACTCGAAAGACGATGAATCCTTTCTCCGAGAATACACCGATTGAGGATGTCACCGAGATTTGGGACTGGGAAGTCGATCTTCCTCAGCCCACACCCCTTTTAAAAGACTATCCCTTCCGGATCGTGATGCGGCTCAGCGAGGATGGGCGAGATTTTCATTACTATCTCGATGACAACATCCTCCTCGGATCGGATGTCGTCGAGGTGACGGTCGATCCCATCACTCTCAGCTCAAATATGATCAAATTTAAGTTGCTCAATATTTGGAATAAGCCTCTTCGTCTACAAGTTTTCTCTCGGATCCTCGATGGCCAGCAATCAGGCCTCTCGCGGATCTGGAGCCAAATTTTCCTTCCTGTCGTCCCTCCGGGCATTCTTAAGTCTAAAAATAGGAATGATTTAAAGCCTTTTATGCGCGAGATTGTGTTCTCCCTACCCCATTCCGTCAGAGCTTTACACGGGAAAGAGGTCTGGATCGGTTTCCAGGTCGGTGGGCGCGGTGACTTTAACACCTTCTCTTTTAAGGTTTTAGCTGACACTGAGTGGGTTCGACTCGAGCGATAAAACACCTTAAATCCTTCTCAGAAATATTTGCTTTACATTTTATAAATCATAGTTTAACGTCTCTGATGTCTTCTCGACGAGGAAGCTCTCGAAAGCAGTCAAATGGCTATCAATTAGCATGATTGGTTTTCGGTAAGGATGGGCTCGTCGTGCCTTTCGATGGAACTGTGAGGAGTAACAGTGAGAAAGAGCGCGCGGGGTCTGGCTGGGAGTTTTCAGGAATAGGGCGGGATGTCCTTAGAGAAGCAGTGAAGTAGAGAGGGGAATCAAGGGGGCCCGGGCTCCCTTGAAACCCATTAGCCAACCTAAACTTTCTCGCAGCTGACCGGTGGATGGGAATCGAGGTTCCAAATCGGTCGCGAACTCAGATTCGTTTCTGTTTGATCCACAGAAGCTAATTTATTCCCATCACACACCTCGACGGTCGCGTCTTGCGGGTTATTTCGTCGTAGCCATCGCTCCCTCCAGCTCTGGAGGAGAGTCGTGGGATCGGGAAGATCATGAAAGCCACCGCCTCTGAGGATTCTATCCAACCTACCTCTGAACCTGCCGCGCCCGAGATGGCTCGGACTGGGTTGCCCTCCACGGCGAACTCTCAACTCCATTCAGAGAGTATCTCCCCGGAACAATTAGCTGAACTCTTCGCTGAGTTTTCTCAGACGACTCAACGGTTGCAAGAATCGCATTCCGTTCTTCAGCAACGCGTGGTTTCACTCCGCAATGAGCTCGCCGAAAAGAATTTACAATTGGAACGTAAAAAACGCCTCGAGGGGCTGGGTCTCATGGTCGCAGGAGTCGCTCATGAAATTCGGAATCCCTTGGGGAGTATCGCTCTTTACCTCGATAGCTTAGTCCAAGAAGTTCGAGGTGAATTCTCTTCCTCAAGTTGCCTCGATCTCATCAGTCGCATCGATCATGTCGTCGCCCATCTCAATGGTGTGGTTGAAAACATGCTCGTCTTTACCTCTTCCATTGAGGTGAAGAGAGAAGAGTGTGACCTTCCGATGCTCCTGAGTGAGGCACTGCAGTTGATGGTCGGCGAAATTGATCGGTCGAATACCCGAATTATCCACTCGAACAATCCTCCCTTTGCGAAAGTTCTCGCTGACCGAGATCGAATTCGCTGTGTCTTTATCAATCTGATTAAAAACGCCATTCAAGCGATGGAGCCCGGCGGTGAAATTCACATCGACTGGAGTTCTGTTCAGCGAGATGGAGAAGAATTTATTCGAGTGGCCGTACGAGACACAGGTCCCGGTATTCCTCAAGAGAATCTAGAAAAAGTACTCGTCCCATTTTTCTCTGAAGGTAAGAGCTCGGGAGGAGTCGGTCTTGGACTAACCCTCGTTCATACCATTCTCGAACGTCAGGGGGGGCGAGTGAAGTTAATGAATTCAGAAGATGGGGGCCTCGTGGTCGAATTAGAGTTCAGAAAAGAAACTAAAGAAGGAGCCCAATCATGAATGCCTTCTCTGTCAATAGAGGAGCCACCATCGGTTCCGTCTTAGTGATCGACGATGACCAAACGATGCGAGATTCTCTTCGTGAATCTTTAGTGAGAAGGGGATTTGAAGTTTGTGTCTGTCCCGATGGGCCGACGGCCCTCGCTCGCTTTGGTGAAGAAAATTACGACGCCATTCTCTGCGATATGCGGATGCCAGAGATGGACGGCGTTGAAGTTTGTAAGAAGCTTCGAGAGTTGGGTTCGACGACTCCGATCATCATGATCACCGCTTACGGTTCAGTGGAAACTGCAGTCGAGGCGATGAAGCATGGAGCTTTCGATTACATCACGAAGCCCTTTAAGGGGGATGAGCTTCAAGTTGTCCTTGAAAAGGCCTTAGCTCAGTCACGATTACTTCGAGAAAACCGTTATCTGCGTGCCGCAGTTCATGGGCCCGAATGTGCTGTCGGTGAAAGTCCTGCGATGAAAGAGATCTTCAGTCTGATCGAACGCTACGCGCGTAATCCAGCTACCGTTCTCATCCGTGGGGAGAGCGGTACGGGAAAAGAAGTGATCGCTCGCATGATTCATCGGTTGAGCCCTCGAAGCGACCGACCGTTTGTTTGTGTCAATTGCGCTGCATTATCGGCCGGTTTGTTAGAGAGCGAACTTTTCGGTCACGAAAAGGGAGCTTTCACCGGTGCGGATCAACGACGACAAGGCCGGTTTGAACTCGCCGAAGGTGGAACACTTCTTTTGGATGAAGTCAGTGAAATCGATCCCGGCTTACAAGCCAAGTTATTGAGAGTTCTCCAGGAGAAAACTTTTGAACGCGTAGGAAGTTCTCGATCCATCACGGCGGATGTGCGAGTGGTCGCTACGTCAAACCGTGATTTAGAAGAAGAGGTTCGTCTGGGAAACTTCCGTGAAGACCTTTTCTATCGCTTGAATGTTCTTCCTATCGAGCTTCCTCCCCTTCGATTGCGTCGGAGCGACATCCCATTATTGGCCCGACACTTCTTAGAAAAGATTCATAAACGTTCGGGAGGATCCCCCCGAACCTTAGATCGCGATGCCGAACGAGCCTTGGTCGAGTACGACTGGCCAGGAAATGTTCGTGAGTTGGAAAATGTGATCGAGCGCGGCTGTCTACTGACAGACTCCAATATCCTCAACCTTTCCGCAGTAGAGGGAATGTTGGGATCGGAGAAAACCCCAGAGTTGGTTTCGCCCCAGTCTTCTCCCGTTCCAAAGGGTTCATCTCTCAGTGGTCTTCCTCTTCGAGAGGTGGAGAGGATCTTGATCGAAGACTCGCTCAAACGTCATGGGGGGCATCAGCAGATGACGGCAACGGAGCTTGGTATCGGCGTTCGAACCTTGAGAACCAAAATCAAAAAGTGGGGCTTGAGTGCCGCAGGAAGAAGTTCACCCGTGGGAATTGGCGGACAGCCCCAAAACCAGGAGGTCGATGAATCTGATCTCCACTGAGAGGCCTAAAGGCTGAATCGGCCGTTCGATTTAAGTCTTGCTTTGTTTTGAAGCAACGAGGGGCGATTTTTGCCCCTCACAAAAACTTAAATGATCGTTTTCGCCCCTTCCGATAATAAAAGGGGAGGTGGAAGTTAAGTAACTGATAAGACTTAGGGTTATTTTAGGGCTTGGCATAGCCTTTGCTCTTAGGGTGGCCCAAAGGACATTTTATCGCTTTGAAAAGGTCAAAGCAGCGTATCGAAACCCAGGAGTATTCAAAGTGAGCACAGCTCTCGAATCTCTATTTTCAAGAGGCCCCATTCCGATCCTCGAAAAGACGATCCGGTTCACGGAAACTCGTCACAAGTACATCGTGGGAAATATCGCGAATGCGGACACGCCTGGGTATCGACGCCAAGACCTCTCAGCTCAGGCCTTTGAATCTGAGCTGAGTCGAGCCATCGAAAGAACTCGAAGCGGTTCAGCTGATACGTTCAGTTTCGATGATCGTGAAGGGATCCAAAGTTCGGATCTCGTCGGTCCTCGATTCCGAATTTTGGAAAACAACCTCCAGACCGATCACGGCGTTCTCCGTCACGACGGTAACAACGTCGATGTCGAGCGCGAAATGGTGCTCTTACAGAAGAACTCGGGTCGGTTGAAGAGAAGTGCAGATTTGTTGAAAAAGTATTTGGGGATGATTCGAGCCGCAGTGACTGAGTCACCGAGATAAAGACTTGATCGCCCCTTAAGTGGAGAGTTTGAAAAGTGATTTCACCTTTAGATGTCAGTGCTTCAGCTTTGAGTGCGCAGCGTCTGCGAATGAATGTGATCGCATCGAATCTCGCCAACGTGAATACCACGCGAGATGAGTACGGTCGCAATGTTCCCTACAAACGGATGGAAGTCGCCTTTCAAGAAATGAAGCAAGATGGAAGAGTCAGTGGAGTTCAAGTCGCCTCCGTTCAATCCGACGCGAATCCTTACAAGTGGATCCACGATCCGGATCATCCCGATGCCGTTAAGGATCCAAGAAATCCGAACTTTGGCCAAGTCTTAGTCCCGCGGATCAATCACGTTCAAGAGATGGTCGACATGATGCTCGCTTCTCGAGCCTATGAAGCCAACTTGACGGCGATGCAAGTGACGAAGTCCATCGGTCAATCGGTCTCTAGGATTATCAGTTAGGTTGAAGGAGTGGATATGAACTTGAACCGCCTTTTGTTGAAGGAGCCTCACTTTGGTTGACCCGATTAGTGGTTTGGGATCCTCCCAACCGATTCAAGGCCCAAATTCGATTACATCTTCAAGTGAAGGATCCTCGAGCAATGTTAGCTTCGAGAAGATTCTTCGTGAGAGCATTCGAGACGTCGACAAGCTTCAACACGATGCGAACACTTCGCTCGAAGATCTCTCCATCAATAAAACTGAAAGTGTCGCTGAAGTGATGACGGCAGTGGAGAAAGCCGACATCGCATTTAGAACGCTGATGCAAGTAAGAAACAAGCTCGTCGAAGCGTACGAAGAGCTGTTGAGAATTAGAGTTTAGCGGTTTGTTTACTCGGCCACAGGAATGGATGGTCGGGAGGAAGAGTTCGGTTGAAGAGCCGAGCCTTACTTTTGAAGAAATGAGAGAGAGGGAATGAGCTTTCTCAAAGATTTCATTCAACGATTGCGATCCGATGTCGGCGGTTTGATGGAGAAGCTCTCCATCATGCAAAAAGGCATGATGATTCTGATCGCGGCATTATTGAGCGTTACTTTGATGCTCATCATTCAATCTAATAGTAGCGATGACGGAGACTACGCGACGATTCGTATGAATGTAAACGGGGTAACCACAGATCAGCTGACTGAACTTCAAGCCCTCTTAGAAGAGAATGGCATGGAGACACGTTTGCATACCGTGGGGCAGAACAACCTCGCTCTGCAAGTCTCTCGTAAAAAAATTGCTCAAGCCCGATTGATCGTCGCCGAAAAGAGTGCTCAAGGAAACTTGGATTGGCTCTTCGGGAAAGACGGAACGAGTATCACCGATTCTCCTGCTCTGATGGATAAGAGATTTTTAGAATCTCGGAAGCGTGAAGTTGCCGACACTCTATCTCATTTTGAAAAGGTCTCAGCGGCTCGCCTTCATGTTGAAAAGAAGAAAGCTTCTCCTTTCGCTACTCAAAGTAACTTCAATGACACGGCAGCCGTCGTGCTGACCTTGAGTGCAGGGACTGATGAACTCTCCAAAAAAGAAGCTGCTATGATTCGCCGCTTGGTCGCGGGAGCTTTCAACCTGCGCCCCCAAAATATTCAGCTCTCTGATCGACGTAAACATTATCCCTATGTGGATTCACAAAATGGGATGAGTCTCTCCGATGAACAAGATCGATTTAAAACGGAAGCACTTCTTACGCTCCAGCAGCTCTACGGAAAGATTTTTAGTCCTTCTGAATTCGTCGTGGGAGTAATTGTCGATGTTTCTCAGGAGCGCTCAAAAATTTCGAACGTTGAATACGATCCCGAAAAATTAGCGACCAGCGCTACGGAAAAAACAACCACCAAAGAAACGGGAACTCGACAACCCGGAAATCCCGTAGGAGCCGGACCCAACGCGGGTGCTTCCGTGAATCCCACCGGGGCCGTCAATGGTACTTCGACTGCCGTGAGCGAGAATGAAGATCGTGAAATTACCCGTACAGTTAACGAGGTCCGTTTTAGTGAGAAGAAAACGCAGACCGATATTCCTGCGGGTCAGTTACTCGGTGTCTCCGTCAACTTGGTGTTAGATCGAAACGCAGTTCTTCGAGTCCTCGCTGAAGACGGTTCTTTCACTGAGGAAGAGCCTGCTGATGCTCAGCAAAAACCAGCGTGGCGTCAGAAGCAAAACGACGCCATCAATAATTTTGTTCAACAGCATGATGGAATTGTAAAAGCTCAATTCCCTTACCAAACCGCTCAAGTGACAACCAAGGTTTCGGTCGTGAGTTTCCCCAAAACACCAGAACCCGAAGAAGTCGCTTTTGCGGGATCGTTTTCAGGCTGGTTTTCCAATTACTGGAAAGATGTTGGCTTAGGAGTCATCGCCTTAGTGGGCTTACTCGTCTTCTTCGCAGTTTTGAAGCGAGCCGTGCCTGCGCCTATCGAGATCCCCAGTTTGGAAGACAGTATGCTTTTGGAAGAGGATCGAGTTCTTCAAGCTGAAGTACAGACTCTCCAAAGCAAAATCGAAGACTTCACGAAGGAAGAAGATCGATTTGAACAAGAAGTTACTGAAAACGAGTTGAACGACACTTTAGGCAAGATTCAAACCACTGCCGAATCAAGGCCTGAAGCTGTCGCTGCAGTCTTGAGGACATGGATGTCCGGAGCAGCAACTGAAGATCAAATCGGCCCATCCGAAAGTAAAAGTGAGGAGCAGTCTTAATTCAATAGGACTCCCTAAAGAAGAGAAATTAGATTAACCCATGTGTCCCGAAGCTGTAACTGAACAAGGAGCGGAACTCCAACAACCCCGCCCCCGCGATCCAGAAGGAATCCGGCAGATGGAAGGCCTTAAAAAAGCCGCCATCTTTCTGATCTCTTTGGATGAAGATGCTGCAGCCAGAGTTTTAGCTCAACTTTCTGAAGATGAAGCTAAAGCACTCAGTAAAGAAATTCTCAGTTTGGGGCTCGTGGATAAATCGCGAGTCGCTCGAGTGATCCGAGAATTCAACAAGCTCATCAATCTATCTGATTTCATCAAGGCGGGTGGAGCGGACCAAGCTTTTACTCTTCTAAAAAAATCCTTTCCTGCGGACGTAGCTAACCAAATCATTCGCATGCTCTCCAAGGAGCAAATGCAGCTTCCTTTTGATTTTTTAAAGCCTTTAGAGCCTGACACGATTTTGCCTTTTTTGCAAAAGGAACACCCTCAGACCATCGCGGTGATCTTAAGTCACTTAGAAGCTCAGCAAGCTGCCGACATCATTTCGCACTTACCCGCAGAGACTCAATCCGACATCGTTTTCAGGATTGCCACTCTGGAGAACACATCTCCTGAAGCGATCAAACAAGTTGAATCAGGATTAAAGAAACACATTTCGACCTTGGCCTTCGAAGAATTCCAAGAAGTAGGTGGAATCAAACCTTGCTCTGAAATCTTGAACGTTCTCGATCGTAATGTTCAGGGTGAGATTTTGGAAAAACTCGATGAGTTAGACGACTCCTTGAGCGATCAGATCAAGAAGCTGATGTTCGTCTTCGAAGACATCATGAAGGTCGACGATAAGGGTATCCAAGCGGTCTTGAAGGAGGTCGAGAACCAAACTTTGGCATTGGCCTTGAAGGGTTCTACCGAAGAGATGAAAGACAAAGTGCTCGGAAACATGTCTTCGAGAGCCGCAGAATCGATTCGCGAAGAAATTTCCTTCTTGGGACCCGTTCGAGTTACGGATGTTCAAGAAGCTCAACAAACGATCGTCGATATCGTTCGACGACTCGAAGAAGCTGGCGAAATTATGATCGCTGGTCGTGGCGGTGAAGGAGGCATGATTGAGTAATTCACGCATCATTCGACCCACCACTGGTAACGCGATGCCTTCCGAGGATTCTTTGAGTTACAACTTTGTCCACATCGAAGAGCTCAGTCGCCAAATCATCCGTGAAGCCATGGAGCGAGTCGATACTTTCGCTGCTCAACAAGAGCAATTGGAAGAAGAGATCGCCCAACGTAAGGCGGGGATGGATGAAGAATTTAAAGCTTACCGGCAAGAGTTAGAAGCTGACTTAGAAAAAGCTAGAAGTGAAGTGGATGCCATCCGTGATCGAGCCCAGAAGGATGGTTTCGAACAAGGCCGTAAAGAAGCTTACGACGAAGGATTCCAAGAAGGACACCAAAAGGGATTTGCTGAAGGATTAGAAGCTGGGCGTGAAGCGGGTCACACCGAAGCCCATATTAAAGAAACCGAAAGAATCCAAGACGAAACCGAATTTTTGGTGGGAACGATTCACGCCTTCGCATTCGCCATTTCGAATGGAAGAAGCGAAATGCTTCAAGCAGCCCGCAAGGAACTTGTTCATCTCGCAGTAAAAATTGCTGAACGCATCCTTCACCGTGAAATCAAAGAAGATCCTGACGTGATTCGCACTCATATCACCGATGCTTTGGAGCTCGCTTTCAATGCTTCTAAGGTGACGGTTCAGGTTCATCCTTTAGACGCTCAAATGATTAATAAGTACGTCGATGGCATGCTCGATTCATTCTCGAGATTTGAAGAATTTGAAATCGTAGCCATTGAAGGCATCGACCGAGGCGGTTGCAAGATTTTAACGGGGAGTGGGGAAGTCGACCTCACTCTCAAAACTCAGCTCGCCCAAATCCAAGATCAACTCTCTGAGATTGCTCAAGGTGAATTCACCGAACGGATCGATGGCATTGCTTCGTTAGATGCGAGTCAAACTGTAAACGATTCCGAGGAAGAGGCTTCTAACAGTGAAGTCGAGCCCTCGACCGAGTCAGAAATTGAATTAGAGGAAACCTCGTGACGTCTGCTGATACCTTTTATTTCCAGAGCGAACTCGATGCACTTGAAGAAGTGATCCCGGCAAGAATTACCGGGCGCATTTCTCGTGTTGTCGGTTTGATCGCGGAGAGCCAAGGTTTGCCCGCTCCCGTAGGCGCAAGGTGTGAAATCATCTGTCGTCGCGGTGAAGTCGTGGAAGCAGAAGTCGTCGGTTTCCGTGATGACATCACGATGGTCGTTCCCTACGGTGACATACGAGGGATCGGTGCGGGAGATAAAGTTCGCTACGTCGGTGATGTCCCCAAGGTTCGAGTGGGCGCTGATCTCCTCGGAGAGATCCTCGACTCTACGGGAGAACCTTTGGGTGAATTTAACTTACCCGGAAAGAAACTAAAGAAATCCCTCCCCATCGCTTCCCAAGCTCGAATGCCCCTCCACGGTAAGACGATCAATCCGATGTTGCGACAACGGATCGAGAAACCCTTAGCGACAGGGATTCGAGTCGTCGACGGATTATTCACCGTTGGAAAAGGGCAACGTATGGGAATCTTTGCTGGAAGTGGCGTCGGAAAAAGTGTGCTTCTTTCGATGATCGCCAAGAACACTTCAGCGGATGTCACCGTGATTGCATTGATTGGGGAACGGGGACGAGAAGTTCGTGAATTTGTCGAACGAGATCTCGGCCCGGATGGATTACAAGGATCCGTTGTCGTCGTAGCAACCAGTGATGAACCTGCATTGAAGCGAGTTCAGGGAGCGTTGACGGCAACCGCCATCGCTGAGTTCTATCGGGATCAAGGGCTCGATGTCATGCTCCTGATCGACTCGGTCACTCGAGTGGCGATGGCTCAGCGCGAGATTGGATTATCAGCGGGTGAACCCCCGGCAACCAAAGGTTATCCGCCATCGGTATTCGCTTTGTTACCGAAATTACTCGAACGTTCCGGACCGGGAGAGGTTGGAAGTATCACTGCCTTTTATACGGTTTTGGTCGAAGGGGATGACATTCACGATCCCATCGGTGATAGCGTTCGTGGAATTCTTGATGGTCACCTTTGGTTATCAAGAGAACTCGCCGGCCAAGGACATTTCCCCGCCGTCGATCCCCAACAAAGTATCAGTCGATCGATCGATGACATCGTTTCGCCTGAACACAAAGCTTCACAGCAAGCGGCCATCGAGATGATCGCACGTTACCGTGAAGCCGAAGATTTGATTCAGTTGGGGGCTTATCAGCCGGGAAGAGATGTTCAGCTCGACTGTGCGGTTAGAGCTATGCCCGCTCTCGATAAGTTTTTAAAACAAGGTAAGAGTGAAATCTCTCAGTTTGAAGACACGCTCTTCTTATTAGAGGCCGCAGTGAAATCTGGTGGTGGTAACCCTCATCAGAGACTTCAAGGGGGACTTCCTCAAAATGTAGCGACTCCAGCTTCGGCACCTCCGATGGGAGGGCGTCAAGGATGAACCTCTTTGAAAGATCTTCCAACTTTAGAAAAACGTTAATCGCGGAGAAAGTGACGTGGCGAAATTTCGTTTCAAACTCGATGCCCTGTTACGACTGCGAGAATTGGAAGAGCAAGAAGTGGAGCGACGGTTTCAAGAAGTCGACGCTCGCTTTCGCCAAAAAGAAAATGAAATCGATGCCTTGGCTCTTGAACGGGATGAAGCCAAGCAACGTTACGGCTGGGGAGGTGAATCCCAGCGTAATGTCGATATCGAAACCGTTCTTCAACAACGCCGATACATCAATTCGATGTATCAACGCATCCTTGAACGAGGATCGGAACTTCGAAAGATTGGTGAAGAACGCGAGATCGTTCGTAAGGAACTCATCGAGGCGAGCACTCGAAAGAAAGTGGTCGAAAAGCTTCGAGAACGTCGGTTCAAAGCTTTCCAAGAAGAAGAGAACCGAAAAGAACAGCGGATGTTCGATGAGTTGGGCCAAGTGTACTCACAGCGAGCTGAAGGAGAAGTGACATGATGAAATTACTTCGCGGTCTCGCTATCTCCTATGTGATTTTAGCGACGATTGTTTTTACGTTTTTCTTCTTACACCCATTGATCGAAAGCAAGATGGGAATGACTTTGAGCGGTCGTGCGAGTGCGGCATTTGATGCTCTTTTAGAAGATCCCGACATGATTTCCGAAGAAGTCATCAAAGGTGAAGAAGTCGTGGAGCAAATAGAAGCCGCTCCAGAAGATGAAAAATTTGTGGGAGATGTCAACAAGCTCGCATTGGATCTAAGAAGAGAGCTCCATCAAACTTCGCAGAGCATCGATTCTTGGGAAGGGCGACTTAAGGACATCTTGAAGCAAGATATCGAAGACAATTTAGAAAGCATTCGTAAAGAAAATGAAGAGGTCAGTCAACTCGGACAAAACTGGTCGACGATCAGAAAGCGCGTTGTCGATCTTCTCAACAACTTGATTCGAGTGAAGAGTCAAGAGTTTCCCCTTCTCGCTGAGGATGAATTCGATGCGATGGTTCAAGGGAAAGCTCAAACGGCTGACGGAAAGGCGCCTCGAAAACTCTCAGAGATCTTGACCGTTCTCAGAGGGAACGAAACGGGTTTCGCAGAGAGAAGTGAAGAGCTATCGGGCCTGAAAGCTGAAGTTTTCGCAGCCTTGTTAGCCGTAGATCCTGAACCCAAAGCCCAGGGTAATAATGATCCCGAGTATTTAAGTTTAGATCAAACCGTTCGCTTGCTTCAGCAGATGGATGCGAAGAAGCGAACAAAGGTACTCACGTCCTTGCAAGAAGCGAATGCTCCAAAAGCAGCTCAAGTGCTGACTCGCTTCCTCACCTTGGGAACGCAAGATGCGTGAGTCGAATATGAATGGAAAAAATGAGAGAGGGTTTATTAGTGTTCTTGGAGAACTCTTATGAAGGCCCTGTTGACACCCCTTCGGGTAGAAATGCCCACCAAGAGTAATGAACCGGAAATCTTTGCTTCTAAAGTTAAGAAGCCCGGTTCGAGTGGTTTTGGTGAGCTTTTGGATCTCGTAGGGAAAGTTCAATCGCAGGCGACAACTGCGGATCGAAATTTGAGTGGAGATCGAAACTCGCGTGGCGAGGGATTCGCTCAGAAAGAAGACCTTGCTAACCGAAATGGCTCCGGTTCAGAGGCGTCTCGTTCTGAGGGTCGCTTTGAAGAGCGTGAGCGTTCGAGTACTACGAGGGAATCCTCGGAACGAAAAAACGTAAAGAAGAAAGAAGCTGACTCAGCTGAACGATCTGAAGGGAACGAAGAAGCTGGCTCTGAAGTGAATTTGAAAGACGACGCTTTTGAAACTCAAGTTCTGAACACGGTAGCGGTTTTGACCGAGACTGTCAGTCAAGTTGAAGGCCAAGCCGAACAACTTGCCGATGAATTGACTCTGGGAGAAATTTCAGAGTGGGTTGAAGGTGAGTCTTTCGCTCCAGGTTCAGATGAATTTGAAGAGTTCATTCCGTCAACCGTGAATTCAAACTCAGAGATCGATTCTCTTCAGGACGATGTCGAATTGGAAATGGGTTCGATTGAAGATCCCCGTTTTCAGGATCCTTCTAAGTTATCCCAGGAAAACTCAAGCCTACTCGCTGCTTCACAAGTTGAGCAACAAATCAAGGCTCAGAGTTTGTCGGTGAACGAAAGTGGAAAGCTGGAAGATTCCGATGCCACTTTTGAAAACCGAGAAGCGCCCAGCTTGCTTGAAACCTGGACTCAAGATCAAGAGGAAGGACTTTCTCAAGATGTTGAGCTCCCCGTGAATCAAAGAGTTCCCACTGAACTGGCCGATGAGGCGCAAGCCCCAACTCCAGCGGTCAATAAAGTTGAGACTCAAGAAGCCCAAGCACCAACAAAATCGGGGGGAGATCGAAGTGTCGATCCTCTCACCCAAACTTTGGAAGTTTCCAAAGAAGATAAAACACTTTCTGAATTGTCGAAGAACCTCCGAGCATCGAGGCCTCATTCAGAAAATATTCATCTCAATGCAAAAGGAGAAGCCTTAGGGAAAGAACTCGGTCGTGTCATTCTTCAAAGGCTTCGAGGTGGTGAGAAACATTTTCGAATCTTTCTTACCCCACCTCGATTGGGCCAAGTTCAGGTCGATATGGATCTTCAAGACGGTCGTCTCAATTTGGATATGAAAGTCGATTCTCCTGCAGTTCGCCATCTGATGAACGCCAGGGTCGCTGAGCTTCAAGAAAGCTTAGCTACTCACGGAGTACAGATGGAAGGATTTCAGGTCGACGTTTCCGATTGGGGAGATCAAGGTCCAGCGTCGCCCTTCAGTGAATTCGGCGATTCTTCTCGTCAGGGAAGGTCTTCCAGCCGTTCTCAAGCTGAAGGAGCAAACTCTGAGTTAGACGATGAGGTGTTAGAAGAAACGATCTCCTATCACGATGGATTGATCGACACTCGCGCCTAAACCCAAAAACCTAAGAAAGAAAGATAAAACAATGACAACTGCCGTAGCCGACACCCTAAGCGCCCCGACAACTGATTCGATTAATAGTGTTTCACGAAAAGAGCGTGCGTCACTCTCTCAGGATGATTTCTACAAAATCATGATCGCTGAGATGACGCATCAAGATCCCTTGAGTCCTTCCGACCAAAAAGCCTTCTTGGATCAACTCTCTTCGTTACAAAATTTAGAAGTGACCGACAAGCTCAATAAGGGGATTGAAAATTTAATCTTCCAACAAAGCTTGGGATCAGCGAGCTCCATGATCGGTAAGCAAGTCTTGGCTGTCGGGGAAAATGGTGCCCCGATCGCTAAAGATGAAAGCGGTCAAGCCTTACCACTCAGAGTGGACAAGGTTCAGATTGAAGGCGGTAAGCTCAAGCTGGTCTTAGAAAATGGTGAACGAGTTCCTATGGAAAACGTTCGAGAAATTCAACCGTAACTTATTCGAGGTAATAAATGTGGCGTGTGATGGCACGCCAGAAGGAAAAGTGGAGAGAGAGGGCTGAGAAAGGTTTTAAGAAACCATGGCGTTGATCGATTCCCTGAACCCTGCAGTCGCAGGATTAAGGATTCAACAAAAGAAAATCGAAGTGGTCGGTGACAACATCGCTAACGTTGACACCCCTTCGTTTAAAACTTCTCGCGTCGAGTTCAGCTCGATTTTTAGTCAGGTACTCAGTTTCGGAGCGGCTCCGGAGGGTACCTTTGGTGGTATCAATCCCATCCAAATTGGAAAGGGTGCTCAATTGGCGAGCATTTCGAAAGATTTTACCCAAGGCGCAATTAAGAACACCGGAATCGCATCCGATTTGGCGATCGATGGCGACGGCTTCTTCGTGGTGAGAAGTGGAACCGGTGAAACGCTCTATACGCGGGATGGATCTTTCGGTTTGAGTTCGGGTAACCAATTGATCGATCCGGCAACCGGAGGAGTCGTGCAGGGCTGGATGGCCGATTCTGACTTTGATATCTCGGTGGGAGGTCCTCTTCAGGATGTGACCATCCCGACGGGTTCATTGTCGATTGCTCGGGCTACTTCGAAAGTCTCGATGCAAGGAATCTTGAATTCATCGGGTGAAGTTGCCAGCTCAGGTTCGTGGCTCTTTTCGGCTGATCTTTACGACAATCGATCAGCTCAATCCAACAGCGATTTGATCTCTAGTAAGAACCCCTTAGGAATGAATCGAGCTTCTCGAAGCACTCCATTGGAAAACCTCGTAGTGAGTTTAGGTGACTTCACGACTTATTCCGCTTCGTCTGTAGGTACCTCTGGAACATCTTCAGCTTTGTTCCCAGACCTTCAGACTGATCCCACCGGTTTGGAAATCTCATTTGAATTTTCAAAGGGTGATCGAAGTATTGAAACCAGTACGTTTACCGTCGGTGGTCCTGCACCGAATGGAGGGACAACTCTCGGCGAATTAACCGACTTCTTAGAAGACACTTTCGGAATTACGGGAGGTTTGGTCGATGGAGTTGAACTCGCAGAGCACTCCTACTCGTTCCAACGAGTCAGCCCGATTTCGCAGAGCCCAGTAGCAGGAACCATCTCGGCTTCTGACTCGGTCTCTTTGGCCTCGATCACCTTTAACAATGGAGATTTGAGAGGAGTCGAAGTCGGAGATTACTTCAGAATCACCTCCGGTTCAGCGAGTGGTCAGATTGCTCAAATTACGGATGTCACTGACGGTGATAGCGACAACATTCCCGATACCTTGACCTTACGAGCGGATGGATTCAACTCTCTGTCGATCGTTCCTGAAACGGGTGATACGTGGGTTGTTCACGCTCCGGCTGAATTAGAGGTCGCACAAGATAAGGCTGTCACCTCCTTGCGTCAACAAACGACGGGTGGCCAAGTCGCCGATATCGTCGTTGCAACCGGTCCTGCAGGAGGAGCGATCAATACTTTGACCCTCACCGCCGCGACCACCGGAGCAGGTGCAGCCCAGAATTTCTTAGGTACGAGTGAGACCTTTGCGAACGCTCACGGTATTCAAGCGAATCAAATCGTTCAGTGGACGACCTCTTCAGGGACGGCTCAAGGTTGGATCACCGGATTCACCGATAACACGATCACCGTTTCTTGGAATTCCTCATTGGGAGCACAAACTCCAACGGCTAACAGTGAGTTTTCTATTTTAGAACGACCACCGGGTTCGATCGAGATCGCTGGAAATACGGGAAGTCCCAATAACATTTCAAATGTTCAAACCTTAGCAGACGGAGATCTGGTTTCACTGTTCACGGCTCCTCCTGTCGCACAGGCGGTAGGTGAGGGAGTCAACACGACCTTTACCGTTTTTGATTCACAGGGAAGTCCCCATGAAATCGAAATGACTTTCGTCTACGAAGCAGCTTCAGCAAACGGGCCCAGCGTTGTTCGCTACATCGCCGAGTCTGAAGATGATGCAAACCGAAGCCGGGTCATCGGAAGTGGCTCGATTGCTTTCAACGCGGAAGGTCAATTTTTAGGAACGGGACGGTCAACGGAAACAGTACGTTTGGATTTACAACCAACGGTGACCAACACCCAGGGAGTTGCTACTCCTTTAAATCTCGAAGTCGATTTCTCAAGACTGAGCTTGCTCAACACTACCAACTCGGCGGTACAGCTTGAAGAGCAAGACGGATTCCCCGCAGGAACCCTGAGAGAGTTTGGCGTCGGTGAAGATGGAATTATCACCGGTATTTTTGATAACGGGTTATCGAGAAACTTAGGGCAAATCGCCCTTGCCCGTTTCCAAAACAACAATGGATTAGTAGTTACAGGATCCAACTATTACCGACAGTCATCGAACTCAGGTAATGCTCTTGTTGGAACTCCTGGAACTTTAGGTAGAGGAAATCTTCGGGGCGGATCCCTGGAGGATTCCAATGTTAACTTGGCTGAACAGTTCACAGATTTGATCACGGGTCAACGGGCATTCCAAGCGAATGCAAGAACCTTTTCAGCCTCAGACCAGCTCCTTCAAGAGTTGGTGAACTTGATCTAATAAAAGGAGGCCCATCGATGCTTAGATTCTTAGGTGCTCAAGTAGAACAGGCGGTCTTAAGGGGAATGGTGTCTATGGGAGATGATCATGATCAAGCTGACCCGACTCAACGAGAAGCCTTTCGTACTCAACTCCAATTTGGTCAAGTTCATAGAAGAACGTCCCGACACGATTCTAACTTTGGTGAACGAAGAGAAGGTCGTAGTCAGGGAAAGTATGGAAGAGGTTATTAAAAAGGTCGTCGAGTACGAACGAAGGTTAAGGGTCTTCACCCCAGACTGACGAAGTGCGACACGATCTACACACTCATTTGAATTTGGAGAGGGAATTCTCAAATCAAAAGAGGTTCGGCCATGGCCGACGAAAAAGAAGAAAAGAAGGAAGATCAAGAAGCTGAAAACCAGACCGAGGGAGCTGAAGGTGACGGTTCGGAAGAAGGTGAACCGAAGCAGAAGTCGAAGCTCTTTAGTAAGACTGGTTTATTGATCTTTATCGCGATCGTTTTGTTAGAGGCGGCTGCATTCAGCTTTATGTTTCTAATGGGTGGATCTGAGCCCGCAGATGCAGAAGGTACGCCGACTGAAAATGCTGAGAACGAAGGAATTGAAGAGGAATTAGAAACGGGCGACGTCGACGTTGAGAGCCTTTCTCAATTGAAGCCTTACCTCATCGATTTAGATGAAGTCACCGTCTACCCGCAGAGTACTCAAAGCAACGCTCCTAACCGTATCACCGCCGAAATCCAAATCGTCCTCAGTGACAAGCTCGGAGAAGCGTTGATGGCGGAAGGGAAAGATTCACAGGCGATCAAGGTGATCAAGTTGAATCTTCGACAAGTGTTAAAGCAGATGCTCGAAGAGTACGGTGTAAGAATTGTTGACGGTGCTGTCCGAGAGGCTTTTCAGCACGAAGCCAAAACTCGATTGAATAACGTCCAAGTAGAGGGAGACCGAGAGCTTTTGAAGATTATTCGATTACTGCGCGGGCACGTCCGTCAGGTCATGATCGATCGCTTACAACAAGCGAGTTTCTAAAGCTCCTTCTCAATTGAAAGAGAAAATAATGTCAGCTGAATCTGAAGAAACCGTAACCGAGACTACCACTGAAGAAGAACAAGTGGCGGCTCCTGAAGAATCGACAGCCTCGGAAGAGGAACAGTTGAACGCGGCTGATTTTCCAGAACCAGAAGCGGCAGACGATCTCCCGGATGTCAATCCCGAAGAGAACGTTGAACTCTTAAAGGATGTATCGCTTAAGGCTCGAGTCGAACTGGGAAGAAGTGAGATGTACCTCAAAGACATCATGCGCTTGGCCCAAGGATCGGTCGTCGAGCTCGATAAACACTCGGGAGATCCTCTTGATATCTTTGTGAGTGGAAGATTGGTTGCCCGAGGTGAGGTGTTAGTCCTCAATGATAATTTTTGTGTTCGGATTACAGAGATTCTGTCGCCGGAGGATAGTTTCAAACTAAAAACGAATTCTTAAAGCTATACGTTCATCGTAGTCGTTGAAATTAGAGTATCAGCTCTCACTCTGAGAATGGAGGAGTGAGAGCAGAGAGGGAAACATGATACTTAAGCAAAAGCAAACCTCGTTGAGGATTTGCATCTTAGCGTTAAATCTGATCATCGCTTGGAGCGCCGTCAGTGCTCAAGGCCAAGAACAAGGGTCGAGGCTGCCTCGTGTCGGTCCTCAGTTCCCATCATCTAATTCTACTTCTTCAAAAACGACTCAATTAAATATCGAGGCAGAGAATCCATCTTCGGTGAAAACCACTCCCGATGGCCCTTCTCAAACATCGGGTTCTCGACGAGGGACGTTGGGTGAACTTCTGAGTTCTCCTTCTGTTTCTTCATCGAGAAAGACCCAAGCTGAAAGTGATAAAAAGAAAGATGCGAGCAGCCTGAGCGTCCTTTTGAGACTCGCCGGCTGGACCTTGGTCGTCGTCGCATTAGGAGCCGGATTCCTCGTTTTATTAAAACGATACACACCAGTTGGAAAAAATATAAATGGTGGTGGAGCGATGCGAGTTCTCGGCCGCACAGCTCTGAGCCCTCGCCATAGCGTTGTTCTTCTTCGCGTTGGAAACCAACGAGTTATCGCCGTAGGAGTTTCCGGCGATCGCATGACGACCCTGAGTGAAATTACTGATCCTGCCGGAATCTTGGCCTTAGATTCGACTTTCCGGGATTCCTTAGATGAGCACACCCGAGACTTGGGAGATTCGAAGGATCTCTACCAGTCTTTACCTCAGCCTCGAGCTCATGTGCCTCAACAAGGCGAAACTTGGTACAAAAAAGAAGTACGACGCATTCGAGGTTTACTCGAATCTTGGCGGGGCCAAGTTCGGGGTGATCAACCAACCAATGAGAATTCAATTCCTCAACCAGTCGTTGATAATCGTTCCGAGAAGAGCCTGAAGCCCAAAACTAAAAAGGTGAAGCCTCAAAAACGACTTCCGGTCGAAACTGGAGGTCCTCAATGATCAAGGTGAGAGCCCCCTCATTTTTAAAATTAAAGAAGTCGACTTGGTGGATCGCCGGTCTGACCCTGGTTTTCAGTTTGTGTTTAGGAGGTTCCTTACACGCCCAAGACATGTTGAAAACGTTGACGGGACAAGATCCCTCTCAGCTTTCAACTCCATTGAGGCTCTTAGCCTTACTCACCGTTTTGAGTTTGGTTCCTTCGATCGTCCTGATGACCACGTGTTTTCCTCGGATCCTCATCGTGTTGTCGTTTTTGCGAAGAGCCATCGGTACTCAAGAGCTTCCTCCCGCGCAAGTGATGGCGGGACTCGCACTCTTTATTACAGGTGCCGTGATGGCTCCAACTTGGGAGCGAGTTTATAACGATGCCCTCGCTCCATACATGAAAAATGAAATCAGTGATAGTGAGGCTTACTCCCGAGCGGTCGGGCCACTTAAAAAGTTTATGTTGGATCGAGCCTTAACGAGTGATTTGAAACTCTTCATCGAGATTTCAAATTACGAAGAGCGCTTGAAGGAAGAAGGAAAAAATGTTGAAGAGCAAAAGGTAGAGGACCTTCCTCTGACGATCGTCATCCCGTCTTTCATGATCAGTGAATTGAAGGTCGCATTCAGGATGGGTTTCGTCATCTATCTTCCCTTTTTGATCATCGATTTGGTCGTTGCAACAACACTCCTGTCGATGGGAATGATGGTCTTACCGCCCTTCATGGTTTCTCTTCCATTAAAAATTATGGTGTTTGTGCTGGTCGATGGATGGCATCTCATCGTCGAACAGCTTGTCGTCAGTATTGGTAGTGTAACTTAGGTACTCTGTTCACGATGGATACTTGGATCCTCGAAGACGCAATAGGATTGGCCCGCGGAGCATTGATCGAAGCGATGATGCTTGTGTTACCAATTTTATTGGCTGGGTTGGTGATCGGTTTGGTCGTGAGTCTGTTTCAAGCCTTGACACAGATTCAGGAACAAACTCTCTCCTTTATACCCAAGATCCTGGGAGTAGGAGCAACGTTGTTCATTCTCCTCCCGTGGATGCTATCGATGATTATCGAGTACACCATCGAGAGATTTCAGGACATGGGTGGGGGATTAAGCCCCTAAACCAAAACCCGAGAAAATCGAATTGGATTCATTACTAGGAGAATTCCTCAACTCTCGATTAGCCGTCTTCGTGCTGGTATTAGCACGGATGTCGGGGCTCTTTATCACGGCCCCCTTCTTCTCAGGATCTTCGACTCCTCAGAGACTGAAGGTGATTATGGCTTGTGGCCTCGCCGTCTGTGTAACGCCATTGAACTTTCATCACGCAGATGTCGCTTTGAATTCTTTAGGTCATCCGATCAGTGCCTTGGTCGCGCTCATCGGAGAGTTAGCCTTAGGAATGGGAGTGGGTCTCTTGATCACTCTGTTCATTTCAGCGATCCAAACGGCTGGATATATCATCGCTTTGGATATGGGAATGGCGATCGCCAATGTTTTGGACCCGGTGACGAATCAACAAACTTCGGTGATCGGTCAATTAAAATCGAGTTTCGCTGTCCTGATGATGCTGATCCTCAACTTGCATCACGACTTGATTCGAGCCTTATCGGGGTCGTTCACGTTGTTGCCCCCAGGGTTTGTTCTCGATGGTGTCCGCAGAACTGAAGCCAGTTCTGTTTTAAGTTTGTTTGCTCTGACTGAGGGAGGAAAGCTATTTGACATCGCCGTTCAAATGGTCGCTCCCATCTCCGTCATCTTATTTTTAGTAACGATCGCAATGGCGTTTTTAGCGAGAACCGTTCCTGAGATGAATATTTTCGTCTTAGGTTACGCCATTCGATTATTAGTCGGCTTGTGGTTGATCGCTTTGGTCTTTCCGGTCTTCGTTTCATTTTTTGAAACGGGCTTTTATGAAACCTTCGAGCGAGGGGCGGATTATTTCCGCGTACTCTCGACAGAGAAATAAGGATTTATAGGTGCCACCCGAAGATCGCGATTCCAGGACCGAAAAGGCCACCCCCCGAAAACGAGAGGAGGCGAGAAAGCAAGGTCAAGTACCTAAGAGCCAGGACTTGAATGTGGCGGTTTCGCTCACCGCGATTTTTGCCATTCTTCTTCTTTTCGGGACGCGTTCGGTCGGAAAGATCAAGGAAGTAGTACGTTATCACCTTGGATCGATCGCTGAGTTCCAATTGAGCTCAGAGACTGTGATCGAGACCATGGCCCTCGTCGTAAGAGACATCTTCAGTGTGATCTGGCCGATCTTGCTGATTCTATTCATCGCCGCCGTCTTGGTGAATTTTGCTCAAGTAGGATTTTTACTTTCAGGAGAATCGATCAAGCCTAGCTTATCCAAGATCAACCCCCTTAAAGGACTCCAAAGAATTTTCTCACTCAAGGGATTGAATCGATTCCTTTTGGGAGTTTTTAAGGTTCTCGCCATCGGATCCGTCCTCGTTTGGAGTTTGTGGGAACTCCTTTTGAGTGAAGAAGCGGGAGAAGCCTACCTTCTTCTTCAAGCTCAGCACGCTGAGGTCATTCCATTTACCTTGGATGCGGTGATTCAAATGATGATTCGAGGATTGGTGGTACTGATCATCCTGGCGCTTTTGGACTACGCCTTTCAGCGTTGGCAACATGAAAAAGACCTCATGATGACCAAGCAGGAGATTAAAGATGAAGTTCAAAACATGGAAGGAGATGCCAAGCTCAAAGGAAAGAGGCGAAAGCTTCAAATCGAGATGCTTCGCCAAAACACTCGGCAGGATGTTGAAGGAGCCGATGTTGTGCTTGGAAATCCCACTCACTACTCCGTTGCGATCAAATACGATCGCATGTCGATGAGTGCACCCAAGTGTGTTGCTAAAGGACAAGATTTTATGGCTCTCAGGATTCGGCAGATCGCCATGGAAAGTAATGTTCCAATCGTGATCAAGCCGGCTTTAGCCCGAGCGCTCTACCAAGCGGTAGAGCCGGGGCAAGAAGTTCCTGAAGAGTTTTACCACGCTGTAGCCGAAGTTTTGGCTTACGTCTACAAGCTTGCAAAGCCGGGAAACCGCCTCAATCAAACCGAGACGGTTCCCGTTTAGCGAATTGAAGGCAAATCTTGGATTTGCTGGAACGGTTGAAGCCTGCTCTGAAGGAGCTTGCTTCAACAAAAAGAAATTAGTGTTTGTTTAAGGAGTTCCATCTGTGGCGAACGCCGCTAATCGAAGACTCATAGATCTCGGCGGGAAGGTATCCCGGAACCTGGATGTGCCCTTGGTTCTAGCGGTCATCGTCGTGCTATTGGTCATCATCATTCAGATGCCACCGATGGTCATGGACTTCTTACTCGTCGTGAACATCACGATCGGGATGGTCATTCTCGTGACGACGATCTACGTCACTCATCCTCTCGATTTCAGTGTGTTCCCTTCGATGCTCCTCGTAACGACCTTTTTTAGACTCGCGCTCAATATCGCCACGACTCGACTGATTCTCGGGCGAGCGGGTGAACACCAAGAAGCCGCAGCGGGAGGAGTCGTCGAAGCCTTTGGCCGATTTGTTGTGGGGGATAACCCCATCGTCGGAGCCGTTATCTTTGTCATTATCTTCTTAGTTCAGCTGATGGTGATCACCAAGGGAGCCACTCGTGTGAGTGAAGTCGCTGCCAGGTTTACTTTAGATGCGATGCCCGGAAAGCAATTGAGTATCGATGCGGATCTCAATGCTGGACTCATCGATGAGCAAGAAGCACGTCAACAGAGAGATCGCTTGACTCAAGAAGCTGACTTCTTCGGATCTATGGATGGTGCGAGTAAGTTCGTTCGTGGAGATGCTATCGCCGGAATTATCATCACCTTGGTCAATGTCGTCGGTGGCCTTTTAATCGGGCTCCTCAAATACGACATGACTTTCGCGGAAGCAGTCGACGTGTTTACAAAGCTCACCATCGGGGATGGCCTCGTCAGTCAAGTTCCCGCGTTGGTCATCTCGATCGCAGCGGGTTTGTTGGTGACTCGAAACGCCTCGCAAAGTGATTTAGGAAAAGAATTCTTCGGTCAGTTGATGGGGAATCCAAAAGCCATGTACATCACTTCGGCTTTTCTCCTGATCCTTGTTCCCTCTGGTTTACCTATTTCGGTCCTCTTGACGGGAGCCGTCATCACCGGGGGGATCGGTTACGCCCTTCAGAAAATTCGTGAAGAGACCACGATGCAAGCCGTTAAAGAATCGGTTAAAGAAGCTGAGAAAACACCCGCTGAAAAAGCGCGTTCTCTCATCTCGGTCGATGCTTTAGAGCTTGAAGTCGGTTACGGATTGGTCAACCTCGTCGATCAAAGTCACGGTGGAAATTTACTCGGTCGGATCAGCATGATCCGTGAACAAATCGCGGTGGAACTCGGCTTTGTTGTTCCTCCGGTCCGTATCCGAGACAACATGCAACTCGATGCGAACACTTATGTCATTAAGTTGCGCGGTGTTCCCATCGGTCAATTCCAAATTATTCCAGATCATTATCTGGCGATGGAGCCGGGCATTCCGGGTGAACGCCTCGATGGCATCTCGACCGTCGAGCCTACGTTTAACTTGCCAGCGATTTGGATTCCGGAAGCCCATCGAGCTAAAGCAGAATCCTTGGGATATACCGTTGTTGATATCACCAGTGTGATCGCCACCCATCTCACCGAGCTGATTCGATCTCGTTCCAGCGAACTCCTCTCAAGGGATGAGGTCAACAACTTGATTCAAAGTATCCAGGATAAATCTCCTGCCCTGATTACCGAGTTGATTCCAGAAGTGATCAAGCTCGGCGATCTCCAGAAGGTTTTAGTAAAGCTGCTGGAAGAGAGAGTCAGCATTCGAGATCTCGAAACGATTGTCGAAACATTGGGTGACTACGCTAATAAGACCAAAGATCCCGAAGTGCTCACTGAGTACGTACGCCATGCTTTAGGTCGTTCGATTTGCCAGAGTCAACTCAGCGAAGATGGTCAACTTCACGTGGTGACCTTAGATCCCACTCTGGAAGATTACTTGAATCAAGGAATCGAACGAACGGAACGCGGATCGTATCTCTCGTTAACGCCAGAGATGCTGGGAGTGATCACTGCGAGAGCTGTCGATCAAATTGAAAAATTGGTCATTCACGGTCACACCCCCGTTGTTCTCTGTGCACCTCAAGTGAGATTGCAGTTGAGAAAAGTCTTAGAAACAAAAGTTCCAGGTTTGGTTGTCCTCTCCTACAACGAGGTCGACCGTGGCATTTCCGTAGAGAGTCACGGAATTATCGTATTAGAAGCGTCACCTTCACAAGAGGCGGCGCACGCGGAGAGTGGAGAGGGATGATCCGCATATGAAGGAAAATGTAGTGAACCAAAGACTCCTGAATCCCAAGTTCTCAGTCCTCGAAGAAGAGAAGCTTTGTCACTCAGCTTTAGAGATTGAGTCCATCGTTGGAGGGGAGGATTGACGCCATGAAACTCACCCGGGTAGAAGCTCCTTCCATGAAGGAAGCTCTTCTAAAAATCAAAATGACCTTGGGGGATGATGCTCTCATCGTGGGAACGCGCACTCTGAGGAAGGGTGGAGTTCTCGGAGTTGGAGGACGAGAGTACGTTGAAGTCTACGTATCCCAAGCTCCACCTCAAGGAGGAGGAAGCTTACCAAGGACTCGTATGCCTCAAGTAGAAGCTCCGCGTCAGGGATTAGTAAATCCAACTTCACATAACGAAGAGCTTCAACCTCGAGGAACATCGGGAACTCGTCCTGTAGATCCTCAACCCACAGTCTTCGGGCAAGCTACTCATCCGGAAGCACTAGAAGCCTTGCGAGGGCTCTACCCTCAATCGAAGAATCCGTACTCTCCACCTCAACAGAAGGGAGATGCCCCAGTACTCGCACTTCCCAAGTCCTTAGGTGCCGATGATCCCGTCGAGCGATTAGCGAAGTACGCCAGGGAAAGAGGTTGGAAGCTAGAAGATTTTCAGGAAACCAAAAGACGAGCACTCGAGGCAAATCCTCCCCAAAAGGAGATCGATCATCCTTTCTTAAAAGATGCGGAGCTTTTGCTCAAGGAGCTGGAAATCAGCCCCAAGATGATCGAAGGATTGCTTTGGGAATTGAGAACCATCGATTTACCTGTCGGGGTGACGGATCCCAATCGATTGAAAACATTGTTGAAATCACAAGTGGTTAAGCTCTTGGCTCCTAATTTACCTCAGGGAGTCCAGCAGGAACCGTTGGTGCAAATTTTTCTTGGTCCTACCGGAGTCGGAAAGACGACCACAGTGGCGAAGCTCGCCGCTCGGGCCAAGATCAATGAGCGCAAACAAGTCGGCTTGATCACCTTGGATACTTTTAGAATTGCAGCCGTCGATCAACTTCAAAAGTACGCTCGAATCATCGGTGTCACTCTCGAAGTGGTTTCGGATCCCATCGAATTTAGATCGGCAGTAGCGAGACTTAAAAGAGAAGGCCTCGACCGAATCCTCGTGGATACGGCAGGACGAGGTCAGCGCGATGAACTGAAGATGCGCGAGTTAGAGGAATTCGTGAAGTCGATCCCCGACGCGGAAGTGCATCTCGTATTGAGTACCACTACGCATCCGCGAACTTTTACTCGAGTGGCGCATCGGTTCATCCCATTAGGAGCTCAACGATTGATTTTGACAAAACTCGATGAGTCAGAAGCGTTCGGAGCTCTTTTAGAGCCCTTAGTCGATGCAGGACTTCCGGTGTCGTTCATCACGGACGGCCAGAATGTTCCTGACGACATCATGTTGAGTGATCCTGAACGATTAACGGATCTCGTTTTTCGTACACGAGCTTTTTAAGAAGAGAAAAGAGCCTAATCGTTTTTAGGCCGCCCGGTAGGGCTAAGAGAGTTGAACTCTCATGCGGTGGAACCGCGAAGTGAAGAGAAAGAGTCAAACTTGTTTGAAGGTTGAGGAAGAGTCATTCAAAGAGAATGAAGGCTTCTTCTCGACAGTCTAACCGAGAGGAGAGTACCGATCATGGACCAAGCCGAACGATTGCGCTCGCTGATGAGTCTCCAAGAAGGAAGAGCTCGAGTGATTGCAGTGACGAGCGGTAAGGGAGGTGTCGGCAAGACTAATATCGCCGTGAACCTGGCTATCGCAATGTCCAAACTGGGAAAGAAGGTCGTCTTGATCGATGTCGACATCGGGCTATCCAATGCTGATGTCTTTTTGGACGTTAAGCCCAGGTATCACCTGGGGCACATCTTGAGTGGAGAAATCCCACCTCTCGATGCTCTCGTTCCCACCCGCAGTGGAGTTTATCTTTTGCCGGGATCGAGTGGGGGAGTCACCTTTAGTGACTTAACCCAGAACGAACGTAATTTTTTGATCGAGTGTTTCAAAAAGTTCGAACAGTATGCAGATTTCATCATTATCGACACCGGAGCCGGAATCACGAGCAATGTGGTCCAGTTTGCCAGCTCAGCGGATGAGGTCTTAGTAGTGACAACCCCTGAGCCCACTTCGATGTCGGATGCCTACGCCATGGTGAAAACAGTTTCACGTCAAAAAGGCTGTGGACCCATTCGAATCGTAGTGAACATGGCCGCTGATAGAACGGAAGCCGGAAAAGTCGCTGAACGAGTACGTCTCGTCAGCCAACGCTTCTTAGGACTCGAGGTCGAAAACCTCGGTCATGTCTTAGCGGATGATCGAGTGAAGATCGCCGTTCGAAGAAGGCGTCCGTTCCTTTTAGAAAGTCCAAAAGGTCCGGCCTCTTTAGGAATTCGTCAAATTGCAGACCGACTCTTAGGAGATTCAAGACCCAAGCTCGAAAGCGGTTTCTTTAAACGCTTTGCTGAAGTCTTGGGAGAAAAGGGAGCTAAAGGATGACTCCTCACGAAAGTTGGAAGCCTCATAAATATTTAGCCCTGTTACTCGGCATCTTCGCAGCTCTCTGTGTGATCTTTGTCGACATGGGGACGGACACTCGATTGAGTGTGACCCTAATGAGATGTTTAGGCTCGGGTGTCGTCGCTGCTCTGACCGGATTCGGAGTGGGATGGCTTTTGAAGTATCTCATTCGAGAAGCTCCCGAGCCCAAAGCCAAAATATTCTTCAATGTTCCGGACGAGCTTGAATACCTCCAGCCAGAAGGAAAGAGTTCTGACGGTAAATCTGAAAACCCAAACCCTGAAGGATCGCGTAACGATTCTTCTACACCTAAAAACGAAAGAGAGGATGCCATGGTCTCTGAAGTGACCTGATCCAACTCATCAGGATGAATGGCGGGGCAGATGATCCAAAGATCATACGTGGGATTGCTTTCAGTCTTGAAGCTGCAAATGGTGAAACCCTTGACGATAACAGCGTCGGTTTCCTTGCACGTTTTATTCTGGAACGATTGTGAAGAGCGGAGGGGATGGAGCTCCCCTCCAAGAGGGGCCCCCTGAAGAGGGGCACAATTTAGAGGAGTTTTATTAAGTGGTAACCACTAGCAAAAAGCGTAAAAAGAATGATGAGGCGGCGGCTGAAATCGAGAAAGTGTGGCGCGAGTTTAAGAAAACGAACGCGCCGGATCTCAGAAACCGCCTGATCGAAAGGTATTTGCCTTTGGTCAAATACATTGCCGAGCGTCTATTGGCAAAGTTACCTCAAAACGTCGAACTCGACGATTTGACTAGCGCAGGAATCTTTGGGCTCATGGATGCCGTCAAAGGTTACGATCTTGATCGAGGGGTCAAGTTTGAAACCTACTGTACGACGAGAATCCGTGGAGCTATCCTCGATGAACTACGTTCATTGGACTGGGTTCCTCGTATCGTTCGAAACAAGTCGAATCGGATCGACCAAGCGTGGCGCGAACTCGAAGCCGAGTTAGGTCGTTCACCTACCGATCCTGAGATGGCCGAACGGATGGACATTTCGATCGGAGAGTACGAAGAACTTCTCAATGAAGCGAGCGCCATCACGATGGTGAGCCTCAATGAGAAGACTAAAGAGGAACAAGGCTCAAAGACGCTCAGAAAAATCGATATCTTAGAGGATAAAAAAGGTGTGGATCCTGAAGGTGATCTCAAGAAGAAGGAGGTCACGGATTTCATCACCAAAGGATTAAGTCGGAAGGAGCGTTTGATTTTGCTCTTGTACTACTATGAAGACCTGACGATGCGAGAGATCGGAGCGACCCTCAATCTCTCAGAATCGCGGGTCTGTCAACTGCATTCAAGGATTCTCATGCGATTGAAGAATCAATTGAAGAAATTCCGAACGGAACTTCTTTCCTGAGTGTTCAGTTTTGAATAAAAAAACGCCTCGGCCTTATCGGCCGGGGCGTTTTTTTTGAATATTGTTTTTGTAGCGCCACCCCTTGCGGGTGGCCATTTCATGTTGTTCTGATTTAACCTTCTAAGGTTTAAATTTTCTTTAAGGAACGGGCCTGGCCCCTTCTTGGCGTAAGCCATTGCTGGGCCCAGGCGCTACAGGTTGGTGATGCATTTGATCCCTCGCTAAAGCTTCGGGCTTCCTGGGCGTGGATCGCATTTAAGGTCGTAAATGTGGCAAGATTCAAAACGTTAGTCACCACTTCACTCTTTATGAAATAACCCACCAGGGAAGCCCGAAGCTTTAGCGAGGGATCAAAGCGAGAGATAATTGAAGCACCCACCGGCTTTAAAAATCCTTAAATCCTCACCCCTGCTTCTCCACCATCAATATCACTTCTCTCGGAACCCAAGTTTTATTTTGATTCACTTCTACAACGATTCCCGTCGCTTCGATTTTGACTAATTTACCGACGATCGTGGTATCCGCTCCGTTGTGATTTCCAGATCGTGGGGGGATGGGATTATTACTAGCTGCCCCTAATGCATCGCGACGAAATTGAACTTTTACAACCCCGCCGACCCAAGCTTTCATGTCGCTCTTAGACATGTCAGTTCCATTACCACCCGATTCCACCTCGAAGTTGCAACTGCTCAAGGTGGTTAACATACCAACGATTCCCATTAAATAAATAGCTCTTTTCATCGCTTCCCTTTCTGAATTAGCCACTCTATTTTTGATAAGCAGTAACCGGAGTCGGTCCTGGAGATCGAATTTTCAGGGATTATTCTGAATGACGATAAAGATTTAAAACGAATCTCTCCGCTTCCATTAATGACATTCCACCCGATTTTGCTATTTTCTTCAAATCCTCAAACTCAGGCTGAACATTAACCACTTCCCCATCAAGTTCGGCGATCTTAATGTTCACCGTCCCAAGCTCCGTCTCCACTTTCTCAAATCGTCGGGGAAGAACTAATCGATCCACTTCGGTTCTTCTCAGTCCCAAGGTCGGACTCTCGGTGAAGATGAGTCTCTCTAAGGTTTCTTCTTTTTCTTTATCGCAGAGAACAGTCAGGAGATGTCCCGCTCTTCCCTTTTTCATGAAGGTGGGGGTGACAGTGACATCTAAAGCACCCTTTTCTAAGAGTCTTTCACTCAAATAAGAGAGAACTTGAGGCGAAGCATCATCGATTTGAGTCTCTAAGCAAATCACTCGGTCGCGGTTTACTTTTAATTTCGATCTGGGTTCTTCTTCCGCGAGAACCACTCTGAGAAGATTCGGAATTTCAGTCGGGCGGTCGTTCCCGGCGCCGTAGCCAATCTCTTTAACTTCGACTTCCGGCAACGGGCCGAATTTCTCGACAAAGGTTGCCAAGAGCGCTGCTCCCGTGGGGGTGGTCAGTTCGTAGGGTACATCTCGTTGAACGGTGGGGCAGTTTTTAAGGACTTCAATCGTGGCCGGAGCCGGTAAGGGGAATTTTCCGTGGGCTCCAGTAGTAAAACCCGATCCCAAGACTGGGCGAGAAGAGTAGACTGCCTCTATTCCCAGGATCTCAAGCGCCAAACAAGCCCCACAGATATCGATGATAGAATCGACAGCTCCTACCTCGTGGAAGTGGACATCATCTAAGGGGATACCATGGGCCCGAGCTTCGGCTTCACCCAACTTTTCAAAGACTCTCAAAGAATTCGCTTTAACCTCAGGGCTGAGCCGGCTCGAGTGGAGGAGTTCACGAATTTCTCGAAGGCTTCGCCAGTGTTGGGAAAATCGTGTGCTTCCTACGGACGCAGATTCTCCTTTATGAGAGTGGGAGTGAGAGTGCGAATGGGAATGGCTATGATCGTGTGAATGACTGCCATCATCATGATGATGGAGGTGCTCATGACTATGATGATGATGAGAGTGAGTGGATTTTTGATCAGTTTTTGAAGGATTTGAGAGATCTGAGGGGCCTTCATCACCATTTTCTTTTGAGCTTTTTTCAGAATTTACAGTCGGCAGATCCGGGTGTGGAAGGCTGGATTCGGGGGGATCTAGCTCTACTTTGAGGCGAGTTGCTCGGAATGCTCCCCTCATAACCTGCTCGGTGGTGATGTCGTAACCATCTAAATCGATAGCCTTTAGGCCTTCTCGAAGGGCTTCCAGAGAGAGGCCAGCATCGACGAGGGCCCCCAAAAACATGTCACCACTGATACCGCTAAATGTGTCTAAATATAAGATGTGTCTCATGGAGACGATTCTACCTTTAAATTTGCCCCCCTTGACCCTAGAAACTGTCAGCTCTATAATCAAATTTCCGGTAATAAGCTCACCTATCCAAACATGAGCCTGATCCAAACTTCAAACCCTCTTGAAGTTTCTTGTCTTGATTGTACTCAAACTGTTGATTTAACAAGGTTTGTAACTTAAATCACAAGAATTCTCTCAACAGGGGATAGAAGTTTATTGTTTTCTTTTGCCTCATTTCAATAGGCAAAAGGGTCTCACAGTCTGCAAACGGTGCAGAAAAATTCAGGCACTTTCGGTTTTGGAGAGTCTGAAAAACATTAGTTATACA
This sequence comes from Planctomycetota bacterium, assembly GCA_028280485.1. Taxonomy (GTDB): domain Bacteria; phylum Planctomycetota; class UBA8108; order UBA8108; family JACQVS01; genus JANQLS01. The sequence continues at coordinate 103,623 of JANQLS010000101.1, forward strand.
TTCCACAGTAAGAAGTCTGTCGGCTGAGTTCAACAACAGTTGAACCCTGCCTTCATTTCTTTGTTCTGGATTGGCACCGGAAACTGGTCTTGCATTCTTCTCTTAATTATTAGAGCTGAATTTACCTAAATAGCTGGAGCGACTGACCGAATTTACATCTCGTGTCTGTTTCCGTCAGAGTGTGTCTAGTCGCCACCCGGCCTGTTGTTTAAATGGAGCAAGTAACGATGCTAAGGAGCACATTGGCGAAGGTTAGCCTGATCGCCGCTTCTCTAGTCCTGTCGATGTCCTCACCCATCTGCGCTCAGGTGGAAGAGTCTTTGGATGAAGCTTTAAATAGTTTCAGAGCTGGTAACTTCAACCAAGCTCACGCAAAACTTGAGGAACTCTTCAAGGGAGACCCCACCAACGACGCGATTCTCGATCTCTTAGATCGAAATAGAATCGGTATCATTTTCAAGATGGTATCAAGCGATGATTCTCGTTTAGTCGGAGCCGGTCTTCGACTGCTTGAATTACGTAGAAGTGCTGTCAAAAAGAAGATTTCTGACTCGGATCAAATCCAAGCTAAGATCGCTTCTTACTTAGAAGCAGATGCCCAAGAGAGATTAGCTCTCAAATCAGAAATCGCAATTCAAATGGGACGTAACGCGGCTGTCGAATTGATCGAACACCTCGGTGCTGCCAACGTTTCCGTTCGTGCGGATGCTATGTTGCTCGCCAGTGAAATCGGTTTGGACGCTGTACCTGTTTTGATTGCCGTTTCAAAACATCCCAACGCTTTGGTGAGAAGCTCGGTTGCCAAACTTCTCGGCTCACGTAACCTGCGTCACCCTTCAGTCGCTGGAACATTAGCTTCTATGGCCGCCAGTGACGCCGACGCCACGGTAAAAGCTTCAGCTGCGAAATCATTGGGCGTTCTCAATGACACTTACGGTAAAGGTCAAGCCAGCGCACTTGAGTATCACTACAAAAATGCTCTTCGCTACTACCTCTTGGGTCACACCAACCCTTATGCTAACCCTTACTACGATGCCAGCATCTACGAACTTGAAGGTGAAAGCCTCAATGTAGAAACTGTCGCCCATTTCCAACTTTCAGACCGAATGGCTGAACAAGCCCTTAAAGCTGCATTGGCTGAGAATCCTAACGATCTCGAAGCTCGCGCCTTACTCGCTTGTGTCGACGCTGCTCAATTAGCTGAATACCAAATGGCTCAAGAGACTTTCGGTGAAAGTGATCCCGATCTTAAAGCCCTCTTGGATTCACAATCGAACGTTATGAACTTCGTTCGACGTCCTCGTTTACTTTCTTCGAGCGCTCAAGTCCTGAACGAAGCCTTGGAAATGGCTTTAGATCATAAAAACAACGTGGTCGCTCAAGCCTTGATCGAAGTGATGGATCGCACCGGACGTCGTGGCGCTTCTGTTCTTCCTTCATTGAATCGTTCGATCAGTGAAACTCCTTCTCGCGCTGTTCGCGTTCGAGCTGCTATCGCACTCTCGAAGTGGAGTTCACAAGATCTTTCTGACCGAGTCGGTAGTTTGGTCGTCAGCGTTCTTTCTGAGGCTGTCGTCAACAGTGGAATTCGAACTGTTCACAGTATCATCGGTGATCCTCAAACCGAAAACCGCTTCGGCGCTCTCTTCGCTGACTTGAACCTCGATTCATTCGCCAACTCAAAAGACGTGGCTCAAGGCCTCGTCCGAGCTGACAAACTTCCCCCAGATCTTTTGGTGATCGACGAAACCGCCTCGAGTGGTTTGAGTTCTCGCCCCAACAACGCTGCGATCAACTTCTTCGTCAATCAAATCCGTGGAAACGCTCGTACGGCTGATATTCCTATCGTCGTTCTCGTCTCAGCAGCAAATCTTGAAAAGGCTAAAAACCTTTACGCTGACGCCGATCGTAAAGTCGTCGTTCTTCCTAATGATTCGGATGCCACCGCATTTAGAACCAGTGTCTTAGATCCTCACTTCAAAGACAAAGACGACGCTAAAGCTCGCGCATTAAATGTTGCTAAGTTGGCAGCTGAAGCTTTGGATGCAATCTCTAAGCAAAGCACGAATCTTCCTTTGGCAAGCTCTGTCGATAAACTGACTCAAGTTATCGAAAATCGACCCGACGTTGTCCGAATTCCTTGCTTGGGAGCTTTGGGTAACTTGAGAGCACAAGCTTCTGGTTCGATCGGTGCGATCGCACAAGTCTTCGCAGCCAGCGATAACTCGACCAAGGTTCGAGAAGCAGCCATGTTAGCTGTAGCTAAGATTTTGGATGGCTCAGGCCAACAAGCTACCGCTGACTTGTTGAAAATTATCACCGACGGTATGGCTTCAAATAACCTCTCTCTGAGAGAAGCCAGTTTTATCGCCTACTCAGCAGCTGGTGCTCCTTCGCAAGAAGCTATCGCTAAAATCTTCTCAACGACTGCACCTGACGGTGGAGCCATCGAAGAGGAAGCTGGTAGCAACGAAGCTGAAGAAGACGATACTGACTTAGATGATACTGAAGAAGACGATACCGATGAAGATGACGATGATCTGGGTCTCGACGACCTCGACGACATCTGATTCTTTTAAGTTGAAACAAGTCCCTTAGGGCCTGGTTTCAACCGTTCCGGCAAATATAGGATTTGCCTTCACTCGGTTTAGTAGACTTCAGATTCCGATAACTCGATAAAAAGCGCACTGAATTGAACTCTGGTTCACTTCAGTGCGTTTTTATTTATGAGGAGGGGTTCTTTGCCGATAAATGGGATGAAGCTATCTTCAATCCTTAGGTTCAGTTTCTATATTTTCAACTGCAGCTGAAAGTCGAGAAAGCATGGCGGTTCAACTTTACTGTCCTGAATGTAATAAGCCCTTCTCAATCTCTGCCTCCCTTCTAGGTGAGGAGATGAAGTGCCCGAACTGTGGGCATTGCTTTCCCTCCCAGAGTCGAGAAGACCTCTTTGAACAAGAAGCTCGTCTGATCGAAGAAGAAGGTCTCCAGCAAAAAGAACCCGAACCTGAAAAAGAGCCGGTTATCGAACAATCGGGGCGCATCGACTTAGGGCCACCAGAGCCGGCATCGAGTTCCCGGATTTCCGAGGAACCGCAAAGCCAGACAGTTAACGAAGCACCTGCTTCCTCAACTCATTTCAATCCCGATGCCCCTTCTCGCTATTTGAGATTGCGAGCGCTTTCAGAGTTATTCCTGGTTTTTGCCTACCTTCAACTCTTGCTGATGGCTATGGGGGGCGCATTGACGATCTATCTCAAATTGACGGGATACATCGACAGCCTCGCCGTATTGTTGATGGGGCTTGTGGGGTGGTCGGTGATGGGAGGCTTGTTCTATCTCGCACTGAAACTTGCTGGTGAGTTGACTCATCTCTTTGCTGATATCGGAGATCAGCAACGAGATCAAGTGAGTTTGCTTTTAGATATTCGCGAGAAGATGAAGAAATAATTTTTAAGCTGATTCAATCGTAATATGCCCTGTAGCGCCACCCCTTGTGGGTGGCCTTTTCGATGGTTTTAATTCATATAATTCCTTTAATAAGCCCGGAGCGTAAGCGACGGGACAAAGCTAACGTATTTCGTAGGTGGGAATTAAATGCCTGAGTCATCCATTTGAAAGTACCGTCGGAGATTCATCACGATGACGTATCCCGTCGCTTACGCTCCGGGCTTATTAATATGTCTTTGCTTGGGTATATGTAATCAAAAAAAAGCCTGTATCCATGATCGATCATGAATACAGACTTTTTAAATTGGAGTTTCTCACGTTGTTAATTCAACGGAGTCTCACTCGCTGAAGAAAGAATCCAATTGGTTTTGAGCTGATTCGTTGAACTCATTACCCAATGGAGCTCCTCCTCCTTCAACCTCACGCTTGAGAATCTCGTCGAAGATCTTACCGAGCTTCACCGAGGCTTCTTTTGCGTACAGACGAACCATTCCAATGGTCGTACGTTCATCAAAAACCGTAGCCAAAATGGTTCGGTCTCCGATGAGAGTGAGTTGGATGTTGTCGCGTTTACCTTGGTGGAAGAGAACACTGAATTCATCTTCACCTAAAAGGCGTGCCATCTCTCGAGTGGCTGCGTAACTTCCTGCGACCAGGGCCGAGACCGCTTGCATATCGAAATCATCGGTCGAGCCGGCCTTGGTTACCATATGGCCTTCCTTGTCGATCAGAATATTCGCCTTAGAGTCGGAGAGGCTAAGGAACTCTTTTAAGACGTCATTGATCTTGTCGATGTCATCTTTGTAGAAGACGAGACGCTTTTCTCTGATCTTATCACTATCGGTAACGATGGCTGACCTCCTTCCTACTATCCGTCTTCTTTCAGCCAGTATTTCCAAATGGAAATGATGAAGACGGTGAACTTATTTTAAATATTATTTTTGATCGTGGGTTGAGTGTTGACTCATTCCCTTAGACAAAATTCTTCCAAGCTCCGGTGAAGTACACGACAGCTCCGGCCGCAGCCAAAACTGCGATAACAACGGCAACGATTAAGCCACCTTTTCCTTTTCCGCCGGCGTTGACTTCAACTGGAGGTGGAGGAGGTGCTTGTGTTTTTCTTTTTGCTTTTTGAGTGACTTTGTTAGTCGGGGTTGGAACTTTGCGTTCTACCGGCTTCACTCCAGGACTCGCTGAGACTTGCTCTTGAACTACTCCCGAAGGCTCTTTCTGAGCGGGGGGAGCGGCTTGAGATTGAGCTTGTGGTGGAGTCTGAGCTGTGGGAGCATTCCCGGCAGCACCAGCCATCACTGGCTCTTTGACGGACACGGCGCTCTTCGATTTGATTCGAGCTGAACCGTGTTGCGCGTTTAAGTGTTCGAGCACCATACTCGAAAGCTTTTTGAGGGTTGGGAAAACCCCTTCGCCCGTAACAGCGACAGCTTCAAAAGTAGGAGCATTATATTTATTGAGAATCTCATTGAGTTCGTCGACGGTGTGAATGTCATCGAGATCTCGTTTGTTGTACTGAATCACTAAGGGGATCGTGTTGATGTCGAGTCCGTATTCTCGGAGGTTCTCCTCTAAGTTTTTGAGTGACTCAATATTCTCATCCATTTTTCCCCGGCGGGAATCAGCGACAAAGACAACACCATCAGAACCTTGGAGAACCAATTTTCTGGTGGAGTTGTAATAGACCTGACCCGGGACGGTATAGATCTGGAATTTCGTTTGCATTCCAGCAACCTGACCCAAGTTCAGTGGAAGGAAGTCAAAGAATAAAGTTCGATCTCCTTCCGTAGCGATTGAGGTGAGGTCACCCACATTTGACTTAGGGGCTTTGTTGTGAACCACCTCGAGGTTTGTCGTCTTTCCACTGAGCCCCGGGCCGTAGTAGACGATCTTACAATTGACCTCTTTCAAGGCAAAGTTGATCTGAACCATGCGATCTCTCCACTTTTTCAACTTGCGGGAATCTTTGAAGCAACAACCTCTTTGGTAGAGATACCTCAGTGGAACTGCTTTTGAGCCCGAAACACATTCTAAAATTTAGCTAACTAGTTAAGTTTATTCTCAACATTTTTTAGACAAGGGTAGAGCTCCTCTTCTGTTTGTTGAAGAGAAAGATCTGTTTGAGCTTTTGTTTCACTAACTCGTGAAGTGAATGAGATTAAACTTTTGAAATCTATGTCGCTTATGCGACTCGTCGATTTTTCAATCTGAACATTGCGCTTTGAATCGCGATGATACTCGTGTCTAAGCGCAAGTTTTTATTTGCAACCACAACCAAGAAGGAGTTACCCATGTCATAAAACATGATTTTTCCATTATCGGCGGTGAGTACACAGGAGTTTAACTGATCCGGTGCATTTATCTGGGTTAGGGTTCTTTTAACCGCAACCAACATCGAAGAGACGATGGCTGCGACTAACTCTTCTTCTAAGTCTTCACCCAGAGCTGATGCCACCATGATCCCATCGGGGGTGATCACCATGCTCCCTTTGATGCCGACCTCTTGATTGAGCTCCTCGAGTATTGTCTTCATTGTGGCCTTCCTTATGTACTAACCGTCTCAGAGTTGGAGCTAACCTTCTCTTTCCACTCAGTGATTTTTTCTTTTTTGAGGTTTTTGTCCGCGCAGAACATGTAGCAACCACCTTCATAACCTTGGAAGTGAATTCCCCAGGCGTCTGACTTCAATTCAAATCCCTCAAGTTGCCCAATTCCCATTCGTTGAGAAGAGGTTTCCATCGAGTGGAGGAGGTTCATCAAGACCTCTTCACCTTTTTCCCAATTAAATTCTTCTGTAGCCTTAAAATGACTATCTACTGTTTGATAAGTACCATCTTGTTCGTCATTCAACAACGCGGCTTGGACCGAAGGAAGGCTGCGAATTTCCGAGAATATTTCTTGTGGGTCTGCAGTTTCAACCGGAGAGCTATTTGCAGAAGCTTTTGAGACTCGGCGATTAGGGCCCCCTATATAGTCGTAGAGAGACCGGGCTCGTGCATCCTCAGGATAGAGCTCTACCAGTCGCTCAGCCGTCTTAAGAGCCTTAGATTTCTTGCCTAACTGTTGTTGGAGCGTCGCCAGATATAACAACGTTTTGTAGTTATCGGGATTGAGTCGAGTCGCTACTTCTAACTGGTTGAGGCATCGCTCAGAGATTTTCGGATCCTTTTCGATCATGGATCGCTGAAATAAATATTTCGCAATCGCAAATTGTAGAACCCAACTTTCGTTAAATTGACCTGACCACTTTTTGCACATTTTTTCGCAGTTTTTAAAATCATTCAACGATCGGCGGATCTCGATGATTTTGGCCACTGATTCGGGGCGTGGAGCAGTCGCTAGCTTTGCCTGCAGTTCTCGACACTCTTCGATAGCGAGCTTTTTCATCGCGAGTTGGCGCATGTCGAGAAGCTCTTTAGAATTGGTGAAGCGTTGGTAGCCGTTATCTGCGTACATAAAGGCTTGGTTGTAATCTCGCTTCTTCATCAGGAGTTGAGCTACCTTTAGAGTCTCCTGCTCTCCAGGATTGTTTTGGTAGCTTTCTAAAGCATTCTGAAGCTTCTTTTCTAATCCGCCGCCAAATAGGTTTAAAAAGTTAAGACTCACGATCTTTTCTCCAGATGAGTTCTTATGTGAAAGATTTCAGTAGAGTGTGCTGAATTATTGTTTTGAACCACTTAGATTGAACTTGTACAGGGTTCCCTTGGAAGTACCCGAGTAAACTCCAGACTTAGAGGAGACAGGGGAAGTTTGAATCGCTCCCATGCCTTCAAATGTCCAAAATGGTTTTCCCGAATGAATATCGAAGCAGCGTAAGGATCCCGATTGAGAACCCACGATAAATTGATTGCGGAGAATCAAACCGTTGGAGATGAATTGATCTTCAACTTTACGCTCCCAGCGAGGGTTGCCAGATTCGATATCTATGGCCTGAATCGACCCACCTTTTGAAGTAACTAATAAAAGTTCATCTCCGACGGTGACTTGATTGAGGTCCTTTTCTTTTAACGGACGTTTCCAAGTGAGTTTCTGAGTTTTTAAATTGATGCAATAGACCGTGCCGTTGGTATCAACGCAGTAAAATTGATTCCCAAACGGAGTACCGGGTTGAATCATCGGAGCGTCTAAGGCTACGGTTGACTCTAACTCGCCCTTACTAATGCTCAGGAATAGGACCTTTCCTGGACGAGTCGTCACTACGATCTGTTGCTTGTAGATGGCTGCATTACCTTTGACTAAGTTTTGAATTGGCTTTCTCCAAGCCACTTCTCCCTTTGAAGAAGAAAGGCTCGCCACCACTCGCAAAGAAGTGCAGGTGATATTTCCTGCCTCATCGGGCTTAGAAAGAAATACAGGGCCAGCATTTTTAGTTCCTAGTGGAAGAGCTTCCCAAATTTTCTTTCCAGTTTTCGGGTTGAGAGCAAAAACTTTAGAATCGTAAGTCGCCACCAGTAGTCGGTCTTTGTGAAGAACAAGTGGCCCACTCACATCCCAGCTCGCTGGAATCGGGAATCGCCATTCGGATTGACCCGTTGTGTGATTGATACAAAGAACTTCAGCTTTGCGAGTTCCGATGTATATGTAATCAGAAGTGACTAAAGGCTGACTTTCGATCGGACCGTTAGCTTGGAACTTCCAAATAGGAGTCGGAAGTAAATGGAGCTTTATCGCCCAATCAGTGGTGAAATTGAATCCTGTCTTACGGTTGCGCGGATCTCGGATAACCCTCGTTTTGAACCCGGTTTGTTCGAGTTTAAGCTCAAATTTTTCAAAGGGGTTGTAGTAGACGATACAAGGAGTTTTGCCTTTATTCTGGCCATTCAAGAGAACATTGACATTCGGCGGTAAAGTCTGCACCACTAATGGGATTTTGACGTTTTTCCCTGTCGGAGTATTTTGAAATTCTGTGATCAGTTTCAGATACAGTGGGTGAGCATCGTTATGCTTGCCGGCTTCAGTGAACTCCTGAGCTTTTTTCAACAAGGACTCAGAATGCTTAAATGTTTTCAAGATTTCAGATTTGATGCCCTGAAGAACTTTTTGATTCTCTTGGGTTAGAGAGTCGGGTTTGGCTTTTTTGATTTCTACTAAAACTTGTTCCAATTTACCTTTGTTGATCAGTTTTTCTAACTTGACCAAGAGAGATCCTAAAAGAACATCTTCTTTTTCTTTGCGCTTTGAGTATTCGATTTTAAAGCGACTCTGTGAAGACTGAACTTCTTCGATGCGCTGTTCGATTTTCGTATTAACCAAGGTTGCCGGGAAGACTTCCCGGAGTTCCTTTAAAGTCTGAATCGCTTTGTTATAAGCTTGTAAATCGACTAAGCGCTCGATGTCTTCATCAGCCTTGGCGTAGACACTACTTCCCAACATGTTGAGCGTTCCCCAGTAAATACCACCGAGGATCAAGGCGGTTGCAAAACTGATGATGAGAGTCGGGGTGCAGGCCTGAATGAAAGTTTGTGACTGCTTTCTTTCAAGTTCTTGTAGCCGCTTTAACTTTGCGTTTTCCGTGGGATCTAAGGCGACGATGCGTTCGTAGACTTGACGCAACCGTCGTAAGTCACCTGAGGCTTCATGGATGTCGGCGGCTGCTCTTAAGCAGCTGAGCGTGCGGTCACGATCACTACTTAAGTTGTGAAAAGTTGCCATCTCCATTAAGAGTTCAACATCGTTGGGGAAGACGGCATTCACACGTTCAAGGATCAAGGCTCCCTGAAAGTAGGATCGAGATGCTTTGGCTGCTTCAACAATTCCGTAAGCAGCTTCTCGGGCACTCTCCATTTGCCCTTGAGACAAGTGAGACTCAAAAATCATCTCTCGCGCGAAGAGAGAGTGAGAGTCCGTTTTAATAATCTTATCTAACACACTCTCCAAGCTCTCGTAGTCTCCAGCCTTGCGGAAAGTTTCGACCAGTGCTTGATAGTGATGGGGGAGTTTCTCGTGATTGGGATTCTTCGATTCCAGGAAATCGATCAAATCCAACCTCGATTGAGAATTATCAGGATCTTGAAGTAATAAAAATTCAAGAATATCGACAGCTTCTTGAATCTTATATTGTTTCTTAAGTCTCTGCGCTAAGTCATTGAGTTCGGCGAAATCTAATGGGCGAATCTCACCCGAGCGAACTAAAAGTGCGACCACCTGATAAGTTTCAAAAACGGATAAGACGGTTTCATCGGTAACTCGAAGAGCTGTTCGCTCTCCATTGATGAGGCCTTTGATTTCTTGAACGAGTGAGGGATCTATATCGCTATCGTTTTCCCCTTGAGATTTTAATTGCTCTGGGGGAACTTGAGTAAAGATCTCTCGCCCAGTGGGCATCACTTCTCGAATCCGCTTCCACTCGTCTTCTCGATACGAAACCTCCATCAAGACGGCATCGACTGGAAAGGTGATCTCCTTGAGGAGTTCAGGAGAAGAGATAATTTCTAAGTGAGAATAAGTTTTAACCGACTTAAATTCGTATTTAGCGTCCGCCCACGAAAAAGTTTCGAAAATATACTCTAAAATATGCTGAGCGATAGGACCACGAATCATCTCGTTGTCGATGATTCTTCTCGAAAGCAAGAAGTCACCTAAGCTTGTTTTGTCATCCTGTTTCGAGGAAAGAACATTTTTATACTGCGACTCTGTTAAGAGCTTGAGTCTCCCTAAAACCTCTTTTAAGGGCTCTTCATCTCCCTGCTGGTTGAGCAGAAGGCGAACTCCTTCTTCGCTAAACAGTATCTTTCGTTTAACATCGTGCGACTGTACGACGAGTATGCCCCTCTGCCCATTCAGGTTGAGGGTTTGAAAGATACTCAGGAGTGAGATTTGTCCGGCTTCGCCTTTTAAAGCCACAGTTATGTCCTCACAATTACTAGGGCGGTTTGGTCGTCTTCTGAAGGAGTATCTCCACAAAACTTAGAAACCGCACTTTGCAGCCCATCGAGAATCTCTTCAGCGGATGCACCCGCTGGAGTTTTCTCTAATACATAGTTGAGACGATCCCTTGAAAAGAGATCACGACGCTCATTCCATGCCTCGACTATCCCATCGGTGTAAAGAAAGAGTGAATTGCCTTCATTGAGGAGGAGGCAACAATCTTCGATGACGTTTGAGAAGATTTTCTCCGGTGCCATTCCGAGGGCAATCCCCTCTGAATGAATCGACAGTGGAGCTGTATTCGCTCCTAACTTGACGAGTAAAGGAGGTTCGTGTCCGGCGCGAGCAAAGGCAAACTCACCTGTCTTGAGATTGAGTTTGGCGTAGAGGGCCGTAACGAACAGCTTTCTTCCTAAATCTTCAAATAAGTCAGAGTTGACTTGAGTTAAAACTTCTGCCGGTGTTCGGTCGTAGAGTTCACGTCCACGTAAACGGAGAACCTTTTTAGTCATCCCCATAATGATGGCAGAGTCAATTCCATGCCCAGAAACATCTCCGATCGTGATTCCTAACTCCCCATTTTCTAACGGAAAGAAATCAAAGAAATCACCGCCAATTTTGTCACAGGCTTCCGATGCGAACGAAAAAGTGTAGCCCTCACAAATGGGGGACTTTTTGGGTAAAAAGCGACGTACACATTCTGAAGCAGAGTCTAAGCCTCGTTCTAAATCTTCAGTTCGCTTTAAACTTTGAGTCAAGTGAGCGATCTTCTGTTTTGTCGGGCGTTTCGTTGTTGCGGCTCGGCGTTTCTTTTGTGGTGCCGCTTTTTTCTTCGTTTGAGTGGGTGCTTGGGGACGCGAATCTGAATCTTTAGTGATTTGAAAGTGTTCGAGTTGGCCCGCAAGCTTTAAGAGATCGATTAACTTTTCTGGGGGATTACAAAGGAACAGTAACTTCTTCCTTTGTTGGATTCTTCGTTGAATTCCTTTTAATACAGAAACAATCGAAGGTTGTAATCCAGTGAGTTTAGAAAAATCGATGCCTATATCGCCCTTGGCATGAAGTGCGAATTTTTCTAACTCTTTTCTCAATCGATTTGAATTTATTCCTTCAAAGCTGAGAACGGTGATTCCCTCGTAGCTGATTTTTTTTACTACGAAGGAGTCACAATGAAACACCGAAGTGAGAACATCTTGGTTCTCACCCTTGGTGGGATTCTCGTTTTTAGAAAGACTTGAGTTAACAGTACTCACAGTTCATCTCTTACTTTTTGCTCGATGGAGACATCGAGTCACATTGAAGGAAAAAGAGTTCTTTGCTATCTGGAGTATAGATAACACTTTGAATTCCTTCAAATTCCGGAAACTCAATGAACGTGAACTGCGGCTTGGATTATCAGTACGAAGTTTTTAATTCAGCGCTTTGCGTGCTTGCATTTGAGATGGAACACTTAAAAGCCTACTAACATCGGTTAAGAAATTTTTAGTGAGTTCCGTTAATAGCAACTCATTGGAATTGAGAAAATAAATATTTTTAGCTTCTGTCTTTTAGAGAAAGTTAAAAATCTAAAACTAAAGATCCGGTAACACCTAGAAGAACTATGACTCCTTCGATTTCTTTAGAATCCATCTCGAAAATTCATCATCTCGATTTATTCAACGTGACCACTTGGGAAGAATACTGGGCATCTGTTTCTAAACAATTGACTTTGGTTTATGGAGAGGTTGAATTTACTCTCTCAAAGGTCAATAAAAACAGTGGCGCTCACTCCCTGTTGTATAGCACGTGCCCCCAGCTGTCAGAGTTACACGGTAATTACGACGAAGGAGAGCCAGAATCCCATTTTGCTGATTTCGATGTACTGCAGAAAGATGGTTCGTTTCACTTACAGTTTAATGATCATAATGTAACGGCAAACAAGGTTCACTCTCTGACCGTTCAAAGTAAGGGGAAGCTGACGAGTTTGTTTCTTCATTCTCAATCTCAGGCACCTCAAGTCGAAGATGAGGCTTTAATTCTTCAAGCCCTTTGTCAGTCCTACATGTGGTTCTCTGAGTGGAAGACCGTTTATAGCAAGCTCTTAACCAGTGAAGCTAAGCTCGATGCCATCAATAGAATCGGAGAAACGATCGGGTCTTTGGATGTTGATGTCTTATTAGCCCGATTGATGGAAATTTCCCTTTTTATCTGTTCTTCCCAAGTCGGCTTGATCGCCATGGTGGAAGAGGGGAATTTAGAGTCGAAGGTCGAATGGGGGGTTTCACTTCAGATGGTTCAATCCTTGAAGTATGCGAATGGCAACTCCATTTTGAGTGAGGTCATCAATGCTCAAGAAGCTGTACATATCCAAGACTTCGATGCTGATGAACGATATATGCGAGATGAAACGGGCTTAGTTAAATCCTTTATGTGTGTTCCTCTCATAGCGAAGGGGAGAGCTATCGGGGCGATTAATTTAATCGCAGCCGAGGGAATGGGCGATCCTTTCACCGAAGCTGAAATGGAAACCCTGAGAACGGTGGCCAGTCTGGCGGCTACTGCCATTGAAAACGCTCGTTTACACCATGCTGCCCTTGAGAAAGAGCGCATGACCGCTCAGCTAAAAGTGGCGCAAACCATTCAAGAAGGCTTATATCCCACCGAAGCCCCTACTGTTCCGGGTTTTGAAGTCGCCTGGGCTCACTGTAGTTGCGATGAGACCGGTGGAGATTACTTCGACTTTATTTATCGTGAAGAGCAAGAGTTCGATTTAGTCATCGGGGACGTTTCAGGTCATGGAATCGGTTCTGCTTTATTGATGGCTACAGGGCGAGCCTCTTTGAGATCCATCATGGAAAGTTCATCGAGAAGTGACTTGAGTGTCGTCATCGGCATCCTTAATGATCTCTTGGAAAACGACATGGATGAAAGTCACTTCATGACCTTTTTCTTATCTCGAATGGATCTCAAGGCTCGAACTCTCGAATTCGTGAATGCGGGGCACGACCAACCCTTGATCTATAGAAAAGCAACGGGTGAGGTTGAGGAATTGGATTCTACCGGTATGCCCTTAGGCTTATTTCCCGATCAGGAGTATGATGTCCAAACTGTGGATGGTCTTCACCCCGGAGACATCATCATGCTCACAACGGACGGAGTTTGGGAAGCTCCCAATGATAAAAAAGAACGATTCGGAAAAGAGAGACTCATCGAAGCCCTCAAAGAAACAGCCGAATCCACTCCCGAAGAGATTGCGAAAGAGATCAAGAATCGAGTTGTCCAATTTGTAGGCAACGATTCCTTTGATGATGACTTTACGATGGTCGTCGTGAAGAAGGTGGGGAGTTAGTAGAACATTCAACACTCAACGTTCAACACCAAACCCTAAAAGGACTTATTCGATGTTGGGCGTTGAAAGTTGAATGTTGAACGTCTCTTGATTTATACAAACAACTTAGATTCATTTGGCGGTTAGATCATAATTTCCGATCAACGGCATTCAAATGTTGTCCTCTATACCTTTAGTACTCCTGTCCGGAGCCCGCTCAAATACTGGGTCCCAAATTCAAACACTCCGTTCGTCCGTCCGAAGTTAGTACAAACTTTCATTCATTTGAGCCTTCGAGAACGGCTGGATCTCTTCTTCTTCTTATCGAGCGCACTTTATTTTTTGTCAGAACTTCCGATCCAATTTTTTCTATTCTGCTTCCTTATTCAAGAGGTCTGATAATCCTAGCTTCTGAACCTATTATGTTTTATGACTCCTAAGGGAGTGCCCTCACCCTAACCCCTCCTTCTCATTCTCATAACATTTGCTTTCTTGAGAGGTCATTTTTCTTCCCTTAGAATGGGCTTTGGCCCAGGCCTTGCTTTGTGAGGAGTAACTATTCAAGTTTTGGCCTGATTCAATCAGCTGGATCCAAGCCTGAACTGAACTCTTCCAAGTACGAGTATTTATTCGCCCATTAGGAGCACTCATGAAAATCGATCCTGAGAAACGACCTATTAGTAAAGCCAATGCTGGTTCGTTTCCATCAACTCCTCCCTCTCATTCAGGCGACCCTATGAGGATGCCGGAACTAAGGGAAAATGCTCAGGGTGAATATCCCGCGAATCTCAATCATTCTGAAAGAGAGATTCTCCGATCTCTTTCTCGTCGCTTTTCAGGTGAAGAGACGACAGAAATCGCCAGTCCCGAAGCACCGATCTGCCAGGGCTTCTTCCTTCCCACTGCACCAGATCCTGAAGTTGAACTTCAGATGTATCCCGCCGAGTTTCAGTGGACGACACCTCTGGTGAGAGAAACTCAGAAAGTCTCTGAAAAGAAAAAAGTAAAACGCGATTCTTTCTTAGAGATTTCAGTGGTCGTGCTTCTCGCTCTCTTCCTCGCCTTACTGCTCAAGACTTACGTTGCTGAAGCCTATATGATTCGTGGGCATAGTATGAATCCCACTTTTGAAGATCAGCAACGCGTGATGGTTTTAAAGTCATTCTACGACGTCGAGCGTGGAGATATCGTAATCTTCAACTCCAAGACGGATCCTCACAAAGATCTCATCAAGCGAGTCATCGGCTTGCCGGGTGATACTGTAGAAGTACGCGACGGAAATGTGATTCGCAACGGGAGCCCTCTTCCTGAAGATTACATTACAGAATATAAGTACAATTGGGGAGAGAACCATCCTCCGATCAAAGTGCCCCAAAATGAAATCTACGTCTTGGGTGACAATCGCCCCCAAAGCCAAGACAGTCGAAAATTTTCTACCGTCCCCCTGGTGAAACTGAAAGGGAAGGTGGTACTCAGGTGGTGGCCCGCCAGTACCATCCAGACATTCTAAAATTTCGGCATTAGTTTATGTTGAAACAAGCACCTTCTGAGCTTGCCTCAACCGTTCGATCAAATCTTCACTTTGTCTTTGGCATAGCCCTTACGGGCTGCGGCTTCCACTCCGCTAAACGTAGACTCTACGAGTCGCCGCAGTAATAATGGAATGAAGACCAATTGGTCTTCATTCGCGACCGAGCTGATACCAGCCCGGCTGAGTTTCCGTTTAATCAACGAGAACTCATTCACCGACCTGAAATACACCCACTCGATCCTCTAATTCTCCATTGATCCCGGGGAATCAGAGTGTTGAAGTGGGTGTTCTTTTGGGTTTTAGGAGTGTAAGTTCGCTGTAAATTAAGTAATAAAGGCTGCTTGTGACAATTTGGCGGTTTGCTTCGTTTTTGAGCAGCCTTTGAGGCACCCTGTTGACCCTCGATTTGCTAGCGGTATACTTGGTGTTTAGTACATACCAGCGCCTAACTTATCTTCCGGCTCTCCCTCATCTATCAACAGTAAAGTTCAAGGGCTTCGTTCAGCCTTTGAATTCAGTACTGTCGATCTCCGATTTATCTTCAATTTATTTGAAGGTTGGGAGTTGCTGTTCCCGTGGGTTTTGGGAATTCGGATATGGTACTGCGGTGAAGAAGCCACTGTGGTCCAACGAATGAATGCGAGATACAAAAGCTGATAAGAGGTAAGTTCAGCCGGTAGAACTGTAGATTCTCTAAAGTGTTTTGCACCCTATAAGAGGATCCACAAAAACGAATTTCCGTAAGAAATTTGAAGCGTTAAGTCGAGTGTTGCAGATTTGGAAGCGCATTCACGCCTTCAATAGAAAAAATTTATTGATAGCGTCAGTAGATCCTTCCACTCCTGTAAACTTGGAGCAAATTCCTGACACCGTTATCTCTTAAATTCCTCTGAATTTGTCGTGCGAGCTAAATTCATTTTCAAATTGGCTTAGCTTCGAATGGAGGGAAGAGATTCCTACCGCGGGCAGTAACTCCACAGACCTTGCGCTTACTCTCAATCTGTGTCTGAAATTATTCCTTAAACCTTGATACATGAAGTTTTAAGGGAGGTTCGCAGATTGAAATCACATTTTGTCAATCACTCAACCTGTATTGGATAGGGCCCAGATAGGAGGCACCTTGAATAAGAAGTCGATCGGCCAGCTTCTCAAAGCCATGGGAGCCGTCAACGATGAGCAAATTGATCAAGCCTTAGAGCATGCTCAAACTAACGGTACGCGCATCGGGGAGGCGATGGTCGCATTGGATCTCTGTCCACAGAAGACGGTCAGTCGTGCGGTCGCGAAGCACTACGGATTGCCTTTCGCTGATTTGGCAAAAGCCGAAGTGAAGCCCCAGGTCTTAGCCCTCGTTCCTAAAGACGTCGCCACTGAACACAACATCTGCCCTGTCGTTCAAAAGGGTGGGAAGCTTTACGTTGCGATGTCGGATTTCGATCTGGCTACCCTCGATGATCTCCGCTTCCTTCTCAATCAAGATATCGAAGCTGCGATCGCCAGCCCCGAGGATCTCGCTGAATCTATCGACCACTACTACAATGTCGGTGGAGACCTCAAAAATGTCCTCGGCGAAGACGATGATGTCGAAGTCGGGCGTGAAGGTTATGCCGGTGAAGATGGTGATGCTGACGACGCCCCTGTCATCAAATACGTAACGCAGTTGATTTCAGATGCGCTCAAAGAAAGAGCGAGTGATATCCACATCGAGCCCTTCGAGAATAGGGTTCGTGTCCGGTATCGCATCGACGGAGTCTGCGTCGAAAAAGAAAATCCACCTAAAAAACTCCAAGGCCCGATCCTCTCCCGTATCAAGATTATGTCACGGATGGATATGGCCGAGAAACGGCGTCCTCAGGATGGCCGTATCAAAACTCACCTGCACGGTCGTGAGATCGATTTACGTGTATCAGCGTTGCCTGCTCGTCACGGTGAGAGTGTGGTTATGCGGATCCTCGATAAAGAAAAAGGTTTGGTCGATTTAGATATTCTCGGATTCCACGAATCCGATTTAGAACGATTCAATCGGATCATCAAGAAGCCGAACGGAATCTTTTTGGTGACCGGGCCTACCGGGTCGGGAAAAACGACGACTCTCTACGCAGCCTTAAAGCAGTTGAATCGACCCGATGTAAAAATTATTACCGCTGAAAACCCCATCGAATACAACTTAACTGGTATTAACCAAGCCGAAGTTCGCCACGAGATCGGATTAGACTTTAATCGTATTCTCAGAGCTATGATGCGTCAGGCACCAAATATTATTCTGGTGGGTGAGATCCGTGACCAAGAGACCGCGGACATCGCGGTTCAAGCTGCACTTACCGGTCACCTTGTTTTCAGTACCTTACACACCAACGACGCTCCTTCAGCAATTACCCGTTTGATCGATATGGGCGTCAAGCCTTTCCTCGTAGCCTCAGCCGTGATGGCGGTGATGGGGCAGCGCTTGATTCGTGGTCTTTGCGAGGAGTGTAAAGAACCTTACGAAGCTACGGATGTCGAACTCCGTTCTGTAGGAATCGATCGAGACCGTGCTTCGGGAGTTACCTTGTACCAACCTAAGGGATGTAATACCTGTGGAGGTTCTGGTTATCACGGTCGTAAGGGTGTGTATGAACTCATGGAAATGAGTGGGGAATTACGTGAGATGGCTTTTAACCGAAAACCATCAAATGAATTGAGAGCCAAAGCTCGCTCTGAAGGTATGGTTACACTTCAGGAAGATGGAGTACGTAAAGTTCTCGCAGGATTTACAACCATTGAAGAAGTGCTCCGATTGACTCACCGCGCGGACTAATTAAAACTAACACAAAGTGTAATGAGTCAACTTTGACAAGCTTCGTTCTATTGACAGGATATTAATTCAATCATGGCCCGAAAACTCCTCGGACAAATTCTTTCAGAGCTCAATGTTTTATCTGAGTTTGATATTCAGCAGGCTCTGCAAAAGCAAAAAGAAAGCGGAGAGGCCATCGGCCAAATCCTTCTCGCTGATAATGTGATCTCAGACAGTGAGCTCACTCAAGCGGTCGCCATTCAAAATGGAATGGAGTATATCGACCTCAAACGAGCGGAGATTCCTCCAGAAGTTTTGGAATTAGTAGACCAAGAGATGGCTGAAAATCTCGAGGTGATGCCGGTTGCTTACGATGGCACAACGCTCACTGTTGCTGTTTCTGATCCCACGAACTTAGGTTTGGGAGATACCCTTCGATTCTCTCTCCCCGAGATTTCTCAATTCAAGCAAGTCGTCGCCGGTAAGGAAGAGATCGAAGAAGCTATCGGTCGCTTCTACGGCGCTCAAAGCGGCGGAGAAATGGGCAGCATGTTCGATGCCATGGGTGATGGAGTGACCGATGTGGAAGGAGGGCGTCCAGAAGATATCGGTGGGGGAGAGGAAGACCCCAACGCCGCACCGGTGGTCAAGCTCTTGAACATGATCTTGGTTCAAGCGGTGAGAGACCGTGCTTCTGATATTCACTTAGAACCCTTCGAAAAAGAATTCAAAGTACGTTACCGGGTTGACGGTGTGCTCTACGAAATGATGCCACCTCCCATTCAGATCGCACGCTCGTTGATCTCTCGTGTAAAGGTACTTTCAAACTTAGATATCGCGGAAACCCGTCTACCTCAGGATGGTCGTATCGAGCTTACCATCGGTGGGCAACCCATCGACTTGCGGGTATCGACTCTTCCCACCATGCACGGTGAGAGTGTTGTAATGCGTGTTCTCGACCGCCAATCGATCAGTCTCGACCTGTCGGACTTAGGATTTAGGCCGAGTGAGTTAAAGACCTTTAATCGTCTCGTTTCTAAGCCGAATGGTATTTTCTTGGTGACCGGTCCTACCGGATCCGGAAAGACGACCACTCTTTACGCTGCTTTGAACGA
This sequence comes from Planctomycetota bacterium, assembly GCA_028280485.1. Lineage (GTDB taxonomy): Bacteria > Planctomycetota > UBA8108 > UBA8108 > JACQVS01 > JANQLS01. Next base: position 122,681 of record JANQLS010000101.1, read on the forward strand.
AGCGAACACGATCGACGTAAAAATCATTACCACCGAGGATCCTGTTGAGTACGACCTCGAAGGTATCGTTCAGGTTCAGATTAATGATGAAATTGGAACGACCTTCGCGGCTTGCTTGCGTTCGATCCTGCGGCAGGATCCCGATAAGATCTTGGTGGGTGAGATTCGTGACCTCGAAACTTGTCAGATTGCGGTCGAGGCCTCCCTCACGGGTCACATCGTTTTCACGACGCTTCACACCAATGATGCTCCTTCAGCCGTTACGCGTCTGATTGACTTGGGCCTCGAGCCTTTCTTGATCGCGGCTACTTTGGAAGGAATCTTGGCTCAACGCTTGGTGCGGAGAATCTGTTCGGGTTGTTCGACTCCCTACGATCCCGCGGATGAAGAGATTTACGAGTTGGAACTCACCCGTTCCGATGTGGCCGACAAACAGTTCCATTTCGGTAAAGGTTGTAAGAAATGTAATTCCAGTGGTTACAAAGGGCGGATTGCTCTCTTCGAGATCATGGTCGCCAGTGACCGGGTCAAAGACCTCATCATGGATGGGGCGTCGACTGCTGAGTTACGAGAAGCCGCAAAGGAAGAGGGCATGAGAACCCTGCGTGATTCGGGTCTTCTTCATATTTATGACGGTGTGACGACGATCGAAGAGGTCGTTAAGGAAACCATTTCGGCGTTCTAATCGTGTCATGGTGTCTTTTATGTTGAATCAAAGTCCTTCGGGCATTGTTTCAAGCGTTTCGGCAAATCGTTGATTTGCCTGCACTCCGCTGATAATCGGCTAAGAAGCCAATTATCGCGGCCGAGTTGTTGTACTTTGGTAGTTGAAGCGCTTCTGGGAATTTGATGTTCCGAAGGCGCATTCAGGGCAAATGGAGGCCAATTCGAGCCCAAAAAGCTCGAAATACGGCCCATGAGTTAAAAATACGTCCTTTATTTTAGAGGCTGATTGACCGAAGAGGCTCTTCCGGTGAAAATTGGGAGATCCAAACCATTTACGAGAAGCCCTCTAAGAAATTAAGAAATGAATCAGATATGAGCAGTTCCTGTCGGTCCTGCTCAGGAACTCCCCTTATTGGGACTAGGGGATCGAATTGATTTTCGATCGCTCGATCTCAATAGAGAGAGTTTTCAGAATAGTTTAGCGAAAAGCCACGGACCTATACGTTTCTTTGGGAGGTGTGATTCCCAGGGTTGACGGGTCAAAAGGGTCGGGGATTTCGATAGGAGTGTGTTATGCCGGTCTTCGCTGTCGAAGCGATCGATAAATCTGGAAAGAAAGTTCGTCGGGAAATGGATGCATCATCAAAAGATGAGGCTATCCAACAAATGAAAGCCGAGGGGCTGCGACCTACTAAGATCGCCGAGAAAAAAGGAGCTGCTAAAAAGAAGCAAGCTAAGCCCAAGGGGAAGAAGAAAAAAGGGGGAGCACTCAGTATTCTCGATCGGGTGAGTCAAGCTCAAGTGACGACTTTCACCACCCAGTTGGCTACGCTACAAGACGCCGGGTTGCCCATCGTTCGGAGTGTGAAAATTCTGAGCCAGCAACAAAAGCCGGGTAAGTTCCAAAATAACTTAGATGAAGTTTCCGAGGAAGTCGAAGGAGGTTCGACCTTCAGTGAAGCTCTCTCTAAGCATCCTAAGACATTCGATTCTCTCTACGTTTCTATGGTGAAAGCTGGGGAGGCGGGTGGTGTTCTCGATATCATTCTCAATCGTCTTGCCGGCTTCATGGAGAAGTCTGAGAAATTGAAGAAAAAGATTAAGGGAGCCATGATTTATCCCGTCTGTGTGTTGGCGGTGGCAACCCTGATTCTCGTCGGTATCATGACCTTCGTCGTTCCCAGTTTCCAATCGATGTTCGATGAAATTGGAAAAGGCCTACCCGCTCTTACTCAGATGCTACTGACCGTCAGTAATACCATGCGGGATTTCTGGTACCTCTTCGTCTTTGTTCCTATCTTCTTTATCTTGGCTTGGAAAGGTATCGCCAGTACTGAAGCAGGAAAAAGGATGATCGATCAATTCAAACTCAGAATGCCGGGTTTCGGAGTGATCATCAGAAAATCAGCGATCTCTCGATTTTGTCGTACTCTCGGTACTCTGATCGCCTCCGGTGTACCGATTCTCGAAGCTCTCAAAATCGTTAAAGACGCTATTCCTAATCATGTGATTCAACGCGCGATCGAAGATGTCCACGGAAGTATCCGTGAGGGTGAAACGATCGCCGAACCGTTAAGAATTTCGGGTGTCTTCGATGAACTCGTCGTCAACATGATCGACGTGGGAGAAGAGACCGGTGAACTCGATAAAATGTTGATCAAGATCGCCGATAACTACGAAAGTGACGTGGATATCGCCGTAGAGGGTCTCTCGAGTATTATCGAGCCTCTCTTGATCGTCGGTATGGGTATCGCGGTCGGTTTCATCGTCGTCGCCTTGTTCCTACCCTTGATCGAGATCATTAAGAATATCGGTTAAGCGAGGAGTCAGATAAGACCTCCGAGATATAGGAAAACCCTAGAGTTTCATAGAAGCTCTAGGGTTTTCTCCTGTAATGATGGTCGTCGCTATGGGCGACTCCATCGTGCAAGTTCGCTTCGCTCACGCACTGGGGAGACCTACTGTTTGATGGTGCGCTTATGTGGACAAGTTCGTCAGAATTTGGGCGCGAAAAGTTTTTAAGTTCTTTCACCCAATCTCTGGTGAGATTGGCTACAAATATATTTTTCTGTTGATTGTTTTTTTTAGTTGGTTACCTTTCCCGAAGAACGACCATTGATGCCCAAGCCTGAGCAAGACCTCATTTTAAAACAAATGACTAGTAACTAACGGAGTTTCCACTTACACGTTTATGACTATTGAATCTAAAAAAATCCTGAATGCCATTCGGCAAAATGATCTAATTACGACCCGCCAACTCGCCACTCAATTCGATATCCCCGAGGAACAATTTGAATCCTTTGTGAAGCAGCTGTTCGATTTACAAGCTGTGGGGGAGATCTTACGTCTACCCGACCGTGGTTGGTCTCTTCCCGAGCGAACGGGTTGTTTGGTTGGACGTATCGTTTTGACTCGCGGAGGAAACGGCTTCGTCCAGCCGGTTCATGAAGCACTTTCTGAGCAAGAATTCTTTGTCCCTCAGCGCTCGACCGCCGGTGCTTTTTCGGGTGACTTGGTCGTCATGGAAAGGCTCGATTCTCAAAAAGAAGGTCGAGGAAAAAGAAAGAAAAACCGTCGTGGGGGGAGTGATAAATCTCCTCGTGGCCGAGTTCTCGATGTCGTCCAGCGCCGAGAGCGTTTAGTTCGAGGGAGATTCCACGATGTCCCCTCCGCTAAGGGGAAAGAGGCCGCTGGGTATGTCGATCCCCTCGAAAGGGATGCCTTCAGCGAAATCTTCATCGCGGCGGAAGATCGCAACGGGGCGGTGTCCGGCCAGAAAGTCTTTGTAAAATTGCTCGATGGCTGGGGGCCAGGAGCAGCCTATTCGAGAGGGCGAGTGGAGCACGTCATTCATGACGAGGGTTCCTATGAGTCCGATCTCTTAGCGATTGCCACGGAATTCAGTCTCCCTCTGGAGATGGATCGAGAGGCAGAAGCTTCAGCCGAAAAATTACCCAGTCCTGACGATCCCAAAACTTGGGAGGGGCGGGAAGACCTTACCGGTCTGCGTATTTTTACGATCGATCCCGATGATGCCAAAGACTTTGATGATGCGATCTCCTTGGAAGTTCTCGAAGATGGAGTGTTGCGTTTAGGAGTTCACATCGCCGATGTTTCGGCTTACGTCCATCAAGGATCTCGAATCGATGAAGTGGCTTATGAGAGAGGGACTTCGGTTTATCTCCCTGGCCGAGTTCTTCCGATGCTACCCGAAAGGATTTCGAACTTTTTAGCGAGTTTGAGGCCAGGGGAGCCTAAGTTGACGAAGTCGGTCTTCATGGATTTTGATTCCCACGGAGATCGAATTCAAACGCGGATTTGTCGGGGAGTGATCAAAAGTCAGCGCCGCTTTACTTACGATGAAATTTTAGCTGTCCTTTACGATTTAGACCCGGCCGCGAAACCAGCCAACTCCGAGTCTGAAGATCTTCCACTTCCCGAGGATGCTGAAGAGTATAAGGATATTATTTCCCACGCTGCTCGGTTGAGAGACTTGCTTTATCAGGGAAGGCTCGATCGTGGTTGTTTAGAGTTAGAAGTGCCTACAGTCAGGTTGCAGTTAGACTCGACGGGGGAGATGCAAAAGATCACGCGCGAAGGTCGTGACCCATCCCATCATTTAATCGAAGAGTTCATGCTCGCCTGTAACGAAGCCGTAGCTGAGTTCTTTATCGAGCAAGGATTGCCTCTCATTTCGAGAATTCACCGACCGCCTGAGGATGAATCTTTTGATGAGTTTTTAGACTTTTTGTCGAGCATCGATCCGAAGTATAAAAAAATCGAGCGCCCGAATATTAAAGAACTCCAAGCCTTATTGATGGAGGTGGGGAAGCAACCGTATTCAGGAGTCGTCAATCTTCGATTTTTAAGAAGTCTTTCGCATGCTGAGTACGCACCCGAGGCGGGTTTGCACTTTGCATTATCGACTGAGTCTTATTGTCATTTTACTTCTCCCATCCGTCGTTATCCTGACCTGATCGTGCATCGTGTCTTAGAGAGTTACCTCTTATCCGGGAAACCGGGTCCCTCCCCTGAAGGGGGGACTTGGGAGGCAGCACTGAAATTGATCTCAAAACAATCTTCTGAACTCGAACGTAAGGCTGAAAAGGCTGAACGGGAACTGACGAAGACGCGTTTGATCCGCTACCTTGAAGACAAGGTTGGGGAAGAGATGGACGCAGTGATCGTCAGTGTTTCTAACAACGGTATGTTCGTTCAAGTTGAAGAGATTCTTTTCGACGGATTCGTTCACGTCTCGACTCTCGGCCCTGATTATTACGAATTCGATAAATCGGACATGAGCTTAACTGGGGCTCGAAGCCAGCGTTCTTTTAAAATTGGCGACCGGGTTCGAGTCGAACTCACCGAGGTCGACCCGGATGTACGAGAGGTTTCTTTTGAAATTGTAAAGAAGCTTAAGTCGAAATTTTAAGAGAGTTTTGCTTCGTATCATGGTGTGAACTCAGGCTGAATTGTTCGAAAAGTACGGGCAGTCTTTAAAACAGGAATCTAAAATCCCTGATTGAATTTAGGGGCAGGCGCCATTTCAGTTTAAGGCGTGGCCATCGCTTGAACCCTTGATATAATCTGTCTCCTAAATGGGCTGGGTTTGCGGCATAAATTCCTTTATGTTCCATTAAGGTTTCTCAAAAAAGATCCGGATAAGGACCTGTCAGACGCCAGTACCTGCCAAAGCAGTTCAGGCAGGTAACTGTAACAAACCTTATGAATAGAGTTGAGAGCTTAGCCCTTCATTACCTCTTTGGGCCATTAGTCGTTGGGGACTGGTTGTGCTATGACGAAAGAAAATAAAAACGTAGATATCTTTACCGATGGGGGCTGTCGGGGAAACCCAGGTCCCGGGGCGTGGGCTTGTGTCTTGAAATATAATGGCACCTCCAAGGAGCTCTCCGGCTTCGAAGAAGAAACCACCAACAATCGAATGGAGTTGCGGGCAGCGATCGAAGGTGTCAAAGCTTTGAAGTCTCCCTGCAATGTGCGCTTATTTACCGATTCGCAGTACCTGCGAAAAGGAATCACCGAATGGATCGATAATTGGATTGCTAAGGGCTGGAAAAACTCTAAGAAAAAAGACGTGAAGAACCGAGATCTTTGGGAAGAGCTACACAAGCTGATTCAAGGTCACGAAGTGAGTTGGCATTGGGTTAAAGGTCATGCGGGGCACGAAGAGAATGAGCGGTGCGATGAGCTCGTCAATCTAGTGATGGACCGCGAGGAGATGCTTTAAATCGCTTCCTAAACCAATTCCCTAGTCACAGCTTCCGGTTCAATCCCATCGCTAGCGCTTCGGGCTAATTAGAGGGGTCATGATATATTTCTGACCTCCCTATAGGCGGCCATTCATTAAAAATCACGAATAGCAATGCTCGAGGAACGGGCAGGCGCAAGCCCTGCCCCTACAGGGAAGGGCCTAGCCGCTTCATGGCGTAGGTCAATGCTGGGCCCAGTTTCTACTGTCAAAAAATCATAGCTAAGGCTAATCTTTCACCTCTATTTCCCTCTGATCCTCAAATCAAATATAGCCTCACCACAATTTCAGTTTTAGGATGAGTTTGGGTCTTTTTCCATTCTCAGCGCGCCCTGCCGAATTTTTACAAGTTTGGCTAAGGGGAGTTATCTAAATTTGGTTGGCGTCGGTGCAAACTAACAAGCAGCTTATCTACAATTGTGTATTTATCAGCTTAGGTCTGTTGTTGGTCCTCGGCTGTTCCCTGCTGCCCGTCATGGAATCATCGCATTTGATTCCAGCTTCGGTTGAGTTTGGAAATCAACATCCTCCTTATGTTCAAGGAGAGATTAAATTTTCTCACGATGATCACGCCCTATTAGAATGTTCGACCTGCCACGAGCAGGGTGTTCAAGATGGAGCGCTCTCGGTTCAAAAGTTGCCATCGATGGCGACATGTTTTGAATGCCATCACTCCACTGAGCAACCCGCTGATTGTGAGCAGTGCCACGTCGAGAATCGAAAGGGAAGAAAGCCTCGGTTTCATACCGGAACGTGGACTAAAAACCACAAGACGATGGCTTACGACGAAGGTTATAAATGTAATCTTTGTCACGGAGAATCTGAGTGCCAATCCTGTCATTCCTCCCAGCGGCCGCGTTCGCATACCCCCCGATTTAGTCGATCGGAACACGGTCGGCTGGCTGTCACCGACCGACAATCTTGTGCGACTTGTCACTCCACTGATTTTTGTAGTGACTGTCACAATCGACCACCTCCCGACCATACTCCAGCCTTTCGCAGCCCCGTCGGTCACCGCCAGCTCGCTCGATTGAAATTGAGAACGTGTTTAACTTGTCATCCCTTCGCTACGGATTGTGCAGGAAGTGGGTGTCACGATTCCTTATGAGTAGTTGGTGTCGGTGTTCTCAGTTTTGGTTAAGGAGTGGGATGCAGCAACAGAGGGTCTATTTGCTGAGCTTGGTCGTCCTCTTCTTTTTCCCGACCTTCGTCTTCAGCCAATCAAAACGGACAGTGCCCAAGCTCAGCGAGTACTGGGAGCTTCCTGGCCCCGAGCAAAAAAAAGGAGACCTCAAGGAAGAGACCGAGAGTGATACCAAAGAACAAAGTGTTGAATTCAATTCTGCTGACGAAGAGAGTCCCTTTGAAAATTGGCAAGCTGAAGAATCTGAGGACCATCCCTGGGCCGAGGAGGGCGAGTCGGTTGGCTTTTTCGGGAAGACATTCAATCTTTGGTCTGCTTTTAAAGATGATCCCAGCTTAGGGGGAAAGCTACGTGCTTCTTACCGATTAACTTATCGAGGTAACTTTTTTAAGACGGGATCCTTCCGCTTTGCCGACCCTAACCAAGTGATTGCCGATGACCTTACCTTTGCTCGTGAGCTTGAAGCCCTTCACTCCAAAAAGCGCGATCAAGACTTTGATCAATCCCTATCGATCTCTACCAAAGATCTTTTTTACGATGGTCAAAGCGATTCCCTATTCAATGGCATTGAGTCGGAGCTTTCAGTCCGTCGTTATAAAGACATCGATGGAGTGCGCGACTCCGAGTTAGGGATCGGGATATTAGATCGCCGGTCGAATGGAGAAGACGTTCAACTTCGTCAATTGAACATGACCGTTCGAGCTTGGGAGGAGAGAGTTCGCTTGACGATGGGGCGCCAGACGATTCACTCGGCCGAGTGGTTGCAATTGGATGGGGCTCGATTGAGACTTCGCGGAATCGGTTTTTTTGGAAAACCAGTTGAATGGGAGGGATTTGGGGGGGAACTCGTGACGTTCTACCGAGCTCCCCGAAGAAAAGAAGTTTACGGTGGATCCTTCACGTATTACCCCACGAATAAGACACGATTAATTCTTTCCGATGTCGTATTTGTACGAAACACGTTTCAAGCTGAGCTCTTTCAACGAGTCGTCGATGGGCTGACGTTGAGATCGGTCTACCGGCAAATCGATGAAGATCCTGAATCGATTCACTTCGACCTCTTGGGTCAGGAGCTGTTCCCGGGGTTCGAGTGGCGACTTTCCTATCACGGAAAACTGGGCAAACGAGCTGAAGATTTCATTTTCGATTTTACCTATCCCGAAGGGGGATCTTCGGGTGAAGTCGACTTCGCGGAACGCCTCGGTATCTCCGATTTAAAGCCTTACGATGAAGTTACTCTGGAGATTCGCCAAGAAATCGTACAATACCTGGGAGCCTTCATTGGAGGAACCGGACACTGGATTCGGGGGGGCTCGAGCCGTGATACCTTCAATACCAATTGGTTGGAAGCCTGGTTGGGCCTCGATGTGCTCCATTTTCCCTGGGAGGGGTTCACCGGAAGGCTAACATTAAGGTATTTGGATACCGACCTGCCGCGCCGGACCCTCCGCAGTGAAGATGATCCCTTTCTTTTTGTTGATACGATCGGGGATGGGGATCCCGATTTCCTCGGCCTCGAGTTCTTAATCGAGCAAGATTTTGGCCGAAATCTGTCTATAGGCAGTACTTTTGAGTACCGAAATTACACTCGAGATAATCGATTTTTAAGGCTAAAAGGCCTCGATGGGTACTCCCTAAGTGGTTTTTTTCGCTATCGACCCACTTCGATTCTCTCCCTTTCTCTCGCCTATACTTACGAAGAAGATACCCCATTTTTCGAGGGAGATCTCCGATCAGCTCACGGAGTCCTCGCAGAAGCCCAGATTGCTTGGTGATTGAGCTTGAAAAGCGCCGCCGCCCGCCTAGAATGATATGCCCCAAAATCTGAGGTGCTACGGTTGAGTCCCTAGATAGATCTAAGATCAATCTGGGAAGTCAGCAGAGATTTTTAAAAACTGTTTCTGAATTCAACCGGAACAGAAATTGCGCCCAATTCTTGGGGAGGTCCTCTCTTAGAAGCCCTTAGGGGTGGGGATCTCTGAACGTAATACATTTAATTTGTAAGTGGATCCTTGAGATTTCCTACTTACAAATTTTCCACATTCATGGTTCAAGCCCCGCCGGTTTGAACTTCGAACTACAGGAGCCTTCACGAATGGCCACGACCAAACCTGCTGCCCCTCTCGAAAAAGAGCTGACCTTCGAAGATCGTCTCAAGCTCTTCATGAGGAACAACGAGAAACTTCTCTGGGTTATTTTACTCGTTTTGATTTCGTTTTCTTTCGCCTTTACCGGTCCGGTGATGGACATGTTCAGTGGTGGAGGTCGATCGAATGATAAGCTTTATCTTGTTTACGATGAAACCGTTTACAAAAATGATTTGCAAGAATTACATTCTCAATTCAGTACGGTTACTCAACTTCGACAGATTGCGATGAGCACCTATTTCGGGGCTAGCTTATTCACCGAAATCTCACCTCGTTTTGCTACGATCAAAGCCTACGTTGATAACCCGACCCAGGAAGGCACTCAAAGAAGTTTCAGTGTTCTCGATTCTTACATCTACGAGAGAGAGGCGGATCGTTTAGGCATCTACGTCAGTGAGGAAGAATTGATCGAAGAAATCTTGTTTCTCTATCGTGGGATTCAAGTCGCCATAGATTCAGAAGAAACGGCTTCCTTCAAAGCTACTCAAAAACGAGACACGGCTGCGATGGCTATCCAATTAGCTCAATTCAAGGAAAACAGAACTTTTGATGCTCAGAAGTGGAAAGATTTCTTGAAGAAACGACGTACCAATCCGAAGCAAGTTGAAAAAGCTCTTCGCAAGTACATGAGAATTGAAAAGGTAATGAATTACATCCTCGCGACGAAATCTGTCAGTGAAGATGACGTTCTCGTAAAGTACCGCGAAGAAGAACAATCGAAGAACTTCTCGTTTGTCGAATACAAACCAGCTGAAGACTTGCGTAAAGAAGTTGAAGCTTCGATTACCGATGAAGCCTTAAAGGCACATTACGACGAAAGTTTAGGTAAATATCAACTTCCTCCTGCTCGTGGCGCCAAATTGAAGTTCGATTACCTTCTCATTCCCTTCGATCACTTCAAAGAAAACGCAAAGCCTACTGAAGAAAACATCAAAGAGCACTACATGAAAGTGCGGGACAAGAAATTCAAAAAATCTTTGGATATCGAAGATGAAGGCTTTGAAGTTCTAACTCCTGAAGAAAAGAAAGCTCGAGAAGAAAAGCTTTATTCTCCTTTAGAAGAAGTTCGTGACCAAGTGATCGCCGATCTTAAGGTAGAACTGGGAGAAAAAGATGCCGAAGCTTACGCCATCAGTCTAAAAACAGACCTTTACAAAGCTCCTACTGGAGGGGCCGGTAGTAAAGTTTCAGGAAAAACTTTTGCTGACATTGCCAAGGTTAATTCCTTCGTGAAAACCGGTACGACTCCTTTCATGTACAGTTACGAAGTTCGTGACAAAGCACCCGATGCGAACTCAGCGCAAGTCACTACCTGGTTCGGTCATATCCGGGCGAATAAAAATGTTACTGATCCCACCAAGGTCAAGAAGATAGCGGCGACTTCAGCATACTATCGAGCTCACGGTTCAAAGGGATTTATCTTTTACAAGAATCCCACCTTGCTGAATCCCGGTGAGGAATCGTTCGAAGATCTCAAAGAAGAAGTTCGAAAAGGCTATATCACCGCCAAATTCTTAGACAAAGCCGAAGAGACTCTCAAGGCTAGATTAGAAAAAGCTAAGACAGATAGAACTTCTTTAGAAGACTTAGCTAAAGAGTGGGGATCTAAAGTTCAAACCAGCGATTTCCAAAAACGTTTTGGCTCGATTATGCTCCCTGAAGAACCTGCTGAAGGTGAAACTGAGCCTCCTAAGGACAAAGACGGAAACGTTAAAAAGAAATACTTCCCTGCCGGTAGATCAGTTTTGAGTGCTGGTTTCGAAATTGAAAAAGAAGGTGAACTCGCTGATCCCGTTCGTTTCGAACGAGATGAAGTCTTCTACGTCGTCCGCTACGATGCTTCTCAAGCACCTGACGATTTAGATATGACCGATGCTTCTCGTAGACGCTGGCTCGGTCAGCTCGAAGCCGATGCGCGAGATATCTACTTCACTCAACGCTACGGTGAATTGAGAAGTGAAGCCAATTTCCAATCCTTCATCGCCAGTGAACCCGAAGAAAATCCTGAAGGCGAAGGTGAGGGCAAAGCTCCTCAAGGCTAAACCGACTGATTCTGTAGCCGAAATAAGTAGCCGAACTTGTAAAAGTTTGGCGGGACAAAAAAACGCCGGACATTCATTTGAGTGTCCGGCGTTTTTTTTGGGCGATATCCCATTTCGAGGATTTTAAAGTAAATGCCATTCAATCGTTGGTGAGCGCTCCTATCCCTCGCTATAGCTTCGGGCTTCCCTGGTTGGCGTTTTTATTTATGGTGTATAGATGGATAGGGATTATTACCCTTGTCACAATTATTGCTCTTTATGTGGCTCAGACCTCTCAAGCCCGAAGCTTTAGCGAGGGATAATAGAAAGGTGTGTTCCTGGGTGTGGAACATTTTTAAGGCAGAAATGGTGGCAGCACTTCCCGCGATAGAAACCATTATCGCATGCTTGAAATAACCCACCAGGGAAGCCCGAAGCTTTAGCGGGGGATAATAACGGGGGATAATAACGAGGGATCTACCCACCTCATTGCTTCACAACGCTTTCCCAAATTATTAGCAACCTTCCTTGGGGTAAGGGACTTAATCCGTTGCAAAGTTTGCTCTAAAGATTGATCATGTCAGTGGTAGTCTTTTGGTCTCATTTGGAGTTTTCTATGAAAAGATGGTTGTTAGTTGGGCTCATCGTTCTGATTCCTTTAAGTGGTTCGGCAGAAGAACTCTTATCGCCCGATCGTGGAGCCGCTGGTCTCGATCGCGCCCTTAAGCAACTTTCAACTACGGGTAGCGTTCTTCATATCGTGGCTCACCCCGATGATGAGGATGCCGGGACGCTCGCTTATCTTTCTCGAAAAGAAGGCGTACGAACCATGGTTTTCTCACTTACCCGGGGAGAGGGAGGGGCGAACCTGATTTCCTCCCATTTCTTCGATGCTCTCGGAGTGCTGCGAACTCTTGAGTTCTTGAAAGCCTGCGAATATTACGGAGCAGAGCTCTTTTACGCTCGGGCGGTCGACTACGGTTATTCCAAGAACATCGATGAAGCCTTAAGAAAGTGGGGGGGCAAAGAGGAGTTACTTCGAGATGCCGTGCGGGTGATTCGCCGCGAAAAGCCGACAGTTATTCTGTCGCGATTTTCTGGTACTCCCCGCGACGGCCACGGGCATCATCATCTCTCAGGGGTTATTGCGATTGAGGCCTTTACTCAAGCAGCCGATCCCGCCAAATTTCCTGAACAAATTAAAGAGGGCTTAGCTCCCTGGCAAGCGAAGAAGCTCTATGTTCGACCCCGTCAACGAGAGGATTGGACGGTTGAGATCGACTCGGGAGAATTCAATCCATTGATTGGGGCCTCGTACTATCAAGTAGGCCGCTTTGGTTTTGGATTCCATCGCTGCCAAGGATTTCTTTCGCATGAAGGGCGCGCAGGTTCACGAATAGCTCGATATAAACTTTTACAAACAAGTTTACCTAATTACCTACCCAAGCGGGAGACTTCTCTTTTCGATGGGCTCGGTACGAGCTACTTAGCACTCAGTGAAGATTTAGGATTAAAGAAATCACTGAGAGAAATCGATGATTTGATCGAAAAAGAAATTCTCACCGCTTCTGATAACCGAAGGCCTGAAGCAGTCGTTCAGCCTTTAGTTCGAGGTTTGAAAAAACTTCGTCAAATTCAAAAGGATCTTGCTTCAAAGCAACAAGAGGAAATTGGTTTTACAATTAGGAGGGCGATTCAAAACTTTGAATCTGCAATCATCAAAGCTCTTGGGATCCACTTCACAGCAAGAGTGACTGACCCGATCGAAGCGATCACTCCTGGAGCATCCTTTAATGCGCGATTGAGTTTAGTGCATCGCAGCACGGTTCCCATCAAACCCCTCGAGCTTCGGTTTCATACTCCAGAAGGTTGGCTTGTAACGGAGAAGGAAACTTTTGACTCTTCTTCTATGAAATATAACGAAGCACGATCATTGAGCGCCTCAGTTCAAGTTTCTGAAAATACTCCAATTACTCGATTTCACTACCAGCGTGATTCCGTTCACGACACCTTCTACACTACGAAAGATAAAGCGTCTCACACTTTGCCTTTTCCTCAGGAGCCGGCTTTCGGCCGCCTGCGATTCCTCGTCGACGGAGAGGAGGTCCGTTTAAAAGAGGTCCTTCGAGTGAAGATCAGCGATATTCACTCTGGAACTCGATTTCCTCCACTGAGAGTCGTTCCCCCAATCAGTGTCACCGTAGGACGTGATTATGGTGTGCTGCCGACACCCGAATCTCATCACTTTATTGGTGTAACTGTTCGGTCGCATCATTCTAAGCCCGTTTTTGGCACAGTTAGGCTTCACTTACCTAATAGTTGGGTATCAAGCACTCCCAGGAGCTCATTTCACCTGAGCTCTAAGGGCGAAGAATATACTTTTCCCTTTCATATAGCTCCAACTGAAGCTGTAAAGGCGGGTCAAGAAATAGAAGTCCACGCAAAAGCCAGTTTTGGAAAATTAGAGTGGAGCGAAGGTTTTGAGACGATATCGGCCAAAGATGTCCTGCGGTTCAATTTGTATAAGCCGGCTCGTCAACGATTGCGAATCGCTGATATTAAAATCGCAAAAGATTTAATCGTGGGATACTTGGAGGGGAGTGGGGATGAGGTTGCCCAGTCTTTGGGTGATATCAACATTGATCCTATCATCCTCGAGAAAGACGACTTTAAGGATCTTAGTTCCTACGATGTGATCATCGTTGGGGTGCGTGCCTATGCGGTGCGCCCTGATATAAAGACCATCAATCCTTATTTATTAGAGTACGTTAAAAATGGGGGGACGCTCGTCGTTCAGTACCAAACCCCCGAGTTCGATAAAAACTTCGGCCCTTACCCCTACACGATGAATCGCCCCGAAGAAGTCAGTGAAGAAGATGCTCCAGTAAAAATACTAAAGCCAAAACATCCCATCTTTAACACGCCGAACAAAATCACGGCTAAAGACTTTGAGGGTTGGGTCGAGCAACGAGGGTCAAAGTTTTGGCGGACATGGGATTCACGTTACACGCCGTTATTAGAATCAAATGATAAAGGGCAAGATCCGCAGCGGGGGGGCATGCTCATCGCAGAGTACGGGAAGGGCTATTACATTTACTCGGCCTACTCTTGGTACCGGCAGTTGCCGCACGGAGTTCCAGGAGCCTATCGATTATTCGCCAACATGCTTTCATTGAAAAAGAAATGAAAGCGAGATGCAGCGAATTATGGGAGGGAATTCTTAATCGGAGAGGATAGATGTTCGACTCAAAGAACCTTCACACAATTGCTATCGATCTTCCCGACTCGGTTTTGGTGTCGCCCACCATCGAACTCGGTCTCAATCCAAATCTTTAGAAGCTCGACGATCAGGTCGTGATCTTGAGTGCGTTCACCGAAACAAACCACATTTGAATCATTGTGTTCACGGCAAAGCTTGGCGATGTTTTTGTCGTAGGGAAGGACGGCGCGAACGCCGTTGTATCGATTGGCTGCGATCGACATTCCCACACCGGATCCACAGGTTAAAATCCCACGATCCACTTCTTTTGACTGAACTTTCAGTGCAACTTCTTTGGCGTAATCGGGGTAGTCGACTGCATCTTTAGAATCGGGTCCGAGGTCGATCACCTCGTGCCCCCAATTTTCCAAGTGTTTTTTGAGTTTTGCTCTCAAGTCAAAGCCCGCATGATCGCTCGCCATCGCGATCTTGAGTGTCTTATTCATGGTCGGGTTTTAAAAACCTTTAAGGATTCTTTGGATGGCTTCCTCAATCTCACCAGCGCATTCTCGGTATGTCGCAAGTGATCCTCCGATGGGATCAGAAATCCCAGTTTGTCCCAGTAAAGATACCTTATCCATCGACTGAGGAAAGGCTTCTTTTATCAATTGGTAGTGAGATTCGCTGAGAGCGTAAATTTTATCCGCTTCGTCGATCAAATTTTCGGTGAGGGGACGGGAGCGGTGGGAGCTGAGTTGAGCTCCTTTTTCTTCGACGATGGTCTGGGCGTGCTCGCTCGCTTGGTTACCCCAGCCGGCGAAAACTCCGGCAGAGTGAATTACGTATCCAAGTTCTTCAAGCTCTTCCGGAGGAAGATCGAGCTTTAGAGATAAGTTGTGTCGAAACAGAGATTCTGCCATGGGGCTTCGGCAGCTATTTCCGGTACAGACGAAGAGGATGTTTTTTCCTGTCAGTAAGCGATGGATCATCTCCAGCGTGATGATGCCTTCTCGAATGATCCGGTATTGGTCGCCCTCGAAACGAACGATCGTGCTGGCTTGTTGGAGGACTGTTGGGCCTCCCGCGGTCAGGATGGCGTCGATCTCACCTTCGAAAATGTCGAGAACGGTCTCCGCGTCATTGGCGGGATCGTCTCCGTGTTTATTGGCGCTCGAAGCGGCAACGGGAACCCCTGCCTCTCGCAGAAAATCACGACAGACGTCATGAGAAGGGACTCTGAGCCCGACACTCTCTTGCTCAGAAACCTCTAAAATCAAGGTCAGAGGACCTGGCCAGTAACGTTCCATGATCTTTTGAGCTTGCGGTGGAACGCGAGGGACCAGGGCCGCGGCGGATTCGGGATCAGGGAGATGGAGAGTAAAGGGTTGGTTTTCGCTTCTCCCCTTAAGCTGCGAGAGCCTTTTCATGGCTTCTGGGTCTTGAGCGTTGACCCCCAAGCCGTAGACTGTTTCAGTGGGGAAGGCTACGATCCCTCCTTCACGGATGATTTCTGCCGCTCGCTGGAGGGGCTCTTTCCGAGAAGCTTCTGTTTCGAGGGTTAAAAGTAACGTTTCCACAGCTAAAATCAGCTCTCCTAAATTGTTTGACCGTTCAGCTCATGGGGACCTTCGAAGAAAATGTCCCCTGAGTTGAGCACAGTAATATGAAATCTAAGTTATGAATTCAAGGCGTTGAGCCCACAATACTGAATCTGAGGGACAGTATACTGCCAATCAGCAGGCCGAATACCAGCCTGATCACTCTGTTCTCTGCCTATTCTTTATTATGTCCCAGTTTGGGGAATTTTGGGGCACGCCCCGCTAAAACCTTCGAATTTAAAGTACCGATTCTGCCTGAACCCCTTCAGAAATGAAACCCAATTAACGTATCTCTTTATTATCGTTGTTTTTTTAGCGATTATCGGTCCGTTGACCCGCCCCGCGACCCGCGTATAATGCCCGATTGTGTCGTTTCTCCCTAAGATGGATAATCAGCTCTCTGGATGAAGCCGAATAAGGTTTTTAGAGGGAGTTTCTGTCGAGTGAGGAATGACCTTAGATTTAGAGATCCGTTTACATTTTTGAGCTTCGCCCTTATGGATGCCTCTTTCAGCCCCTTTCATTAGCGCGAACTTTTCTGAAGATGTTATACCGTTCGTTTAAGGATGGGATTTCATCCTCAATACCCAAGAAATAATTGTGGCAAAGAAGACTTTTAAGTCTCACTGCCCAGTGGAGGACGAATGTCACTGCTCGTCGTTGGATCGATTGCATTCGATAGCATCAAAACCCCAGATACCTCCATCGAGGACACTCTGGGAGGTTCCTCGGTCTATTTTTGCCTTGCTGCCGGATTCTTTGCCCCAGTTCGTTTGGTTGGAGTCGTCGGTGAAGATTTTCCTAAGGAGCATATTCGTATGCTCGAAGAGCGGGGAATCGATGCTTCCGGTTTGGAAGTCGTCGAGGGAGGAGAGACCTTCCGTTGGTCGGGGGAATACTTTGAGAACATGAATAAGCGTGAGACCCTCTCGGTTTCCCTCAATGTGCTCGAAGATTTTGAGCCGAAGATTCCCGATAATTTTCGGGATTCAGAATTCGTCTTCTTAGCGAACGCCGCACCGAGTACTCAACTGAGCGTTCTCGATCAAGTGGAGAATCCCAAGTTCGTCATGGCTGACACGATGGATCTTTGGATTCAAACCCAACAGGCTGACCTCAAAGATCTCTTCAAGAAAATTGACGGCGTCGTCATCAACGATGACGAAGCACTCCTCTTGACGGATACTCGTAACATTATCGAGGCAGGAAAACGCATTCTCGATATGGGGCCCCATAGGGTTGTTGTTAAAAAAGGTGAGCACGGCGCCCTCCTTTTCACTCATGAAAAGGTTATCCCCTTACCCGCGTATCCTCTCCACGATGTGAGAGATCCTACGGGGGCCGGAGATTCTTTCGCCGGTGGATTGATGGGAACCTTGGCTCGCGCAGGTGAAGCTGAAGAAGGAAACTTCAAAGGCGCCTTAGCGAATGCCGTGGTTGTTTCTTCTTATTGTTGTGAAGACTTTGGAGTCACTCGCTTACAGCGAACAACCAGTGCCGATATCAGTCGGCGATTCGAAGATTATAAAGGTCTACTCACGATCTGATTCATCCAACAGTGAGAACTCGTACTTTACTTCATTTTCTCGGTAAACAACCCCAGTCGATAAAAACGATTTTTGATCATGAAAACGCATGAAATCCGAAGCACTTTTTTAGATTACTTCAAAAAGAGGGAACATCTCATTTTGCCCTCGAGCTCGGTCGTGCCTCATGGTGATCCCACCTTGTTGTTTACCAATGCGGGAATGAACCAGTTTAAGGATTACTTCACCCAAAAGAAAAAACCTGAGGCTCCCCGGGCGTCGACGGTTCAAAAATGTATTCGAGCTGGAGGGAAACACAATGACCTCGATAATGTCGGGTACACCGCGCGCCACTTAACTTTCTTCGAGATGCTCGGCAATTTTTCTTTCGGAGACTACTTTAAAGAAGACGCCATCAAGTTTGGTTGGGAACTCTTAGTCGATGGGTTCGGATTGAATCCTGACGACCTTTGGATCACCGTCTACAAAGACGATGACGAAGCTCGCGAGATTTGGATCGACCATATCGGCGTGCGTCCCGAACGTGTCGTCGGTTTAGGCGAGAAGGATAATTATTGGAGCATGGGGGATGTCGGTCCCTGCGGGCCTTGTTCTGAAATTCATCTCGACCGAGGACCCGAGCACGATGATGGTTCCGGATTGCCGATCGGAGAAAATGAATCCGATCGCTACTTCGAAATCTGGAATCTCGTCTTTATGCAATACGATCAACAGCCTGGGGGTAAAAAAGTTCCTTTAGCTAAACCTTGTATCGATACCGGAATGGGAGTCGAACGATTAGCGATGGTTCTTCAGGGCGTCGACAGTGTCTTCGAGACCGATGTCCTTCGAGCACTCACTTCAAAAATCTCTGATATCACGGGGAAGGCCTACGACAGTTCCTCATCCGAGTGTACTCCTCACCGCGTGATCGCTGATCACATTCGATCCTTGGTCTTCGCATTCGCGGATGGAGCCGAACCCTCGAATGAAGGGGGAGGTTACGTTCTTCGAAGAATCTTACGTCGAGCTGCTCGTTACGGACGAAAGTTACAGACGAGTGATGAACCTCTTCTTTGTCAGTTGGTCGATACGGTGATGAAGGAGATGGGGGAAGCTTACCCTGAAATTCTCGATCGGCGAAGTTACATCGAAAATGTGATTCAAAATGAGGAAGAGCGCTTCGGTAAGACCCTCGATAAAGGGATTCATCTCTTTGAAGGCTTAGCTAACAAACTGGAAGAATCGGGGACGGATACCGTATCGGGAAAAGATGCTTTCGAGCTTTATGACACCTACGGTTTTCCCTTCGACCTCACTCAACAGATGGCGCAAGAGCGGGGATTGAGTGTCGATGAAAAAGGCTTCGAAGAAAACTTAGAGCAAGCTAAACAAATTTCTCGGGAAGGTTCTCAGTTCAGCGTGCACGCTGGAGCGGATGATGGCTTGGGCTTAGAGCTCTCCAAATTTCCTGAAACGACTTTCCTTGGCTATGACTCGAGTGTGAGTGAAGCCGAAATTATTGGGCTCGCCTCCCAAGATGATTCATTCTTCATCGTTTTAGATCAATCTCCATTCTACGCTGAGAGTGGAGGTCAAGTTGGCGATGTGGGAACTTTGGCGGGGGAAGGATTTGTTCTCGCTGTCGAAGATACCAAAAAAGATCAAAACCGGTGGATCCACCGCGCTCGCTTAGTTGAAGGGGATGCGGGTTCCATCGTTCAGGGGGCCGTTGTCGAGGCCGTGATCGACGGTGCGCGACGGGAAGCCATCGAACGGAATCACACCGCGACTCACCTCCTTCACGCTGCGTTGAGAGAGATCGTAGGAGATCACGTGCATCAGAAGGGATCCTTGGTCGAAGCCGCTCGACTACGCTTCGATGTGACTCACTTCAGTGGGATTACCTTAGAAGAGCGACAAAAAGCCGAAGAGTTAGTTCTTCGAGAGATCGCTAATAACACACCCGTCGAGACCTTTGAAACCGATTACGACGATGCCATCAAAAAAGGTGCGATGGCGCTCTTTGGTGAAAAATACGGGGATGTCGTTCGCGTCGTCAAAATCGGAGATTTTTCTACAGAGCTCTGTGGGGGAACTCACGTCGCTCGAACGGGAGACATCGGTCCCTTCGTGATCACTCAAGAGGGTTCCGTTTCCTCCGGAGTGAGGCGTCTGGAAGGTATTACCGAGATCGAAGCGAGTCGCTATCACCATCAACAATCTCGCATGATTGACGAGATCGCCCAATTGTTGAGAGCTCCGGTTGACCAAATCCCGCAACGCATCCAAAAGCTTCAAGACGAAAATCGAAAGCTTCGCAGCGGGCAGGGGAAGAAAAAAGCTGCCGTATCTTCAGACCTCAATGTCGAGACCAAGGTCTTGGGAGAAGGAGACAACGCTATCTCTTGCCATGGTGCAGTGATCAAGGAGGGAGGGCGCGCTCAGGCTTTGGCTCTCTACGATCAATTGAAGTCGAAGAATAAACGCGGGATCTTTATATTGCTGGCTCCCGAAGGGAAAAAACTCGCAGCCATCGTCGCGGTGTCTCCTCCGTTGGTGAAAGAAGGGTGGAGTGCCAAAGATATCTTCGAGTCCGGCAAGGAACCCATCGAAGGGCGGGGCGGGGGAAGGCCTGAAATGGTTCAAGGAGGCGGTGGCCGTCCGGAAGGGGCGGATGACGCCTTGAAGGCGATGTGGGCGTTTTTGGATAAATAGTGACATTCAACTAGCCCGGAGCGTAAGCGACGGGAAATGATAGAGCGGAAACCCCGATCTTCAACTGGTGAATCCTCAATTCCAAACCTATCGTGAAGGGGATGGTCATTAACGAACTTCTACAAGAACACTCTCCCGTCGCTTACGCTCCGGGCTAATTAATTCCCTTCTAGACCATTGAATTGATTAGAATTTGGCCAATAAAGGTATTGAGCCAAACTTTCACAAGTTCGGCTACAAAATCCCACTTTTCCTGCTGATGGCTCCCTTTGCGGGGAAATATTCTCAAATTCCTCGCTCGTTTTGCCTTAAGTCATTAATTCTTATCGGTTTGTGCTAATTAAGTTTGCCTTGACAGGTGGGCGGAACCGTTATTAGAATCTTACCCTTTGTATTCGCTCGCCCTCCATCGGGAAGGGCCCTCCAAAAAACAACCGTGGAGGCAAGGAAGACTTTCTGGTTCAACGATTTGTCGTTGTTCTCAGTCTTCAGAAGCGAAACGTTATTTCAATGTCACCCATCCAACGAAGCTGGAGCTTCGAGTAGGTGAAACATGGCTGTACCCAAGAGAAAAATTTCAAAATCACGTAAGGGCATGCGTCGCTCACACCTTGCACTTAAAGAAACTCAACTGGTTGAGTGCTTGAAGTGTAAGTCACCTGTACTTCCTCACGCGATCTGTTCGGTTTGCGGACACTACCGAGGAAAGCCCGTCATCACTGTCGAGGATTTCTAATTTGTCCAATCCTGCCATTGCTCTCGACGCCATGGGGGGCGACAACGCCCCTCAAGAAGTGGTTAAAGGTGCGCTCATCGCACTGGAGGCGGATCCTGATCTCAAGATGTATCTCGTTGGAAATGAGTCTGATGTCAGTTCAGAACTTTCAGCTAACGGATATGAGGGAGACCGTATCGAAGTCGTGCACGCTGAACATGCGATCAGTATGAGTGACAATCCGGTCAAGGCCCTGAAAGAAAAGAAAGGGTCTTCGATTGAGGTTGCCATGAGGCTCGTACGCGAGGGTAAGGCGAGTTCCTTCGTCAGTGCAGGAAATACGGGAGCTTGTGTCGCGGCCTCCTCATTATTTTTAGGCCGGCTCAAAGCGGTTAAAAGACCGGGGATTGCTGTTGTCTTCCATACCGGTGAAGCTCCTGTGGTCGTCGTCGATGTGGGAGCAAACATTGCCTGCAAGCCCGACCACCTCATTCAATATGGAGTGATGGCCTCGCTTTACGCCCAAGAGATTTTGGGTGTCGACAGCCCTCGGGTTGGATTGCTCAATATCGGTGAAGAAGATGCAAAGGGTAACTCTTTGTCAAAAGAGACCCACGCCCGTTTTCAGCAGACCGGAGTGAACTTCATCGGTAATGTCGAGGGATCTGAGATTTACAGTGGTAAGGTTCACGTCGTTGTTTGCGATGGATTTGTTGGCAATACCGTATTGAAAGTTTCCGAGGGGCTAGCTGAAAGACTCTTGTATCTATTCACCACCACTGTTAAGCAGGCTCTCGCTCAAGTTCCTGAAGCGATGGCTCTCGCACCTGTATTAAAGAAAGCAGCAAGTGAGTTGATCAGTAAGATCGATTACTCTGAATACGGTGGAGCGCCCCTTCTCGGGGTAGATGGCACGGTGATTATTGCTCATGGGCGTTCCGATGGAAAAGCTATCGGGAATGCCATCAAAGTCGCGAACCGCATGGCGGCCATCGAGCTGAATTCGCGAATAAGTGAAGAATTGACCTCTCTATCCGGAGCAAACTAAGCCTCACTTGCATCGAATGAATATCCATTGCGGTGGACGAGACTCTCTGACTCGTCCTCAAATGAAACGCATTAGGGTCGTGTTGATCAACACTCAAAATCGTAGATGCACCTCGCCTTGCGATGACAATAAGGACTAAAATTGATGTATCGAGCCTGGCTAGCTGGGACGGGTGCTTCCCTCCCTGAGAAAGTATTGACGAACCATGATTTAGAAGGGATGGTCGATACAAGTGACGAATGGATTGTTCAACGAACGGGAATTCGTGAACGTCGCATCGTCCAAGAAGGAGAGGTCACCAGCGATCTGGCCATCGCTGCCTCCCGGCAAGCGCTAGAAGCCGCTGGGATTCAGCCTGAAGATTTGGGGGCAGTGATCGTTGGAACTGTGACTCCAGATAAGGTTTGCCCTTCGGCCGCAGTCTTTGTTCAGAACGCTCTCGGAGCGGTAAACGCTTGTGCTTTCGATTTGAACGCGGCTTGTACGGGCTTTGTTTATTCGATAGCTGTAGGTTCCAGCTTCATTCAAACCGGACTCTGTGAGCACGTTCTGGTTATCGGAGCGGAAGCTCTTTCCCGCTTCGTCAATTATTCCGATCGAAATTCTTGTATTCTTTTTGGCGATGGCGCAGGTGCTGCAGTCTTGTCGCGTCAAAAAGACGGTGAAGATTCACACATCATCGACAGTCAGCTTTTTGCGGATGGGGGGGCGAGAGATCTCATTCAAATCCCCGCCGGAGGAGCCGCTCTCCCCGCGTCTCCCGAAACCGTTGAAGCACGTCAACACTGCCTCTCGATGAACGGCCGCGAGGTGTTCAAGTTCGCTACTAAAGCCATGGTCGATTTGATCAACACGTCTTTAGAGCGTAATGGATTCAAGTACGAAGATTTAGACATCATCGTTCCTCACCAAGTCAATTCTCGAATCATCGACACCGCATTGAAGAAAGTCGATGTTCCCAAAGAGAAAATTTTCATCAACTTAGACAAATACGGTAATACCTCGGCCGCGAGTGTTCCCATCGCTTTAAGAGAAGCGGTGGAAGAAGGACGCATTCAAAAAGGGAACTTAGTTCTCTTTGTCGCTTTCGGAGCGGGGATGACCTGGGGATACAACTTACTTCGTTGGTGATCTAAAGGCATTTTAAGACGTGACATGAAAAACGATTTAGCATTTTTATTTCCAGGTCAAGGAGCGCAAGCCATCGGCATGGGGGCGAGTGTTTTAGAGCGCAGTCCCGCCACCGTTGCTCTCTTCGAGCAAGCGAGCGAGGCTCTCGGTCTCGATCTCGTCAAGACGCTCGCTGAAGGACCTGAAGACGTTCTCAACTCGACGAGAGTCAGTCAGCCTGCGATCTTCTTAACTTCGTTGGCCGTACTGGATGTTCTTGGACAGCTGGAAGGTTCCGGAGGCGCATTCGGAACCGAACTTCCCTTTAAGGCGACTGCCGGCCTGAGTCTTGGAGAATACTCAGCCTTAGTGTTCGCGGGTTGTATCGCCCCTGAAGAAGCATTGAAGGTGGTGATTCAACGGGGAACTTACATGCAGGAAGCTTGTGATGCTACTCCCGGTGCGATGACCTCCTTGGTGGGATTGAGCGTAGAAAAAATCGAAGAAGTCGTCGAGCAAGCTCGCTCCAAGGGCGTAGTCGGAATCGCCAACTACAATTCGCCTGAACAAACCGTCATCTCCGGTGAGAAAGAAGCCGTCGACGAAGCGAGTCGCCTGGCTCAAGAAGCTGGTTGTAAGCGAGCCATCGAATTACGAGTGGCCGGTGCTTATCATTCACCTTTGATGCATTCAGCAACGGAAAAACTGACTCCAGTATTAAAAGAGATTTCGATTCAAGCTCCTCGTGGTGCTTTTTATTCCAATGTAACTGGAGATCGAGTCGAGGATCCTGAGGCGATCCGTCAAGGACTCATCGACCAAGTTGAAAGCTCCGTGCGTTGGGTTTCTATTCACCAAGCTATCGTGCGAGATGGAGCAACCCAGGGAATTGAAGCAGGGCCGGGTAAAGTGATCACCGGTTTAGCGAGAAAGATCGATCGAAGCTTAAAGGTCACTCCTAAGGGTGATGTCGAAGCCATCGAGAAACTCCTCAGTGAGGAGGGATAAAAAATGAGTGAATTACCCCTGAGCGGTCAAACCGCGATCGTCACCGGTGCTTCCAGTGGTATCGGAAGAGCCGTAGCCCTTCTTCTTTCAGAGCAAGGAGCAAAAGTGGCTCTCGTGGCAAGGAACGAAGGCCGCTTGAATGAAGTCGCCGAAGCCGCCAGTGGCGAAACACTGGTCGTTCCCACCGATGTCTCCGACCCAGAAGCGATCCAAGCAACTGTAAAAACAGTGCTCGGAGAGTGGGGGAGAGTCGACATCCTCGTCAATAACGCAGGGATGACTCGAGATAATTTGCTGATGCGAATCGGCGAAGAAGATTGGGATAAGGTGATTGACACGAATTTAAAAAGTGCTTTCATCTTCTGCAAATCATTGGCGCGGACCTTTTTGAAGCAGAAGGGTGGGCGCATTATCAATGTGGCGAGCGTCGTGGGATTGGTTGGAAATGCCGGCCAAGTTAACTATGCTGCGAGTAAGGGTGGGTTGATTGCTATGACCTACACCTTGGCCAAAGAGTTGGCTTCCCGCGGAGTTCTCGTGAATGCCGTTGCCCCTGGATTTATCGAAACCAGTATGACGGAAGAACTTCCGGAGGAAACCCGAGAGGTTGCCAAGACGGAAATCCCCTTGGGACGTTTCGGAAAGCCCGAAGAAATTGCCAGCGCGGTCGCATTTTTAGCCGGCCCGGGAGGCAGCTATGTCACTGGAACCGTTCTCCGAGTTGACGGAGGAATGGCGACAGGGAGTTGATTTCCCAGTCGAATATGACATGATCAGGGATTAAATTTTTAGGATTCGGGTCTTCGGATAGGGCTCGGAGACAAGTTTGTTAAACCGGTTCTTGAGTTTGTAACTCCTCGTGAGTACAAGCGTGAACTCAGGAAGAGAATTTTAAAGAAATCAAGCCGTTCAACATTTCCTCGAGTATCTCTCGGGAAGTGAGGCTTCAAACAGATTGGATTTACGGAGGCATCTGCCGTGTCTGAAAACATCGAAGAAAAAGTCGCCGAGATCGTCAGCCAACAGCTCGATGTTGACAAAGAAAAGATTAAGCCAGAGACAAACTTCATCGCTGACTTAGGCGCTGATTCTCTGGACATCGTTGAGCTCGTTATGGAGTTCGAAGAAAGTTTTGATATGAACATTCCCGATGAGGATGCGGAAAACATTCGCACCGTCGGTGATGTCGTCAATTACATCAAGGATCAAGCAGGATAGTTCTTCTTCGCTGAGTTCTTTCAGTTGAATCAACAGGAAGAATTAGAAGCGGAAATTATTCTCGATAGTTTTTATAGAGTTCTTTCAAACTCAAGTTGTAGAAAGATCTCTCTCAACGGACTGCTTTTTAGAGCTGTTGGGCCGAACGTTGTCGTTTTGCTCAAGCCTTCAAAGTTGATGAACGCTTGGCCATTCTCCAAGTTCTCGATGGTGTATCTCGAGTATTGGAGAGTGATAGGCATCCTAGGTGTTGCAAGCTTCACAGATCGTTGATTTTCAAGTTACCCTTCCAATAGGTTAAAAGAGCGATGAGCAAAAGGCGGGTCGTCATCACGGGACTGGGAGTTGTGTCCAGTATCGGGACTGGCGTCAATAAATTCTGGGATGGGATTAAAGAATCCCGAAGTGGAGTAGCTGAAGTCACCTCATTTGACGTGAGTGAACTCCCTACCAAGATTGCCGGTGAGGTTCGAGATTTTGATGTCGAAGAATTTCTATCGAAAAAGGGAGCTCGTCAGCTAGATCGATTCGTGCATTTCGCCTTGAAAGCATCCCAAGAGGCGATGGACGATTCGGGATTGGATCTTGAGACCGAACCCAAGGACCGAATCGGCTGTATTTGGGCCTCTGGAATTGGGGGTTTGCTAGAGATCGAAACCACGCACCGAAAAGCTTTAGAAAAAGGACCCCGCCGAATCGGTCCCTTCTTTATTCCAAAGCTTATGATCAATGCTGGTGCCGGTCAGATCGCAATTCGCTTTGGAATTCAAGGCGCTAACTACGCCGTCACTTCGGCTTGTGCTTCAGGGAAGCATGCGCTCGGTTTAGCTTATCGATCCATCGTCTACGGTGATGCTGAGGTCATGATCACGGGTGGATCTGAAGCTACCGTCACCATGTTGGGAATGGGTGGCTTCTCCGCTCTCAAAGCCCTTTCAGTCAGAAATGACGATCCCACGACAGCCTCTCGTCCCTTCAATATCGACCGCGATGGATTCGTCGTCGGTGAAGGTGGGGGAGCCTTGATCTTTGAAGAGTACGAACACGCGAAAGCTCGGGGAGCTAACATTTACGCGGAAGTTCTCGGGTTTGGAATGACGGACGATGGTTTCCATATCTCAGCTCCAATTAGCGATGGAACCATGGCCGCTAAAACGATGCTTCATGCGGTGAACGAAGCGGGTATCAATCCCGATGAGGTCAGCTACATCAACGCTCATGGAACCTCGACACCACTCAACGATGTCATGGAAACTCGAGCGATCCACCATGCCTTCGGGGATCACGCTAAAAAATTGCAAGTGAGCTCAACGAAGAGTCAGATCGGTCACCTTCTCGGTGCTTCGGGTGCAGTAGAATCTCTGGTCACGGCCTTAGCTATTAAGCACCAAGTGCTCCCTCCGACCATCAATTATATGAATCCCGATCCTGAATGTGATCTCGATTATGTTCCCAATGAAGCTCGTGAAGCCGAGGTGAACTACGGGATTTCCAACTCCTTCGGGTTTGGAGGACACAACGCGAGTATTCTCCTCGGCCGATTGAAAGATTGATAGCGATGTCTGATCCCAAGATTCTCTTCATCGCAGATCCCTTATCTGACGACGCCTTGAGTATATTGAACGGTGAGGATTGTGTTCAGTTAGAGAACCAACCCGGCCTGCCCGAAGAAGAAAAGCTCAAGCTTGCCAATAAGGCTCACGGCATCATCGTTCGGAGCCAAACAACGATTACCAAAGAATTCTTAGAGGTCTGCGATCATCTCCAGATCATCGTGCGAGCCGGAGTTGGCGTCGATAATATCGATGTTGAAGCCGCTACTCGCAAAGGAGTGGTCGTTCAAAATATTCCCGAAGGAAATACGCGTTCGGCGGCGGAACATGCCGTGGCTATGATGATGTCTTTGGCTCGAAATGTTCCACAAGCTCACAAGTCTCTCCAAGAAGGGAAGTGGGATCGAAAGACCTACGTCGGTACTGAGCTTCAAGGGAAGACCCTCGGTATTGTAGGCCTCGGGAAAATCGGCCGCCATGTTCTGAATATGGCGACAGGATTGGGGATGAAGATTATGGGATTCGATCCCTTCATCTCTCCTCAACTGGCTCAAGAGATGGGATTATCTTTAGCCGAGTCCGTTGCCGATTTAGCGGCTGAAGTCGATTTCCTATCGATTCACGTTCCTAAATCTCCCGAAACTGCAAATTTGATCGACGCCGAGCTCCTTTCGAAAGCTAAAAAAGGATTGCGCTTGGTCAATTGCGCCCGCGGTGGAATCGTCGATGAAAAAGCCTTATTCGATGCTCTCGAAGATGGAACCGTCGCTGGGGCCGCGCTCGATGTCTTCGAAAAAGAGCCTCCCGAATTCACCGATTTGATCCTCCATCCAAAAGTGGTTTGTACTCCTCACCTCGGAGCCTCCACTAAAGAAGCTCAACAGAATGTAGCAATTGCCGCTTGTGAGCAAATGCTCGCCTTCTTTAAAGAAGGTAAGTTAGTGAGCCCGATCAACTCTCTCAATCTTGAACCCGCGATCGTCGAAGAAATTCGTCCCTATCACGATTTAGCTTATCGCTTAGGAGTTCTACACTCCCAGGTGAGCGAGGGAAATCCGGTTCGCGTCCGAGTTGAGTTTTTTGGGGATTTGTTCGATAACCAACTTCGACCTTATCTCACTTCTGTCGTTCTGAGTGGGTTTATGAAAGATCGATCTTCCCAAGAAGTGAACACGATCAACGCCCATCATTTAGCGACCGAAATGGGAGTTGTGGTGGAAGAGACTGCTGAAGGAAAGAGTAAATATTTCCATCAGATGATTCGAGTTCACGTCGAGAGTGCGAAGAGTTCGCGAAGTTTTGGAGGAACGATCCGAGGACAAAAGGGCTTGCGCTTAGTCTCTCTGGATGATTATCACTTTGATGCCGTCCTCGAAGGATCTCTACTTTTAATTCAAAACAAAGATCAACCCGGCATGATCGGGGTTGTCGGCGGAATATTATCTGCCAATGAAGTGAATATCTCCTACATGTCTTTAGGTCGAGATCAAAGTGGGGGAACAGCAGTCGCTCTGTTAAACCTTGACGAGCCTGTTTCAGATAAAGCTCTCGAAGATCTCCGTTCGACCGATGGAATCCTTTGGGCTCAACAGACTCACCTTCCCGTGTGATATTTGGATTGAATCTGTAGGGGTGCCCCTAGTGGGTACCCTTTCCGAAAAATTGAACCACGTAAATAGCTTTTAGGGAAACGGGCAGGGACAAGCCCTGCCCCTACAGGGAACAGCCTGCAAGCCAAGTCATAACGTATTTCAACCCGACTCCTCTTCCAATCCCTGGACACTTTCTTTTTAATTTTCACCCTCTCTAAAAAGATCTGCCTAATATTGGGTCGTCATTGCTTTAAATCCGATCGGATCTTTCCCTAAACCTTTATTTTGTGTGACAAAGTTTGGCGATTTGGGGCGACAAAAATTGGCTATTGGCGGGTTCAGAATTCCATCCTATTCTAAAGTGTCGAGCGAGAGCCGAGGGCTTCAAGAATGCCGCAAGAATAATCAACCTTGGGTCTCGATCTTGTTCAAAGGCCATTCACCTCCTTTTTCCCCGGGTGAATTGGCGCGATTTGAGCGAGATTCAGCTTCTTTGTCACACTTAGACGTGACAGACATTGGGTTTCAAGGGCAAAGAATCCTGGCAAGAGGGGAAAAAGCCACATAGGCGTCCGGTTTTTGAGCTTGGACGCCATGGGGGGCCGGCCTGGCTTTTGGCCGTGGCCGACCTAAGAACGCCCCCAACCCACGTTCCATTGGGCCCGTTCCGTTTTAGGTTCGGGTCCATTTTTTATTTCTATTTTCATACATTTCCGGAAGATCAATGTGAATTATAGTTTGAGTTCTCCTGGCTTCCGGTCGGGGTAAATTTTTTTAAACGAGGAACTCACCAGGCAAACCCTTGATAAATCCCCCCCTTCCCGCCTATCATCCCTAGCTTAATCCTTTGAGTCTTATTCTTCTTATCACTCTTTTACTCAACTTATATCTGTGGTCTCTTTTAATCTGTCAGCGCTCACTTTTAAGTGATCCCTTAAAGGCCACACAGAAAAGAGTGATGAAGTAAGGTCGTTGCAAAGATAAATTGGGTCTTATCTCTTCTTCGTTTCAAATGGTGCTTGCGGATATCATTCTTCGATTCCGTCTGCTCTCAATTTGATACTTACTTCTCTATAGGGAATATCAGGTATTTGGGATTCCTGATCTTATTCCGCACGGTGAAGATGGGTTTCATTGGGAGGGGCTATCAACAATGGTTGGATTAGTTGATGACGTTGCGGGTTGGTAGGGACGGATCTGAAAGAGATCGATTTTGAGGGTTGGGAGCTTCAATTTCTCTCATCGCTTAAGGTACGTTGTCTTCAATCAAGTATCGTAACTTAGATGAATGAAATCCAATTTTTCTGTTAGGGGGGACGGCCGCATGGACGCTTTTTATGGGATCGTGGGATCTCATCCATCCTTGCAACACCTTATTGAACAACTGAAGTGTGTCGCGAGTTTGGAGCCTGGTACCACCATCATGATTCAGGGGGAGAGTGGGACTGGGAAGGAACTTATTGCTCGAGCCATACACGCATTGGGAGCTCCGAGTAATGAACCTTTTTTGGGGGTGAACTGTGGATCCTTTTCGCAAACTCTTCTCGAAGACCAACTGTTTGGTCACCGAAAGGGTGCATTCACTGGAGCTGAGACCGATAAGTCAGGGGTTTTCGTAGCCGCTGGCAATGGAACTTTGTTCCTCGATGAAATCACCGAGATGCCTCCAGAGCTCCAAGTGCGCTTACTGAGAGTGATCCAGGAGAGAGAAGTCTACCCGCTAGGTTCAGATGCCTCCGTTCCCGTCTCCGCCCGATTGGTGGTGGCGACGAACCGGACGATCGAAAAAGAGGTCGAACTTGGGAACTTTAGACGAGATTTGTACTATCGAATCAATGTGATCCGTTTAGAGATGCCGCCATTGAGAGACCGACTTTCGGACATTCCTCAACTTTCTCAACACTTTTTGAACGAATTCGCTCAACGGGGGGGAGCTCAAAAAACTCTTTCTGAAGAAGCTCAGGTTGCTCTTTGCAATTACAGCTACCCGGGAAATGTCCGAGAATTAAGAAACATTCTGGAACAAGCCTGGGCGCTCGCGAAACAGAAGGAGATTCAAGTTGAAGACTTACCTTCAGAGCTCCGGGGGGTAGATCAGCCTAAGTTTAGGCCCTTAGCCGACATAGAGAGAGAACACATCCTCTTAGCTCTCCAACTTGCTCGAGGGAAAAAGACTCGCGCAGCTCAATATCTCCAAATTGATCGTAATCGGCTCTATCGCATGATCCAAAGACACGGTATCCAGCCTGAAGAAATCTTTAAAAACAACTGAAATTTGAGGTCTAAACTCGAATATCAGCGGTTGACGGTCCCTCTGAGAGCCCATAAAATCGACTCTTGGAATGGGTCTGAAAGGTACTTCTCAATACCGATCTCTTTCCACTTCATCTTTATCCCTCCAGCTCGGAGTCTGATTCCGCTGGGTCTGTACTATCCAAATATGTATACGGGCCAGATAGGTATGCCGGACTCGTCGCGCCTGATATGAATCGGCGTGGGAGCAAATCAGAAGGTATACGGAATGACCCACTGAATGGAGGGAACTGAATGAACTTGTATCCAGTTTGAGCTGAGATTAGACACAGACTCCGTTGACAGCCTCCGTTGTCTGGGGCGTCCGAATTCTCAACCTTCTTCACTTGCTCATAGGTTAGCAATTGAGGGTTCCGAACTGTGCTGGAATTTAAATGATTCCAATACAGTGGGCTAGCGTACTCTCTGGGTTTGTTCATTTTTGATTGTTCACTTAACACGACAACATTTGGAGTTTCTGCTGAACTCCTCAGGTTGTCTTCTATCTTCAAATTGACATTCAGCCTTCATTTTCAAATGGGCTGATATCGATTGAAGAAATTCTTGGTTCGGGATTCGAACAAGTGAGTTCGCATATGCAAACTTTAAATAGCCGGCCTGTACAGGGTTCACTCAGACAGCGTTCGATCAATAGGGCGTTCACCTCATTGATGGTTTTGGCTTTGGCGTGGATTTCTGTGACTTGGGCATCTCCGGTCAACGCACAGGGAAATGGATTCTCACTTACCAGTGGTGAAGCCATCCGCGGAGGAAAATTCTCTGTCTTTCTCGAAGCTCGTTCCGATGTCCCTATCACGGGATTTCAAGTAGGGATCGACTTCCCAACGAATGCGATGGAACTCAAAGAGGTGAGTCTTCACGACACCCACCTCGGTCGTAAGAAAATTAAAACTTTTGACGCCTTCCTCACTAACGATCAAAAACTCATCGTTCAAGTTGAGCAAGATTATACTTATCCCGAAGAAACGGCTCTGCCTCCGAATCAACGCTTACGTTTAGTGCGCCTCGATTTTAAATTGGGCTTAGGTTTTGATTTCGATCCCAATTCCATCTTTGACATTCGATTGGTCAACGATGCGGGTGACCCTCAGGTCCCAGCCTTGATGTACAACGAAGATCAAGATGTGGTCCCTGAAATCTTGAGCGACGCTACGATCGCGGTCGTCGAAGAAAACTTTATCAAAGTTCAAAATGCCGATGCACTTAGAGTGGGCTCAACCGCTTCGGTTGAAATCGCGGGTTATAACGTTGATCCCCTTCAAGGATTCTCAATGGCGATCGGTTTCGATCCCACTTCATTGGGAGTCCTCGACGTGCACTTAGAAGGCACGATTACCGATGCCACTGGAGCTGAGTACTTAGCTCCCATTATCGATAATGAAAATGGAACGGTGAGCTTGGGTGTTCAGTTAGACACACTCCCTCCATTCGACAACCAACAGATCCCGGTTGTCGGATTTGAAGTTCCTCTCCTGATCATGGATGTCGAAGTTCTCGCAGTTGATCCTTCAGCCCTTGGAACTGAAATTAAATTCTTGGCTGGTGTAGGTCAACCTGAGATTAGAAACACTTTTGTGGTTTCAAACCTTTCTTTCCCTCCAAGAACTCAATCCGGCCGATTGTCCTTCATTCACGAAGATGCCTTCCTCCGTGGAGACGTCAACGATGATGGTATGGTCGATATGTCAGACTCAGTTGCCATGCTCATTTGGGTCGTTCTTTCCGGCGAACCTCCAGCATGTCAAAAAACCGGGGATGTCGATGATTCAGGGCTCGTCAATATGAACGATATCCTGCATCTTCTCTTCTACTTGTTCCGTGGGGGTGAGATCGTTGCTCCTCCATTCCCCAATGTAGATGTCGATCCAACTCCGGATGAACTGTTCTGTCACAGTTAATTCTGGCTGTACTCAGTTCTGATAACCTGAAATCAAAAAACGCCCGCA
>JANQLS010000116.1 GCA_028280485.1 Planctomycetota bacterium
TTGGATTCAAAAATATCCTTCATGGTCATCGGAGATTCAGGATCAGGCTCGGCCGAACAATACTTGATCCGGGATGTACTCTTAGAAGGTGGTATGGATCTCTTCTTACATTCAGGAGATACGGTATACCCCGCGGTCGTCGATGAATCCATCCAGTTGCGCTTTTTTGATATCTACGAAGACATTCTCACAAATACCGCTTTTTATCCCACGATGGGGAATCACGATTTATCTCCGACCATCATCGATGAACGACTATTTTATCTTCCAGATGTCTTTCAAGCCCAATTTGCACTTCCCGATATACCGAGGGAAGACAAAGGCTCTTATTACTCCTTTGACTATGGGGCGATGCATGTCACGGTTGTCGATTCGACTCAGATCACCCTCATTATGGATGATCCCTTCGCACCTCCCGTCTTTGATATCCCGCAACTTAAATGGATCGAAGACGATTTACGCGAATCAGATCGCCCATGGAAAGTCGTGCTCTTTCACCATCCTCCCTATAGTGGTGGTGCGCATGGAGGGCATCTTGGGTTAAGAAACATGTTGGTCCCCATCTTCGAACGGAACAATGTTGATCTCGTTATCAACGGGCATGAACATCACTATCAACGTTCACACCCCATCCTCAAAGAAGTGGCTTACGATGGCTGGCAAGGCTCTTCAGTCTACTCCCCCACCGGTCCGATCTATGTGATCACGGGAGGTGGCGGCGCACTTTTATATAATTTCTCTCATGAAGAAGAACTTCGATATATGGCGCATACGGAACTCCGGCATCATGCCATTAAAGTTCAAATCGAGGGTGACACATTAGAACTTCAAGCCGTCGATTTTAATGAACAAATCATCGATGAATTCAAAATCATCAAAGGTCCCAAGCCCCAATTTAATTTTATTCGCGGGGATGCGGATGCTTCAGGCGATATCACAATTAGCGACCCCATCGCAGTTTTGAGTTACGCCTTTTTAGGTACCACGATAAGCTGCACAGAAGCAGCCGATTGGGATGACAACGATGCCGTTGAAATCACCGACGTCGTCAGCTCCCTGTCGTATCAATTTTTAGGAGAGGCTCCCCCCAAAGCTCCATTCCCCGATTGTGGAACGGATGTAGATTTCGAGGAGAAGTGGTGTTTAGAAACATCGTGTAAATGAACAATTATTTTTAAATGCGATTTTTCGCCCTGTAGCGCCTGGGCTTGCCCCAGGCCTTTCCTTAAAGATTCATTCAACCTTAAAAACTTGACTCTACCTTCAGGGAATGGCCACCCACAAGGGGTGGCGCTACAGAACCAAATCCCACTTTAAATTAGACTCATCAATTCGTCGATAACAATTCGTCTTGTACTTCCTTCGCTTGCTCGGCGTCTTCGACGTGATCGGAATGACAAGCTCCCTTCCCATCTTTGTCCATGAGCTTGTGGATTTCTTCAGGAGATAAAACGCCCCGTTTCTCCAAAATCTCTTTTTGCTCATCGGTAAGAGCAGGAGAAAGGATCGCTTTTTTCTCCGCTTGTGATTCGAGATCTTTACCAGAAGCGAATTCTTGAATCTCTTTTGAAATCCTCACCGAACACCAATCATGACCACACATGGCACAGAAGTCGGTATCGACATCTAAATCTTCATCGTGAAAAGCACGGGCGGTGTCGGGGTCGAAAGAAAGCTCAAAGTGTTTTTCCCAATTGAGGGCGGCGCGCGCTTTGGTCAAGGAATCGTCGCGGTCACGTGCGCCGGGAATACCCAAAGCGACATCTGCAGCATGGGCAGCGATTTTGTAAGCGATACATCCTTGCTTCACGTCATCCTTTTTCGGCAGACCCAGATGTTCTTTTGGGGTTACGTAACAGAGCATCGATGCTCCGTGATATCCCGCTGAAGTCGCTCCAATACAGGAAGTGATATGGTCGTAACCCGGGAAAATATCGGTGACCAAGGGACCTAAGACGTAAAAAGGAGCGCCGTGACAAAGTTGGCGCTGAAGCTTCATATTGTATTCAATTTGATCGAAAGGTACGTGGCCAGGGCCTTCGATCATCACTTGAACTCCTTTAGCCCAAGCTCGCTCCGTCAACTCCCCTAAGACCTTAAGCTCTAAAAGCTGGGCGTGATCGGTAGCATCAGCGAGCCCCCCCGGTCGAAGGCCATCTCCTAAACTGAAGGAAACATCGTACTCTCTCATGATGTCACAGATGTCGTCAAAGAGAGTGTACATGGGATTTTCTTTGTTGTGATGGATCATCCACTTCGCCAGGAGGCTTCCCCCGCGGGAGACGATTCCAATCAGTCGATCTTTCACGTACTGCAAGTGAGATTGGAGCACTCCGGCATGGATGGTGAAGTAATCAACTCCCTGCTTAGCTTGATGCTCGAGCCCCTCTAGAATTTGATCGTAGGTAAGATCTTCAATCTTTCTTCCAATGATCATCGAATAGATAGGGACCGTGCCAATGGGGACGGTCGAGTTTTGGATCATCGCTTCACGGCACTCGTCGAGCTTGCCCCCCGTCGATAAATCCATCACCGTGTCAGCTCCCCAGCGGGTCGCCCATTCGAGTTTTTCGACTTCTTCGTGCGTACCGGAGCTTACGGGTGAAGCACCCATATTGGCGTTAATTTTCGTCAGGCTGGCTCGGCCAATTGCCATCGGATCTAAACGATGCTTGAGATGAACAATATTCGCCGGAATGATCATTCGACCATGAGCCACCTCTACCCGCACCTGCTCGGGAGTGAGATGGGGCTCCCTCTCGGCCACACGCTTCATTTCCTCAGTGATGATTCCCTGGCGAGCAGACTCCAGTTGAGTTACCGGAGTTCGGCCGGGATCGTTTTCCCAATCCATCGCCGTTACTGATGAAGTCGTGGGCATTCCGGGTGTATCCGGAGAACTGAAGGTTAATGGCTCACCGATTTGCGGAGGATGAGCAAAACTTCCGGGCGAAGTTCCTTCGTTAAAAGTCGAAGGATTATTCCCCAAGGGAGGCAGTTGATAAAATGCATCGGAAGTGGGTGGGGTCTTTTTCGAAACCATTCTCTTACTCCTCTCGCGAAAACGAGATCAGATTCTATGGAGGAAATTACTCTGCTCGTCTTGAGATCATTAGCAAATCTCAGACACGATCGATCAGGCATGTAGCCCAAAGAATTCGCAAGTCCTTAGATCTGGAAGTGAAGTGGAGTAGAAAAAGAAAAGGTAGGATTGGAGTTTAAACTTCGAGAGCAATCTACTTTTCGCGTTTCCTACGCCGGTATCAACCGGATCAGGTTCGGAGGGTTTGGTTCTCAGCTCGACATTTTGTGTGCCTTACTCAGTACTCAAACTGAATAGGGCATCTAAGGCCCTAATTTTAAAACACTTACAAAGTGAGCACCCCTAGCGAATTCAGGTGCGGAAGCCCGTTCACCCAGAACAAAAACTTCCTAATATGGAGCGATATCTTAGACCAATTCTTAGTAGAGTTCCTATTAAAAATAAAAAGGAAAATTCAACTCTGAAACCACGCACCTGGTGCCGATTAAGCCAGGCAGCATCACATCCGTAAGTTCTTTCATTTCAAACACCTGCAAAAATTTTTGCCTCCCCAGAATTGTGACAATCCTAGAATTCTACCTTCATTCTTTTTAAAAATTCGAATACACTTCTAGAGATATTTCCTTACTTGACCTAAGTTCATTGAGCAGGAGTTCTCATCTTCCTCCTGAGAGGACTTCTGGAAATGAATTCAATTGTGGGCTTTTGTGTTGACGGTCACCCAATAGAGATGAACCAACCCAGTTCGAGTGAGGAATCAACAGTTAGGGTAGCGTGATGGAATCGAAATCCCTTAAGTGAATTAGGCTCCATCGAATCAACTGGCGGATTTTCTCTATAACTAGCACGAGAGCTCCATCCTCTTGCTAGTTTCGGGCAGTAGGGTAATCGAAGGGGGTCGACATGACCGTGGCCGCAAATAAGAAATCTTATTTTCTCACAGATCAACCGCTTTGTTTCAATTCTCGAAATGAAGAGTTGATTCGTTCAATAAAAGCGATCTCTCCTGAGGGCTTTCGGATGGCCATCAGTGGTGAAGATGCGCAAAAAGAACAGCAAGAATCTAGAATCCCTCCCACCATTTCGGATCGGAAAGGATCGTTATCTTCTCATCGCTCCCTTCCTAGCTCCTCTCCTCCTTCACCGAAGAGAGTAAAATACGAGCAATACACGTGGCTTGAAGATAATCTGATTATTCCTCTCTATCAGTTAGCTCTTCTGATTCCACCCGCGCTGTTTTTACCCGAATTCCTCATCAATTCTTTCTCACTCGAATCTTCGATGAGTCATTTTTTAGCTATCCTGTCGAGCATCATCTGTTTACTCGTCTCCTTTGTCTTAATCCTTTTTCCGCTATTAAAGAAAAAAGCGGTGAGGTTAGAAGTGATTCAGAGTGTGCGCCAGGAAATTCAGAAATTAGAAATTACCCCAACTCCATCACCTTACCAACATAATGAAAGACTTAGCTCAGAAGAAGCTCAACCCATCGAAGACAAACTGATAGAACTCTTAGTGAATCCCATCGCTGCCATTCACACTGCAATTGACTTCATTCGAAAAAATCCTGATTCGCCCGACATAGAAAAGCTGCTCGATGTCATTGAGAAAGAAACTAAGGTTTCTCGAAAGATTCTCACTCAAGTCATCAAGTACAACCATCCCGATCCTATCGACAAACAAAAAACGGACCTTACAGAACTCATCTATCCCGTTGCGACACAATCGTTGCTGCAAAAGGGATTCCAGTTTGAATGCGACGTAAAACCCAAACAGTTTATTTTAAATGTCGATCGCGATCAGATGCGTGAAGTCTTCCGACAGCTTTTTGAGAATGCGGCAGAAGCTTTCCAATCAACTGGAGTACCTCCAGGTGAATGCAAGGTTAGGCTAAGATCCGTACTAGAGAATGGCTGGGTGATCATCAAAGTCTGCGACAATGGTCCCGGCTTGCCCGAAAATTTTTCACTTCAAAAAGTGGATCCCAAACTAGCTGACTCCAATAAACAATCTGGTTTTGGCTTACCTATTTGTAGCTGGATCCTGGAGCAACACGAAGGCAAATTCGCTTGTAGCACTTGCCCAAAGGAATCTGAATGCAATGGGGCTTGCTTTCAAATTAAATTGAAGGTTGCCTAATTTCGGTTAAGTGATGCCCAGATTGCTGGTTCGATCAATTCTTGACTAGCTGGGCAAGGTAGTCTCTTCGAATTTGTAAAATCTCTTCTTCGTAGCGCCCATCGCGAAAATCGGGAAAGGTCCAAGCGAAGGGCTCCAGTTTCTTCTTGTGATAACGAAACATCAAATCGGCGTACACCCCCCGGCCTAAATAGACCTTTTGCCCTGCAGGCTTAAGCGAAGCTAAAACGAGTTTGTGGTGGTCGAGGTATCCAACATCTAAATTGACTCTCCGGCCACCGGCTTCTTGACTCTCCAACGAATCTTCAATTTCGTTGGTCTTCAATTTAGCTTGGGCTAAACAATCCGGAATTACTAAGCTTTCAAATGTAATCAACCGTCGACGAAGCTGGGCTCCCATCTCGGATTGGTAATAACCCGTCACTTCGAAGGGATAATCTTCTCCCTGAAAATCGATTTCCCCGAATTCCTCTCTCAGCTGAATCAACGAAGCCTCTAAAGCCTCTTCATCGGCCCAAAGGATAGCGACTAAGAGTTTAACCGGGTCGACCGGCTCCTTTTTGGCCAACTCAGATCTCCTCACCCATTTGCTTTAATACCGTTAATGCTTTCTCTGCAACCTGGGCATTCAATCCAAACTCCTTAGAGATAAATGCTGCGAGGTCTTCAGATGTGATCTCTTCTCTTTGGACGGTTTCGATGCTTCGACGTTGAACTCGACCTTTTTGTAGATAAACATGTTCGTTCTGTTGGACGTGAGTTAACACCGGATAGCGCATCATATCCCACGAAAAAGAAGAGTCCCAGGCACGAATGAATTGAGAAGCGTCGACGGTCTCAAGCTTAAAAGTCAGTCGTTCAGAACTTTGATTGTTTTGGAGGGTATGAAGTGCGAGCTTGGAACCATCACTTCGAGGTTCTAAGGAGATCCGGTTAAATGAAGTTTGAATTTCAGTAGAAGATTTTGAGTCGAGAGGAACAGGGTCGAGAATCAAAAAGCCTGGGTCGAGGAGATGAGCTTGTCCTTCGATCCAAACGATCATCGCGCAGTGCGTATCTTGACCGTAATGCCGATCGGCAAGGATCGGCTCTGCTCGAAAACCCAAGGCTCTCACCAGTTGTAAAAGCGTTAAGGTGAGAGAAAAACAAGTCCCCCCTGCTCCCAAGTGGTAATGATCTTTTAAAACTTCTCCAGGAGTTCTCTTGGCTTGTTGAACTTGAGGAATTTGCGAGAACTTGAGCACCTTCGTTAAATTCTCATAGGGAATTCGACTGAAGGCATGGACTAGCTTGGAGAGTCTCTCTAACTTAGCTTCGGTGTCGGGAATTCGAAAGTGCTTTTCAAATTCCTGAACGAGTTGAATATCACTAGAAGTTTCCCCGTTGATCAAACGTTCAAGGTCACCACTTCGGTACTCGATTAGACTCATCGTTGTTTATAGTTGGTCTTGATGTGGTGAACGAGATGTTGGTGAAACGTTTTAAGATCGGAACCGTGGATCGTCTTAACTAAATGCTCCAACAAGGTTGTAGCTGACCTGAGGGTGGCTTGCGTTGTCGATCTCTTTTTCTTTAATTGAGCTTCTTTATTTTTGAGAGCTAATTTTGATATTTCGCTGAAGACTTCTCCCATCGATGAAGGCGTCTCCCACTTTTTACCTTCAGCTAAACAATCCACCATCGCATAACAATAGCTATACCAGCGAGTGATCATGCGATCGCCTTTGCCAAAGCCCCGTTGAGAATTCAAGAATTTTTTAAATCCCTTGAGTGAGGCGATCGCCCCCAACCCATTGCGAGCTTCAGCTTCATATCTCTGTCGAACGGTGACTCGAGTGGTCGCGTAAAAGTCTGTGTTGAGTCGAGATTCATTATGAGTAGCGATGCCTTCTTCAAAAAGGGAAGGAAGGTTCTGGCCAAAATGAATCTTATTCATATAGTGCGATCCTTCGTGAATGATGACCGCACGGGCTCGAACGGAGCGATCCTTATTACCACCTTGACGAGGAATATACCATTGAATCTGCCCCGTCAGCTCTCCCTCTTTAAGGTT
This sequence comes from Planctomycetota bacterium, assembly GCA_028280485.1. Lineage (GTDB taxonomy): Bacteria > Planctomycetota > UBA8108 > UBA8108 > JACQVS01 > JANQLS01. Next base: position 7,233 of record JANQLS010000116.1, read on the forward strand.
ACTCTTCTTGACGCTAAACAAGCCACCTGAGGTGATGTGTTTCGTTTCTTTTCGGTATCTCGCCTGACTGTCGTAAAAATAAATCCAGAGCTCGGGTGATTCGAAGCAAGGTTCTAATCCCTTATAAAGTTTTTCTAAGCCTTCTAGTTCTTTCTCGGCGAGCTCCAGGACTTTCGGCTCGGGCATTTTGAACGCATTTCTCATTATTTTGCGATCATTGAGAACAACGCGAATATCATCTCCCTGGCCTGACTCGCGCAGATACTCTTTTGCCTTTTTAGCCAGAGGATCAGCTTCGTAGTTCTCAAGAAAAGATTGGAAATTCTCGATGGCTTTATCGAGCTTACCAGCCTTGTAGTACTTATAAGCGACGGAGAATGCCCGAATGGCTTTCTTGGAAGATTTTTGGGCGGGCTCGAGAGAAGAAACCGAACTATGAATCGAAGAGACCGTAAGAAGCAAGAGAGTGATCAAAACGAACTTCAATGAGTTAAAGAAGCGTGATTGATGGGATTGGAATAAATTAAGCATGATTCGCTCCAGAGATCGTCAAATCTCTTCATTTAAATTGCTTTCTGTAGGATTCAGCTGCTATTCAAAATACACAAAGAGAGTACCTTGAAGAACTTAGTTCACTACAAAAAACCACGGGTGACAGTCCGAGTAGGTCACTCTATTTAAGAAGCGAATTGGGGATATTGCAACAGAAAGAAGGGGGTAATTGAGGAATGGAGGGGCAAATCCAATTATTCGTACGTAGTTATGTAAGGTTAAATGCAGACATTAATTAGCCCGAAGCTCTAGCGAGGGGCCAAGGCTTTCAATCCTGCCCCTCGCTAGCGCTTCGGGCTAGTTAAATCACCGACTATAAATTCAGGGCTGAATCGCTATAAACCGGGTATTGGAAACTTAATCACTCGCCTTCACGTAGCTCGCTTTCACCTGATGCCTTCCCCAAGCGATGATTCCTGCCAAACATAAGATCAGTCCCAACCAAGCCCCAATTCCGCTACTTCGGTGTTGGTGATTGATGCTGAGTTGCAACTTGGCATCTCCTTCAAATCTGCGGAAGGTATGTACGTGACCGCCTTTGGGAACGGTGATCTCAACGCCTTCTTCCAAGTGAAAAAGAGGCATTGAGCCGCCTGAAGTCGCCAAGGAAACATCCTTTAACGAGGCGTTGGGTCGAGTGTAAACGGCCTCGCCCGGTTGCCGTTGAGGTGCGGGCAAGGTAATTGGAGCTAACCATTCTCCGGGAAGTTCGGAATCTGAAAATCGAGTTCGGGTGAGGGCTCTACCGTCCCCCCAAATGTTAGTGGAGAATCCACGAGCATCTTCAAACTCTTGATCGACGGGATCCAAACCAGCTTGCCCTTGAGCCTGAGTAGCTTTTCTAAACTCTTCGAGTTCCTTTTGAACTTGAAGCCCTTGAACAACGTTACTTTGAGTTTCCTCTAATTGTAGTCTCAAAGCTTCGCCCTTAACTCGCCCTTCGTCAGCTTTAGCTTCAGCGCGTTCCCGCTCAATTTCAACGACGTTATCGCGCAAGGCTTGCTCGAGATAGTTAAGATTTCTCAAAGCTCGTCTTTTAGCTCTAAAATTGGCGTTCTCACTCGCCGACTTGATTCTTTGAATCTGTTGAACGATGCCTTTAACTTTTTCACCGTAGCGAGCCTGCTCGATGATCTCAGAGAGAGTCCCCCCCACCTTCTGAATTTCATACCCCTCAGGTAAATGAACTCTCCACAAAGTTTGAAGGACCGAAGCTTCCTTTAAAAGAGTCGGAGCCTCAGGATTAAAATTGATCGATCCTCCTCCCATCGCGATTTGGGGTTGAGTATAAACAAGTCGTACTTGAAGACTCAAATCAGTATCGAGGACACGCTCTACGGGAACTAAAATCACCATGCCCACTCCCTCGACAGCTTGCTGACTAACCGAGACATTTTCCCCATCCACCGTCACTCGCCAAAGGCTGTGTTGGGCGGGGAGTCGAAATTCGATGAATTGACGACTGCGATTCCGAACGTGGAAATTTGCCACTGTCCAATTAGAACCATCGGCTCCCAGCACGGTATCGATCTCGACCAATTCAACTACCTCTTCTTCTTGGCGAGGTTGAGGAGTTTCTTCTGAAAGAATGAGAGGCTTATTGCTTTCAATCACCGAATAGGCTTTAAAAATTTTGGGCTGTACTCCACTGACCTGAACGGGGGGCTTATCGGGAAGGCGTTCGAAGGTGATCGCACTTAAACCGACTTCTGAGATCACTGAATATTGTCTTGCAGGATTTTGGAGAACAGCGATAAAGGATCTCGAACCGTTCACTCCCAAAATCTCCGGACCGACCAGGCTGATTTGGGGGTTCTCTTGGGGTCGATCGATGCGATAAGAAAGATGAACCGATAGGTTTCCTACTGTAGGTGTGGGAAGCTCTAACAAGACTTCACGTTGAATGCCATCTTCGGTAATCGACTGACGACTGGGACTACCGGGAATTCCCACCTGAATCAATCGCCCGCCCGTAGGCAAGCGCAGGCGTAACTGTTCAACCCCCGATCGCGTCACGACAAAATGAAGGCGGCAATTCACATCGATGTGAGTCGGTGCGACTCTAAAGAAGGAAGTGGCGATGGCTCGAACTCGAGGCACTAAGGCTTTAATTCCAATTTCCAATGTGGCATCGGAACGAACCGTTCTAAAGCCCATTCGATAAGTCACTCCCTCTCCAAACTTCATCCAACGCGGAGCTCGATCTAAGGCTAATGGAAGGAAAGTCGTAGTGGGAAGTTGAATCAATTCGATGCCTTCAGTGGCCGCTATAGCCCAAGACTGAGTCTGTCTCAATGTACTCTGAGCTTGGAACTGAGGAAAGCTTACCGTTAAAGTGTCTCCCGCCTGAATTCCTTGAGAGTTTAGTGTCGGACCTTCGATCAACCATTCCAGTCGAGTACCCGTGCCCGCTCGTCGATTGAAATGAACTCTGAGTTCAGCTCCTTGAGCCCCTGTAACCACATTCCAATCTCGAATTTCGTTTCCGCGAACGGAACGTACTTCCCAACCGGGATTGAGAGGGAGAATATATTCTAAGGGACCACTCTCTCGCTTAGCTGAATAAGAGACTCGCGAATGAACAGCCACTCGCTCGCGCGAAATCCAGGCGATCATCTCGGACTCCAAAGAACCTTCTTCACTCACCGGAACGGATCGTAAGCGCTCATCCGAATACTCTCCGAAGTAGCGATAGATCCGGTCGTAAGCAGAAAGCTCCTGATCCGTTTTATTGAGCGCAGCTTTCAGATCTCTCTTCGTAGCTCTCTCCATACCTTGTAAAACATCAGGAGGAAAACGACGGATATCGTGATGGATCAAACCGAGATATCCTTCCCGGCGATTCCCCCCGACAAGTTCCAAACCAGCCGGTTCTACATTTTGATCCGTGAGTGGAGCGTAGCCGGAAATAAAGAGATCAAACCCATTCGCTTGGCGGGTGAAGAAAATCTCGAGCTCTCGTAAAACGCTACCGTTTTCAGCCGTTCGAGTGGTGACATTCCATTCACCGACGAGTGAGCCTTCCACCGACAGCACATTCCAATTTCCAGCGATCGTATATCGCGCGTACTTTAAAGGGGCACCTTCCACTTGAATTCGTTCGTGGAATCGGGCGCTATAACCATCCAGGTTCAATTGGAATCGGCCTTCAGATAAAGTGGATACTTGCTGAGGACTTTCTGCTTTTAAGACTCGGGAACGCCACAGAAGTTGAAAGGCACCGCTCTGACCGAGGTCGACTCGGAACTTTGTGGGTTGATCATCAGCAGCTTGAGTCACTACGAGGGGCTTTCCACCCGATCCTTGACGCGGATCCAATTCGAGGCCTGCTGCCAATTCACCGGTAACCTGAGTCGCCCTTCCGGGAATCAACTGAGTATTTAAACGAGCTTCGCCTAATACGACATTCAACTTCCCTTCGAGAACGAGTTTGACGGTGTACTTCCCTTTGCCTTTAAACGCAATCGTGGGAATACCTTTTCGAATCGTCACTCCAACAGGTTTACCGTTGAGTTCGATCCTTGAAAGCTGCGCGCCCGAAACGGGAACGGGGAGACTCGTCCACTTGTCGGTTAAAACTTGTAGTTCTAACTCCCCTTCTAAACGAAAATGACTATCACTGGGTATTAATCGATAGGCCGCATTTCCCAAAATAATCGCGGCTGGAACTTTCTCCTCCACTGCGACTTTTTCCGTGGGAAAAGCTCGATTCCAAAGCTCGATGAACGTGGAGTAAGGAACCCAAACTTGTTTCTTCTTAGGGTCTTTACTGACATTAAAATCATCCAGAGAATAAGGGATCAGAACGGCTTGCTTTTGGGCTCGGACCTCATCGGGAACCAACATCCCTGCGCCCAGAGCAAGTATGAAAAGCATCACCGCTTCTGTAGCTCGACTCGGCTTTCCATCGGCCTTTCTTAATATCAGTCGATACAGGAAGCATGCTCCGACGAGCAACGCTCCCGCAAAAATACCTTCACCAAAGGGAGTCCAGGAAAGAGTGGAATCAAAACTAAAGGCTTCCGGAATGAACGTTGCGAGAGCTAAGCCAGAAGCGATGTAAAACGCGAGCCAAGCTCGAAACCGTTTTCTCGCTAAAACGATGCAACCAGCTAAACCTAAAAGGAAAAGCCCTCTTCTTCTAAACCGGGCGGAATCGATCTCTCTATAGACGAGCGAAACCTCAGCGTCCCCCCCCAACTTTCTGACTTTGATTCCTTTTCCTTCAGCGGGAATATTTAGAGTTGCGAGGTCAGGCTGTTCCGTTTGACTCTTACGTTGTTGAACGGAGACCAATTGATTCTCGACGACTTGGCTGGGATTAGCTTGTGAAGGAGCTAACGAAGCTTTCGAGAGTGATCCCAGGAAACTGAGAGCAACAGCTTCTTGAGGATCCCCATCCGACCACGAAACCCACTTTGGAGCTCCCGAAGTGAGTAAGTTCTTCCAAAAGGTTTCATAAAAGGTTGGGGTAACCTGAGCGGCGAGTGAATCGACTTCAGGGCCAAGAAGGTGAACTTTTAACTCGGGCGGATAGAAGAGAGTCCAATCGATCATACCGACGGGAAGATCGGGAAATTGAGGACCATGAAGTTGAATCGAACCTAAGCCATTCAATGCTTGGGTTTGTAGCTCAGTTGTCAGGACGATCGTCGCGTAAGATCGAGGGGGTAAGGGGATCAGCAACTCTTGAGGATTGGTTGTGGTATTGGGATCCACTCGAACCGGGTTGACAGGAACATCATCGATACTGACGGATACCACTTTTTCGTTATTCGCCAACTCCACTTTAAGATGTTGCGTGAGTGAATATCTCAAAATGAATCGCGAAACCGAACGAATGATGCCGTCGCGGCCGATAGTCGATTCCAATGCCAATTCACTAATTCCTGAATTGACTAAGTTTTCAGATAAGCGTTCATATAAAACACGCTGAACGGTACCCGCTTCTGCTTGGGGCTTGTCTTCGAGAACGCGAAACGACTGAACGATTCTTCCTTCTTTAAAAAACGTACTGAAAGCCGGTAACGAATCTAAATCGACCGGCATCAACTTATCAGTAGCTTGAACGGTTAACCCGACTCCCCCAAAGCTTCCCAAGACGACGAAGCGGTTGGGATCGAATGAACCTACGGAACCGGGGACGGCCGAAAAAGGAGCTATTTCAATTACAGGAATCGTCAGCGTATTGTTTTCACCTTCAGGAACATCAAACTCAAAACGCATCAAGCGTTCACCGAGCCACGCTTTTTGAAAGTGAAGAATTCTTCTTGAGCTCCCCGCTTCAGGGCTCATCTCTTTGAGCCCCGGGACATGGTGAGCAATCTCTGTATTCGGATCGACAGGAAGAGTTAAAGCTAAAGATTCTAAGGGGCGTCCCGTAACGGCGAGTCGAAGATCGACTCGCATTCGCCAACCACTCTCAGATGCTAAGACCTGAGCCACTGCTTGATAAACTCCTCTGAATGGACGACGACGCAATTCCATCGTCAAGCTCGCATCGTCACCCGGAATTTGGTGCTCAAGCGATGCGATCGAGTTCATACTGTTGAGACCATGAACTGGGAGTTGAACTGAAGACAAAGGTTTCCAACCCGCCAGATTGTTCATCGTTCCCTCTAAGTAATGAGGAATCTCAATCCCCAAGGCTCGTCGTTCTCTTGAGGCAGAGGCAATCGACGGAACTTCGACGGGAAAACTGAGGGATTGCCAGTTGCTCGCATCTCCATCCGTTCGGCTCAATCTTAAAAAGGCGATGAAGACTAATTCTTCACCCGGCTTAACCGCATTGATCAATTCGAGAGGCAAGACTCGGGCCGCTCCCGGTCCCTGGGGAGGATCATATTTAATCCACTTGCCCGAATTGGCTTCTTGTAGACCTATCCATTCTAGCCCCTCAGGAAGATTGAGATTGAGTGCGTACAATCTCCCGGCATTAGAGTGAATACGGAAGGCACTTTCCAAAACTCCCCCAGTCTCACTGAGAGTCAAGCGATGCGTCGAACGAACCTCAAACCGTTGGGCACGAGGTCGCAAATCGACTTCGACATCAGCATCAGGGGTGTGAAATTGAAAAGCTCGATGAGCGAGACTCACTTCAGAAGTTTGAAGCGTCGACACATCGATCGGAACCATCCCGGTCGTTTGGGAGATACGAATTTCATCCCCTTCAGGTCCATGAAGCCCAAGGTAACCTTGGTCTCGAACAGATCCCAACAGGGCAGGTCGCCCCAGATTAAATCGATAAGCTGAACCGAGAGCTTCACCTTCAACGGGATCAGGTCGACCGATGAGCCCTTCGAATCGGATAGAAACCCGGCCTTGCGTGGGTCTTTGAAGTAATATCTCTAAGACTTCAGCACTGTTCTCATTTTCTTTTTCGACCTTAAAAGTGTGGAGCAGACTACCGTAGCCTCTAAGAACTCGAAAGCCTGGAGGCAATTGAAAGCGGAAGCGATCACTCCGCTCTCGATAAACTTGAACGTTGACATCCCAAATAAACGTTGGGTTTTCAACATCTAAAAAGACTCTCAAGGTTTGACCGGCTTCAAGAATTGAAGCGTTACGAGCCGCCCCTCTTTGTAACTTCCATTTCAAAGAGAAGGAATCTCGGGATCCCAAGGCGATTTCAAATTTTGTGGCTTCCTGTTTTCCTTCTCCGATCTGGATCGAGGAGGAAGATTGTTGGAAGAAAGCGGGTTGAGCCTGACCTTCAACTTTTTCTGGAATCAAAAGGACTAACGAACCCGCGACCGCTCGGGGCAAGGCGCCTTGAAGAGTCCAGGTGTCGTCTGAAGCTTGAACGGGTAATGAAAATTCAAGCTTTAAGACATGTCGCCCTTTTCCTTTTATAAAGACACTTTGCTGAGCTCCCGATCTCTTTCCCCCTCGTCGAGCGCGCTCAGTGAGAAGCCATGCGGTTTCGCCATCGAGCTTCGCTGAAGATAGGAAGGGCAATTGAGGACCGATCGCACACCGAACCCAATCGTCCGATGCGACTTCGATAACGATCTCAGCAGTCAATGCTGCTGTCGCCCCACGAACGATGCCATGAATCTTAGACTCAACGGCAATCGCACCTACGGGTGGCAGAACCTTGGCTTTAACTGGCTCGGGAGTGTTCTTCTTCGCCAATTCCAAAAGAGCACGATACTCTTCCAAGGACATGACGATCCCCGAAGGATCCTTCTTTGAGAGTCGAAGAAGTTCTTCGTAAGGAACGTAGACTTCACGAACGAGTTCTTCCTCTGAAGATTGAGGATTATCCTTGGCCCAGACTTCACCCTGCTTCAGGCTGAAGATTCCCAGTATCAAGAAGAGAACACAAAGAACTGGGTTGAAGAATTTCCTCTCTAATTTGTTCCTGTTGATTAAACAGGAACAAAGCCGAGCTGGGATCAGCTCGGCCGCGAACGTAGGGCCGAAGACCCTACGTTTAGCGGAGTGAAGGCCATTCGAAGAATTGCCGGAACGGTTAAAACTGTCTCCGAAGGAACAAGTTTCAACAGAAACTAGCTCAGAGTAGGAGGACCTTTTCACGATTCTTCCTCCGACTCATCCTCAGAGGCTTTTTTAGATTTTTTCGCCTTCTTTTTCTTCGGCTTTTCTTCTTCCTTCTCAGCCGATTCTGAACTCTCAGGCTCATCCTTGGATTCGGATTCCTTCGACGCATCCTCAGCGGGATCAGCCTCTTTATTTACTTCCTCAGATTTTTTTGGTTCCTTCGTTTGGGTTTCCGCTTCTTCCAAGAAAGGATCAGGGGCTAAAGCGATGCGCTCAGCTCTCCACCCTTGGTAAGTGGTTCGTAATTTAAAGTATGAATTTTTAGCGACTAAGAAAACGAGGACCGCCACTGCTCCGAAGAAAACAGAGACACTGAAACTCGTTCTCGCATCGGAGATCAACCAAGAGATCAGTAAAGCGACAACCGCAAGTGCACCGATCCAAAGAGTTCGGTCGTCGGGTCGTTTCCTGGCGATGACGATCGATCCAGCCAAGGCGGCGATAAAGAACAAGCCAGCCAAGAACCTCAAAGTACGAAGTCCTAGGTAAGAAACGGAAAGAGTTCCTTCTGCGGAGTAACCTTGGAATTGAAGCAAACGTCCATCTTGAAACTTACCCCAGTCGATCATTCCAGCCGTCCATTGCATCACTTGAGAGATGGGATCGGCTTGCGAATTCCCGTTACCAGTTTTGGCATGCGCCTGTTGACGTACTCCCAGTAAGCTCCACGCGCGTTGGCGGAAAGTCTCCCAAGGATCGTGTCCGGTCTGAGTTTTAAAATGTAGATTTCCGGATCGGCCAACGTACTCGTAGTCTGCCGGTACGCGTAAATCGAGTTCGACCTTGCCGATGGGAACTTGAGGTTTGCTCTTCAGTAAAGTCGGCATCTGAATACCGACACTTCCCATCGCCCCCATCTCTTGACCGATAGAAACTCGATAATCGACTCGAATAGCACACGTTGCATTTTCGAATCCAGTCAAGGGAATACTGAGATCCACGCCTTGAGTCGCAGCGTTGGCAGTATTCACTGAAGCTAATGGTTTCGAAGGTTGAACGCGGTGGGAGTTCACTAAAGTCGAAAGGACTTCCGATCCTTGCGGGAGACGTACGTCTAGAGATTGTCGACCTGCGTTTTCAACGAGGAACACAGCGATACAACTCAAAGATTTCTCATTGGATAAGTGTTTGCGCACTTTTAATAAAGGTACTACAGCGTCCGCGAGCTTTTCGTAGCGCCGAAAAATCAACTCTAAACCCAATTTGAAATCGGGAGAGTTGTAGCGGAACGATTTGTAAATTCGTCCCTGAGCGAGCTCAGAGGGAAGCTCACGAGGATCGATCAATTCCAAACCAGAAAGATCAGCTTCGGGAGTTTGGATCTCTAAGCCCCCTTCTTTACGAATAGCGATCGCTCCGGTTTCACCTCGAACTTGGGCCCCTTCGAGAGACTCGGCTTTAATATTTGGAACTTGGACCTTAAAAGGTTCACCTTCTGTGATGAGTCCTATCAATGTTTGATCGTAGCTGACTCTAAGAGTTACGATTCCTAAGACTTTTGCCTGAAGGGATACCTGCCAAACACTTCGCCCATCGCGGGTGTTCACGATTTTAGATTCTTTAAATCCTCGCACGTCGATTCGAATTCGATCATTCAACGCTTCGGGTGCGCTGAACGAAACGGTATCTACTGCGGCATATTGAATGAGGTATTCCATGTCTTGAGCGTAATCGACGGAAGAATCCTTGACGTTCGCCAAGAGACGGGAGGTCACTTTGATCTCGGTTTTTCGCTGCGCGAGGTTCACCCGAACGTTAGCGGGCTGATCGTTATAAGTAAAGGCTAATGAAGCATCGGAATCTTGAGGAATTTGGCTGAGCACTCCACTTCGAAACAACTCTTGGACGTCGGTAGAGACCATGCGTTCTTGATCGAGAGTCGTCAACTGGAAGGAACGAGGAGCGCCAATTCCTAAAAGACCTCGATCACTTTCAACGTCGAGAACTCGGGGAGCGACGATGCTTTGCTCGCCGGGACTCGCTTGTCCCTCACGAGCGAACTTAAAGGGCAATCGGTAATTTCCGAAGGCACGTGAAGTCAAGTTAACGGTAATCGTTTGTTGAGTGGGATCGTTAGCCAAGGGGCTTGCTTGGTAGTCTTCCACATTGCCTTCAGCTCCCAGGCTGATCGGACGCCAAACGGAAGGAACTTGAAGCTTAAGCGTAAAGACTCCCGAACGGGTGATCTTGTAATCAACCCAACCGATCCATTGATCTTCTTCCGTTCCCATCACGACCACTGAAGTCGATTGAGAGTGTACGACGGGTAAGATTTTCTCAACCCCTAAAGTTAAACTTAAGGGATGAGCTAAATAACGGAATCCCGTTTGCGAACCACCTTGAAGGGCTTTAGGAAGCTCGCGGATGTCGCGTTGGCTCAATCCCGTCGAGTTATTCACTCGCACTCGCAAGGAGCCATCATAAGACAAGCCGACGTAACCATCCTCACGCAAGACTCCTTGCATCTGTGGGAATTCGATGGCTAATGACTCAGGGGTTGACTGAAGAATGCGTTCAAATGAAACTTGGAAGTTGTAAGACTTCTTGACTCCTGAATGGAGCTCTAATTGGAGAACATCGGTAGCCTCATCGTGACTCCACTCGCGGATATTTTCTCCGCGGACCGAAAGGACTTGAAGGTTTTCGGGGACCTTCATTTGAATCTTGTTCACTTCTTGGCTGAGGATCTCAAGCAATACGGCAGATTGCAGTCGAAGAACACGTTCATTTAGATGGACTTGAACTAACTGTGAAGCTCGCAATAAAGCTTCTTCTTCTTGAATCTTTCCGGCTGGAGGAGACCAACTGACATTGATATCGGTGGCATTTCCTAAGTAAGCCAAGACTTCCGTCTTCCCATCCTTAACTTTAACGCTGGTTGCTGCTGAATCAGGACGCACCTTTAACTGAGGGTTCTCTTCAGGAAGAGAAAGCTTAAGTTGCGAAATAGCTGCCGGAGGTATTTGAAAGTGAATTGAACGTTCACCGGGTTTGGAGTTCACCCGAACAGCGAGAGTCATATTGATGGTGTAAGCCCCAGGGCGCGGAAAGAAAACGGCGTATTGCCCACCGGCTCCGGTAAACAGAGGGCGAGCTGCGGGCTGCCCGGGAATTCCAGAGGGAATGTCTTCCTGTTCATCGGATGCACTCAAGACCTCGGCTGATTCCACGCTCACGCCCCTCATTCCGAGAGGTAAGACGCTCCAGCCTTTTTTCTTCAGAGCTTCAACTTGGTATGAAACTTTAAGGCGAGCTAAATCTCCGACGACTTCTCCTTCGTACTGCCCACCGGAGAGCACAGCTTCTGCAGGAGGGGGAACATCTTTTGGAGGAACAGGTTTTTTCTTTTGAGCTTTCTTCCAAAGCTCTAAGAAGTCTTTATAAGGCAAGAAGATTCCTCGGCCTTCCTTTTCGAAAACATCATTGAGTTTGTCGTAAGGAACGTAGATGGTTTTTTCTCGCAAGCCATCAGATTCTTCAGCATCAGAAGATCGATCCCCCGCTTCCTCAGCTTTGCTTTTGATTTCTTTGAGTTTCTCTAAAAGCTGCTTCTGCAATTCGATAGTTAAGGGATCCGGTTGGGGAGGCTCAATATTTCCCTTTGCACTTACTCCCTGATCATCCTTTTCTTCACTCGCACCAGAAGAGACCGGAACCGGTTTTTCCTCTGAAGTCGGATTTTCGGCGGCTTGATCTTGAGATCCTTCCTGGGCTCCGACTAATGTGAGACTCGAAAGCCCAACCATTAGAAGCAGCGCTGTTATTTGTCTTAAATAATAGTTTTCCATCAGGCTACTGATCATCGTTTGAGCTCCTTTGAGGACTCTTTTCTTTCTCATTTCCATCGATCAGCTCTCTTCTATATTAGCGAGTTGATTTTTTACTTTGAGTTGGAAGGCTTGTTGAGCCATGCGCATGGTTTCAGCCCAACGCGGCGTGGCTTTGATTTTTGCGTTCAATTGACCGAGACGAAGGATTAAATCTCCGAGGCTTCCATCACGGCTGTAGTAACTGTTTCTGAGCAATTCAGCTAATTCGGCGACACAAGCTAAGAATTCGATCGAGTCATCGGCATGTTCAATTTGACTCGTGATCATTCCGGGAGGAATGGGGAAATCTCGCTCGACGATATTTCGAGTTGAAGTATCTCGATAGCGAATGAAGACTTTTCCCACAGGACCCGACCATGCGGGTTGGCGCACCACTTCGTAAAGCGCGGTGACGGTTGAACCCGGGCCAACTTCTGCGGCATCGATTTTGTCGTTTCTAAAGTCTTTATCTTTGATATCACGATTTTCATAACCGAGAAGGCGGTAGGCTGAAACGGCTTCCGGTGGGAACTCCACTTGAATTTTGGCGTCTTCAGCGAGCACTTCTAAGGTTGAAGGCAGGTTCGATTCAAAGATCTGCGCGGCTTCTTTAACGGAAGACACATAAGCGTAGTTGCCATTACCCTCATTCGCTAAGCGTTCGAGCATGCGGTCATCGTACTTCTTGCTTCCGACTCCGATGGCCGTGAGGTAAATACCGCGCTTAGCGAAGACGCGAATCTTCTTGAGGATTTTCTCTGGGTCACGAGCGCCAACGTTGGCAACTCCGTCAGAAACTAAGATCACACGATGAAGAGATTTTTTAGATAGTGCATCATGAGCGACTCGATAAGCGAGATCTAATCCCGCTTCGACGTTGGTTCCGCCGCGAGGTTGAAGAGATTGCATCGCCCCGAGAATGCGCTCCGTTTGTCGTGCAGGAGTATGAGGAAGGATCAAATTCGCTTGATCGGAGTAAGCTACAAGAGCGACTTGATCGGTGGGAGCAAGCTTTTTGATCAAAACTTCCATCGCGCCCTTGATCAAATCGAGATGCTCTTGTTCGGCCATCGAACCTGAGGCATCGATCGCTAAAGTTAAAACGGCATTACGTCGTTCGTTTTCTTTGAGGTTCCGAGATTTGATCCCCACCCGAAGAAGATCGACGCCTTCTGGCCCGAAGGGTGAAGGCATACCGTCGCAAGAGACGGTGAAGACTTCGGAAGTGTCTTCAGGGTAGTCTTGAGGAATCGCGTTAACGAATTCTTCAACACGAACGATATCTTCCTTCGGCAAGGATCCTGCGTCTAAAAGAGACTTCACGCGAGTGAAGGAAGCGGTATCGACATCCATGGCGAAAGTCGAAAGCTTATCGATACGCGTGTCGACGAAAGGATTCGTATTGTATTTCTTACGAAAGGCTTCTCTACCCAAACCTTCATCACCCAACTCCGGCGGAGGAACCCAACGGGGTTTGGCTTGGAAAGTTTCGAAAGTGAGTGAGGGATCTTTTTCTTTGTAAGTGCTATAGGCGTTGAGAAGTTTTTCGAAGTAGAAAGATTGGGCGATATTGGAAACATCGAGATTCGCGCCTCCTCCTCCACTGATTTGGGTTTTCCCTCGAACAAGTTCTTTTTGAACTTGCTGCAATGCCTCTTCCCTGGAGCGAGTATCAGCCGCTGTTAAGTTCGACAACTCAGCTTGAACGTTTTTAACTTGCTCTCGCTGTTCTTCGAGAGCTTGTTCTAATCCTTGTTGGTTGTTTTGAAGTTGAACGGAATACTTTTGGATCTCACCCGCGACGTCAAAGTCCGAGTTGAAGGCTACGGAGAGGTCTTGGAAGGAGCGAGCGAGTTTTTCTTCTTGGGCTAATGCCATTTGGCGTTTTTTAACTTCTTCCCAGGTACCTTCAGATGGGAAAGTGAAAGGTTCAGTCCAAGGCACTTTGGCTTCTTCATAGGAGAGCTTATGATCTTTGCTTAATTTCTCACGTAAGGCGAGCTTTTTACCTTCAACGGATTTGGGATCGACCAAAGGTGAGGATTCTTCACTTAATAAAGTACTCTGCTCCACTTGCTGCCGGAATTCTCTCTTACGTTCTTCAAGGTCTGCAAGCTCTCGTCCGAGTTCAGCGGCGCTAAGGGGCCGACCGTCTTTATCGACGCTCTTCAGTTGAAATTCACGATCAGCGTCAGCAGGGCCACTGAACTTGTGCACTTCTTTACCTTGAGTCGTCGTACCAAAATTGTATCGGACTTTCGGATTGCGAAGGGCAATCGCTGGATTTTTTCCAGAGGTTGCGCTTGCACCGTACCAACGGTTCCAATTGGGATTCACTTGTGAAAGTTTTTTATATCTGTCACTGTAGTCTCTCTGAACCATTCCTTCGAAGTTACCGTTACCAAAAAGCTTGACGGCGTCTTCGTAGTTTTGGATTTGACCGGGTTGAATTAATAGTTCTGCACTTGGTTTGCTGGGATCTCCGAGAGCTAAAGCGCCACCACCGGATCCACCACCCGATCCCTTTCCCTGGCCAGGTTGAATGATCATGCCATCCTGTTGCCCATTGGATTGACTGCCGCCGATGATGAGAGGTCGTTCATCAGGGGTGTTATCTACTCCGTCAGGTCCCGCGAGAGTTAGCACATCCGTCCATAGCTTGGGGAAACGATCGATCTCTTTAAACTTTTGATCAGCCTGAAGCTTACTGTAATAAGTATTTAAATCGTGGCGAGCCTCTACTGGGATCCTGACCTTACCTTCTTCTAAATGCCTGAGAGTTTGGGCGCTTGCTTTATCCCCTTCGAGAGCTTTTTTCAGTAAGCCCTTGGTCACTGCAGCAATTTCAAGCTCACGTTCGCTCTTTTGTTCATCCGCAGGGATGATCGAACCGGTGACTTGGTATTGAAAATTTCCGGGGCTCGACTTTTGGCCTTCGCCTCGACCTTGGCTTTGGCCTTGTTTGTATCCTTTATGAAGGTGATTTTGATTCGATTGGCCCTGTCGTTGACCTTGTCGTTGGCCTTGGGCGACTTGTTGCCCGCCAGTGGTGTGAAGAAAGTCGAAATCGTCTAAGGCGGAATCGGCATTTAAGTCAGCAGCTAAGAACTTATTCTTAGCGACTTCACTTTCTTTTGAAGCCCCGGGGAAAGCCCAAGTCGTTTCATTTTGAAGTTTGTTGTTAAGCTTTTGGTTGAGGCTACCTTTCCCCCAACGTTCTCCGTAAGTACCGGCAGAACCGCCACCGACTCCGATGGCCCCGTTAAGCGAATTGGAATCAAAGCCAACTTGGTTAGAGCCTGGTTGTGCTCCACTTTGTCTCCGGGGGCGAGGTCCGGATAAAAAGTCATCGCCTTCCATTCCAAAATCGGAGCGGAGTTTTTTAAGTTCTTTATTAGCGGAGACGATGTATTCATCTTCATCGGGCTCGGCGTCGTCATCTTCGTCTCCCAAGGCTGGGTTGACTTCAAAGACTTTGTCAGCAACGTTTAATTCAGTCACTTTAATCTGATCGCCATATTCGAGACTTGCTTGAAAATCAGCGACACCTTCCTCAGAAGACAACGAGGAATCTAAAAATACGATTGGCCCTGAAGAATCCCCATCGAAATCCTTAAATGAAGGAAGGCCACTTTTGGGTTGAGCGGGCTGACGGCGTCCTCCGCGAGCTACACCCGAATCACCACCCAAAGCTTTTCCATCTTGCTTGGAACGATGGTAGTAATCATCTCGGGAAGGAACTTGAACTCCACCGGCAAGTGATTTTTCGTAGCGGCCGCCTACGGTTTGTCCTTCCAAGAATAGAGGCTGGCCACCCGTGCCTCCGACTCCCCCACCAGGCCCTGAAGCAGAAAAAGTTACACTGGGATTTTTGTTTTGTTGCACTCGCCAGTGTTGATTTCTGGAGGCACCTTTAGCTTGATCCCAAAGTGCTTGGGGTGAGGAATATCTGAAGCGGGCGTCGTTGCCTTTGTTCTGACCTGCGTATCTCTCAACCGTTTCGCCACTACTTAAATTGTGAGCTCCGAGGCGGGTAATGGAACCACGGCGATTGTCTTGGTCGAAGTTGCGATCCTTCACCGCGAATTGATCCCTTGGCTTGGGATCGTAGAATTCAGCCTTTCCCGCTTGGCCGGATAGCCCGGAAGCGATTCTTGATCCAGGCCGGTTGAAGCCAGAGGGCACATTTAAGTCGGATGGGCTTGATGGGCGTCCTGTTTTTCCAAAACGACTTTTTTCTGCAGGGATGAATTCAGCTTCTTCCTCAGCTAGTTCTGCTTGAGGTTCATCGAAACTGGCGGCTGGACCCGAACTATTTTGATTTTGAGGCGCTTGAGCGAGCCCACCAATATTTGCCCCTTTTTTCCCTCCATTGTTTAAACCACGGCGGGAAGCCGGTTTCTTTGCCGGTGAGGATCGAGTGCGAGAATTGCGGAGAGAATCCGAAGTGAGCTCGACATCAAACTCAGCTTTGCCGTTTTGTTGAGCTTCACCGCCGCGACCGGACCCAAACGGAGCCCCACTCGAAGGATCAGCAGAGGGGTTAGTCGTTGGACTATTGAAATTTCGGGCTTCGGAATTCTTTTTCCTCGCGTAGCTTTCTTTAACGGCATGAACTTTGGATTCAAGTTCATTGACGTCACTTAGTTCATCGGCGAGGGTTAAAACTTTGACGCCACCTTTGTCGCTGAATTCATCAGCGCCTTCAAGAGATTCAAGAGCGAGAGGTGGTGGTGGTTTTTGCGGCTTTGAGGTTCCTCGCGAAGAGCTGGAGCGCTTCGCTTTTGAAGCTGATTTAGATAAGTTTTGAGGAGCAGGTTTTGCGGGTGGAGTTTTAGGGGCTTGCGCTAATTCAACAACTCGAGGGATGTCGGGAGTGACGGTTTCGAGTGGTGTAGTGCGGGCGACGGGCCGATTTCTCCGTTGAGCCTCTATTAGTGAAGGTGAAGCTTGAACGACTTTTTCGGCGGATTCGGCAGTTAAAGCGACCTCATGGTCACTGAGCTTCTCCATTTGCCTCACTTTTGAGCTGTCGAAAATTTCAGCTTTCTTTACAGGTTCAAAACCAAGTGCATCGGATCCTCCGAACCTTTTGACTCCTTCTGGTCTCCCTTTTTCATCATATTTATACGAAGGGATATTCATTTCGTCGGTTGCGAGAAAAGCTGTGTATTCTCCCTTCGACTCAAATTCAGGATAGGAATCGCTAGCGAGTTCCATAAACAAAATAGAAGAAAATGGAATCGCAACAATCGCGATGATCGCAGCCCAGGCTAAACGAGGATGGTTGAGGGCGAAACGTACGATCGCTGTTTTCTTGGCGAGGACTTTTTGTTTTCTTGCCGCTTGAAAAATGCGTTCGCGTCTTCGTTCATCGAAGGAGTAAGTGGTTGCTGAATGCGGAGAAGATTCTGATGGTTCAGGATTGATTTCAGAACTCGGATGGACCTCTAATGCATCTTCTAAAAGATGAAGAGTCTTTTGAAAGGTTTGAAGCTCCTCACGCGATGTGGGATCGGCTTCGAGTTGGTCCTCGACTTCTTTCTTACCGGCTTCACTTAAGTTGTCGAAGAGGTAGGCGGTCAACAAATAGTTGAGGCGGTCGCCATCACCTTCAAAAGGAGTTGAGTGAGACTCTGGGGATGCAGCTTGGACATCCACTTCCGATGGAGTCTTTTGGGAATCCAGTTCCTGGTTGAGATCTGGTTTTTTATTTGGATCGTTGGGCTTCATGGTCGCAACTCCCGGCCCTCAAGTTTTACGGTGAGAGCCTTCATGGCCTGATGGAGGAGATAGCCGACGTTGGTCACAGTGAGTCCTGTGATCTCGGCGATCTCTTTGTAACTCTTTCCTTCTTGAACCTTCAAAAGGACGAGTTCGCGATAACGCGGCCGCAGTTGTGCGATGGCCTGTCGCACTAACTCGCGTGTCTCTTCTCGTTCTAACGCTTCGGCGGGAGTGTCTTGGGTCTGAGCGGGACGATCGGCGACGTTTTGCATCGCTTTGCGACCGCGAATGGCTTTACGAATGTGGTCGATACAAATATTTCGAACCACGCGGATCAGCCAATTGTGACAACTGTCCACACCGATCAGATGACGAGGTTCCCGAGCCACGCGCAGGAACGCCTCTTGGACGACATCCTGGGCAGCCAGATCATCCGAAAGAAGCCTGGCTGCAAATCGCAACAGGCCTGACTGGTAGCGCTCGACGAATACGGACAGGGAATCGACATCCCTTGAATCCGCATATGCGGCGAGGAGCTCCTGGTCGGTCATTCTTTCTCCGGAACATCTGAATGCGGGTTGAATTCCTAGGCAGCAACGCCTAGCAAAACGCCATAAATCATTACTATATTTAAATTAATGAATACAGCAGGGATTCAACCAGCACTGGTGGGACCACGGGGACAATAACGAAATTCATGGGAAAGACGCCCAACGTCATTCCCTTATTAGTAAAAATCGGAAATCTGCCAAAAATCTGGACTTATATCTTTTGGAAGAGTGAAATTCCCCGGAACTTTAATGGGGGCGAACTCGGTTCGATTCCGATTCCCTACAGGCATAAAAATCAGGCTGGATCCATGAGCCATTATCAGACCTAAGCGCAGGGGAAGACTTTTACATACAGACGATGGGTATCCCCGGGTTGTTGCTGTTCGTAATTATTCGTTATCCCTCGCTAAAGCTTCGGGCTTGGGGGCGCATTTCAAGCCCGAAGTGTCAACGAGGGCTAGCAACAAGGAGAGTAAACAGTTGCAAAGTTATTTAAAGGGAGAATTCACACTCATCCTAAATCCACAATGATTTGGGATTTCGAATTACTCGTTATCCCTCGTTAAAGCTTCGGGCTTGAGAGGAGGGAATCACTTTATTTGGCTCTTCTCAACCACTGAAGTTAGGCGGACAGGGAAGACTGTCATCATCAGTGGGATCAAATCCGGGAGCTGGGAACGGAGCTTTCGGTGCATCTGTACCGAGGAACAGATAACTCAATAAATATATAGGATCCGTGATATTCACCACGCCCGTGTCATCGAGATCGGCCGAATCCATACACGAGATCTCGAAGCCTTCTCCCAAAAATAGGAATCCTAAAATCGTAATGGCATCGGTCATATCGGCTTTTTCATCTAAGTTCACATCACCACGAATAAACTTAGCGGGAATTTCTAATGGTGTTCCCCCTGATTTACTCGAATGGACCCAACTCGTACCGAGATCATTATCTTTGAATGCGGAAGCATTACTTAACTCGATACTGAATCCCGGTTTGATCTTGGGCCAATGGCCTTGTACCTCGTACTTTAAATAATCGATTGTCGCGGGATGACCGGGTCCGGCATCGCGCAAACGAAGCTCTTCTCCGCTGTTGGAAAGCCCGCCTTCGTAGGGCCCGAACACCAAATTTGGATCGGCATTGTAGCGTTCAATAAACGCTTCTGGAGACCTCGCAATCACCACCTTACCGAGATCGGCAATCATTGCATCTTCAGGAAATTCAAAACCGATTCCCTCTAGCGTCCAGCCCGCCAACGATACTTCATCGTGATTAAAATTAGTGAGCTCAATGAACTCTAAATCCTTGTTTCCCTCTTCAGGAAAAATCATCAACTCCGTAATCTTCACGCGTTCATTCAGATCAATATTTGAATGAAACTCATTAAAGTAGCGCAATAGATAATCACGGTGTTTTCTCAATTGACCTTTAGCGATCTCAACATTAGGTAAAAACTCTTGAGGGTGGTCAGGAACGTTCGAAGTATACCTTCCCCAAAAATCAAAATCTAGCTGAACTTCGGCTTCGATCCGTTGAGCTAAATCATCGATGATAGGATTGTAGACTTCATTGGAATATTTCTCTTCAACGATACTTAAGAGTCGAACTAAATAGGCTCGCTGATAATGATTGACATTCGCCCTTAAAAATAAATCGAGCAGCCAATTATAGCGTTCATTACCGAAGACTTCGGTCATGATCCAAGGATTTAGATCCCAGCCAAGGTCACTTAACATCTGATCATTCAAGGTTCCCACTTGGCGACCTTGCCCCGGGTTAACGGCATCCCGGGTGAAAAACTTTCCTAAAATGAGATCTTGATCCCACAAAATGAAAGACCATTTACCGGTTCGATAATTGTGATGTAAAAAGTGATTCTTTACCGCTGAATCGATGTTGTTCAGTACGACTTGACTGATCTGGAACTCAATCAAGGAATCGATATCCATGTTCTCTTCAAAGAAATCGATCGTTGGCAAGGCTGATCCATGCTCGGGGTTGCCATTTTGATGTAATTGATCGACAAAAGTCTCGATGTCTTGGAAGTTACTTCCTTTATTAGCTTCTTCTTCCCAACCAAAATTATAAGTTCCAGGTGAGAACAGATTGACACCGGCAAGATCATCCGCGTTGACGTTGGCTGGTTGTTTGGCTTTATAAAGAGTTCCATCGGGATCCAAGCCGACACGAGATAAAAAGTTTTCGTCGGGATGTTCAACGTAGAGAAACAAGCCGTAATACGAACCATTGATGTAGACTCGATTGTAATACGTCTCTACCGCATGTAAGCCGATTTGATCGATAAAATCCCAGGCGATATGTTCTCGAATCAAGGCCTTATCTGTCCACAAACCATTTAAGTTCATTTTCTTGAGACCTTGGAATCGACGCACTTTATTAAAGTCTAACTTAAAGTTTCGCTTATCGATCCAACAGGCAGTATTGCCCCTAAATCGGAGGCCGACATTCGGATAAATTTCCCCTTCGTAAACAAAGCCCGTGGGAGTCAATGTCGAACAGTTGAGAGCACTGTTGACACTTCTAAAACTACTTCCGTCGACATCCTTATCTAATAACAAATGATAAATGGGAAACTCGATGTCGGGCTGAGTATCGAAGACCAGGTAGCCACGAAATTCTTCGGGCCTAGGATCCGATGGAAGCATCGCACGGGGGAACACTTCAGTAAGATCCCCCTTAGAAGCGACGATGCGATAGAACACTCGAGTTTCATCATCCTGAGGCGGAAGCTCAGCTCCGTATATCCCATCTCCGGCTTCCCCATCTTGATTCATTCCATCATCGAGCATGGGTATAACGGATTCATCCTCACCGACAGTGTAAAATAACTGAACGTCATCCGCCTGTCGAACTCGTGCCGTGATCCAAACGGGATCATCGGAAGTCACAAATTTTGGGAATCGACCGAGATTCGAGACGTGAGGCAAGAGTTCTTCGCTTTGTTGAGAATTGGGAAGCCCCGCTGTGTGCTGGCTTACTTTAATTCGACTTCCATCTAAAAAGCCGAAGCTGATCCTTTGGCTTCCCGAGATGGGCTTAATTCTCGCAACAAATCGATAGCGGCCTAATCGTTTAATCTTACTGATAACTCGAGTCACCCCTTCGAAGGCCCAACAGCCACTCAAAGGACAATCACTCGTGGTCTTCAATAGTAGAGCGCCGGTGCCGTCCACCCCTTGATCTTCCACCCAAATCGATTCTGATGCATTTCCCACCGGGGCCCAACCGGTGATGCCTTCAGTAAAATCACTATTCGGAACTAAATTTCCGTTCTCAGGCTCTTCTAAGTCGATGAGCTCCAGTGAATCAATTAGGGCCTCCCCCACTCCATCTAAAGTAATCGTCAGGCGAACACTGCCAGAAGATCGTTCACTGATGAGTGGACCCGCCGGCCCCTCAACGACGTGAGTGACCCAACCTGATTGTTCGGGTTGAATCTGGCTGGCTCGCCAGTTCGCAGGATCATCGCCAATACCGGCGAGATAGACCTTTTCTAAACTTTTACCCTCACCATCTGAAGCGTAGGGCCATTCTCCGCTATCTCGATAATGAACGGTATCTACAAGTGTCTCCGTTCGATCGATCAGATTAATTCTTTCTCCAGAATTTGAAAGCGCCCCTTCGTAACCACCAACGATCAGGATCCCTTGGTTCACAGTGTCGGGGAAACGAGTCATGAAGGCTTCAGGGTCTTTGCACACCACTAAGTATTCTTGACTGCCAAGCCCAATGTTGGGAGGGAATGAGTATTGAATTCCACCACTGATCGTCCAACCCCCTAAAGGAATTGAATCATCCGTGAGGTTATGAATTTCAACAAACTCAAAGGAGTCAACTGCTCTCCCTGGTTCGCGCCCTTTGAGTTCTTCGAAATGATTGTAAAAGATTTCGCTGAACACGACGGTCCGTTCAGGTGGAAGAGGGGAAGGACAAACCTGCTGAGGACTCCCTTGCAAGGGAGTCGGTAAGTCACTTTTCCAATTTGAAAAATATTGAACGGGAGAATCTTCACAAAGCTTCTGAATCGAAAGCCCTTCTTGTGCCCCATCCTCCTCCGACTCTGTACTGGGCCAAGGATGCTTATCATCGTAGACAACACTTTCTCTCGGGGCATCAAAAGCATCGACTAAGAGAAGTTTCTCACCTCCGTTATCGAGCGAGCCCTCGTAATCTCCCAAAACTGAATTGGGGTCCACTTCGAAGGTGCTGAGGAAAAGGTCTCTATTCTTACAAAGAACGAGATACCCAGAAGCAGGCAATTCGACTCCTGCTTCAAATTGATAATCGATTCCGTTTCTAAATCGCCAACCTTCTAATGATACTTTTTGATCAGAAACGTTTTTGAGCTCAATGAACTCAAGCTGGGATCCGTAAGGTGCCCCCGGTTGGTAATGAATTTCAGTAATTCGGAGAGGACTCTGTCCTTCGTGAGCAAAAGCAGAATTGAGAAGAGAGAGTAGAAGGAAAAAGGAGAAGAATTTAAGCCAAGTTAAATGAATGAAATTTAGGACTAGGAAATCAACACAATAAGACCACCACGAGCTACGAGAGTCTTCTAGCCTCGTTACTTCCATAGGCCCGCGATCTCTAAGCTCGCGCCCAGTAGGGCTGCGACCATCAGTACTGTGATCTTTAGATTTGCGCTCTTGAGAAATGAGCTTTTTCTTTTTTCGATTCCAGGCTGTGGGAAAATTAAAATTTAGTCCCAAATTAAGACTCCCGCTTCTTCACCATTTGGGTCTTTATTTCAACTAACCATATCCTTGTTAGTTCCTGTTAACAGAATCTAACGAGCAGAGGCTCAAGCATTATTTCCATGAAGGCAGCACCAGGTACAGCCCGACTCTAATATCAGATCGGGATCCAAACCGAGTCTTAGGAGATGCCTTATGAGCCTGAGCCCTATAAGAAAGATATTTATGAAGATTAAGACCAAGTGCTAAATTCCACTCACAGCTCGATGATAAGCCCGCAAGAATGCCTTGTACATTAACACATAGGCAAAACTTAGCATTTTTTCTTAATTAAGTGAAAACGGGGGAAAGTCTGCAAAAAACAACTAAAAAAAGTGAGACGGAAACCCTATTTGGTGATGCTAATTTAGATAAAAATGGAAGGAATAAGGGGGGCGGGGAATCTAAGCGAGATCCAATCGACATTCATGATGGATCTTTGGCCTATGTCTCAGAGTTTGACAATATTTGGCCGAGGGCCTAGCTCGAGAGAAAGTGCGGTTCCCATCACAGAAATTGGAACTCAACCGAGTTGGGATCAACTCGGCCACGAATAATGACCTTTGGTCTTTATTCCATCATTACTGCGTAGGCTCGTAGAGCCTGCGTTTAGCGAAGTGAGAGCAAATCGAAGATTTGCTTGAGTGGTTGAATCAGGCTCCGAAGGAACTTGTTTCAACAAAAACAACTTAGCCGCCATCAACTCACTGAAACGACTTCTTCTTGATCGGGAACTGAAGATTCGACTTCCAATTCACCCAAGCGGAAATCGATTTTTCGGGAGGCTTCTTCAATCCTTAAGAGTAAATCTTCGGTCTCAGAATCGGAATGGGCTCGATTCACTTGAGACTTCAGATCCTCAAGTAGTTTTCTTTGGTCTTCTAATTGAGTGCAGACCAATGCCGTGTACTCATTAAAAACTTCACATACGTCTTTGAGATCGTCGCCCTTACGTAAAGTACAAGGAGTATCCCAACGACCTGAAACCAGTTCGGTAAAGTGTTTCTTGAATTTATAAATTGGGCCTGAGAACGAGAAGGATTGAATGACCCCGATCCACAATGCTAATGGGATGGTGAGCACTGCTGAGATCCCAAAAGAGATCAGCAGAATGTTTGAAAATGCTGCGATCGTATCGGGATCATAAATATCGGAAGATTCCTTCAAATACCAAATCCCAAACAAAGGTGCTTGGTAATTGAAGACAAGAATAAGCAATGAAACAAAAAGAGTACTTAAGACAACCCTCACCTGAAGGTCTTTTCGAATAAACTTCCTTCTTCGTCGACAGTTCTTCGAGTCCTGCTTCGAATGTTTATTTTGGGAAGATTCCGACATGATACTCTCTTCTCTAAATTTAATCGTTCGAGAAATTAATTTGTCCTCGAGCCTCTTTTTCCAATAACGCTCGTTAAAAAATAAATCCATAGAAGAGTCCGATGAAATTTTAGATCATTCAACCTTCATCTTATTCCTATAACGAAGCTTCCCCAAATTTTGACCATTTCACCCTAATAGTTCCCAAAACTCCCCTAATCCCGCATCTCTTCGACACCTTCAAATGTTCAACGTATACTTCCGCAGTCAAAAGGCGTACCTATCCATTCCAGTTGGATCAATTTGGGTGCTTTCAATCGGGGTGATTGGAACAAAACGTTAGTTTGGGAAATTGAAAGATCAAGATCGATGAAGTGAGTACCAGTTAAATGAAATTGGACTCATGCGATCTTAACTGGGACAGATACATGATTCGAGCGATCCTCTCACTACTTTGGATTCCGTATTTGATGACAGTCGGACTGTACTGTTTTCAACTCGGGTATCCAGAAGCACTGGGCGGGCCTTATTTGATAGTGATAACCGCAGGGATCTGGTTTTTCTTTGCGATTAACATCATCTATCGAACAGGCTGGAAACCGGGTGTGAACCAAACGCTTGGAAGAATGTCCGGCAACGTCAAAAAAGGAATGCCGGGTCTGATGGAAGGGATCATCCAGCCGGCGCGCGAAGAGCTGTCGTTGATTCATGAGGAAGTTGAGCAAGCTCAAAACCTCATAAAAGATGCGATTCTAGAACTCAATCAAGCTTTCGTTGAAATTCACGGCCAAGCCTTGGATCAACAACGAGCAGTTATGGGGCTCTTAGACAGTTTTGCTCAAGAAGCTGAGTCTCAAGAAAACTTGGTTGAAGTTCTGAGTGAGGAAGAATCTAAAGGCCAGTCTCTGGCTTCATTCGTCAATGAAATTGGCGACTTGCTTAGAAACCTCATTCAAATGTTGGTCAAGGTGAATCATCAAGGTGTGGACATTTGTTTCAACATCGATGACATGGTGGACCAGTTTGATGGGATTTTTAATCACTTAGTTGGAATTCGAAAAATCGCCGACAAAACGAATATGCTTTCCCTCAACGCAACGATCGAAGCTGCGAGAGCCGGAAAAGCAGGACAAGGTTTTGCCGTAGTGGCTGAAGAAGTGAGAAACCTCTCTCGTCACTCGCTCGATTTTTCAAATCAAATTGAATCCAAAGCCGACGAAACCAAACAGGCTATCGTCGACTGTCAGTCGATTGTCCGAAAACTTGCAGGAGAAGACGTCACCCAAGCAGTGGAAGCAAGAGAACGTATTGAGATTATCTTGAACGACGTGACGATCATCAACGATACCGTCTCTTCCACCTTAGAAGAAGTTTCATGCTTAACTCAGTCTCTGAGCCTTGGGGTCGGGAATGCCATTCAATCTCTTCAATTTGAAGATATTGCTAGACAGATCTTAGACAAAGCTGCAACTCATGCGACGAAGTTGGATGAGTTTTTCGAAGGAATTCGATCCGCAGTCTGTGATTCCGACAAAATCGACATGGAAAAAATTGAACAAGATCTCGCAAGTCTGAAGGAACGCTGCTCGGAAGAAGTTCACAAAATGGCTTCCCAAGCATGCGTTAACGAAGGAGAAATAGAACTGTTTTAGTTCTAGGTTTAAGAGTCAAATTCCTGAATTTTCAGGAATGGGTCAGTAAAAAATTTCAGGGTGAAATCAAAGTGCAAAGCGCTTTGTTTTCACAAAGCAATGTTATGGAGTTCGTTACAACGAACTTGACCAGGAGGAACTACTATGAGTCTTTCTACCTCTGTTTCATCAGATCAGAGCAAATTCACAATCGAAATCTCTGGGCGTTTTGATTTCAATCTTCATCGCCAATTCCGAGAAGCTTACAAAGAAGCTTCAAAAGTAGAAGGCGAGATCTTGGTCGACCTGAATGGTACCGAATACATGGATAGTTCCGCATTGGGAATGCTCCTCGTTCTTCGTGATCGCTCGGGTGGAGATGCTGCAAACATTTCGATTGTCAATTGTAGTGATGAGATCAAAAAGATCTTCTCGATTTCAAACATGGATCAAATGTTCAAAATCAGCTGAGCTGATTTTAAAAATCGATCTACTACCTTTGACTCCATCTTTCGCAAGAATTTGAGAGAGGGGGAGGTGTATGCAAAGAGATTATAAAAATCAGTGCACTCCCCCGAAACACCTCTTCAGTTGAGCACAAGCAATCCATGGCGGAAATATACCAAGAAGAAGAGATTTACTTATCTGAAGTAGACTCTACGAAGGAGGTCATCCTAGACGTCGAAACCATTTTGATCGTCGACGATGATGCGGTGAACAGAACCCTTCTCAAAGCGATGCTCAAGAAGGAAGGCTTTACTCCTATCCTTGCGAAAAACGGGGAAGAAGCGGTTTCAAAATTTGAATCTGAACATCCTCAGATGATTCTGATGGATGTTCAAATGCCGGTGATGAATGGCTTTGAAGCCACCAAAATCATCAAGGAAAAGTTCAAAGATGAATTCATCCCAATTATCTTTTTAACGGGAGTTACGGATGAATCTGAACTGGCTCGCTGCTTAGATTACGGTGGTGACGATTTCCTTACCAAGCCGTATAACAACATGATCTTGAGATCCAAGATCAATGCGTTAAGCCGCTTACGCAGAGTCCAATTAGAACTCACCGAGAAAAACCAAAAGTTAGCGAACCACCAAGAGCAACTCTACCAAGAGCAGCAGATTGCTAAAAAGGTTTATCAAAACATCGTTCATGCGGGCACGCTGAACTCACCTTACATTTCGTACAACATTTCTCCCTCCGCCATTTTCAATGGAGACATGTTATTAGCGGCTTCAACCCCCACCGGAAACCTCAATGTCCTCCTCGGAGACTTCACAGGTCACGGACTTCCCGCCACGATCGGAACGATGCCCGTTTCGGATATCTTCTATTCGATGACTCGGAATGGATGCTCGATCCCCGACATCATTTCTGAGGTCAATATCAAGCTCAATCGTATCTTGCCCACGGGTCTCTTCTTTGCGGTCTGTGCGTATGAAATCGATGTTGCTGATCAGGTGATGAAGGTGTTTTGCGCTGGAATTCCCGATGCTATCATCGTGAACTCAAGCTGTGGAAAAATCACCCACATCAAGGCCAACAACCTCCCTTTAGGAATTCTTCCTGATAAAAGCTATTCTCCAAAATTTCAAAAATTTAAACTTCAATCTGGGGATCGAATTTATTCGTACTCGGATGGATTGGTTGAATGTTTCAATCCTGAAGGTGATCAATACGGAGAAGAGAGACTCGACAAAGCCATCAGCGATGTCATTTGGGAAGAAAACCGAGTCAAAGCGATCTTAGAAGATTTAGATAAGTTCCGTGGTGATGCTGAGCAATATGATGATATGACATTGCTTGAGGTCGATGTCGATCTTCTTTTTAAACATACTGAAGTCCGTAAAAGTGAAGAAGATGACCGTAGTACTAAACCCGCAGGAGCTTGGGATTTCTCACTTCATCTCAGTGCTGAATCATTAAAAAACAACGATCCTCTCCCCTTATTCATGAATATCTTGATGGAAGTACAGGGCTTGTACGACCACCGCGAAAAGATTTTCACCGTACTCTCTGAGTTGTATTCCAACTCGATGGATCACGGCTTATTAGAGTTAGATTCAGCTCTCAAACAAACTCCCGACGGCTTCATGGAGTACTACACTCTCCGGGAAGAACGCTTAGCAAAGCTGGAGGATCACTCCATTTGTGTTGAGTTCATCAATACTCCTGTCGATGCGGATTCAGGAGAACTCATGATTCGCATTAAAGATTCTGGAATCGGTTTTGACGTTAATCAAAAGCAAAAAGAGTTATCTCAGAACATTAATAAATCAGGTCGAGGAATCAAACTCGTCGAAACCTTCTGTAAAAGCCTGTCCTACAATGAAGACGGTACTCAAGTCGAGGCAGTCTATAGCTGGGGACCGGTTGAGGAAGAAGATTAAAAAGTTCCTTAGCTAAAAAATCCCTTAGTAAGCCCGGAGCGTAAGCGACGGGATCATTTGGGATTCTATATTGGACTTTAAAAAAACCCGTCGCTTACGCTCCGGGCTAGTTAAGACGTACTTCTATTTCGGGTTGGTTATATAATTTTGATAGATTAAGTCAGCTCCGTTTGCCGAACCTTCTTCGAGGCTAATTTCGTAATCCCACGAGCGACTTTACCCAAAGGCAAGATCTGATCCACGCCTCCAAGACGTACGGCAACACCGGGCATCCCCCAGACAACGCTTGTATTTTCATCCTGGGCGATCGTTGGCGCTCCCGTATCATGAAGTTCCTTTAATCCTCTGGCCCCATCGTCCCCCATTCCAGTCAAGATCACGCCGATAGAATGAGGCCCTGCAGCATCGGCAACAGATCGGAATAAGACATCCACCGATGGTTTATGACGATTGACTCGAGGACCATCATGAAGCTTGCAGTAATAATTCGAGCCCTTTCTCACGACGATGAGATGATGACTACCTGGAGAGATATAAACATGCCCAGGTTGAATAAGCTGCCCATCCTCAGCTTCATGAACATCGAACTGACAGGCTCCATTCATGCGGTTAGCAAAAGGCTTACTGAAAGACTCAGGAATATGTTGCGCTATAACAATCGGGGGTAAATCAGGATTCAAGCCCGTTAGAACGTGCCGAATAGCCTCTGTTCCCCCTGTAGACGCTCCGATAGCAATAATTCTTTGAGTATCTTTCCCATAAGAAGGGCGTGCTTTTTTCTTTAAAACGGCATCGACGGATTGTTTAGGAGCCACCTCTTTTTCGAGTACATCCACTTGAGAATTTTGCGAAGGTTTATACGGTCGAACTTTAGCTCGGGCTGCTCCTTTGACCTTCTGAATGATCTCTTCTTTGTACTCGTTGATTTTCTTTCGAAGATCGAGTTTAGGTTTGGGCAAGAAATCGATGGCACCAATCTCTAAGGCCTCGAGGGTAATATCTGCCCCTTTTTCCGTGAGAGTTGAAATCATCACGACCGGCATCGGTCTCAGCTTCATGAGATTCTTGAGGAAGGTAATCCCATCCATCTTCGGCATCTCGATGTCTAACGTAATGACATCTGGATTTAACGATTTGATTTTATTACGAGCGAGATAAGGGTCCATCGCCGTCCCTACAACTTCGATCTCGGGATCGGAGTCGAGGATTTCTTTGAGTAAATCCCGCACCAAAGCAGAATCGTCAACGATGAGAACTTTTATTTTTTTCATGAGGCTGTTTTTATTTCTTGGAACCAGGGCTTAGAAGAGTTCGACTTCACCTTCGACGGGCTTGACCTTAAGATTTCTCAAGTAGCTTTCTTCTTGCTCTACAATTTGGCTTTCCTTTAATGCCGCAAGTTTTTTCACCCTAACTTTTCCAGTCGAAGGATAATAATGAATTCGACGAGGTTGATTGCCTCCCAAATCCATCGACGTTACTCCATAGCCTTCACAATCTAAGAATTTTTTTACGAATTGACAGTTGGCGTTACCAATGTCCGTCATGCAGGAAAGAATCCTGCTTCCCCCAAAAACTTTGATCTCTAAATTATTCTTTTTCCCACCGTTTTTGATGATCTCATTGATCAACTGTTCCATTGCGAAGTTTCCGTAACGAGTAGCTTCACCGTAGCGACATAAGGAAGCTTGCTCCTCCTTGGAAACAGGCAGCATGAAATGATTGATGCCCCCAATTCCTAAAACGCGATCCCGGATACATGCGGCAACGCAGGATCCTAAAATTGTCGACAAAACCTCATCTTGTCGAGTGACATAAAATTCTCCAGGTAAGATCTTAGCCATGACCTTACCTTGATTTTTATCCCAACTACGATGGACAAGTTCAAAACCATCGATGGGAGGAGGGATTTGTATTTCTCGTTGACCTGTGCTCATTTTATTTATCGAATCTTTCGATAGACAGTATGCCCGATGAGTTCTAATCGATCGGTGACCTTGTAAGCCGTTTCTGAATGTCCTAAAAAGAGATATCCCTCTTCAGTCGACAGATAATCAGAGTATCGATTTAGTAAAGTTCGCTTTGTATCCGCATCAAAGTAGATAATGACATTTCTACAGAAGATAATGTCAAAGGGCCCTTTCATCGGCCACTCTTCCATTAAATTCAATTGATTAAAAGTGATCATCTCTTTGAGCTCAGGATGGACGAGAACTTTATTTTGCCCTTGGGTTGAATCCTTAAAGAACCATCTTTTCTTAACTCCGAGAGGCACTTCCGAAATGCTAGCTTCAGGATAGATTCCTTCTTGAGCCGTACTTAAAACATTTGTATCTAAATCCGTAGCAAGAATTCGAACATCCCACTCGGGAAGAGCTGGAATACATTCTTTCAATGTAATCGCAATCGAATAAGGCTCTTCACCCGTTGAACACCCAGCCGACCATATCCTTAATCTTCTTTGCTCCTTCTTTCGTTGAAGAAGACTCGGAATGACTTCCTCTCTCAATTGCTCGAAATGATGTTCTTCGCGAAAGAAACGAGTCAGATTTGTCGTAATGGCGTTAATACAAGCCGAAAGTTCCTCTTGACTTCGCTCAGGATCATTCAGTAAATCACAGTATTGTGAAAACTTTTTCAATCCTAACTTTCGTAGCCGCCGTGAAAGACGACTATAAACAAGATCTCGTTTGGCTTCTGTTAAATTGATCCCAACTCGCTCATAGACAAACTGACTGATGAACTTGAAATCCTTCAGTGTATAGTCAAATTCTCTTTCAGGAGCTTTAGTGGTCATCAGATTTGTGTTACCTCGAGTGAAAATCTATAGCGAGAGATAATAGATTTAATTTAACTTAAAAAACGAGATCCCTTTCAGGACAGTTGAAGTTCTCAGCAGGAAGAAGAACTCTCGCTAACGCCTCAGGTTCAGTTGAAAACTCAACAAACCTAAAACGTTAGCGAGAGAATAATGATTTAGAGATTCACATTAAGATCGGAATTCACAAATTCCGTTCGAGTGAATCCTTCAATCAAAACTCTTCCCATTCAGAACCTGAAGTCGAAGTTGAGACCACCTTTGAAGGGGCTCGCCCTGAATTCTTAGGACTGACAATCGCAGCCCCACCAGACGATCCAAATCCTGAGTGGGAATTACCGACGTCTTCTTCTCCAGTATTGAAGAAGCGAATCACGTCGATAAGGGTTTTGGCTTGATTGTCGAGAGCTTCGGAAGAAGACGCTGCTTCTTCCACCAAGGCTGCGTTTTGCTGAGTCATTTGGTCCATCTGCATGACCGCCTTATTAACTTCTTCAATTCCAGAAGACTGTTCTTGGCAAGCTGCAGTAATTTCGGCGATCAACTCGCTGACCTTCTTGACCGAGCCCACGATTTCATCGAGAGTTTGACCCGATTTATCAACCAATCGAGTACCGTCTTCAACTTTAGTTACACTATCGTTGATCAACGCTTTAATTTCCTTAGCCGCTTCAGCACTTCTTTGAGCTAAGTTTCTGACCTCGGCAGCGACAACGGCAAAACCTCGTCCTTGTTCACCTGCACGCGCAGCTTCAACAGCAGCATTCAAGGCTAAGAGGTTCGTTTGGAAGGCGATCTCATCGATAACCCCGATGATATCGGCGATCTTCTTACTCGCTGAGTTGATCTCGCCCATGGCGTTGATCGCGCTCTGAACAACTTCTCCACCTTTTTCAGCTTGAACACTGGTCTCAGCTGAGAGAGTGTTTGCCTCTTTGGCATTCTCAGCATTTTGCTTAACCGTACCGGTGAGCTCTTCCATACTTGAAGCGGTTTCTTCAAGGGAAGAAGCTTGCTCTTCAGTTCTCTTATTGAGGCTGGCATTTCCTTGGGCAATCTCTCCAGAGGAAATTGAAATCTGACTACCAGAATCTCTGATCTTACCGACCATGGAGAACAAGTTTGTTACAGTTGAGTTCAGCGAATCACTGAGAACTTTAAATTCACCATTGTAACTCCCATCCATAGCTTGGGTGAGATCACCATTAGACAATGAGCCTAAAACTCGCTTTGCTTCACTCAATGGACTGACGATGGTATCCATGAGGCGGTTCACACCCTGTGCGATGGTTGCCATAAAGCCTTCGAAAGACTCAGCGTCGACACGTTGAGAAAGATCTCCTTCGACTGCCGAAGTAATCAAGTTTTGAATCTCTCGTTCGGCTGCTTTTTGTTCAGTGATGTCTCGCCATTCAACTGCGTTACCCACTAAATCACCATTGTGATCTACAATCGCGGTCGCGTTCACTTGGAATTCCAATTCACCTACGGTAATTTCAGCTGTTGCCGGTAAATTGTTTTTGTCAGAGAGCAAGCGACGCTGATGCGCTGGATTGACGTGGAAGTCATCGATAGTACGACCAATTAAGCTATCTACAGTAAATCCAGGGAAGATCGTCCGTAGCCTAGCTTCATGTTTTTGGAACATGGCTGTAACTGCAGGGTTCATATACTGAATTTTAAACTCTTCGTCAGCAATCATGAGATTCGTCTCAATTCCATCGACTGCTGATTGAAGACGGGCGACTTCAGCTTCCTTCGCCCGAACTTCAGTAACATCGGCCCATTCTAAAGTACAGCCAATGTATGTTCCTTGCTTATCAACAGTGGCTGAAACACTGATATCAAAGACAAGGGGACCCACATTAATATCAGTTCGATAGGGTAGGTTCGCTGGATTTGAAAGTAGGTTTCGCTGGTGAGATGGATTCTCATGGAACTGGTCGATACAAACCCCAACTAACGAATCAGGATCAAAACCTGGATAAACTTTTTGTAGAGTAGCTTTGTGTTTTCGAAGAAGTTGAATCGTTGCTTGATTCGCATAATTGATGACCAAATCTGTATCGATCAACATCATTGGAGTCATCGCTCCTTCAACCGCAGAAACCATTCTTTGGCTAAGTGAATCTACCTGGTCTTGTCCTTCTGTCGAACCAGCTTCGTTAACTGGGTTATCACTCATTGAACTATCCTCACTATTGTTACTATAAGCACTGAGCATGATAGAAGCGATGCTGCTCAATGCCGCTTCCCACGCGCCTTCTACTTCACTTGTCCATGCCTCACCGGCAACTTCTCCCATGACCTCCAACAATGTGGAAGCGACAATAGGGTAATGTGCTTCTTCAGCACCGTAAGCCTCATGCTGCGCTCCTAACTCTAGGAGTGAGCCCTGAAGCATACCGGGCTTCTTCAAATTGTTGATGACCAATCCGATGCTGGTCAGCAACTTCCTCCGTTGCTCGACCATATCACCTTTGAACAACTCGCGAACGCCGGGATATTGTTCAAATAATCGTTCATAAAATTTTTCGACAATCAGTTCCGCGTTAGGTGCGACTGCCTGAAAGCTTTTCTCTAAGACCTCAACATTAAGCTCAGCAAGAGAGTTTTGTTGAGTATTATTCAATCCTGTGTTTTCCGACATACTCTGAATCTCTCCTACTCAAACTTGGATATCTGCAAGTTCATCGCTATTGAGCAGATGATCGATATCTAAAATGATGACCATCTTCTCTTCCACAGTTGCGATGCCCTTAACAAATTCAATATTGACAACGCTTCCGAAATCGGGCGCGGGCTTCACATCTTCCATCGCCACGTTATAGACATCGGAAACAGCATCGACCACGATCCCCATGATGCGACTATCGGATCCTGTTCTCGATTCAACTCGTAAGACGATAACGACGGTGGTCGTTCCGTAAGGAATAGACTCCAACTCAAATCGCTTACGCAAATCCACAATAGGAACAATCGTTCCTCTGAGATTGATCACCCCCTGAATGTAATCTGGGGTGTTCGGGATTTCAGTGACAGAATCCCAACCCTTGATCTCTTGGACCCGCAAGATATCCACACCATATTCTTGTTCTTGCAATATAAAGGTGAGGAATTGATCTGACTCTACTGAAGCAAGTTCACCGGCGTTCTGAATTTGACCTCCAGAATTCACCTGCTCTTGAACCTTTTCTGCTTGCATGAAAATTCTCCTTAACTTTAAGAGCGCGCCTTGAAACTACGCGCTATTAATCTTGATTACCTTTTCATTCAAGGCTGCTCTTTTAAATTCGAAATAAGTCTCAAAGACATCAAGCCATTTGAACTGCTTGTTCCTCCAATTCCTTGGCCAAATTAAAATTCACATCTCTAGTAGAGCCGTGTGAATACTTAATCAATCCAGGAATATCTAAAATGAGAGCCACGGTTCCATCACCCAGGATGGTTGCCCCGCTAAAGCCTTCGACTCGCTTGTAATTACTTTCCAGACTTTTGATCACGACCTGTTGTTGACTGAGGAGGTCATCCACAACCAACCCTGCCTTTTGACCATCTCCTTCTACGACCACCAGAAGACCGTTCTCCAACTCCAAGGAATCAGGCTCAATTCCCATTGTGGAGTGAAGACGGATAATGGGGATGTAATCGTCACGAAGTTTGTAAACCAATGCTTTACCCGCAAGTGATTTCATGAACTTCGTTTTTATTTGAAGAGATTCAATGATGGAGATGAGAGGTAAAATAAAGGTCGAGTCTCCAACTCGAATCAATTGCCCATCGAGAATAGCCAACGTTAATGGCAATCGAATTGAAAAAGTCGTTCCTACACCTTCGGAAGACTGAACTTCGACTTGTCCACCCAAGGCTTTGATATTCTTTCGAACGACATCCATACCCACCCCACGACCCGAGACATCACTCACTTCTTGAGCCGTTGAGAATCCAGCATGAAAAATGAAGTCGTAAATCACATCGGCAGGGGGAACTTCTTCCGCACCGATGAGACCGTTTTGTCGGGCTTTCTCTAGCACTTTTTGAGCATTGATCCCAGCGCCGTCATCCTTAATTTCGATGACGATGTTGCCACCTTTGTGATAAGCATGAAGGTGAACGACTCCAACCTCTTCTTTACCTTGAGATTTTCTCGTTTCAGGATCCTCTACTCCGTGGTCAACCGCATTACGAATGAGGTGAACCAGGGGATCAACAATCTTTTCTAAGACGGTTTTGTCGAGTTCAGTACCCTCACCCGACATCCTCAAATCAACTTTCTTACCCAATTTGTTGCAAAGATCGTGCACCATTCGGGGAATTCGATTGAAGGCAAAACTGATAGGCATCATACGAATGCGCATGACGCTCTCTTGAAGCTCACGAGTATTGCGTTCCAATTGCGATAAGCCATCGCGAAGCTTATCGAGCTTGCTCATGTCGAAATCTTCGCTCAATTGCCCCAACATCGATTGAGTGATGACTAACTCCCCTACCATATTGACCAATGAATCAACCTTGTCAGTTCCAACTCGAATTGAACTGGCTTCGGTTGATTTGGTTGTAGTTCGTTCTTTGGTAGTACTTGAAGCAGCTGCGGGGGAGGGAGATTCTGCTTGCTCTAAATTGGAGGGATCTTCTAAGTGCTCTTCTTCAAAGGGTTCGATTTCAAGATCACAATCTTCATCAACCCATTCAAAAATTTCTTCGACTTGATCTTTACTCACTTCACCCATCAAGGTGAGTTCCCA
The DNA here is from genome assembly GCA_028280485.1 of Planctomycetota bacterium. Classification (GTDB taxonomy): domain Bacteria; phylum Planctomycetota; class UBA8108; order UBA8108; family JACQVS01; genus JANQLS01. The sequence goes on from JANQLS010000116.1 coordinate 43,094, forward strand.
ATTTAAAAAACAGTCTTCGGGATTAAAGTCATTAAATGCAGGAAGCTGCTGTATGTCGACTGAGCACTGAACTTCACCTAGTTCTTGAAGCCCTCGAAACATTAAAACAGGATCATTTCCCGTTTTAAGAAGATAAGCTTTAGGAACAAAGCGAATCAGCCAGCCCTTACTCACCACTTGCTCGTTCTGTTCATCAGTACTGTCACTTGAAGAATTCGATACTTCAGTCAACATAGTTTCGAGTTTTGATTGAACTTCAGAACGATGATTTTCGTCGATCGGTTCTTCATCTCGAACAGCACATAAAAGATGACGGATGACATCGACAGACTCGAGAAGGACGTTTCCCAATGCCGAAGTAAATTCGCGTTCTTTAGAACGCACTTGATCTAGGAGGGTTTCAACGACATGGGTAAAAGCAGTCACTTCGGAAAATCCGAAAGTCCCACTTCCTCCCTTGATCGAATGGGCTGCACGGAAAACAGTATTAACCACTTCAACATCAGAAGAATCTTCTTCTAAGGTCAGTAGCCCTGCTTCCATCTTGTCCAATCCTTCAAAACTTTCCTCCAAGAAGGTTTGCTGGAATTGGCTCATGTCAAAATTCATTTTCAATTACCCCAATACGCGTTTGATGGTTGATAGTAATTGATCTGGATTGAAAGGCTTGACCAACCACCCAGTAGCACCTGCAGCTTTACCCTCTTTTTTCTTTTCCGAGGATGACTCCGTTGTCAGCACAAGAATCGGGGTAAATTTATAATTTGGCAGGGTTCTTAGATTGCGAGTCAGAGTGATCCCATCCATGTTGGGCATGTTGACATCCGTTAAGACAAGGTCCACTCCCTTTGCTTTTGCCACTTCAAAAGCCTCAGAACCATCGACAGCCTCTTCGACGGTGTGACCCGCGCTTTTTAACGTGAATGCCACCATTTGCCTCATGGAAGCAGAATCATCGACAGCTAAAATGTTAGCCATGTTAGAACTTCCCATCTGCCAGTTAATTAAAAGACTTCCACTGACTCAGATGATGCACAATGAAAGTTGAAATGGAGGTATAGAGAAATTAGGTTGTTCTCTTACTTCCGATTAAACGTCTTAGTTCATCCCACAATTGAGATCCAAAATGAGTGAACAAAGACTTAACGACCTTCTTTTATTCGGCGGTAAGTTAGGAGAAATTTAGGGAGAGGAATCAAGATGGGATTATCAGTTAGTACAAATTGAAAAAGAGCAGAAAACGAGTTGGGTTTCCTAGGGTTACACCTTAGTTCGAGGCTCTAAAGGATACTTTGAATAGGTTTTGCGAAACCGGGACTTAAATTACGTGTATAAATTGGACGATTCTGGATCGCGTTGATGAACTCAGGGATCGTAAATAACGCAAGCTCATTAGGAGTTCTGGTAATAAAGATTCAAGCTTGATTCATGGAGAGTTCTTTTAATCTGATAACAATCTGAGTTAGGTCTTGGGTAGCTTGTGATTGAGGGAACTCTTGAGCAAACGGTTTTTTACTTCTTAAACCTTTTTGAACTGAAGAGTCTTTGGTGACATGCCCTAGGAACTGAGGGCGAAATTGGAGGTAATTTTCGCAGACTTTAGTTAAGCCCGAATAGAACTTCTCGGCTTCTTCTTCATCTTGAACTTGATTGAGTAAAAGATGAAACTCTTGTCGGTCATACTCTTGCCAAATCACTTTTATAAGTGCATAGGCATCCGTAATCGAGGTGGGATCAGGAGTTAATACAACAGTTGAAATCTGACTCAAATGGTTGAACCACAATACATCGGCACCAATCCCCGCAGCAGTATCGATGAGGATCATATCAAATTCTGAACCGAGCTGATCCAAGAGCTCACCCATTTGTTTTTGAGCATCGGGTCCCTGATTCACCATATCCGGAACACCCGAGGTCGCTGGCAAGACAGCAAAATTGTTGTTAACCCAGGCTAAGGAATCCGATAACTCTGCCTTTTGCTCCAAGACATCCTGAAGAGTCGTCTCCACATTCAAGTTCAACAGGATATCGACGTTTGCTAAACCAAGATCACCATCGACGAGAAGAGTTTTAGTACCAGCTTGGGCAAGGAGGCTAGCCACATTTACTGAAAGGCTAGTCTTTCCGACTCCCCCTTTACCACTACTGAAGGCAATTACATTAGGTCCCATTAACTTCTCTTAAAAATCAAAATTGAGGCTCTGTTTCTCTTGTCGAGAAACTCCTTCAATCGACTTTCTCTCTACAGACTGAACTTGGTTTCTACCCTTTTGTTTAGCTCGGATCAGACACTCATCCACCTCGTGAATGAAGGCCTCACCTGAGAGATCCATTCCTTCCTCAAAGGTCCCCACCCCAAAACTCGCTGTTAAGGCAATTTTTGTGTCATCGGAGATCAACTCAGACTTTTCAATTCGCTCCCGCATTCTTTCGGCTACTAACTGCCCCCCCGATAATCGAGTATTCGGCAGAATCAATGTGAATTCTTCACCACCGTAACGGCAGACAATATCGATCTTCCTTAAACTCCCCTTGAGTAACTTTGCAATGTGCTTCAGCGCAAGATTTCCAACTTGATGGCCATAGGTATCATTGATGCTCTTGAAATGATCGATGTCGATCATCACTAACGTAGTAGGCGAACCAGTTCTTCGAGTACGTTCTATCTCTCGTTCCACAGCCGAAACTAAATATCGGAAGTTATATAATCCGGTGAGCGGATCGGTTTGTGAAAGTTGAGATAACCGAGCATGAGCGACCTTCAATAACTGCACCTGATCATATATAGGACAGTCATGAGTCCCCAAGGGACAAGCTTCATCATGAGCTGCTGATGATTTTGGATTAGATTCTGTGCTCATTTACTAAAAAAAGTCATCCTGAGAGCCAGCATTCAACTACCTAGGGAAATTATTCTTATACACAATTTCAACTACCTTAGTTTTATATCGATCGGTAGGGGACAAGAACTCAAGAGAAGGGCTTATAGATTAAAAAATCTTAGCTTTATAGGAAGAATAGTAGGGCTCAGAGAGACAAATCGTAAAAGAGCTGGAGACCCTATCCGGCTTTATAAACAGCTTTCAGTAGGATATTAAGTATCTAAAATTTCAGTGGGTAAGAAGAGGCCTCAACTCAATTCTTCAGGCCCTGAATCATATACTTTAAAAGTTGTTCGTTTTCCCCCGCACGAGCGCCATCACCCAAGATGATGCTTTTATATGTTTCTTTAAGTTGAGAATTTGAAGAGACGGCTAAATCCATCCAACGCTTCTCTTCTTCGAGGTGTCCTTGAAGCCTGTAAATTAATGCTAATCTTAAATGAGCTTCAGCTCGTTCACCGGAGAGGTCTTCTTCAGGAAGTCGATCGATAGCCGCCAAATAACAACCCGCTGCGGAATCGAGATCGGAATCGTGCTTCGCCCCTACGGTGAAACAAATTCCTGAGTTCAGGAAAAGATCAATCAAGTTTGGATCACTTGGATTGAGGGTTTTACCCTTAGCTCGGATTTTTTGAGAAGATCGTTCGTCAGGAGGGAGAACTTTTCCAAACAGGGCTTGAAGATAATAACGTTGAGCAGAAGTAAATAAGCCACTTGAAGCATGAAGATAAGCGAGAGCAGATAGACGGGGACGTCCCTCTGGTTCGGCTTCTACTATCTCTTTAATTTTTTTTTGAAGGTTGGTTTCAAATAAGCTGTTTAGCTCATCGAGTTCCTTCTTAATCCTTTGCTTCAATCCTTCCAAGACCCACTTTTCACTATCGAGTTTTCTCAATGTACGTTCATCGGGTCGAGGGTTCATCGGTGAAAAACTTTTCCACGCATCTCGAACGGATATGAGCTGGGCAACTTCTGAAAGGATCTCATCTTTTCTCGCCCATCCTTTTGCCCAAACCGATTGAAAGTTGGCTCCCTTTTGTCCTAATTGAGTGGCTTCGAGGGGAATCCAAATGCGGTCATTCCAGGGAACCACAGTTTCGAGGTCGAAGGGAGTGTCTTTCAAGGACTGACTACTTTCGAGCCCTGAATCAAAAAGCAAAAAGACGTGTTGGGGAGTCACCGCGATGAGAGTTTCAATTCCCACTCGCTCAAGGGTGGAAGCAACGAGGACGGTAAGGTCATCGCAGTCCCCCGTCCGACTCACCAAGGTCTCCCAGGGGAAACTGACTCGATCGATGGCCCCTTCATCCACTTTACGTGAAATAGGGCTCTGAGCATCCGGCAGGTAGCTTAAATTGAGATCGCTTAAGGACGTGACCAAGCATACAGCACGCTTAAAAGATTCAGGAGGAAAGCCGGCGCCTTTTACATCGGAACAATGTCTCCAGACACTACTCACGAACTCTTTAAGCGCGAGGTCTTGCGAGTCGACAAAGGCAGCAATCTGCTTGGGCTCCCTCCAGTTGAAGACATTACGGTCATGGATAAAAATCGCTTTTTCCTGTGCCGTGAGTTCTTTTCCGCTCTTATAAAGACTGACTTTTCCAGTCACTTCTCGGGTGACTGAAGAAAGGACCTCATTAGAAAGCTTTGGAAAGAGCTCGACGGTGAGTTCTTGATTGGGCTCCATTTGAGGTAGAGCGTGAATATAGGGCTCAACGAGTAAGGGAGCTTGATTCTCACTGACACTGCTAAATTGGAATCGAACCTCTAATCCTTCAATCGCTTCAGAGCTGGTATTTTTTAAGCGTACTTTCCCGATAGGATTATCGCGGTAGGAAAGGAACAAGCTTCCATAAATAGGTTCTAATTCAGGTGTAATTTCAACCGCTAATGGGCCGCTCGTCGAAGTCTGAGAGTTTGCGTTGTTTGAATCTTCGCCCGTAAAAAAGAGAGCAATCACCAAGCCGAAAACCAATAACAAACTTGCCGCGGAGCTGAAGACCACCCAGCGATTTCGATCCGTAATACGAACGAGGTGATTATCTAAGGCTTGATGAACGCCTGACATGCTCAGGGCATCACGTTTCGACTGAGAGGAAGGAAGTAATTCTTTAACTGCCGCTTCCACGGACCGTGTTCTTAAAAACGTGCTTCGAGTGGTTTCGAATAAACTCGGAAGCTCCGGTTCACTCAATGTAAATTGAGCTTCCGGTCCCGTCAGGGCAAAGCTGATGACATCCCCTTCACGAAGGACGGCTTTTTCAACTCGTTCACCGTTGAGGTAGGTCCCATTTTTTGATCCGAGATCTTTTATCCACCAGATATTTTCGGTAATTGAATGAATGATCGTGGCGTGGAAGGAAGAGACGATCATCCCGGCGTCGATGACAACGTCGTTCTTCTTGTTCCTTCCAATATTGACTCGTCTCTCGGCAACGGTTTCGGAATCTGAAGTTTGAGGCGGATTCAGGATGATGGTTTGACCGCGGAAAGGACCATTTCTGAACACCAATTTACCTAGATGAGCTTGGGAGAGATCAGATTGCTGATCGCTCTCGCTCAACGTATCTCCAGCCTTAAAAAAGACCGATTTGGTGGATTCAGATTTATTCGCGTCCTTAGCTGACATCGATCCTCAATCTACTGGAGGGGATATTGCTAAACTCAGCCATATTTAAATGGCCGGCATCTCGCTTGTTTTTCTAGCCCCTTGAGAGAGGCCCCCGATATAAGGATGTGAGGGACCCGTCACAAAATGATTCAACACTGTTGTATATCCAGACACCTAAACGGAACTCACTGCCAATATGGACCCACAAAATTCCGTTTTTTAACTTTTTGTCGGTATCTGTTTTTTACTTTCTCATTCTCTCTCTACTTCTCAGTCAAAGCCCTGGATGACCAAAACCTGAAATAAGCCAGGGAAATTGGTGCTACCAATGACTTTATGACCTAGAACATTATGACCTATTCACATTTTGTGGCAAGTCAGCTGTGGGATATTCCTACGATTCATTATTAAAAAATAAGGACTTGTGAAATCTTAGTCGATGGTCATTTGGTGGGATCTTGCCCTCAAATGTTCTAAACTGCCCCCAATTAGTTACTTGGTTCAATTCGAGCCCAGGAGGTTTCCGGAACTTTCCATGGGATCTTCGCCGGCATTTAAAATAATTTAAATTTGTGAACAAATTAATCGGATTGCCGTCAGGAACTCTAAGGGTTGTTTAAATAAATTATCGGCTCATGCAGAAGGGGAGCCCACGACCGTCATGAGTTCATCCGCCCTTCAAAATAGATGGCACAAAATTTTCTATAGCTTAAAAGTCAAAGAGCCGCTGCGCGTCGTCGTCATGCTCACGTCATGCGTGAATCTAAGAACGAATGGAACAGGGTTAGATCTTAGAGATGCAATCTAAAAACTCATCATCCAGTTCGCGGTTATTGCTCTCCATCATTTTGATCTTGATGGCTGGGTTCGTAGTCCTTGGCATCTCTTTCTACAATTGGTCGTTGAAGCCCGAAGATTCTTCAGCGCTGAAACCCTGGAAAGTCGTGTCCGGTACTCTTGAGCGCCTAACTTCATCGGATGGTCTCTACGCGATTTCAAATCAAGAAAGCCTCATTGTCGAACACGAGGGAACACGTCTCGAATTTAAGGAGGGCTCAAAAGTCAGGTGGGATCCCAACCAAGTTTCTATTCTACCCGAAGTCCTTGAAGGTAAGGTTCAAGTATCAACGGACTCACCCTTTCATTTAGGTGGAACGGACTCTTCTAAAGATAAATTAGAGCCGGATGGTTCAGTGGGCTTTACCATCACTCCCAAGTTGATTCAACTCGCTGACGGCACTCTTCTTTGGGGCGATCTCGTTCTGCAAACGGGTGAGTCATTCAAATTGGGGAACCTACCCAACGCCCCCAAGCCCATTCCCAGCCTTCCCCGTGGTCGAAAGAAAACAACCCCAGAAGTTTCGGCCGAAGTTCAACTTCAGCAGAGCGGTCAACTCATCGATGCTCACGATGGGAGTGTCGTTTCGAATGCCTCAATTCTCGTCACTTGGACTCATTCTCTCGAAGGCTATCCCCCTCTCCATCGCGAAACTGGGCAAACCGAAATTCAGTCTGATGGAAATGGTTTTTTTAAAGTTCCCGCTCGATTCAATGAAGATCCTCGCGTCCATCTTCACCTTCAAATTGAAGCGGATGGATTCATCCCTCAAATTGTTCACCTCCAACCCGAAAGAGATTTAGAGAGAAATTGGCCATTTCAAATGGTGGAGCTGCGCCGCGGGCTCACCACCGTCATCGAATTCATTTCAGTGAATGAAAACATCGATGTCTACGAAGACCGACTTCCCGTCAGAATCCAAGGAAGCGAACAAGATCTTTTCGTAGGAGAAGATCTCTGGAAACACGGAATCGCCTTTAATCCCGAAAGCAATAAACTCTTTTATACCAACTTAAAAGGAGAGCTAACCGTCGAAAGACGAAACCTTAATATCAAGATGAAGCATCCCGATTATTTCTTTTGGGATGATTTCATTAAGGAATTTATAAGCTCTGCCTCCCTCACCTCCAAAACATTGAACTCACCATTCCGCGCGATTCAGGAAGCCTCGAAGGTGAAAATGAAACGAGGAATTCCCGTTGAAGTTAAACTGGAAGATCTCGACGGTATTCAACTCGGTAACTTTTTATTCTCTTCCACGATTGCTGGTTTCTTTACTCGAAACCTGAATCTTCTCAGCGACGCTTCCGGGGTATTGAGATTCAGTCGAGTCCCCGTGGAAAAAAATGAAGAGAACAAAGGGGGTAAAGAGATGCTGCTGGATCTCGTTTCTCACAACCCTCTTCTTTGGAAAGTATCTAAAAACGCCAAAATCGTTCCGGCCTCAAACACGATCCTTCGATTCCCCAAACCGATCGGAGGAGAGACTCTTCTAAAGCTCTTAGAGCTTCCCCCAGACAAGAATCCCCAAAATGCTACCCTTGCTGAGCTCCCGCCCCGACTTCACTTACGTGACGATCTAACTCTGGTGCATCGTTCAGTCGATGGAAATTACCTCTATCAAGGGGTCTACCCCGAACGGGGTTCAAGAATTGATTTACGCGTTCCTGGTTATTTGCCCTTCGAACTCATGATCCCCCATGAGTTGCCCCCCGTCGATAAACGGTTTGAATTGAAACCCGCACTCTTAGATCGAGGTGAAAGCGTCACCGTGCAATTGATCGGAGAATCTTCAGATGTACAGAAGGCCCGATTTTATCTCAGCCCTGAAGATTTAAGAGAAGCGGATCAAGTGGCTCATTTTGTGGACTCCCCTACTCAAACTCTCCACGGTTTGAGAAAAGGAGAAAAGTATCATTATGCCATTGAAGGTCAGCGCCTCATTCCTTTAGAAGGAGAGTTGTTCCTGAGCCAAGAAGTACTTGAGAAGGGCCTCCAAGTCAAAATTTATCCGACTCAAGCTCGAGAGATCTTTTTAGAAGGAACGATTGTAGGCTTAAAGAAAGAAGAAATTCCTCATCACCGAGTTGTCGAAAGGTATTACTTAAGAGACAAAAAGAAACCGGTAACTTTTGCTTCTTATCCACTCGAACCCGATGGCGCTTTTGGTAGTCGAAGATGGCTGGAAGATGCCATTCGAAGCGAAGTATTTATCGTAGGCGATGAAGATAATGGAACCCATCTCACTCTTTCCCCAGATCCCGAGACTGGAGATTTCATCGTAGGAAAAAAAGTCATCGGCAAACTCCCCACCGTACTGGTAAATTTCATGGTCGACGGAGTCGGAAAGGTACGTATACCCTCCGAATATAAAATCTATTCTGAAGATAATTGGGGCCACGAGATCACTCGTATCCAGAGGAAAGGTATCAGCCAACTCCTCATTCAGAATCTTCTTCCCGGTCGTTACACCTTCCACTGGAATTCCATTAATTCAGAGTCCTCTCAACCCGACACAGGGGAATTCCAACACACCGCTCATTTTGAAATTACCGAAAATCAGCTCTACGAACTTCAGTTCACTCGACCAGCGAACCCAACTGAAGAAGTCCTTTTGACTTTTAAAGATTCCGAGGGGAACCCACTCGAAGAAGAGCTCATTCAAAAGATTCAACATCGAAATATATCGATGGAGCAAAATACCAAAAGGGTTCACGCCAAAATCTCAAAACCCTTGAGCCCTTCGCTCTTTTTAGTGCCGTTTACCCTAGGAAGAGATAATAACTATAACCTTCATTCCAATTCTCTTCCTGAGATGCTCCTCGAAGTTCCCCGAGGAATCGCTTTACCCAGCTCGATCACTCTCCCGAGATCTTGTATCGTCGTTGCGAATGTCTTAGACATCACGGGCGAGCGATTCACTGGTTCCATCAAAATTACGACCACACAAATCATCGAGGATGAATCAAAACCATCAAAGAAAGACAAAGGAACTCCCGACAGGCGTAAGATTCAACTGAGTGCATTACCCGTTTCAGTGGATGTCATCGATGGTAACCTTAGCCAAAATGGCTTAATTTCGGGGTTCAATCACCTTCAATTCGAAGACAACAATTCCGAAGCGAAGTTCGATCTAGATTTTAAATTGATTCCTCAAAGAAAAAACAATGTGGGATTGATCCGACTTAAAGAACAAAGAATCTTACGAGGAAAAGTTGTCGATTTTGAAGGCCATCCCGTGCCTGGCGCAAGGGTGAGTGTGGTTCTACCCAAAGATGCCCATCGTTATCCTTATAGAGAACTCTCGGCCCTAGATCTCAAACACGCCGTCGTTGCGGATGGTTCAGGGAAGTTTAAAATAGACGTCCTACCCTTGATGTCCTACGAAGACCTTTGGTTAATCGGAGAAAAATCAGGACACCTTTATGGCTTCAATGGCCCTCTGTCCCTTTCGGATACCCTCAACAATAACGAGGAACACGAAATTCAACTCGGTGAACCGACAGAGCTTTTTATCGATGTGGGTTACCGTCAAAATTCAAATTCCTCCGACGACTTTCAGTTTGAACTTTTCTACAAAGAATTCGAAAACACTCAAGAGGAACTGAAACTCGGAAGCCTCGCACCTCAACCCTTCGGACAAGGTTCAGAATTTGAGAATATTCGACCGGGTATTTACGGCGTGCGTTGGAGCCTTCAAGATCCCCTTCCGGGCTACACTCCTCACGAAGCCCAGGTGGTTTTAGCTGAAGGATCTCGGGCCAATCTCAATCTTAGATTAGACCTCAAGCTCATCTCCGGAGTTGCCACCTATAACAACCAAAGATTAGCAAAAGGTTGGGTGATTCTTTCCAGTGACCCCAATGATCCCGATGCCAGTCAAGTGGGCAGAGTGATCAATGGTAGATTCACAATCCCCGCTCCAACTCGGACTCGAAGAGCCTACATTTCATTGGTTAAAGAACACCCCAACGCTCGCCTTCCTCGTCATGTGATCGGTGAATCAGCCTTTAAACCCATCAAAGATTGGAGAGGGGTTTTAAGCTCGGGTGAAGTTTATGCACGGGCTGAAGGTCACAATTTAAAAATTAACTTAGGAAAGCAATACACAGATCCCGATTCAGAAACAGAAATCGAACTCAAACATTACTACTGGGATTCTCGCGGTAATTTAAAAACCGAATACCAGTACATTCCGATCGAAGGCACTCCCTTCGAACTCCGTGACATCAAACCTGGCCATTTTAAATTCACCATTCGCAAAAAAGGTGGCGCCACCCGAACAGGTCAAATCGATCTTGAAGAAGACATGGAGATGGACGTTTTTTAAGGTAGTAGGCACTCGCTGTGTGCCGTCCAAAATAAAAGCACAACTTAAATTCAACTACATTTCACAAACCTAAGAACCCCTCAATCCCAATCCTCTCCATCGTTCATTATCAAATCCAAATAAACATCATTAAAGTAGTCGGCTCAGCCCCTGAGCCGGTCATTAACATTTGATTCGATTTTAATATTTAAGATATACTTGAGGTACCTCTTGGAAACCTAAATCATTATCGCATTCCGTCCCGGCTCACAGGGTGAGCCGACTACTTTGGCGTACGGACTACAGGAACTCACCGTGATTAAAAATTCAAAACCAGTTTTATTCCTCTCATTCGCTGTTTGCTTCATAGCAACATTAGCGCTACCCGCCGAAGAAACAACCCTCAAACGAAAATGGGTTTCAACCCCCCCACCAAAAATTGAAAAGGGAACGGCGACGATCGCGGTCTTACCTGACACCGAGTATTACGCTTGGAAGTACCCTGAGTTATTCTACGCTCAGACCGGCTGGATCGCTGAAGAAGCCCTACGACGAAACATCGTCTATACGGTACATTTGGGAGATATCACCCAGCACAACAACCACGAACAATGGACGGTGGCTCGAAAAAGCTTCGCGATGCTCGACGGTAAAGTTCCTTACGCATTAGTTCCAGGTAATGATGACTATGACAACCTAGAGAATGACGATTGGGAAAAACTGCGGCAAAGCAGCAACATCCATCGTTACTTCAATCCTAAGGTTATTTCGAAATGGAAAACATTTGGGGGCTTTTACCAAAAAGATCGGCTGGAAAACACTTACCATCTCTTTCGCATGCACGATCGCGACTGGATGATTCTCTGTTTAGAAATGGGTCCCCGAGACAAGATCATTCACTGGGCAAACAAGATCCTCAAAGAGAAAAAGAATCACCGCACCATTGTAGTTACCCACGCTTATTTATTTCGAAACAACAAACGTTACGACCATCGAAATGGAAAAGAACGAGCCAGTCCTCATCCCTGGGGAAATGACGGTGAAGAACTTTGGCAAAAGTTGATCAAGAAACACGCCAACATAATGATCGTCATGAGCGGCCATGTCGCAACGGGTGGAATAGGATACCGAAAAGATCTAGGTGATCACGGGAATGTCGTACACCAAATGATGTGTGACTACCAAAAGAAAAAGATGGGTGGGTTAGCGTATATGCGACTGTTAGAGTTTTTGCCAGACGGCAAGACTGTTCAGGTGAGAACGTATTCACCCTATCGAAAGAAGTTACAGATTTCTCACTTGGAGGATTTTAAGTTTGTTCTTAAGGAGGGAAAAGGGAAGTAATTTTGATAAAGAAAGTAATAGTGCAATCCCAATGTTCATAACAAAGATTTAAACACGCATATTAATAAGCCCGGAGCGTAAGCGACGGGACAATGCTAAAGTATTTCGTAGGTGGGAATTAATTGCCTGAGTTATCCCTTAGAGCGTATCGCTGAAGATTCCTCGCGATGACATATCCCGTCGCTTACGCTCCGGGCTTACTAATGTATTTCGAAAAAGCTCACAGCCGCCAAGTGTGCGGACTACCCTAAAGCCAATGCATCCGTTAAACCCAAAGTCTCCGCGTTATTTGAAAAGACTTCTGAAGGATCTTTCCATTCAATAGGGATGTTGTTGGTCTGGGCGTCTTGAACAAAGGCGGTTAAAAGCTGGAGAATGGAAGTGTCGATCCTTTGCACTTCTGAAAAATCAAACTGAACAGATTGGCAATGCGGCAATGCTTCTTTTAACGCGGTATAAAAATCTTGAGCGAGGGAAATATCAAAATTCTCTTTTCCTTCGACGATCAATTGACCCGCTTCGTTGACGTGCCCAAAATCAGATTTAATTTCTTCGCTCATGGTGAGTTTCTATCGTATAGGGAATAGTTGAACTTAAACCTCTCTCCCCTAACATCGACAAAACAAATCGGAAGATTGAGTCGAACTTGAATCCAAATAAAATAGGGGCTTCCCCTGCTACCAAATGCGAGTTATCAACTCTCGCTTCACATTGAAATCCTTCCCCCCTAATTTAACGTTGGAAGGGCCAAATCCATGCCATATACGTACTTTTTCGGCCCTCAACCAAAGCTTCCCTTCTAAGGATCGGATAGTAAAGAGCACAGGAGTTTTATAGCTGACTCCAAAGGCTTTCTTAGCATGAAAAGCGAGGTAGAAGGGATGCTGTATCCAAAATCCCCCCTTGGGTAAAACGAAGCCACGATCAGGATCGGTGAAATCTTTATCACCACGATTGACCACGACTCGTAAATCGTAGCCATAATAAATTTCCTCAACATTACCAGCCCCATCCAATTTTTTATAAGAATGAACCGGATTACGGTAACGAAGCTCCGCCAATTTGGAAGTGATCTCGTAGGTAGTCTTCACAAAGCGTTGAAACGAAGAAAGGTTCTGCCCTTCATACCAACCCCCATCTTCTCGAGAGAACAGGCTTTCCTCTTTAGAATCAGGAGTCCAGGCATAAACCGGAACTTCTCCTCGTATCAAATAATCCAAGAAGCGGTCGGTTTGAGAGATTTTTAATCCGCCAGTTTCAAGTTCAAAGAATCTCCCGTGTTGACCATGAACAGAATTCAAGAAGGGAAATGGGGATTGGCTTGGAGCCTGGGGGCCGAGCTGAACATCGAGGCTCACTGCGCTTTGCAATTGAGATAAATGGAAGAGGTCTCCACTCACCATGATTCCCAACTCGGATAAATAAGACGTACAATCCTTCCAGCGTTGAAGGTGCTTTTGAATGTCGGAATTACTTTTAATCTGCTGAGAATTGAATCCTTTTAAATGAATGAGGCCAGGCTGAAGGTCTTCTAAAAGGCCCACAGACTTTTCAGTAAATTGACGAATAGATTCATCCTTTTCCAGCGAGATGCTCAAACCGAGCAAGTGTTCACGTGAGCGAAGGTTTTCTTGAAGTTGAGTTAAACCTGAGACTCCTCCTAAATCAGATTTAGCTTTGATTTCAGCTCCCTCTTGCTGGCTCCAATCGCTGAGCCTAAAAAGGGCTCGATGGATTCCTAGTGTATCTCTCAACATTTTCGATCTTTGATCGATCTCTTTAAACGATAGCTTTTTCCCCTGAGCACCGCAGGAAAAATCAAAGGCAGCAGAATCTAAGAGGATGCGATGTTCTTTTTTTCTTCCGGTTTTATATCTCAAGCTCGGATACTTTTCAGGGTGCTCCACCAGTTGTTTGAAAGAGCTCAGGAGCTCTTGAAAGCGAGTACGCCCCAATGGATAAAGCTTGAGGCTTCCCTCTTGCCCCTCCAAAGTCATCGACAATTGAAGCCTTCTTTCACCGGTATAGAGTTTAGATTTCTCTTCGATACGTTCGAGCAAGGCGGTGACTTGAGTTCCACTCCAAGCCACAACCAAACCGATTTCCTGCTTACGCACGATGAGTCCTTCAAGCCAAGCCGTTTTATCTTCCTCGTCGATGGAAATCCCCTCGACTGAAGTTTTGTAGGGATCCTGAACTCGGACCTTCAAGGGAGTGGGAGTCTTGGCTAAATGCCACTCTCCCCAATTCGCCGGCCACAAACAAGCACCATCGTCAACATCCGAAGCCCAAAAGCTTCGGTCGAATAATTTGACTTGCGTTCCCGTTGGAACCGGATTTGTAAATTTATAAGAAAACTCTAAGCCAATTAAGGGAGAAGTGGTTTTCACGGTAAAAACGATCTCTGGGAAATCTCCCGCAGAAGATTTTCCCATGAACTCGATCAAATCCCCCCGAACTTTGGTGATCTCCATTTGGTCGATGGGAAATTCTTTACTTCCTTTTTCCGAAGCCAAAATCACGCTAGCAAATCCTCTACGATCGAGAGCACAACTCCAGCTCACTCCCGAGGTATCATCTGCGAGGCGAAACGTGGGATCTCGACGATCGAAGAAAAGTTTGAAGTTTTTAGCCTCGATGAGATAAGGCAGCTGAACTCGCTCTTTAACGGCTTTGCGTTTGTCTTCAGTCTCTTGAAAAGTATCTTGAGCTTGAATGGAGGTCTCAAAAGCGAATACGCTCCAAACAGCGATCAATAAAATAGGAATGATCCGCATAAAAATACGACTGTTCATTGAAGAGTTTTAAGTTGGCTCGAGATTGTAATTGTCGGAACGACTCATGCTGGTTCACAGTGTTGAACTGTGATGTCGAAATAAGATGTTGAGAAATGCTATCAAGAATCGAATAACCGACACCGGAATAAGTTTAACACCCTCAGGAAGTTCTGGTACAAGATCCATGCAAATTCCGAAAATCTTTCAGAATTCTAACGGGGGAACTTCCACGGATAATTTCAATCCCCGAAGCTTCGTACTGAAAACCAAAATTTAACTGATTTCGAGACATTATTTGAACCATGAGACTTTTTGAAGACGCCCAAAAACTCATCGAACAAGAATCGATTACTCCGAACGAAGCTGGGGTTACCGACCTTCTGGAAACCTTGGTCCAAGAGATGGGTTTAGAAACTCGAAGCGAAGTGATCAGTTCCTCTCGACGAAATCTAATCGCAGGACCTGAACAACCTAAAGTTCTCTTTTGTACTCACACCGATACCGTTCCGCCTTACTACCCCTTCAGTGAAGATGATGGTTTTCTTTACGGGCGAGGAGCCTGCGATACCAAAGGCATCTCAGCTTGTTTTCTTGAAGCCGGAAGGCGATTACTTCAACAAGGCGCCAAGGATTTTGGTTACCTTTGGGTCGTCGGGGAAGAGGTCGACAATGTAGGAGCCATCAAAGCCAACGAGAGCATTCGCGCAGATCATTTAATTGTAGGTGAACCCACTGAAAACTTGCTAGCCTTAGGACACAAGGGCTGCTTAGGAGTACGCTTGGATGTTGAAGGGAAAGCCGCACATTCGGCTTATCCCAATCAAGGAGTGAGTGCGAACCACATTCTTTTAGAAGCGATTCAAAAAATCCGAAACCAAGACTTCGGTGTGGATCCCATCTTAGGAAGCTCCTCGGTCAATATCGGCACCATCGCCGGAGGCGTCGCAGCCAATGTTCTCGCACCTCAAGCGGGAGCTTCCGTTTTAATTCGGGTGGTTACCGAAATGGAGGAAGCCGAACAAAGAGTCCTTCAAGCTCTAGATAAATTAGATTCAGAAACTCGAGAAAGAGTTTCAGTCGACTTCTACTTGAAGATGCATCGTTGCTTCACGACTGAAGTCGAAGGATTCGAAACAACGATCGTCAGCTACGGAACCGACCTCCCCTTCATGCCGGATGTAGGCAAACTTTATTTAATGGGTCCGGGAAGTATTTTAGATGCCCATACCGCTTACGAAAAAATCTCGAAGGCTCAGATGATCGAAGCAGTCGACTTGTATGTTGATTTGGCATTGAAGTTGATGGGAGAGGATTAAAAATTCTAAGTACGTAGCCAAATTCGCCAGAATTTGGGTGATTGCGCTTTAATATTTCTTTTGAAGAAGACTAAACACTCTCAACCGCCAAGGCCACCGCTTCTCCCCCACCCACGCATAAAGAAACGATACCGCGCTTCTTATCGTTGATTTGCATCGCGTTTAAAAGAGTAATAAGCGTTCGAGCACCACTGGCCCCGATCGGATGCCCCATCGAAATCGCTCCTCCATGAACATTCAGTTTTTCTAAGGGGATATTGAGTTCTTTCTGGGCCGCCAGCGCAACAACCGCAAAGGCTTCGTTGATCTCAAAGAGATCCACATCGGAAACTTTCCATCCCAAGCGATCTAACAACCGTTGATTAGCTCCTATAGGAGCCGTTGTAAATTGTTCCGGTTGTTGAGAAAAGCTAGCGCTGCCGACAATTCGAGCTACTGGCTGAACACCAAGTTCTTGAATTTTTTCTTTTGAAAGGACCAGTAAGGAGGCCGCTCCATCACTGATGGTCGATGCGTTTCCTGCAGTCACTGTTCCTTCTTTAGAAAAGACCGGGCGAAGCTGACGAAGTTTTTCTTCGTTAAATCTCAGATACTCTTCATCATCCTTAACGGTAAGAGTTTGCTTTCTCGATTGAACCTCAATCGGAAAATTTTCTTTAGCCGCCCAACCCTTATCGTGAGCTTGCTGAGTTAAGGTGTAGCTTCGAACGGCGAAATCATCTTGTTCTTCCCGACTTATTTTTAAGTCTTGAGCCGTTTGATCACCGCAGACTCCCATGGAAGCACCGTCGTAAGCATTCGAAAGCCCATCGCGTAACATGGAATCAACGAGAACGCCATCTCCCATGCGATAACCTTGGCGAGCCTTAGGAAGAAGATGAGGAGTGTTACTCATACTCTCCATCCCCCCCGCAACGATCATTTGCGCTTCTCCTAAACGAATGGCATGTTCGGCATAGATCACAGCTTGAAGTCCCGAGCCACAAACCCGATTCACGGTGACGGATCCTACACTCAAAGGAAGACCCGCCCCCAATGTGGCTTGCCGAGCAGGGTTTTGACCTTGCCCGGCTTGAACCACATTTCCGAAGATGACTTCATCGATTTGATCTTCGGAAACCTGAGCTCGAGAGAGGGTTTCTCGAATGGCTTTCGAACCTAACTCAACCGCAGTAAAGCTCGACAAAGAACCCTGGAAGGATCCGATAGGAGTTCTTGCTCCGAGGGTGAGAAAGACTTCAGGTTGGGAGTTGGCACTCATGGATCATTCTCCACTTTGAGGCGTTGGATCTTTAAAGTAAGCTTCTAAAATTTGATCGGAATCCGTCCAACCGGTTTCATCTTGAATCTCGCGGCAACGATCTAATATGGGACCAAACTCAGGTCCAGGCTTGTATCCTCGTTGAATCAAGTGGCGCCCTAATACGACATCGGGATCAGAAGACTCTTCGACATTGAGATCCATCGCCGCTTTTAAAAAGGCTTCACCCGCCGGAAACTCTCGAGCTAAAGCATCGGGAGTCGTCCTTCCAAAATGATCCGCCCGAGCTAAGCGATAGAGCATCTGCAAGTTACTCCCAGCCTGAGAAAACTTTCGAGCCAGTCGGCGATAAGCCTTAGCTGTCGCTCCTCCTTGAATGTACTGAGCTGGAGCCAGATGGTATCTCACGATCACGGAAACCTGTTCGACGAGAAAATTTGGGGCCCGTAATCGCTCTAAGAATTCTACGGTTGGGGCTACGCCTTCCGGTTCATGATTGGGGGAACGAATCCTA
The DNA here is from genome assembly GCA_028280485.1 of Planctomycetota bacterium. Lineage (GTDB taxonomy): Bacteria > Planctomycetota > UBA8108 > UBA8108 > JACQVS01 > JANQLS01. Next base: position 60,949 of record JANQLS010000116.1, read on the forward strand.
CCTTCATCATCGGTAAAAGTCGTCGCGGGCTTGCCTAGATCATGACAGAGGGCCGAATACATCAATACTAGATCGTCATTTACATCTCCAGTACGAGCTTTCGCGGCTTCATCCACCACCATCAGAGTGTGCTCCCAAACCGTTCCTTCCGGATGCCAAAGAGGATCTTGAGGGACTCCCACCATGGCCAAGAGTTCTGGAAAATACTTCAACATTCCCGTAACTCTCATGACTTCGAATCCGATGGACGGAGCTTTTGCCTTTAGTAACAACTTGTGGAACTCACCCCAGAGGCGTTCTCCCGAAAGGTCGGAAAGATCTAACTCGGAGCAAAGTTTCATTAATTCATCATCGGGCTGCATCTCCAAGCGCGCGGCAAATTGGGCAACACGTAACCCGCGAAGAGGATCTTCAGAAAAGGTATTTGAGTCGGTAGCTCTCAAGCGTTCTTGCTTTAGATCTTGAATCCCTTCAAACGGATCGATCAGCTCATCGGCAAGAGGATCCCAGCTGATGCTATTTAAGCGAAGATCACGACGTCGTGCAGCATCGGTAAAACTCATCTGAGGATCAAATTCCATTCGGAATCCTCGATGCCCTTTTCCGATCTTGTTATCTCTTCGGGGAATTGAAAAATCGATGTCATAGCCCTTGACCCTTAAAACCCCAAAGCTCTTGCCGACTGCGATCACTTCACCAAAAGGAGTGAGAATTTCTTCGAGCTGATCCATCGTCAAACCGAAGATTTCGATGTCGTAATCCTTCGATTCAACTCCCAGCAGCAAATCACGAATCAGGCCACCGACGAGAACTCCCCGTCCTCCCGCCTTTTGAAAGGCGGTTAAAAATTCGATGATTTCAGGATCTATGGTTGAAATTGTTAATGGGTTTAGAGTGCGCATGGAAAATCTTGAAAAAACAAAAAGTCAAAAAGTGGTTGTCTTACGATTGCTACAGCGAAACGCCGGAACGGTTGAAGCACGCTCTGAAGGAGCTTGATTCAACAAAAACAAATGGGAAACAGAACTGCGTCTCTTTTAACTCGTATTCTCGTTCACGGCATGAATAATACAAAATGAATCAGGTCCAATAAATGGATGAGAGGGCTTTTAAATAGCTTTTGAACACAGGATCTCAATAAAAACAGAATCTATACAGCCTTATCTGGTACAGTACTCGAGACGGCTCAAGCGGGCTCGAGCATAAATAAATCGAACAAAAAGAATTCTAAGTCCGCTTACTCTACTAGCAATTATTGAAATGGCTAATAAAAAACGTTGGTTTACTCTAAAGCGTCTTTCGATAGCAGGACTGATTTTAGTCTTGCTGGGGATCCTAGCGTTTTGGTGGCTTCAATCTCAGCTCTCACCAGAGAATATTCGTCAAACCATCGTTAATGAGATCAAAAAGAACCTACCTTCAGAAGCTACTCTCGAGCTTCGGGAAGCCCAGATGGTCATCGGAGAAGGGCTCTATATTCGAGACCTTAAAATTCTACTCCCAGCAGCAGAAAATTCTCACGATGAACTGGTCTCTCTTGAAGAGGCCTTTTTAGCCTACAACACTTCCGACTTGATCGCCGGGAACCTTATCCCCAAAAAAATTGTCCTTCAAGGCCTTCATGCGCATCTTCATCGGGATCGCGAAGGGCGCTGGAAACATCAAATATTGACCGAGGCGAATAAGAGTTCCGACAGCGATTCTGATTCTCAATCGATCCCCGACCGCTTGCCAAAAATAGTGCTCAAAGGAGGTTCGGTTTACTTAACCGATGAGCTATTGATCGAACCTGACTACGAGTTTCATTTAGAGGATATTCATCTTCACCTCTCACCCAAGGTTGCCTCTAAAAAACTGGAAGAAATTCAATTTCAACTTAGAGGAAACAACGAATTTCTTCCTGACGTCAACTTACATGGCTCCGTTTCTTTAGCCGACCGACATATCGAAGTCTCCCACTTAGCTTCACGTCTTCACCTCGATGACAACCAAGTCGCTGCGCTTCCCAAAAAGTGGCAAAATCATCTTAATAAGATGGGTTTAAGAGGAGACCTCGAACTCATAGGGCAAGTTAAAATCGACAGCGAAGGCTCGATCAAGAGCTCCGATCTCAACGCAACATTAACGAATGGAAAGTGCGAACTCTTTAAAGAGGGACTTTCATTCGAAGGGGTATCGGGGCGCCTCACATTAATAAATGAAAATTTAGGTCTTCATTCCCTGCGGGGACTCTCGACAGCCGGAAGTTTCTCAGCCGATGGATCTTTATCTTTAAATCTTCGAGATAGCCTTGAGAATATTGCGATTCAAAAGACATTCCTCGATGCTAAGTTTGATCAAATCTTTCTAAATGAACGTTTAATTCGTACCTTTCCGGATCCCATCGAAAAGTGGTTTCAAGAAAATGAAATCCACGGTGATTTCTCAATACACAGCGTATTAAAATCGGAGGGCTGGAACCCTAAATTAGAAAATTGGGATATTTCCCTGACCGCAGAAGATCTCGATGCGCGCTTTGAACTCTTCGCTTATCCCTTAGAAGCCCTGAGAGGTCAAATTCATTTAAAACAAGGCGTTCTTAAATTCGAACCGGCATTGACCGGATTAGCTGGTACGGGTGCCGTCAAAGTTTTTGGCGAATTAAATCTGGTCGATAGAGCAACGGGAAAAGTAAATCCGCAAGGGCGAATCACCATCGGCTGGACAGGCGGAACAGCCAACTCCAAACTGAGAAACTGCATTCCCCGTGAAGGCCGCCCCATTTGGGATGAATTTCAGCCGATCGGAAAGACCGGCGGTGAGGTCGTTCTCAATTGGAGAGAGGAGACCGGCAGCTACCCCGAAGTTCTCATCCTCGCGCGCCCCGAAAACATTAAGTGTCAGTACAAAAACTTCCCTGTCCCACTCAACCAAGTTCGAGGTGAACTACAACTCGATTTTCACAAGGGCACCGTCACCATCCCAGAGATCAAGGCTTCTTATCGTAGGAATCCCATCACCGCTCGCGGAATTTTAAAGCCAACCGATGAGAATTTGATCATCGATCTGACGATTCACTGCCCCACCTTACCCTTAGATCCTAAAGTTTTTGAAGCCCTGCCTGGTGAAGTACGCAACTATTTAGAAGACCTACGGCTGACAGGGCAAGCGGGAGTTGAAGTCAGAATAAGAAACGATGCCGACAAAGAAATCTCTACGGAAGTCATCGTTCTTTTAGGAGGAGAAAACCGACTCGTCATCCACCCACCAGGATTCGCCAGTCCAATAATTTTAGAAAAGGGAAAGATCATCATCACCGAAGGTGGTGTTCGATTTGATCAGGTAGAAGGATCGAGTAACGCCGAGCTCGTTATCAATGGGAGTCTATTTCCCCAACCCGACCGCTGGGTGGCTCAACTGAATGGGCAAATCAAAAATCTTTCGGTCGATGCTCGCTTCCTGAGCTTCTTGAGCGAACAAAATCGTAGAGCTTTAGAAAACGCGCATCTCGAAGGCATCCATAGTTTTCACTACGAATCTGAATTTAGCTTTCCGAAATCATCATTAGAAGAAACACAAAACGAGAAGCCCGTCCCGCTGCCTTATTCTTATAAATTAACTCAGATCAAATCTGAGCACGCCGGAATCAACATCGGAATCAGCTTGAGAGAAGTTTCGGCGACTGGCGAAGTCTACGGTGAAGGAGAACTCGGCAAAAGTCATCGGTGCAACGGATTAGTTAAAATTCAATCCGCACGATTCAATCGCCTTTTGTTAAAAGATACTCATCTCGATTTTGTATACGGGCAAAAACATCCCATCCTCGAAAATCCTGAAAAGCATAAAGATATATTGATCGATCGCGCTTCCCGAGATCGTCTACTAGGAAGTAGCTTACAGGAAACGCTCCAAATATTAGTACCAAACGCGAGTTTGTACGGCGGCGAAGTTCGAGGCTTTTGTTATGCCGATTTGGGCTTACTGGGCGACATAAAAGGAAATATGCTGGCAAAATCCATCGACATTTCAAAAGCCGCTCGTGATGTCTTCCAGGATGAAAAACTCGACTCCAAGGGCATCGGCTCGGGTGAAGTTCGATTCAGCGGATTAACCGGAAAACCAGACAGCTTGTTGGGAAGAGGTGAAGTCAAGATCGTTCAGGGAGATATCGCCAACTTCCCCGTTCTCTCCGAACTCTTAAAAACACTAAAACTCGATCGAGCCGTTAAATTTAATAAACTCGAAGCCAATTTTAGTATTCAGAGCCAAAAATTTAGAGTCTTAAAGGATGAGCTAAAAATATCGAGCCCCGTGATGGATTTAACGGGAAGAGGGTCGATGGATTTTAATAGCAACCTCGCTCTTCAGCTCACCCCGAACTTGATCCCAGGGAAATTTCTCGTCATCCCCGACGTCCTCAACAATCTATCCAACATCGCCGTGTCCGGCCCGGTCTCCCAACCTAAGGTTGAACTCCAGGTTTTGAAGTTTGATTAATTAAGGAACCAGCGACTCACCGCAGTTTCCTCGCGACCGGGCGTCAAGCCCGCAGGGTGGTTTTAAATTTCAATGACCCGCCCCTCATTCAACCAATTTAAGCTCAAAAAATTTAAAACCACCCATCAAACTAAGAATGTAGTTCCGCCCTTACAGGGCTCAATCATCATCCATCCCCTACCCAGGGCGACGCTTCGCTCTGCCCTGGGCTATGTTATTGCGGGCTTTCAGCCCTTGGTGTGAAAATAATCTTCAATGTTAGCTAAATGCTAAAGCGGCCTAAATCAAAATACGTTGGTGGAAAGCGCTGATATAGATCTTCATTATTCTATATCGAAACATCGCTCAAACCTTGCCCTGGGCGACGCTTCGCATGTACACGCCCCTATCGCTGGCTCAACAAAAACGATTGGAGCGTCTTACGAAGGCCTTCTTCTACGGTGACCTGAGGATTCCAATCGAGTGTATCTCTGGCTGAGGAACTGTCGAGGATCGAACGACGGACATCCCCTGGACGAGGCGGCCCGTAAAATGCTTCCATATCACTTCCCATTTCATCGCGAAGGATTTCAAAGACCTTATTCACAGAAGTTTCTTCTTGTCGAGAAATATTGAACACCGGATCTGAATGGTTTTGGAGATCCGTTTCTACGGCCTTCACATTTGCACGAGCGACATCCTCAACGTAGATGTAATCGCGAGTCATCTCGCCGTCATCAAAAATGGTTGGACGATCCCCACTTAAAAACTTTTGAATGAAAATTGCGACAACCCCCGCTTCGCCGTGAGGATCTTGACGCGGGCCGTAAACGTTTCCATAACGAAGTGCGACCCATTCACGTAATCCCCAACCTAAGGCTGCAGTTTTTAAATAATGTTCAACGGTGTACTTGGAAGCTCCGTAGGGAGAGACCGGCACAGGACGCATCGATTCTGTCAAGGGGATAGAATCCTGAGGCCCGTAAGCGGCTGCCGAAGATGCATAAACAATTTTTTGAACATCGTGCCGACAAGCATCGTGAATGAGCTGAATGGAAGTCAAAATGTTCATGCGAGCATCTTCGATGGGATCTTGCATACTCGCCGAAACAGAGACTTGAGCCGCCTGATGAATAACAATTTCAGGCTTCACCTTACCTAAAATAGCTCCAATACCTTCACGGAGATCCGCTTCGATGACCTCAACCTCTGAAGGTAGATTTTCACGCTTTCCACTCGAAAAGTTATCGACGACGACAACCTCATGCTGACGAGCAATGAGCTGCTCAACGATGTGCGAACCAATAAATCCAGCACCACCAGTAACTAGACAACGGCGAGCAGAATTAGGATTGTAGGAAGGATTTGAACTCAATGGTCGTTCTCCATTTGAAGTCTTCAAAAACTATAAAGGAATCTGAATCGTTTGCTTGTTTTTGAATCGACCAATTACTTTGCTGACCTTCTGTTGAAGTTCATGAAGTTTGGAAAAAGGATAGATATTTATTTCATCCTACCCAAACAGCATCCTAAAGTGGGCGTTTTCGTCAATTTTTGATTCTTATTATTTCCTGCTTAAGCAGGAAATAAGCCGAGTTGGGATCAACTCGGCCGCGGACGGAGGCTCGTAGAGCCTACGTTCAGCGGAGTGAAGGCCGCAGCCCCGATAGGGGCTATGCCTAAAACATGGCGAAACATTGCCGAAACGATTGAAGCTGCCTCCGAAGGAGTTGGTTTCAACATAAACTAACTAGTTCTGGTCTTTATGAACCTGCCACATCTTCCGCCAGGCTTCTAATTGTGCTTTACGATCTTTCCCTGAACCCTCAGGGGTAAACTCTAAAGTATTGCCTGTTAACAATATGACGGCATCATAAGCCGTCCGGCGAATGACTTCTTCCGATGATTCCATCTGATCAAAAAGAGCTTCCACGGCACGATCATCTTTTAATTTCTGCAGCACTCGAATCAATCGCAACTTCATTTTTAAGCCATTAGCTTCTTTTAAAAACGTAATCACATCGTCGAGTCTCGATTGATTTTTTGTATCTAAAATTTTGTTTGCCTCTTCCCAACGCTTGGCCCAATCTAATGCCTCTTTGGGCTTTTTAATTTCCTCCCCCGTTAGCTCCGAGAATAAACTTAATTGATAACCTTGAATCTTCTTAAAGGGTGAATGCTGTAGAGTTCGAATGAAATAAACCATTTCATTTAATTGAGTCGGCTCATAGTTTTGTACCACTTCCTTTGCTGCTAACACTAATTCACCATAAGGTCGTGAACGCAGTTGACGAAAAAATCGGATAATGGGCACTTGCCCCTTCAAAGAGGGAGAGTAAACCCAATAGCGTTGAGCAAAGTCATTTTGTTGAATCTTTCCTCCCGTTAGACGGACCATCGATTTAGGTGCAAATCCTGAAGCTCGCCCTAGATATAAAAGGGATAAAGCGGTTTGATGCCGCGATTCAGGAGTACCGTGAGCCGCCCAATTTCCCTGAGCCCCTTGAGTTCTCAACAGGACTTCAGCCCCCCGAGCGTACCAATCGATGTCTCCGTAAGTTTCAACATCTCCGATGTCTCCGACCTTTTCTAAGCTGTAAAGACTGTAAGGGCTACGGTCGGGCCATACTTTTTCTTTTAAATATCGATGAATCCAACCATGACCATCTCGAATCGCTTTGGTGATGGTTTTAGATCGCTTCGTAGCTCCCGCTCCGCGTAAGCCTAAAAACTTATACGCAAGAAGCAATGAAGACTGACCCGCGCAGGTCATCGAGAATGTGGTTTGAGTGTCGGGCTTATATTCGGTGTAACCCCAACCCCGAGTCAAAATTTCTTCATCTCTGTAGATGGCTTCCCAGGGTGACACCAAAACCGTTTTAGATTTTTTAACTTTTTTACTCGTTAGGCTTTTGCTTTTCTTAGTAGGCAAACTAGGGCTTCGAAATTTAGCCCTTTCAGTAAAAGCCTGCCCCGTAGCTTCCTGAGCAAAAATAAAGTGATCCGCTACTTCCTCCCAAAACTTTTTAGGTACGCCCAACTTTCGTTTATTCGCTAATCCGATAGCTAAGATCGCAAATTGGCTATTGGAATGATCGTAAAGAGATGCAGGATCGGTTTTCGACCTCCCCGGCATGTCGTATCCCCAAACCGCTCGCCCATTTTTCTTTGCTTTGAGGAGCCACCTTAAACAAACCTTCATTTTAGATTTGGCAATAGAGAGGGAGATAACGGAGTTCGCTTTCTTCCCATCTTGATTGATGAAATTTAACGTCCCCCCCTTTCGATTTTTCGTATCTTCATAGATTTGCTCTGCGATGGCATCGTAAGCCATCATGGCTAAAGAAACCGAGTACACTTTTTTGTTGGGGAATCCCATCAACAAATTGATACCTTCTTGAACTCGCGGATCGAGGTAGGAAACGTCATTCTTCAATAAGGCATAAAGCTGAATTGCGATATAGCCCATGGGATACTCATTGACGGGTGCCCATCCTTCTCCCTTATTCACCTCTTGGAGTAAATAAGCTGTCCCCCAATCAATAGCGTTATCGATGCGTTGATCGAGTGGAGTTTTTTGCGGCAAGCCAAATAGAGCTGATGATGAGAGCCCCAGAATAAAAACACTGAGAATCCATTTTGAATTTTTAAAATAAGTGAATCTCGTCATGATCAATTAAAGGGATAGTACTTTCAATAAATAGTGTTTAGAGCCCGTAGGTCACTATTCGATTTGGTTCCTAATTTTGCCCTAATTTTGGGTAAGTACCCTCCGCACTCTCAATCCCCAACACCCTTGAATCCTAACCCCTAATTATCGATTCTCAACTGTACTTTATCGGACACTCCATCTTACCAGAATTAAAACCCTAGAATCCTCCACTGAACCTAAAATTACATAAGTAGATGCTGGAATATTTCCGAAGGACAAATAGTGGCAATATTTTGTTTTTCAATCCTTCAGGGAACCGGAGTGGGAACGTTGAACCACAATCCTCAAATAAACTTGTGTTCAAATACCAGATCGACTGAACTCGATGACAGTCGAATGGATTCTAAAAAGCTCCTCTTCAAAGGCGAAATTGAGAGCACCTGCGAAGCGAGAATTCATCTGATGACAAAATTATTAGATCTATTGTCAGCGGATGGATTCGAAATTCATCCTTTTTATGATCGATTAATCTTGGATGAGCTCATCTCTAATTCGGTTCATCATGGGAACCAGTCAGTCCCCTCAAAAAGAGTTTCTGCGGAACTTTATTCATTAGGAAAATCTTGGCAAATTGTTCTAGAAGATGAAGGCTCAGGATTCGACTGGCAAAAGCAACTCAATCAGCAATTCGATCAACATTCACAATCCGAACTCTTGAGTTGTAGCGGAAGAGGAATCCAGATGGTTGCCTCTTTGGGAGTGAAACTCCACTACACCCAGAATGGGGCCCGAGTTGAGGCCACTCGTCCCCAAGATCTCACCCGAGATTCCAGGCAGAAATAGCTCATTTTATTCAAAATAGACTGCGACTAAATTTCTAATTCAAAAAACATTGGTGAGCCAGGGCAGATTCTGTAGAATTCTGTCCAATTCAACGAAATCCGTTTCCAAGAGTGGATCCCATTCGGTTCCCCCCAGAATCCAACTCGGAATCAAACCCAGTGTCAATCCTCCATTTAATACTCTTCAATTAATCTCATGTCTGAACGCGAATCGAAAGCCCGCTCTCTCCTTCAAGCCCAACAACAAGAACACGTATTCAAGTTCTTTGACTCCTTGTCAAATGAAGAGCAAGATTCTTTGTTAACTCAAGTCGAGTCCATCGATTTTGAACTCTTAGACAAACTTTCGAAAAAGATCCAAACCGAGACCTCAGACCAGGAGAGCCTCACTCTAGAACCGGCTCCGATCATCACCCTTCCTAACGATGAGAAATCCTTGGACCAACACGAAGCCGCCCGTAAACACGGCGAAGAACTGATTCGTTCGGGTAAGGTCGCTGCCTTTGTGGTCGCGGGAGGCCAAGGATCTCGCCTAGGACTGGACGGACCCAAAGGTGCCTTTGAAGTTGGCCCCGTCAGTGATCGTTCTCTTTTTCAAATTCACGCAGAAAAGATCATCGCTTTGGGAAGAAGGTACGGATCTTCAATTCCCTTCCTGATCATGACAAGCCAAGCGAATCACGATGCCACCGAATCCTTCTTTAAGAAACACAACTACTTTGGAATGGATCCCAAAGATGTCTTACTGTTTCCTCAAGCGATGATCCCGGCCATCGATCGAGACGGAAAATTGCTCCTCGAAGAAAAGGGGAAAATTTTCACGAGTCCAAACGGGCATGGTGGATCGCTTCAAGCTCTTAAAACCTCGGGTGCGTTGGAAGAATTAAAGACACGAGGAATCGACACCATCTTCTATTTCCAAGTCGATAATCCCTTAGTCCAAATTTGTGATCCCACTTTCATCGGCTTCCATCATTTAGAGGGAGCTGAAATGTCCAGCAAGGTCGTTCGCAAAAGAGATTGGAGCGAGAAAGTCGGTGTCATCGGAAAATGTAACGGTACGCTGACGGTGATCGAATACAGCGACTTGAGTACCGAAGAAGCTCAAGCTACGAATGACAAAGGTGAATTGGAATACTGGGCGGGCTCTGTGGCCATCCATGTTATTTCAACCGATTTCATCGAACGGTTAAATCAGGGCGGATTAAACCTTCCTTACCACAAAGCCGAAAAGAGCATCCCCTACATCGATTCAGAGGGCAACAAAGTTCGCCCAACTGATAAAAACGGCATCAAATTCGAAACCTTTGTTTTCGACGCCTTAGGCCAAGCCAAAGCCTCCATCACCTTAGAGGCCAAAAGAGAAGAAGAATTCAGTCCCGTAAAGAATGCCGAAGGCGAAGATTCTCCTCAAACCTGTCGCCAAGATCTCACGCTCCAATACCTTAGATTCCTCAAAGAAGCTGGTGCGGATGTGACTATCGATGACTTCGATGGATTCATCGAAATCAGCCCCTTAAAAGCTCTCGATTCTAATGATCTCGCGGGAGTTGTGGGCCCTGACACCAAGATTGAAGCGGGCTTTACCTTAGCTTAAACCTTACTACATCTTGACTTTAAGCCTTCCAAGATCGATGATGGAACGTTTTACTACAGAGTTATTCTAAGCTCATGCTCGAGTCACCTTCGAACTCAGTGCAAACTCTGCCCCTTGTTTAAACGTTCATCATGTCTCACGATCGCGCTCAAAGATTCTTCTCAACTCTTCTGATTTGTGGATTTGTATTCACCTCCACAAGTTTTGCGGATGATTCCACCGACAAGCTGTGGAATTTTCATGTTCGCCCCATCCTGAACAAGAACTGTGTGAGTTGTCACGGAGTTACTAAGAAAAAAAGTGGCCTAGATCTAAGAAGCATCGAAGCGATCTTAAAAGGCGGAGACGACGGCCCAGCAGTCGTCAAAGGCAAGCCTTTAAAAAGTTCACTCTATCTATATGTTTTACCCGGAGCTGAGCCCCACATGCCTCCCGGTAAAGATAAGCAATTGACGGAAGAAGAGATTAAAATTCTGGCTCGGTGGATCGAAAGATTGAATCCCGATTCAAACGACACCAAAAGCCAAGCTGCCTCAAAGAAAAATCCATCAGATCTTCAACTCCCCTTGGGTACTTCTCCCGAATTAGCCATCGATGTCTTTTTAGAAAGACAGTGGAACAAACTCAAGGTAACCCCCACTTCTCGCAGTTCCGACCCCGAATTTTTAAGACGGCTTTACCTCGATCTCCTGGGTCGCATTCCTACTTCAGTTGAACTTCATGCCTTTGCGAAATCGACTCATTCCGACAAGAGGAACTTAGAAATCGATCGCCTGTTGAACTCTAAAGAGTTCGCAAAACACTTTCGAGAAATCTTCAGTGTAGTCTTAATGGGGAGAGGAAATGCGAGCAGACGTAATGAACGTCAACAACAAGGTTGGAACCGCTTTCTTGAAGATGCTTTCAATGAAAATCGCTCTTGGAAGGAAGTCGTCAAGGAACTCGTGGTAGCTCGGCCAAAAGAAGACAAAGCTAAGGGTGCCATTCGATTCATCTCAGAACGCAAGAACGACGCCCAGAAAATAGCGGAAGCCTTAGCTCCTTCACTTTTGGGGATTCAGATTCAATGCGCCCAGTGCCACGACCACCCGATCGCCCCCGAGATTGAACAACGTCACTACTGGGGATTGGTGGCCTTCTTTAATCGAAGCCAAGTCATCAACACCAAAAAAGGACAACGCATATCGGAATCCGCCATCGGAGGCTTCATCAACTTTAAAACTCTCTCTGGGGATGAGAAACCCGCTGAACTCATCTTTTATGACGCTCCCTTAATTCAAGAGATGCGACCGAAGAAGGGCGAGAAAGAAAAAGACGACACATCGAAATACATTGTGGCTCCACCACGAAAAGGAGTCACTCCCGATTCCGAGGCCGTCCCTAAATTCTCAAGACGTCAAAAACTCTACGACGATGTGATCAGCGAGCACCCCTTACTTGCAAAAGCCTTCGTCAATCGAGTCTGGGCGCATCTATTCGGTCGGGGTTTAGTACATCCCGTCGACAAGATCGATTCTGCGCACCCGCCCAGCCATCCCGATCTATTCGAATTTTTGGCTGCAGATTTCAAGGCGAGTGACTTTGATGTTAAAAGATTAATTCGAAGTATCCTAAAGTCGCGAGCCTATCAACTCGCGGGTTATCGTGGTTCGCAAGCCAAACGCCCTCGGCCAGAGTTCTTCAGCGCCGCCAATGAAAAACCTCTTTCTGCTGAGGCGTACCTTCGATCGATCGTTATTGCCGTAGAACAGAACGAGGTTCCAAACTTGGGTTCCGTTTCACGTAGTCACTTAGATAATGCTTTTCTTAGTAAGTTTCCTGAGTTGTTTCAAGAAGAGTTCAGTCCCACTTTGAAACAAGCCCTCTTCATGACCAACAACCCGGCAATCCAAGAGATGCTCAAGCCGCGAGAGGGAAATTTAGCTTGGAATCTTCTGCAACTTAAAAAGCCTCAACAACAAGTTGAGCGAGCCTTCGAAATTTGCTTGGGTCGAAAACCCGATCAAGAAGAACTTTCCTACTGTGTTAAGTTCCTCGAGAAGAAACCTAAAAAGGGAATCGAGCAGCTCCTGTGGTCTATCGTATCCGGAGCTGAATTTCGCTTGAATCATTAGAACTCAAGAGAGTCTTTATGTCTTCCACTCAAGGAAAATCCGATCCACTCTCCAGTTGCGGTGGTCCCGATCATCGCATCCATCGGCGCATGTTTCTCCAAGGCTTAGCCGCCTCCGCAGCGTCGACGACCTTCAGCTGGAGCGGATTGTTTAACTCTGAAGCCTTCGCCGATGAGGTGAGCAAAAAACAGAAGCACTGTATTTTGCTCTGGCTTTGTGGCGGCCCCAGTCAGTTTGAAACTTGGGACCCCAAGCCAGGTCGACCCACAAGCGGCCCATTCGGGAGCATTCCCACAGTCATTCCCGGCGTTCATGTCAGTGAACTCATGCCTCAGTCAGCCAAGATCCTCGACAAGTTAGCTGTCGTTCGGTCGATGAAAACGGACCCCACAGAACACTTTCAAGCAATCGACCGCTTAACCCGCGGCGTTAAAACTCGACAACCCTTTGTCAGACCCGCCTTAGGATCCGTCTTAGCGAGAGAATTAGGTCAGTTAGAAAACCCAATCCCCAACTTCATCCTTTTAGACCCCTGTCCGGAAGGAAATGAATTCAAAGCTTTTAAACGCGGGAATTGGGCGGGCTGGTTAGGTGCCGAATACGGCCCAGTCCGATTAGGTGGGCAATACCGCTTAGAAGACATCGATCGCCTTGTCGATTTGAATTCAGAAGACCAAGAAGAGCGAGAAGCCTTACGTAAGTTTCTCAGTAGAAAATACGAAAACGATCGAAGCAGCAAGGCAGCTTCCTCTCACAACGCCATCTATGAGCGCGTCAAAGGACTGATGAGTTGTGCCGATCTCTTTGATCTCAATAAACTTCCCAAGAAAGATCTCGAACGTTACGGCCCAGGTACTTTTGGGCAGCATACTCTACTCGCCCGAAATTTGGTTGAGAACGGAGCTCCATTTGTGATGGTGGCCAACGGAATGCCTTGGGATTGCCATGTCTTCAATCACGAAATCTACCAGATGTTAGTTCCGGATCTGGATAACATCATCTATCAGCTAACCACCGATCTTGAAGAACGAGGCCTGCTCGAAGACACCTTGGTCGTGGTGATGGGAGAATTCGGCCGAACTCCCTGGTTAAATTCGAGTCGAGGAAGAGATCATTACCCCAATGCCTGGAGCCTCGCGATGACCGGCGCCGGGATCAAACCAGGGGTGGTCGTCGGAGCCACAGATGAAGATGGTTACGGCGTTACCGACCGCAAAGTCGGATCTGAGAACCTGTTCGCGACGATCTTTAAAGCTCTCGATTTAGATCCCTACAAAAAATATGAAGTCAACGATCTACCGACCTTCCATTTGGTAGAAGAAAAAGTTGAACCCATTCACGAGATCCTCAGTTAGTAAGCTGATTTGAGAACCATGTTAAAAAAAGTCGATTCAAAACCATCGAATCCCTTCAAGAATCAACCCGCTAAGATTCTGAAGACTCTAAGACTACCCACCGGCACTCTGAGTGTCGATGTCTCTGAAGATGGGAAAAACTTATTCGCAGCTTGTATCGATGGCGGAATCTACCGAGTCGGACCCGGTAAGGATGAACTGACGAAAATCGGTCAGCACGATCGTTACGCTTCTGGAGTAGCGAGTATTAATAATGGTAAAAACCTAGTGTCTGCGGGTTACGATGGCCGTGTGCGATGGCATGAGTCCTCCCAACAAAAAGAGCTGATCAATAACAAGGCTCACTCGTTCTGGTCGTGGCAACTCGCCGTGAACGAAAAGGCTGGATTCGTCGCCTCTTCAGGAGGCCAGTATCTCTGTGGCGGTTATAAGTACGAACCTAAGGCTTCCAAAGAACCTACGGTGATGCTCTTCGAACTCGATTCAGGTCGACTCGCTCACGCTCTCTCTCACATTCCTCCTGTTCAATCCGTGACTTTTTCTCAAGACGGTCAATTTGTTGCCGCGGGTAATTTGATGGGTGAAGTTCGAGTTTGGGAAACGCGAACCGGAAAACTGCTTTCCAAGATTGAAACTCCCAACTTTACGGGTTGGGGCATCATCAAAGGGCATTACTATACGGGCGGCGTTTTCTCTCTTTTCTTTTCTCCTGATAATGAAGATTTATACCTCGCCGGAATGGGAACAACGAGAGATCCCGCAGCGGGGAATGGCCGTCAACTGTGGCAACGGTTCAAATGGAACCAAGCCAAGCCCCAAAAAGTGGATGAAACTCATTCTGGTGAAAGTGGAAGCGGCTTGATGGAAACGATCACCTTACATCCCTCAGGAAAGTATTTTGTGATGGGGGGTCGCATCGCCAAGGGAAAATGGAACGTGGCCTTCTTCGATACAAAGACCGGATCCATAATTCATTCAATCTCAACTAGAACTCGAGTCACCGAGGCCGTATTTTCAAAGGACGGCAGCCGACTTTATCTTTCAGCAGCAGTGACTCAACCTCGCCCTAAAGATGGGAAGATCAACCCCTGGGGGCGAATTCATGTATATGAAGTACCGAAAGTGTTCCGGGCATTTTAATTTTTAACATTGGCATTAGAAAGCATCGCTTTTTATGGGTAGTGAAATTCATTTCGGAGATACGTTTTTAGATCATATAAAAAAATCAGGATCAGGGATCGGACTGTTCTTTAATTATGAGGATATCCAAAACATTCATGCTGCCGATACCCCAGGTAAATTCTTTTCCTTTCTTGAAACGACTCCCTACCATGACGTGTTACAAATCCCGGATCCAGAGATTGCCTATAAAGATTTCATCCTCATCTTCAAAATTAAGCATTTAAAGAGTCAACTTTACATGCATTGGGTGAATCCACTGTATCTCCTTGGGACATTATTCCTTTTACCTATAGTAACGACTATAGTGTCTGGCTTACTCCTCATGTGGCTTTTAAAAAAACGAGATCAATTGAATCCTCGCGAAGGTCCAGATCCCATCACTTAATTCTTGGAATAAATCCCATCGATGACAAAATCCGCCCTGAATACACCCCAACAAGATCCCACTCTCATCTTTGAACACTTTAGAGGATTTCACGCAACGGGATTATTAGCCCTAGCCGTTTCAGAATTCAAAATATTTGAACTCCTCGCGGAAAAACCGTTAAGCAAAGCAAAAGTTCAAAATGAATTGGGCTTGAATCAACGTCCCTTCACCGTCTTCACGACAGGTTTAAAAGCATTGGGCTTTTTGAGCGAAACCGATGGGGAATTAAAACTCACTTCACTCGCCCAAGATCATTTACACTCGAAGGCTGATTTCGATGTGAGTGGTTACGTAGGTCTAGCTGCAGGAGCTCCTTTCATTCATGAGCTCAAAGAACATTTGCAAAGCGACAAACCAGCGGGGAGCGAAGAATCCGAAGAAGGAGCTGCGTTCATTTTTAAGGAAGGCTTAGAGTCGGCGATGGAAGCCGAAGAATCGGCTCGACAGTTGACCTTAGCCCTCGCCGGGAGAGCTAAGATTGTTGCCCCCAAACTAGCTGAAGTAGCTAGCTTAGAAGGAATCGATCACGTCATCGACCTGGGAGGGGGAACTGGAATCTACAGCATCGCGTTATTACAAAAGCATCCTAATTTGAAGGCGACCGTCATCGATCGACCCGAAGTACTGAAGGTGGCTCAAGAATTTAGTGTTGAGTATGGAGTGACTGACCGGCTGAATTTACAAGCTGGCGATATGTTCAATGATCCCCTTCCCCAAGATGCTCAAGCGATATTACTTTCCAACATTCTCCACGATTGGGATATCCCTGAAAACAAACAGCTATTAAGCCGTTGTTCTGAAGCCCTCCCTTCCGAAGGTCACATTTGGATACACGACGTTTTTCTAAACGATGCCTTAGATGGGCCGCTCCCCATCGCCTTATATTCTGTAGACCTTTTTCGATTAACCGAAGGGCGAGCTTACAGTCAACAAGAGTATAGGGAGTGGCTACATGAAATAGATTTCACTGCCAGTGAAATGAAACCAACAGCAGTTCACTGTGGGCTCTTAGACGCAATACGAGATTAAAATGGTGCAAAACATCCTAAATATGATCGAAGCCACCTTGGCCGACGAAAACTTATCACGAGGCGAACGCCAAGTCTTAACTCAACATCTCCAAGAAGAAAAGCTCGACCGTAACGAGTGCGCTCAAATCCGAAAATTTGCCTTCGAAAAATTTCGAGAG
The DNA here is from genome assembly GCA_028280485.1 of Planctomycetota bacterium. Taxonomy (GTDB): domain Bacteria; phylum Planctomycetota; class UBA8108; order UBA8108; family JACQVS01; genus JANQLS01. Next base: position 77,762 of record JANQLS010000116.1, read on the forward strand.
CGTCTTCATGATTCAAGGAATGCCGATTTGGTCGATTGGCTTGAAGATGTCGTCCGGCTATTAGAACCAAAACAAGACTCCCAGTTAAGAGAAGAGCACTCTGCAGTCTTCGCTCCCGATGGTCACTCAGTGAGTTTGATCAGGAATTTTATTTCAGCGACAAAATCGACTTTAGATATTTGCGTCTTCACGATCACCGACAACCGTCTGACCGATGAGATCACCGCTGCGCATCAACGGGGTGTTAAAATTCGTATCATTTCTGACGATGATAAATCTGAGGATCGGGGGTCCGATGTTGAAATATTTACAAAGCTCAACATCCCCGTAGCCCTAGATGATGGCCCTGATCATATGCATCATAAATTTGCTATCGCTGACAGAAGAAAGCTTTTAAATGGTAGCTATAATTGGACGCGGAGCGCCGCAAACCACAATCACGAAAACATCATCATCACCACAACACCTGAATTAATTGAATCTTTTCAGGAAGAGTTCGAAAAGCTTTGGAAGCTTTATAAGTAAATGTAGTCCGCATGCTCCGCGTGCGGATCCCCCTAACGACGATAACCCATTCAAAACGTTGCACATCAACCTGATCGAGTCACTTAATTAGTCGTCCCGCTCCGCGGGGAGTCTTCTGACTCCTGCAATTCATAAAAAGAGATCAGCTGTACTTGAATGGATGACTCGTTGAAATCGATTCAGTCCTAAAACTTAGTTATCGTCTCATGAGAAGACCGCACTCAGAGAGTGCGGACTACAACCCCAGGGCGCTTTATAATCCATTAGCACATTCTGGCGCTTCCTCACATCCTAAAACCCGATCCGTTGAAATCATGGCTTGCCCACAAGAAGTAAACGGTTCGGGTATCGGAACTCCACGAAGAAAATTATGACTCAATAGATAAATGGCATCCGTCAGTCCGGTGATGTCCCCATCTCCATTCACATCACAGGCCGCCTTACACTGCCCTTGATCTCCACCCAGAAAATTGGCTGAAAGAATGAATACGGCATCGGCGACTTCGCCAGTCTCACCATCTCCATTACAATCACCGCGAATGAAGGAAGAGTCGGTCTCTCTTAATCTAAAAAATCGGGTCTGGAGTGAAGAACTGACTACCGTTCCAAAAATGCTTCCATTTGATGTTTCATAAAGTCTTGCATGAGTTCCACTCAATATAGATTCATCAAAGGAATGAAGAGTGGAGAATCTTCCAGCAGTATCAATTCGATAAAGTGTTCCATTTCCCACCGATCCTCCATGCGCAGTCGACCCATAAAAATTCCCATCCCTAGATTGAAGTAAACCAACCCTGGGAACATGCCCCATCGATGGCTGAACTCCAAAGGAATGGAGAATTTCAAAATCACCTTGAGAGTTAACCGAAAATATTGTGCCTCCAGTTGATGACTGTCTCGACTGCCCTCCAAGTACAGTGACTCCATAAAATCGCCCATCACGCCCTTCAATCAAATGACCTAGCGGCCCAACCCCCCCTTTTGAACTTTCTGACCAATCGAACTCATGAAGCACAGTGAGCTTACCCGTCAATGAAATCTTGTAAACAACCGCTCGATGAGTACGAGAAGTCGATGGGTTGGTATAGGCGTAGACTCCATACAAATAACCATCTGAACTTTCGGTAAGCAACCCTTGTGGGGTTAATCGGCCACCACTCTTAAAATCATGAAGGGTAGTCGCTTCTCCCGTGGGAGTTATTTTGAATAGAACGGCGTCGACATTCCTATTTATTGATGAGGTGGATGTCCCATAGAAATTTCCATCGGATGCCCGGATGACTCCATTGATGCCCTGAGCAGAACAATTCTGAGTTGGAAACTTCGTTAAAACATGAAACTTACCCGTGGAAGTAAACTTATAAAAAGTCCCTTCTATTGCTGAAAGAACTCCATACAAATTATTCTGATCATCGATAATCAACTTTTTAGCCGTAGTAATACCATCTTGAAGTGGTTTAAACCGATAAAGAATTTCGAATTGACCCTCTGGGCTCAACTTGAAAATTCCTCCAGCAGTAAGTGGGTCACCAGGTAAATCTCCCTTTCCATTAAATGTTCCATAGAGTCCACCACCATTCCCCTCGACGAGTACTACCGGAGCAGTGAAGTCTTTAGTATCGACTTCATCCAAAAATTCAATTCGCTTTTCAGCCAAGCCGAAATTGGATAGTACTGATAGAAAGATAACGGTTAGGTAAAACGTAGTTTGCGTGAGCATAGTTTCCCCTCCATTAAAATCCGAAAGGTCACAAGACCGGTATCGGAACTCCACTGAGAGGTTGAGCAAAGGTAGTAACATTAGTGAAAAGATATTTTTAGTTCGTAATGAATGCATTCTATAGAGTTACGAGCTTTCTGCGTGGTAAAAAATTTTGCCCTCAATTAAGTACAATAAATTCCGTTCCTAAAAAATAAACACTTTAGGACTTCCTTTACACCTAAAAATGTAAAGCCAACTTTAATTTATCGAATATCTAACTTAAACAACAATCGTTTCACCGGCGCGATACTTCTCCAATGCATCGGGTTCAACCTCAACTCCTAATCCCGCCCCTTGAGGAACTTTAACATGTCCATCCCCAGTGAACTCTAATGGTGTTTTCAATAGATCATGCTCACGGATTAATCTTCCAAAGATGTCGCTCGGCAAGGTACACATCTTTGAAGATGCAGCTGAATGAATGTAACTAGCCTCTAACAAGCCCAAATCCACTTCAGACCCATGCCAGAACGGCATGTTCGCCACTTCAGCGATGTCTCCCAATTTTTGAACCCAAGCCATCGGTCCATTAAAATTGAAGTAATCAACCGCATCCAATTCCAAGGCCGTCAACACGTCTTGAGGTTTTTGAAAGAGTTCCATGTACGGAATCGCGGTGTGAAGCGCGATGGGAATATCGCCCTTTTCTCTTAGAAATCGAAAACCCCTTAAGTTCCAACGAGGAATGGGATCTTCTAACAACCACACATTTCCCACTTCTTCTAAATCACGAAGGAACGGCATCACTTCTGCCGGTCGTTCCCACCGCCCATTCGGATCGATGATCACTCGAAAATCATCCCCCGCTTGTTTCTTGATCTCACGACAGATCTCAACAGGATTTTCTTTGAGGGATCCTTTGAACTTTAAACAGTCGTAGCCCATCTCCTTAAACCGAGCGGCTTGAGCACCCGCATCTTCAGGGTAGCGTTGCCCGAACCAAGCCGAACAGTAGACCTTATCTCGGTAAGCCCCTCCTAATAAACGATAAGCCGGTACTCCCAAGACTTTACCCATCAGGTCGTAAAGTGCACATTCAAAACCGTCGTACTCGCGAGAATAGGGAAGAGGCAAATCTCGCAAATTCATCTTTTGCGGATCTTTCCCGATCAAACTCATCGCCATCTCATGAATGCGCTCCGTTTGTACGCTTCTCAAAGATTCCCCCACCCCGACCGCGCCATCGTCGGTACGAATTTCGATGATCCATTTCGTCAGTTCATCAAACTCCACCGACCAACCCGACTTCCCTCCGACCACTAACATGTGTAAGGCCGTTTGAATTCCGTCTGAGTGAATCGCGCCAGATTTAGCGGGAACGACAACGGGAGTTAACGTGACTCGATCGATTTTCATTCTGTTATCTCTTTAAGGGCACTGTTTAAAAAGGAGCGTCTTTGAGGGCTTCCTCAAGGTCTCGAACGGTTTGCGGCCCGTGACCCGCATAGTGGTTGTTACTGAAGGCATAGGCTTCTTTCACTTCTTCTCTTTCCGTGAGAAGGCGAATGACCTCGGCCCATTCTTTGAGTTGAGAACTTTTATCCTCAACGACTTGGCCCCACGTTTTTGTTTTCTTTTCAATCCCGTAGCGATCACCGAGAAGTCGGATGTAGGTGAAATCCGAAGTCACTCCCAGAAGCTTCATCTGAGGAATCGGAGGCGGCATGTAAGGATGGTCGATGAGAGTTGCCCCCACATTGAACTGACTCAATATTCTTTTATATCGATCGTCGATCCAACCCTTGTTGCGAATTTCAACCGACGCACGAATAGTAGTCGGCACTCTACTCAAGAATGCTTCTAAACGGTCCTTAAAGTCATTCCCATCCATTTCCTTCACTCTGAAGTAAGGGAACTGAAACAAGAGAACTCCTAATTTCTCTTTTAGATTTTCTACGACTTCAGTAAAGCGCTCGAAGACTCCATCCGGATCGCGCAAAACCCGATCTAAATTCGATCGACGATCCACCTTGCCGTGAGTCACCTCTCCCGGGACTTTTAAGACAAACTTAAAATTTTCAGGAGTGATCTCATACCAATTGACGACCGAGCTAGCTCGAGGGATGCCATAAAAGGTAGAATCAACTTCAACCCCATCAAACTTTTGGGAGTAGATCGTTAGGAACTCACTGTTCTTAGTTCCTTCAGGATAGAACGGCCCCACCCAATCCTTATACGACCAACCTGATGTTCCTAAGATAGTTTTTGAGTTCATGATTAACACCGTAAAAAAAAGAAGCCGTCATTCTAATTGAATGACGGCTTCTTTTTGAAACTCAATTCAGGTGCGGAACTGAAATATCCCGCTGAGTTGAACAAACTTATTTATACTTTGAAGCGGGTTCAAGTGAGGTGCTCAAGATTTTAGTTCTTTCGCTGGTGGGGAACGAAGCGCCTTCACCCCGCTTAATCTTCTCGACGACATCCATGCCTTTAACGACTTGACCGAAGACGGTGTAGGCGCCATCCAGTTGGGCAGTGCCTCGGCGATCGAAACAAATGTAGAACTGGCTTCCACTCGATCGACGTTCAGGATTCACTCGATCACTGGTACGGGCCGCAGCCACAGCACCCTTGACGTGAGGCCGACCGATCTCAGCTTCAATCGTGTAACCAGGGCCACCGAGGCCTGTACCGTCGGGATCACCACCTTGAGCCATGAAACCTTCGATCACGCGGTGAAATGTCGTATTGTGGTAGAACCCGGCGTTAACATGCTTTTTAAAGTTAGCAGCATGCTTGGGAGTATCTTTCTCAAAGAGATCGATAACGATATCTCCAATATCCGTTTTGAGAACGGCAACTACATCTTCAGTCATGGCGGCTTTTTGTCGGTCTTCCATTGCCTTCTTCGCAACCAATGCTTCTCGAGCTACCACTGTTGCAAGCTCAGTGGGAGTAGCGATAGAAGCGTTAACAATTTTAGTTTGGCGATTGAGGGGTAGCGTACCATTGTTGGCGGTATTTACCTCTTCTTGAGCGTATTTCCCAAAGTTATTCACGACGGCCATCCCTTGGATCACCTTCGCAAAAACGGTTGCTCCCTTGAGTTCAGGCCAATCTTTATAACTGATATAAAATTGATCGGTCACTGATCCTTTGGTGTGATCAGCCTGATCTTTGAGAACCATAGCCACTGAGCCTGAGGTATGAGCCACTTTGGCTTCCGTGGGAATAGCGGTGGCATTAACCGCCTGAGAAGATCTACCGCTCTGGGCGATAAAGCCATCGATGACGCGAGTGAAGGCCAATCCTTTGTACATACCAGCTTTCACATTGGCTTTAAAATTAGCCACGTGCTTGGGAGCATCCTCTTCCAGAAGATCCAAGACGACCACCCCCTGATCGGTCGTCAAGACCACGTGGTCGTTGACTGCAGGAGGCTTGGGAGGAGTCGTCACCTTTTCGGTGGTTTCATTGGTTTTTGGAGGAGTCTCAACCTTTTCAGGAGTCTTATCTGGAGTCTTGGTGGAAGAGTTCGTGTCGTTAGTAGGAGTTTTCGTAGTTTGATCTCCATCGACCTTCGTTTTATCTTCGACCTTGGGCTTATCGACAGGAACTGGCTTCTTATCACAACTAACGTTACTGAAGAGCAATGTGAGAACCAAGCAACAGGGGAGAACCAAAAGACTTGCGACCCGGCGAGTCCCAACAGAAGAAATGAGTTTCATAGTATTCGTTTCCTTCTAATTCTTCTTCTAAAACGAGAAACTGACTATTCGGTTTAATTTTCCCGTCTAAAAGTCAAAAGAGTTTATTCGGATGGACCTTTTTACAACCGTTCTCTCTGACCTGCAAGGAAGGATTGGTAATTTCTTCCAAGCTATGGATTCATCACACTTGTCTCGTCTTCCAAGTCCCTCTTGAGAACCAATAAGCCATCAGTATGCCGCGGATGATTGCAGTCGCTGAAATCGTCCACCAAACCCCCAAAACCCCATATTCTCGAGCTGCAAAGTAGGCTACTGGGAGGCGGATCAGAGTCAAGCTTCCGACGATGATCATCGGTGGAACCGTGAGTCCAGCTCCCCCGAAGGCGCCGTTTAAAACACTCTCAACGGCGAGCGGAGGCAGGCAGAAGGCGATCACTTTCACAAAGTCTTGAGCGTGGCTTCGGGCGAGTCCAGGATCTGTTAACTGAGCTGAAAGCCAATCGTTACAGAAATAAAGAACCATGGCCCAAAGGCCGCACAAGGACGTACAGTGAATCACGCTTCTCCAGGCTACGCGTTCAGCTCGAAGCACTTCTCCTGCTCCGAGGCTCCTCCCCACCAGGGAAGCAGCAGCAGCGGAGTAGCCCATTCCTAGAACGAAAGCCAAAGCTTCCATCCTCAATCCGACTCCCATACCGGCGAGCGCTCCCGTCCCCCCATTCTCTGAAACCACCCGTCCGATGAGGATGTAAATGATCGAGAATAAAACTCCGGAACAGGCTCCTGGTAGGCCCACTCGAGCCATTCGGTAGAACACGGCCGGATCACCCCACAAACGCGGCCCGGTGCCCACCCGAGTTCCCTCATGAAGAGTAAGTTCCTCATCGGAGGGCCGAATCGGAGATAATAATGAGGCTTTATGAAGAAAAAAGAGAGAAAAGCTCAACGCAACCAACTGGGAGAGAATCGTTGCGAGGGCGGCTCCCCCCACTCTCAGGCCCGGGATAGGCCCCCACCCCAGAATGAGGATCGGATCGAGCACGGCGTTGATCGCCAAACCCGTCAGGGCGGCGAGAAAGGGGATCCAAGTATTCCCTCGCCCCCGAAAGATCGCATCGCAGGATTGCTGCAAGAGGATCACGACTCCCGCCAACCAGTAAACCCGAACGTAAGGAATCCCATCGGCCGCCACCACAGCCTCCGCCTGGGAGAGCTTAAACGCTAAAGGAGCTACAAACCACCCGATGACCGCGAGCACCAACGCAAAACTAAACGCACATCGCAAACCTTGGGAAGCGACATAACGAGCTCCCAATTCACGGCCTCGCCCAACGTAGCGGGCAACGATCGAACCCAAGCCCACATTGACGAGAGAGGCACACGAGCCGAAGATCCACACGGTGAAACTACTGATCGTCATCGAAGCGAGCGCTTCATCCCCCAGGCTCCTTCCAATCCAAGCCGTATCCACCCAGGTGTGCGCCATAATCGTGAGGCCACTACCAAAGGCAGGAATAGCGAGAGCCAGAATTTTGCGGTCGAGGGGAGGAATAGTGAACAAGTGGAACCTAAGCAGGGGGCGGGAGGGGTAAAACTAAGAGGTCAATAGGGTCAGAAAAGATGAGTATAGCAAGAAAACGGGGTAAGACGGAATCGATGAGTTAACAAGGCGAATAGATTTAAAAACTCAACAGAAGTGAAGTATGGAATTTGTAGACTCGGGCCTTTCAACTCCCCTTGGCCGAAGTTTCGGGCTGATTATCGGCGGAGAGCTCCTTTGAAGCCGATTTCGAAGCATCAAGTGTACGGTCTTGGGGTTTCGACCGAGCTGAATCCGAGGCCAACTTTAGGACTGTTTCCAAGGCGTCGAGGTATTTCATGAATCCTTGCCGCCCGTTGTCCGTTAAAAAAACGGTCGTTCGGGGACGTGCCCCTACGAAATCCTTCTGAATGCGAACAACTTCAGCATCGACCAACATCTTCAGGTGACGATTGAGATTCCCGTCGGTCAGATCACAGAGATCCCGAATTTCACGAAACGTCAAACCCCCTTCGGTCCCCGCCAAATGGGATAGGATAGCTAACCTTTTAGGTTCATGAAAAAGGCGCTCGAGTTCTCCATAAGGATCTATTTGATTTTCGGAGTTCACAGAATCGTTCATAGAATCAAAGTTCCTCAATCACGCTTCAATTAGTAATCAAAGCCTGGTGATTTTAGTACAAGAGTCTTATTTCAGTTCGTAGGCCTCAGGCACGCAAACATTATAAAATATCTAAAGTGCGGGTGTACTAAGTTATATAACGCACCCCTAAATCAAAACACAAAGAACTCTGCATAGCAAAGATTATCTTGCTCGATGTCGATCTTTTGGGGGTCAAAAAGAGATAAGTGCTTTATTTGAAATGAATTGGAAAGAACGAAGGAATTGGCAGCAGGTTAGGTTTAGAGCGTCAAAAAGTGGAAAAATCAATTAACTAGCCCGAAGTGTTAGCGAGGGAGCATTCCCCTCGCTAGCGCTTCGGGCTAATTAGTTCCTGTTGATTAAACAGGAACTAAGCCGAGTTGGGATCAACTCGGCCGCGGACATGGGCTCGCAGAGTCTATGTTCAGCGGAGTGAAAGCAAATCTGTGATTTGCTGAAACGGTTGAATCAGGCTCCGCAGGGGCAAGATTCAACAGAAACTAATTATATTTGCGTGGGACCACGCAAATCACAAACATAGGCTAAAAGCCTATGTTTTGTGGAGCGACGCCGCAGCCCTTTTGGGCTATGCCAGAGGCATAGGTAGAACTGCTTGGAGCGTTTGAA
>JANQLS010000159.1 GCA_028280485.1 Planctomycetota bacterium
GGCGTCGCTCCACAAAAAATAGGCTAAAAGCCTATTTTTGTGATTTGCGTGATCCCACGCAAATATAATTAATTCCTGTTATTCAACAGGAACTAATTAGCAAAAGGAAAAGAAAAAGCCTCAAACGAATCGAATCGTTTGAGGCTTTTTCTTTTCTTAGATGATCTATCGTAGCTTAAGAAGGCCGCACGTGGAACGTGCGGACTACATTGCGAGCTACTCCACCCAACCCTCTCTTGCGATCATTTGGGAGAAAGAATGAGTGATCTCTTTTAGCTCTGGGCTGACGCGACGAACGAGGTCTTTCGGACCTAAAAGAATTAAATCGTGATACGCGCGGGGTAAAGTTGAGTCTTGCGGGCAACGGCCCCAAAACATTTCACTTAAGGGATTGGATTGGAGTTCATTTTCGAGCGTTCGTTTTAAGGCGCGATAATTTTGAAAATATCCAGCCCCTCGAGGGGCCTTGTTGAACATATAGATGAGAATGAGGGTCGAGTGCGAAAGCTCAAATAAACGGGGTAAAGGGTCTCTCCAAGTGTCAAAAAAATCGTAGGGGTCAAAGAGCAGAAAGTCGGCCGTTTCGATCTCCTCTAATTTTAGTGACTGGTATCCATCCTCAAGGGGAAGCAGCTCGACTTTACTCTCACCCAACCATTGTTGGCGGGCTTCTTCACTCAAATCGAATACTTTGGCCTTCCAAGATAACTTTTGAAGGCAGCACTCTTCTAAAAACCACGACGCTGTACTGGGAAGCTTTCCTGCTGCCAAATGCTTTGAGATGGATTTAGGGGGAGTGTTCGAAAAGGTTTTCAGGAGGCGTTCTGCGCTGGGTTTAATGAGTGGGTAATGCGGTCGACCGGCGAAGGGATCGATGTAAGTGTTGGGAGTGTCGCTTGGAAAGAGATCGACTAAGGGTTTCAACCAAAGTCCCTTAAATAAATCACCCCAGTTACCGGGCTCGTAGAGCAGCCCCATCCCTTGAGTCGCATCGGGATCAGCTATTTTCCATTGCCAGGGATTATTTGATTTCATAAAGGGAACGACCATTCAGGGTAAAAAATTTGGGACCCAGCCAGCATTGTTGAGGAGACCGAAGTTTACTTCATCGGAAGGTCTTAGGGAAGGAGTGTCGACGGGTTATAAATAGCTTCCGAGGGGCAGGGGCCATAGAAGCTGGTCAACCTCAAACAGCTGGATCGGTGAAGGGAAGTTTCGCTTCATTTTGCCGCTATCGTCAAGAGTCAACATAGAGTTTTCCTGTTCGAGGCTTGGATGTTCAAATTCTTTTCCCACTTACGGGGTTACCTCTCGACGCTGAGTGAGCCCTTGGGTTTAATAGCCCCTGATGAAAGGGATCCCTTCGAAGGCTCTTAGAAGCTTCTTCGGGGCTGATTGAGTTTTATTGGCTCGGGATCTGAGAATCTATATCTCTTGCTGGCAGGGAAGGAAAGCCGTGAATAGATTATCGATCATTATTTTTGCAATTGGGGCCACGTTACTTTCAAGTTGTACGAACACCTATCAAGGAATCCGGGATAATACTATGGTCTACTCTGGGGAAATAGTTTACGACTTGTCAACTGATGCTGAAAACTCGGCGAGCAAGGTGATGGTCGCTCCTGGGCTGAACGGTCGCATCCTGACGAGCAAAGTCGGGACGGTGGAATCGGTTGGCTTCGTCAACATGAACGCCATCGAACGCGGAGAGGCCAGTCAGCAGTTCAACAATTTCGGAGGGCAAGACCGTCTTTGGATTGGACCCGAAGCAGAACAATTCGGTTTTTACTTCGAGCCAGGGGGAGATTTCGATCGAGAGAAATGGAGAGTCCCGGAACCTCTGAACGAAGGGGCGATGAAAGTGATTTCGGCTGACGGCCAGAAGATTACTCTTCAGCGAGAAATGGAACTCACGAATTACCAATCGGTTCAATTTAAAATGCGAGTCGATCGTGAAGTGGGAGTGATCTCTTCGATGCAATTAAACGAAGAGATCGGAGTGTCGCTTCCCGAAGAGGTTGAGTTCACGGCCTCGTATTCTTTAAACACTTTGACGAATACCGGGGACAAGGCTTGGTCGAGTGCGACGGGTTTGCCGACGATTTGGATCTTGGGTCAATACAATGGGGGAGCGAACACGGTGATCCTGGCTCCATTTAAAACTGGGGAAGAAAGTGAGCTGGGCCCCATTCTTTTCGATGACTATTTCGGAAAGGTTCGAGAAAAAACTCCAGAACGACTGAAAGTTTCGGATGCTTGTGCCGTCTTTAAGGCGGATGCCAAAATGGAAGGTAAGTTTGGTATCAGTCCTCGAAGAACCACCGGTTTTGCGGGGAGTTACGATCCCGATCAAAACTTGTTGATCATCTGTAAGTTCGATTTCGATCCCGAGGCCCGGTTTTATCCCACCTATACTTGGTTGGAAAACAATCCGAAACCTTACTCGGGAGATGTCTTTCAAACCTACAATGCCGATAGCCTCTCCAATTCTGAAAATAGCTTTTATGAATTAGAGAGTGCCTCGCCGGGAAGAGAGCTGAACCCCGGGGAAAGTTTTAATCATCGTCACGCTGTTTTTACCTTTCAGGGATCGGAGACGGCACTGTCTGCGATCGCAGAGAAAGTTCTCAAGATTAAGCTCTCAGAGGCCTTGGAGCTGCTGGAGTAAGGATTTTCCTAAAATTGGGGAACCAATGATCTTATATGGCGTTTAAGAAATCGGAGAATTTTTACAACTCTTTACACACAGATCTTTGATCCCAAACGTCTTAAGAGTAGCATCTATAATGTCTCTGAAGACTTTTATTTCAGGCTTTAAGTCAGTCTTACTGTCAGGCTGATCGTCGCTGCTGGAAGAGCACTTAAAAGAGAGAACTTGCTCCTCACAAAAATCTATCGAACGTTTTACAAATTTTTGACACCGAGGAAGGGCACTAAATCGTACTCAAACTACTCATAGTAATAAGTATCGATCAAGCCCCCTTCGGAACTCGCTTTCATGAACGAACCTGGTATTCAATCTCAGCCCCCGGCTCCCCAAGCACCCCTTCTAAGGTGCGTGTGCGGTGCAGATATACCTATCTCCTCAGAGGCGAAACTCGAATGCCCCAGCTGTAAGCGGGTTCATCCCAATCCTCGTACGTACAAATCGGGAGATACCGTTTACGGTGTTACCATCTCTCCCCAAACCAACTCGAATCCTAAAGGGCCCCTCGCCTCCATTCTGAATCTGACGAAAGACCGGAAATCTGAAAGCCGGATTTCCGACTTGTTGAGGCAAGGAACTTCCTTCCCAAAAGAGGATCCCTTCAGTCAAGAAACCGTTTCTATACCTCCGATGACGGCGTCCACGGTTCACGGTGAAACACTCAGTGAAGAGGCCGCCGCTGACTGCGAACAACTTCCCGATGATGATCTCGTAGGCAATACGATCGATCACTTCGAGCTTTTAGAGGTCATTGGTAAGGGAGGAATGGGGACGGTCTACCGAGCCTTGGACCGCTCACTCGAACGCTTCGTTGCGATCAAAGTGATTCGTCGAAAAGAATTTTGTTCTCACCCGGAACGCCTTCAAGAATTCGTTCACGAGGCCCGAGCTCAAGCTCGCATCAACCATCCCGGTATTGCCACGATTTATTATATCGGTAGTTACATGGGAGATGGCGGTGAGTTACCTTACTTCGCGATGGAGCTCCTTTCGAGTGTCAGCCTCGATCGAGAACTTGAAAAAGGCCGTATGTCTTTTAATCAAGTTATCCGATTGGGTTTGCAGCTCGTTCGAGCTCTCTCTGAAGCGGAAGAGTGCGGGGTCGTCCATCGAGATATCAAGCCGGCAAATATCGTGATGAACGAAACCGGTTCGGTGAAGATAACCGACTTCGGTCTTTCAAAAACGGTGAGCCACGAGGAAGAACAACAAGCACGAGCCGGAGTGCAGATCACGGGAAGCCGGGCGATCACCGGAACTCCCTACTATATGTCGCCTGAACAGGCTCGAGGGGAAGAGACTGATTTTCGATCGGATATCTACTCACTCGGAGCCACTCTCTACCACCTAGCCTTCGGACAGCCTCCTTTCGGGGGTGATAACTTCATGAGTGTGGTCTCCAAGCACTTGGCAGATCCCTTGAAATTCCCTTCGAGTGTGCCTTCGGATATTCCTTTTGAGTTCCGAGATCTTCTCCTCAAAATGATGGCGAAAGATCCCAAGGATCGATTTCAGACTTATCAAGACCTCGAAGATGCTTTGAAGGGGCTTCTCCCTGAAAATCGAGTCATCGGTTCTATGTTTAGGCGATTCTTTGCCACCGCAGCCGATTACTTTTTACTTTTCTTCGCCATGATCTGTACGATCGGAGTTCTCAGTTTTGTCCAACAACTGACGGAGTCTCCTCTGTGGGGAAATGACACCATCGCTTTAGTGGGTTTGAGTACTTTCTTTGGAGGTATGTTCCTCTTTCAGTATTTATTTGAAGGTACTCCAGGAAAGATTTTTGGTCACCTGCGAACGGCACATATCAAAGGCCGGAAGATCGGTTTCTGGACTCACCTTGGACGCTACATGATTCAGTATAATGTGATCACAATGATGATTGTGTACTCGCTACTTCCTTACCTCCACGCGGACATCACCTCTAGTAGCATTCAGCCTTTATTTTTGCCAAGTTTCTTCGGATGTTGTATTTTCTCCTTATTCGATTACCTTTGGGCTTTTACAAATAGAAACCGTCGTACCCTGCACGATTTTATCTTCAGGACTTGGGTCCTCGTGAGACGAGACATCACTTAAGTTTAAGATTGAAACTGAAACCCTAATTCTCTCCAGTTGTAACTATGAATGATCAGGGTTTCTCCCGAGCCTCTCCTTCAAACCATGCCTCTTTTCCTCCGCCTTCAGGTAAGCCTCTCATCGATCTTCAAAATCTTGAAGTGCGTTACGGTAGACTCCTCGCTTTTCAATCGGAGTCCGTACAACTCACCGAAGGCGTAACGGGGCTCTTAGGTCCAAATGGTGCCGGAAAGTCAACTCTTCTAAAAACGATCTTAGGTTTGCTTCAACCCACTCAGGGAACGGGAACGGTATTAGGATTGCCTCTCGATGAAGCGGGAGTGGCCATCCGAAGTAAGATTGGCTACATGAGTGAGAACGATTCCTTTGTGCCTAATCTCTCGTCAGTGGAGTTTGTCAGTCTGGCTGGGGAGTTAGGGGGGATGCCTCCACGAGATGCGACGCGAAGAGCCCACGAAGTTTTATCTTACTTAGGCTTGGATGAAGCGCGATACCGTAAACTCGAAGAATATTCGACGGGAATGAAGCAGCGCTTGAAGCTCGCTCAGGCTCTGGTTCACGATCCCCAGTTATTGATTTTAGACGAACCCACCAACGGTCTCGATCCCACGGGGCGGCAATCGATGTTGGATCTGATTCAAATTCTTCATCGAGAGCACGGGAAATCGATTTTGATCTCGACGCATCTTTTGGAGGATGTCGAAAAAGTGGCGGATTCGATTTTAGTTCTTCGAGAGGGAAATGTCATCGCAAGCGGGAAGATCGAAGAACTTTTAGTTCGGGATGGAGTGCGCTACCTCTTGGAGCTCAGTGGAGGAGAACGTCAGGCGTTTCTTAATTTCCTATTTGATAGAAATACTCAATTGATCGAGGTTGAACCTCTGCGAAAGTCAGGACCTGCGGGAGACCTCATTCGGCTTCACGCTCAAGAAGAATGGGATTCAAGTACGGTTTTTAAAGATATCATCGAGTACCAAAAAACGACTGAAAACTACTCGGTTCAGGTTCGATCTCTGGTACGAGAAAAAGAAAAATTAGAGAACTTATTCAAGCGTTTCTCTAAGAAGAATACAAAACTACCAAGGCAAAGAGCGGTCGTCTTGCCCTCGGCTCCTCAGGCTGAATCATCTAAGGGAGTATCTCCTGAAGTGCCTCCCACAGCGCTTCCTACAGTGCTTCCTACAGTGCCTCCTGAAGAGGGGGGAGGAGAAGGAGGGGCCGATGAGCATTGAATCTCTCCGCTACCGTCCCTGGACGGGAAGTCGTCGGTCTTCACTTTGGAGCGTTTGGGCGATTTCACGAAATGGTCTACGCCTGTTATTGAGACGTAAGCTTTTTTATGTCTTCATGTTTCTTGGTCTCATCAACTACCTCGTTCATGCAGCTCTGGTTTACTTTCGAACCGAGTTTTACGCGCGGGTCCAACAGATGGAGAATCCTCCTCCATTCTTAAAAAATCTAGCTGCCGGAATTCAGGAGATGATCTTTTCGGGATCGGGGGACAGCTACATGAATTTCATCGTCCTTCAAAGTATCCCCGTCATGTTGATCCTTTCCTATGCGGGGATCATCTGGTTGACAACCGACTACAAGCTCAATGCACTTCCCTTTTACTTATCGAAACCCTTAGGGAAATGGCATTATTTCTTCGGGAAGTTGATTCCGATTTGGATTTTAGCCAGCTCCTTGACCTGGGTTCCTGCTCTAGCATTGTTTCTTCAGTACGGCGCCTTTACGAAAACGATGGAGTATTGGACCGAGAATTCGAGGATCTTTTTTGCCATTCTCGGTAGTGGGTTTTTGATCAGTACGTTTACCTCTGTTCTCTTGATGGGCATCGCTTCTCGCTTTAGGCGACCCGCATCCTTGCTTCTGATTTGGGGTGGAGTGTTCATCTTTTTATCAGGGGTTTCTCAGATGCTTCGAGATCACTTTCAACGAAAGTGGTCCTACGAAGAGGCTTGGTACTTTGGCCTTTTGGATGTTTGGAAAAACATGCAATGGGCGAGCAAGGGGATGTTTGAAGTTCAACCGGATATTTATACCGAACGTATGCTTTGGTCGGTGGGCGTTCTTCTGGTGGTGAGTCTGGTATCGCTCTATCTCTTTTATAGAGGAGTGGGACGAACGGAGGTGATCGATTGATGGCCTCTGGGACGACGCCCATCTCAGTCGAAGCCGTTTCTAAATGGTACGGCCCCGTCATTGGGGTGAATGAAGTCACTTGTGAGATCTTCCCGGGGATTACCGGGCTCTTGGGTCCGAATGGCTCGGGAAAATCCACATTGATGAAATTGATTACTGGTCAGATCGCTCCTTCCTTAGGGCAAATTCGAGTCTTTGGTCAACCGGTGACAACTCAAGCTCGAGCTCGAAGCCGGTTGGGTTTTGTGCCAGAAATCGACCGCTTTTACGAAGAGATGCGAGGGACTGATTTTGTTTATCACATGGCGAAACTTTCCGGCCTCAGTGGAGGCCAGGCTCGCCGGCGAACCGAAGAGATCATCGATTTTGTGGGAATGAACGAACACGGTTTGAAGAAACTCCATAAGTGTTCTAAGGGGATGCGTCAGAGGATCAAAATTGCTCAGGGTTTAGTTCACAATCCCGAAATATTGATTTTGGATGAACCCTTAACGGGGGTGGACCCCGAGGGCCGAATGGAGTTGATCGATCTCTTTAAGGCCCTTCGTGATCAAGGGAAGACTCTTTTGATCTCAAGTCACATTTTAGAAGAGATCGAAGCGGTTACCGATCGGATATTGTTGATTGCTTGGGGGCGATTGCTCGCTTCGGGGACTTTACCTGAAGTTCGAGAACTCTTGACGGATCATCCCTTGACCCTGAGGATTGTCGGTGAACCGTTACGAGCATTAGGAGCCATTTTCATCGAACAAGAGTCGGTTGCTGAAGTGACGATACGCGAATCTTTAGAATCGGGTTCGAGCGAGGAACTGGTCGTTCGAGTCAAGCATCCCAATGAATTCTTTGAGAACTTGCCTCAACTTCTCGAGTCGGTCGGGGGGCAAGTGAAAGAGCTCGAACCTCTCGATGCCTCGATGGGGGCGGTCTTTGAGTACCTTCTTCGAGGGCACTCCCCGGTAGGAGGGCGTCGAGGATGATCATTCGATCGATGAGGGCGTGGATCCATCTCATTTGGCTTACGGCCAAGCGGCAACTTTTCACGAAGAAGAATTTCGTTGCGATCAGTCTGTTGGCTCTTTTATGTGGGCTGATGGTTTTGATCTCGTTGAGACGAGATTTAAGTGTAGAGTTTTTTGGACGTCGAGTGGTGACGGGGCCGTTTGGTAGTTTCATCTTCCCCATGATCCTTTTGGCCTTTGGGACGGCTTCGTTAGGGAATGAGCGGGATGATGGAACGCTCGTCTACTTGGCGACACGACCGCTTTGGCGTTGGTCGATCTATCTCGGTAAGTACCTCGGCATCGTTCCAATTGGTTTACTGTTCAGTGTGGGGGGCTTGTGGGTCATCTGTAAGATAACCTCAGTGATGAATCAATCTCCCGAGATCATGAAGCTCTTCGAGATGGTTTATTTGGGATTCATTTTAGGAGCTTTAGCCTACTTAGCTTTATTTCATCTCATCGCTGCGGTCTTTAAACACGCCATATTGATCTCTCTCGCTTACCTGTTTTCCATCGAGATCTTTGTAGGGCGAGTGCCCGGGATTGCGAAGTGTATCTCCATCAGTTATTACACATCGACCGTGGTCTATAACCAAGGAAACGAGTTCGGCATCGTTCCCCCTGATCCCCTCGTTCATCTGCCGATGTCAACCGAGACGGCATTTTGGACCTTAGCCTCGATGACCGCCGGCTTATTGATAATGGGTGCTACCATATTCAGGTTGAAGGATTATACGCGGAATTAGTCGTCCTGTAGTCCGCAGGTTCCACGTGCGGCCCTCCCAAGCTACGATCTGAAAATTATAGAACAGAAAAAGCCTCAAACGAGTCAACCGTTTGAGGCCTTTTCTTTCCCTGTCGTTAATAACGAATACTTATGAAGGCCGCACACGGAACGTGCGGACTACAGTGGGGGAGTTTGTTCTTGTAGTCCGCAGGCTCCGCCTGCGGAATCCTTGACCTACGATCTTTAACTAAAGACTAAAGATAACCAAATCGAGTCACTCGTTTAAGTTGTAAAGGGTATCTCAAGTTCAATCTCTGTACTCAGGAAGGCCGCAGGCGGAGCCTGCGGACTACATTTTGCGGACTACATCCGATAAATTTGAAAAGCCCTAATTTAGAGTTAGACTCATCACATTGGTAACTGGGGAATCACCAATTTGAATGAACGAGTATGTCTGAATTTTTTGAACCTAATTCAAAATTTAAAATCCATGACGGTAAATCCCTTCCTCATTGGTCACAAGATGAGAAAATCTATTTTGTTACGTTTAGGACGACAGATTCTATTCCCATCGAATTATCTCGACGTTGGAGTAATAACCGCATTCAGTGGCTGAAATCTAAAGGAATCAATTTTTTTGACCCGAATTGGAAAGCCAAATTTGAATCCCTTCCTTTAGACAAGAAGAAAGAATTTCACAATCAGTTTTCTAAAGGATTTTTCAAGGTATTAGATTTTGGTTACGGGGAGTGTTTACTTCGTAAAAGAGCAATTTCTAATATCGTGAAGGAGGCACTGCTTTACTTTGATCAGGAACGATATGAAATGGGTGATTTTGTCATTATGCCTAATCACGTACACTTATTAGTTCGTATGTTTAAAGAGAGAGAAATCCAAAAGCAATGCAGTTCATGGAAGCGATTTACCGCGAGAAAAATTAACGAATTAAAGAATAGAAAAGGGCGTTTTTGGCAAGCGGAAAGTTTTGATCATATTGTGAGGTCCAAGATTCAGTTGGAAAGATATCAGCAGTATATTAGGGATAATCCCGCACATTTGAAATCGGGTGAGTATGTTTATTATCGAAGCCCACAGGCGGACTTCCAGAGCTACGATCTTTGACCTCATTTGATGTCCGCAGGCTCCGCCTGCGAATTTCTTGTTCGACGAGATTTAACTTGAGACTAAAGACAACTGAAAATCGAGTTACTCGTTTAGGTTGTAGATGGAATTTCAAATTCAATCCATGTGCTGAGGAAGGCCGCAGGCGGAGCCTGCGGACTACACTGAATCGTTTGTTTGAGGCTTTTTTTTTGCTTTCGCTAATTACGAATACTCAGGAGGGCCGCACGCGGAACGTGCGGACTACACTGTGCGGACTACGTTGCGGATTACAACGGCTGAGCTTTGATCACGGCGTGGAGGAGCTGATAGACTTCGGCTTTCGTTCGCTTGACGAGGTCTGAATCTTGGGGGAGTTGACTGAGGATGGACCTTGCGTTTTCTAAATCTTTTCGAGCTTTGTCGAGTTGCTTGGCATCGCCGCCTTCGATGACTCGTTTATAGATTTTTCGAGCACTCTCTCTGAGCTCCCGAATTTTTGCGAGTTCACCTTGGAGCTCTGAAGCTGAGATTTGAACGGGAGGAGGCTTCACTTGTTCGCGAGGTGGGTCATCCGGTTCTTGATGGGGATTTTCTTGATTATTGGTAGCGATTGTCGTCGCCGTGCTTTCATCTGTCGCCTCATTTGGGCTGATTCCTGGGATCGCGGCCAAAGATTCCTTGCCACTCGCTTGTCGCCATTGGGAGCGAAAGGTGTCATCTTGTTCTGAGAAGACAATTTCTAAAACGGAATCAGGGTCGCTCGAATTTAAGACTTTTTGAAGCAGGAGGTAAGCTTCCTTTTCGAGACCTAACTTGAGCGATTTTCCAACCCCTTTGATGTAGAGGTCAATCGGATCTTTTGCTTTTTCTTTCAATCGAGTGAGCAATTTCTTCCACTCAGTCTTCTGATAGCTCGCTTTGGGGATCGGATTGACGTTTTGAATGTCACTCGCTTTTCTCGAGAATGAGATCGCGTTGGGGAATAGAGTGATCTCATACTTCTCACCGACTAAAGAGGCCTTCTGGGCGATCATTTCTTGACCGTTTTCAAGTTGAACGGAATA
Organism: Planctomycetota bacterium; assembly: GCA_028280485.1. GTDB lineage: Bacteria > Planctomycetota > UBA8108 > UBA8108 > JACQVS01 > JANQLS01. The sequence goes on from JANQLS010000159.1 coordinate 10,831, forward strand.
CAGAGTTTCGGGGAGAGCACCGAGGGGGTCGATTTCTAAGATCGAGTCGAAGACATCTTGTGAAAGCTTTACTCTTCTGAGAGGAGCCAGGAGCTTCAAGTCAGCGGGGTGAGCCTTGAAGGCTTCGCCGTGTTCGTTGAGAAGACTCTCGAAGGTTTGCTGCACTAATTGACGAGCTTCTTCTAACTTCCCAGCTTTGCAAAGAGACTCGTGTTCTTCGAGAGCCGACTCCACTCGAGGGTTGATCGCCTCTGGATCCACGGGATCGATGGTCGATACCGAGTTTTGTTGTGGGTCATCGGGATCCGACTCATTATTTTGATCTCCGTTGGTAACCTGATTTTGATTTTCAGAATTGGAATCAGGGTTGTTCTGATTCTGTTGTTCTCTTTGCGTCCCGTTTTTAGATTTCTGAAAATCTTGGTAGCCGAAATACGCTCCGACAATGATGACCACGACGGTGATGGGGGCGATGAGCGCTTTCATAGGGAGATCTTGTTACTTCTTTTACTTGCTTGGGTCGAAAGGGTTTGAGAAAGCGGGGGCCTATTTGATGAGATCGGCGGCTCTCTCGCGCTTCATTTTGAGTGGCTGGTTCCTTCGATTCTGGAGCATAACCGGCTGAAATTCAAAGTTCTTCTGAGCTTATTCTTAACAAAGCATTCTCATCCCCCGCCTAAATCCGCTAAAATTGCCGGATACTGGTCCCGGTGGGATCGATCCCATTCCATCCACTAGGTTACCCAAACGGTTTTTACCCACGGTTCGAGCATTCCTTTCTGAAGACTCTTGAGCCTAACCTCTATTCATGCAGATAGTGAAATTATGAAAACTCGTCGTTTCATTCCGAGAACGTTCTTTCTCCTCATCGCTTTCACCTTTGTACAGAGTCTCACTCAAGGGCTATGGCTTGATTCTTCGGTTCAAGCCGATGAACAACAGGATTTGTTTTTCGAAGAGCTGAAGAAAAAATACGAAGCTGAAAAATCATTGGAAGACTACAAACGATCTCCTACGATCGAAGCTTTCGGGACCTGTAAATCGGAAAAGGTCGTTCCCTTTTTGAACGAGATTTTAGAAAAAGAGTCGAACCCTTATATTCACGCAACAGTGGGGAAGGCCTTAGGGAACATCGGTACCGAAGATGCCGTCAAGACCTTAGTGACGAAACTCGTCCTCATGTTTCATAAAGACCTGCTGAATTTTCCGTACATCGAAAAAGCCCTCATGTCGCCGATGGAGAAGAAGGCCGAAGATTTCCTTTTAAAGAAAGGGCTTTCCAGCAAGATCAGAAAAAGCCCGAATGCTTATCGCGCCGTGATTCGCGCTATTGGAAATCTCAAATCGACAAAAAGATTCACTTTACTCGCTTCAGAGTTGAGAAAGGCTCGGGACCCTGAGGTTCAACTCGCGGTTTTGAATGTTTACAAAGAATTCAAACCGAAGAATGCTGCAAGGGATGCCTCTAAGTTTATTAAATCCCGAGATCAAGAAGTTCAGGCCTCTGCATTAGAGGTTTTACTGGTTACGGAAGCAAAAACTCGTACTTACCAAAAGTATTACGTAGCTTTACTTCGAAGCCCATACTGGAAAACCCGGGCACTGTCGGTCGATTGCTTGGATATGGTGATTCATAAGGATCGCCTCAAGCTTTTGGTTCCGATGCTCAAAGATAAAAATCAAACCGTTCAGTTAGCGGTTATCGCTGCTCTTGTCAATGTCGGTACAAAAGACGTGATTATGCCCTTGATCAATGCGGTCGATTCTAGCAAGGGACGAGTTCAAGACGATGTTCTCGACGCCCTGATCCGTTTAACGGGTAAAGACATGGGGTATTCCTCCGCTAATTGGGAAAGCTGGTGGTTACAGTACAAAGACAAGGTAGAAGTGAGAAAACTCACTCAAGAAGAATTCGCGGATGCAAAAGTTCACTCCAAGGCTAAGAAAGCCAGCGGTACTCTTTTATATCATGGCTTGAGAGTCTTATCTGACAAATGTGCCTTCATCATCGATACTTCTGAAAGTATGAAGGAAGTTTACGATTTTAAAGATGATTCCAGCTCGAAGAAGGGGGGCAAAAAGGGCGGTACGGTGGTTCGTGATCCCCGAAAGAAAAGTTCTAATTCGGGTGGTAAATCTCAAAAAATCACCGTTGCTAAAAACGAACTCATCAAAGTTCTCAAGTCTCTGAAGAACGGAGTTCTGATTAATGTGATCCGTTTCGATACCTTCATCACTCCGTGGCGGCCGAAGCTTCAGGAGCTGACCGGGGGTTTGAGAGATGACGTTAATAAATTTGTTCAAGCTGCCCAGCCGAATGGATTGACGAACGTTTTCGATGCCTTAGATAAAGCCTTCAAAGATGAGCGTCTCGATACGATCTACCTTCTCTCTGATGGGGCTCCCACTCACGGTGCTTACAAGAAGACCGCAGATATCCTGAGAGAGATCGATAAAATGAACCGCATCCGCCGTGTTAAAATCAACACCATCGGATTCAACCTCAAGCCTCACGAGAAAGAACTCTTGAAACGCTTGGCAGAAGCTACGGGTGGAGTGTTTATTTCGAAGTAGTCCGCACGTTAGTAGTCCGCACGTTCCACGTGCGGTACTCCCAAGCTACGATCAAAAAGTATAAGAAAAGAAAAAGCCTCAAACGAATCGATTCGTTTGAGGCTTTTTCTTTTGCTTTCGCTAAATACGAATACCCAGGAGGGCCGCACGTGGAACGTGCGGACTACACTGAATCGTTTGCGGCTTTTTCTTTTCCTTTAGCTAATTACGAATACTCAGGAGGACCGCACGCAGAGAGGTTGTGAATTTTTAGATCCCTATGAAATCCAAATTCATAACAAAGAACTAAGCACCAATATTAATAAGCCCGGAGCGTAAGCGACGGGACAATGCTAAAGTATTTCGTGGGCAGGAATTGAATGCCTGAGTTATCCTTAAGGACGTACCGATGTGGATTCATCGCGATGACGCATCCCGTCGCTTACGCTCCGGGCTTATTAATGTATTTAGAAATAATTCACAGCCTCTGGCTGAGCCGACTACTTGAGACGTTTCCTCCGCTCATACTTTCGAACTCGATGTTTTTTCCTTACAACAAAGAAATAATCCATAGGAAAACCATCTTCAACTAAGTGGGGCTCCCTTGGTTCGTAATAATCCGGATGCTGTGAATTATTGGATGCTCGACAACAAGTGCGGAGATATGGAATCTCGGGGGTATATTCTTTATTGGCGTCGACTTGTTCTGGAAGAGTACAACCTTCTTCGACGTCCAATTCAAAATCGAATTGCAATGAATGCCAATACCAGCAATATCTTCGCGGGCAATCTGAGCGACCTATATTCTTTTTCGCGTATTTAATATCGTCGGGATCAGGGGTATGAGATTGAAATATCTTTAGGGACATTGAATGTTAATTCGGCATTAACGCTGGTAATTAGCGGAACTGACTCACATCCACATGATGTAGGTTGAAGTCCTTTGAAATCAACTCGACGTTTCGTCCCCTCGCTAGCGCTTCGGGCTAGTTAACAGGATTTGTTAAAAACGCACATCCACGAATCGTATAGATTACTGTTGGGCCGGCGGATAATGACTCTTAATCCAATCCTGCCACTTGGATTCTTCCAGCTCTTTAAGTTGAGAAGCTTCTTCTCCGTATAAGATGATTCGGATGGAGACTAAAATCTGCTCTCCCATGGGTAAGCAGAAAATATGAGCGAGGCCCGAAGAAGGGGAGCTGAGTCTTAGCAGCAGCTCTTCGGGATTGGGATCTTGCCCTATTCGTTCAACGACTCCGGTCAGGGAAGGGACATCCCCTGAAGTTTGAATCGATTCTCCGACCTCAGGTTCTCCAAAACCTAATTCTTGTTTCAGACTCGGCCAAAGCTCTGATCTGGGAGCTGAAGAAAAACCGGTCAATTGAATGAGCGAGCTTTTTTGACCCGGGAAATGAATGAGATATAAATTTAGAATTCTAAAGAAATCAGGCCAGCCTTTTGCCCAAGCTTCTAGACTTTTGTCGTATTGAACTGAATCTGAAACTAAGCTGTGTGAAACGCGAACCAAGCACTTACCCTTTTCACTCGGTTCGACTTCCCATACGGTATCGATAACTGGGGCATCCAGACCTAAGTCTTGAGAAGTAGCTCCGAGTCTTTTAGGGGGGCTCCATTCTGTGACTTGGGATATCGATTCCATTCCGGGTCCAAAATTGGCTATCACCTTGACGGGCTTTCCATCGGCGTCGTATTCAGCGGTGGTTGGAACAAACCAAGCTGAAATTCCTTCAGGAGTAGCGACTGCCTTCCAGACAGTATCAACATCACCAGGAACGGTTGTTTCAACTTGAACACTGCGTCGGCCAGAGTCATCGATTTTTACCATTTTGGGGACTTCTATTTTTTTCTCGGTTGGTGTGCCTTTAGAGGTCGAGTTTTTCTCGTCCAGATCCTTGGGTTTGGGGGGACTTTCATCTATCGTTTGGATTGGAGAGCAAGCGATAGAGGAAAGAAGAATTACGCTGAGAAGGGTAAAGCCACATGCCCGGAATTTGATTCTCATGGAGTTCAACCTCATCGACTTAAATAAAGTGTAAAACAATAGCCTGATCATGGTACTGGGAAGAGGAATAAATTACCTCAGGAAACTGAGGTTGTCCGAAGCAAATCTCATTAGAGATTTGGTGATTCAATTTTAAAATTCTCCCACCCAAATTCTGGCTAAATCGGCTACGTGGAGGCTCTATTTCTTGGAATTTCTTTTCCTCTTCTCGCTCCGTCATGTCTCTATATTATGTAAAGCCATACATTCCGATCAGAAAGCCGAAATACATTGTCCAAGAATTCTAACGATATTACCCGCAAAACAGCTAGCCAGTTGGTAGCCTCTATCAAAAGCAGAGAACTCACCTCGCTGGAAGTGACGGAAGCTCATATCCAGCGCATCGAAGATTTGCATTCAATACTCAATGCCGTTGTTGTGCCTCATTTCGAACAAGCACGAAAAGCCGCTCGGGAAGCCGATGAGAAACAAGCTCGAGGGGATGCGTTGGGCCTTCTCCATGGTCTTCCCATCACGGTGAAGGAAATGTTTGACGTTGAAGGATTGCCGACTTCCGCCGGTCTCCAGACTTTAGCCGATCATCGTGCTAACGAAGATGCGGTTACTGTAAAACGGTTGAAAGACGCAGGGGCCATCGTTCTTGGAAAAACCAATATTCCCCAAATGGGTATGCTTCCCGATGCCGTGAATTATCTTTATGGTCGCACCCCAAATCCTTGGAATGACGAACGCACTCCTGGAGGATCGAGCGGTGGGGAGGCTGCGGTTATCGCCACCGGTGGTTCTCCTTTGGGATTGGGGAGTGATGGTGGAGGAAGTATTCGAAATCCCTGTCACAGTTGTGGAATCTTCGGCTTAAAACCAACGGGCTTGAGGCTACCATTCAAGGGACACTGGGGATCTCCGAATTGGTACGCGGAATGGGTCACTGCAGGACCGATGGCGCGTTCAGTTGAAGATTTAGATTTGGCTATGAGGGTATTGACCGATGGGCCGATCGAAAACGCAGGCGTTCAGTATCCCGGAGACGTTGAAAGTTTCTCACCTATTTCGGATTATCGATCCCTCGATGCTAAAAAACTGAGGGTGGGATATTTCACTCAATTGGGCTGGTTAAAACCAGCTCCCTCGACAGTAAGAGTGGTTTATGAAGCGGCTCACGCATTAGATGCCGATGGCTTTGAAGTCAAAGAATTTATGCCTCCCCAAGTCGAACGCGGTTGGGCGATTTACTACAACCTTTTTTATTCCGATGCCTTTCAGTACATGAGAAAAATTGCCAAAGGAAATAAACTCGATTGGCGAGTGAGGCAAGTTTTCTTGTTTACTTATATGCCCACTTTTATTCGGCCGTTGTTTTCAAAGATGGCGAAACTTATTGGCGAGCAATCCGTTTCCGAATTTGTAGGGGCCGTTCCTAAACGAATTCTCACAAAAGATGAAGTTTTGAAAAAATTGGATGATCAAGATGACTATCGACAAACCTTTTTAAACGCGATGGTTTCTCAGGGGGTCGATGTCTTGATCGGGCCTCCATGTCCAACTCCGGCGATCACTCCTAAAGAATTTCTCGGTATCTACGGTTTGATGTATACGGCACTTTTTAACTTGTTGGCGATGCCCGCCGGAGTCATCCCTGCGTCTCGAGTTCAACCAGGAGAAGAAACCAGTAAGCGAACTTTTGAAAGTGTCGACCGCTCTTTTGCCCGCATCGAAAAAGGGAGTCAGGGACTGCCGGTGGGCCTGCAGGTGGTTGCTCCCTGGTGGAGAGAGGATCGAGTTTTTGCGATCATGGAGTATTTAGCGAGTCATTTTCGTGGACAAGATAGTTTTCCGGTGACGCCGATGGATCCTCAATGGTAGCAAAGTTAGCATCGCTCCCTCCATCCTTAAGGATAGAAGATATATATCACCAGAAGCCCTCTAATCTCCTCGTAGCAAATCTCGCCAGAGAATTGACCGCATCGATATAAGTTCTTCCACCCAAATTCTGGCGAATTTGGCTACAATGGTTGTTTCATTTCAACTCAACCTACTGAGCCAATTTATCCATGCGTATACTCAAGCTTACTTTTCTGATTCTTTTGTTGGGAACTCCGTTCTCAAATTTCTCTCTCGGTAAAGAATCTCCCTTGCCCAATATCATCATCATCTATGCCGATGACTTAGGCTACGGTGATCTCTCTTGCTACAATCCTAAGAGTGCCTACAAAACGCCTCACTTAGATCGGTTGGCCGATGAGGGTATTCGATTTACCGATGCTCACAGCCCGTCGACGATTTGTTCCCCCTCTCGGTACGGTCTTTTTTCAGGAAACCAAATCTATCGTTCGACAGGACGGGGCGGAGGAGCCTTTGAAGGACCCGGGGGACCCAGCTACCTTAAGCCTGGTACTTTGACGCTGGGAGACATGCTCAAGAAAAAAGGTTACCGCACTGGGATTTTCGGGAAGTGGCATGTCGGATTGACTTGGTTCGATAAAAATGGAAAGCGCTTGGGCGGAGGATTTAAAAACTCGCTTTTAATCGATTACGAAAAATCAACGCCCCTCATCGATGGCCCGAACAAACGAGGCTTTGATGAATCGTTCGTGACTCCCAATTGCCCGACGACCGACCCTCTCTATATTTATATCGAAAACGGTATGGTTCCCATTCCTGCGAGTCAAAGACACAAACGAGCGAACCTACCCAACCCAGGGGGAAAGTGGCGCTGGGATAATGATGAAGGTTGGATGTCGCCCGGGTACGAGTTCATAAAAGCTGATTTGCTTTTTTACGAGAAGACCAAAGAGTTCATCACGAAGCATCGGAGGAATAGCCCTGAAAAACCGTTCTTTGCGGTGTTTTCAACGCAGATCGCTCACGCGCCGGTTCTACCCGCTCCTGAGTTCAATGGAGCCACCAAGGCGGGACCCCGAGGTGATTTCGTTTGGCAGCTCGATGCCTTAGTGGGGAGAGTGATGGACCTTGTGAAGAAGCTTGGTATCGATGACAATACGTTGATCCTCTTCAATGCGGATAACGGCGCGGAAACTTTGCACGTCGCCTGGATGCGTGAAGATCACAATCACGATGCTTCAGGAGGCTGGAGAGGTATGAAACGTGATGCTTGGGAAGGAGGCCATCGTGTTCCCTTCATCGCTCGCTGGCCGGGACGTATTCCCAAAGGCCAAGTTACAGATCAAATGACGAATACCACCGATATCTTTGCGACTTTAGCCTCGATTGTTGGTTATAAACTCGATGATCAAGATGCGCGAGACAGCTTCGATATGCTCCCTGTGATGCTGGGTACACAAGACCCCAAGAAATCGGTTCGCCCTCATCTATTAACTCAAAGTTTTCGAGGTGAGTTTCAGCTTCGCAGGGGACATTGGAAATATCTGGACCATTTAGGTTCGGGGGGAAACCGTTATGATCGAAATCCGTTAAAGAAATATTCCTTGCCAGAAAAGGCTCCTGAGGCTCTCGGGCAGTTGTATGATTTAAACAAAGATCCCGGTGAGACCACGAATCTCTATTTCAAGGAAGAGTCGAAACGAAAAGAGCTTAAAACTTTATTAGAGAAATTGAAATCGAGTGGACGTAGCGCTCCATTAAATCGAGTTCCTGTAGGTATCGAAAATATTAAGAAGACTTCGAAGTAAGTAAAATCATGAAAATCTGTTCTCCATTATTGATCGTTACTCTCATTCTCTGTGGTTTGGACTTGCAGGCATCTGAAAAGCATCCAGTGCCTGAAAGTGACTTGTGGTTGACTTACAAGGCCAGTGAAGGCCCCGGTAAAGGAAAGCATGTCGTCTTGATTGCGGCGGAGCAAGAATACCGTTCGGAACAAGCCATGCCGATGCTGGCGAAAATTCTCTCTCAATACCATGGGTTTAACTGTACGGTGATCTTTTCCGTCAACGAAAAAGGTGAAGTGGATCCTACTCTTCCCGCTCCGTTCAAAGATAAAACAAAGCGACATCGCATCCCCGGATTGAAATTCTTAAAGGATGCCGACTGTGTCATCTGGAAATCGCGTTTTATGCAGCTCACAGACGAAGACATGAAACACTTTCACGATTACTTTGATTCTGGGAAACCCTTGATCGCTCTTCGTACAGCGAACCATGGATTTTGGGGAGGAAAACCTTATAAAAAAGACGGAAAAAGAGTCTCATTGAGGAAGCTTCTCGGAGGGGCGTTTATGGGGCATCACGGCGGATGGCATCGGGAAGCCACCCGAGGAATCTTTGAGCACAAAGAAAACGAAAAGGTGCATCCTATCTTGATTGGGGTCAAAGACGTATTCGGGCCTTCCGACGTTTATCGATGTCATAAAGACGGAGAATTTCCCAAAGACTGTACTTCATTGATGCTGGGGCAGCCTCTCATCAACCTAGAAAAAGATGCGCCACCAAATCCAAAGAAAAAACCACTACCGATCGCATGGATAAAAACTTGGACCGGCAACACAGGATTGAAATCGAAAATCTTTCACTTCACCATGGGTTCAGCTAATGACTTTAAGAGTGAAGGAGTACGTCGTATCACGGTGAATGCAGTCTATTGGGGATTGGGTTTAGAGAAGGAAATTATATCCCATAGCAAAATGGATATCATCGGAGAGTACAAGCCGCTTAAATCCGGATTTAACTACAAAAAGCTTGGGGTGAAGCCGAAGAAAGTGAAAGAGTATAAGTAGCAGGCTCGATCCGAGGTTGTGAATTTTTATAATTTCACATGTCGTTCGGTCTGGATTTGTTGTTTTGTGAAAGCTCATGAGAAATAGTTTTTGTCATAATGTAATCAAATCCCATCGCTTTACGAAAAAAGCTATTGGATGGCTTCAATTTCGTCTTTGACGACTTCCTCGGCGGACTTCTTTGAGTGGGGGAGGGCAATTCGGATTATTGACCACATCGTCAATTGTTGATTGTGAAAAAATAGCTTCAATATTTTGAAGTGCTTCATCGAGTTTAGAGTGCATTCCACAGCGCTTTTTAGAATGACTTTTTAAGCTTAATGGGCAACTTGTAATCCGTTTGATGGGATCAACACAATTGATCACTTCTAAGATCGTAATTTCATTAGGAGGACGACTCAATTCATGCCCGCCGCCTACCCCTCTTCTTGAGATAACCAATCCAGCCTGAGAGAGTTGTTGTAACACCTTTGAAAGATAGCTCTCGGGGACTTGAGTCCCTTCCGCAATCCACTGAACACCAACTGGACCTTCAGCTTCGGTAGCCAACCATACAACGGCTCTCAGTGCGTATTCTGAAGTCTGACTGAACATCTGTTCTCCTCTTTATCAATGCTGATATTTTTCTCCAATTTTATCTAAATTGGACATTGATATCCAGAATAGATCGGTTAGATTGTAAATAGGACAAAGATGTCTTAATTAGGGATTTTCGGTGATGTCCCAATTTATCTTTCTTTAGGAAGGAGCTTTAAATGTCGGTTCTTTTTAAATTGCTGCTTCTATCTATCCTTTCTGCGCTACTGTCGAGCTGTTATCTAACCGTTCCATTTGATGGACTTTCCAAGAATCGAATCGCCCCTTCGTTGGAGGTTGAAACTTGGTTAAACTCTGAAATTCCGATTGAAATAGAAAATTTAGAGGGCAGTCACTCTCTGATTGAGTTTTGGTCTAAAGATTGCCCTCCCTGTGTTCGTAGTATTAATAAAATGAAAGAACTGGATAACGGCTATGGGGAGAAGCTCAATGTTATCTCTGTACACGTTAATTTGAAAAAAGGAGCACCTCAAGCGGTTCAGGAGATTGTTGAGTTCTCTAATAAGTTGCGAATTGAGTATCCCATCGGCATTGATCAGAAGGGGCAACAGTGGGAACGTTACCATTTCGGAGCCTTACCTCATGGAGTTATTTTAAATAAAAGGGGGAAGGTTATTTGGAGTGGGAACCTGCTCGTTTGGGATATTGATAAAGCGTTGTTAAAGATCTTAGGTCAACCTGCACAAGATACGAAGGTAGTGAGATCTGATTTTGAGATACAATTGATAGAGGAAGCCGATTCTAATTGCAAGGGGGGAGTCTGTAAAGTTAAGGTGAATTGAATCCAATCTGAACTCTCTTCGAGTGGCGGATCATTCACCGGGAAAGGCGTACATTAAAGCTCAACTTCTTTAATCCTTGCTGAATCTCCGGACACGACATAAACAAGTTCCACAGCAAACCTGTGCGTTGATTTTCGATCATGATGATGATCGGGCCTTGGTCGATGGCTAAGTACTTTTTAGGATACCAATCATGGTGAAGGCTTATGGCATCGTAGAAACCAAAAGGGCCCCAAGCTTTGTCACCTAAGTTGCTATAGAGATGCTCGATTACTGGGAAAACTTCTTTGGGAGCGTAGGGATAGGAAGATAGAGCGGCGGTAGGGGAGATAACTCCTAAGTCACGATCGGGGCTGTGGCCAGCGTAAAACTTAATTGAGTAACTCGACGTGAGCCCCCAAAAATTCTCACCGTATCCCTTATATTTTTTGGGATTCTCTAAGCAGTGTTGCCGATTGAGAAGGGTGTGTCTCACATTGTGTTTCCAATAATCAGCGTATCGATCTTTCAATCCCCTAGGATCTAAGCCGAGGAAAGAGTAGTGTGCCCAAAACAGAGGGCCGCCCTTATCTCTGGCTCCGTTATGGTTTAATGATAAGGAGTTTTTCTTTCCTTTAGATCGTGTTGCAATCTTTCCATCTCGAGCCCAACCTTGGTGATAAACTTCGGCGGGAATTGAATGAGTCGGGGAGCTGGCGGCTAAGACATAAGTGATTAAGCATTCATTGTAGCCTCGAATCTGATGATTCATCTCCCAGCCGAATTTAGGAGACCAATGCCAGTAAAGAACGTTTTGCTTTCCTTGTCGAAACCAACTCCATTCGACTTCTCGCCACAATTTATCCATTCTTTTAGCGAGTTTTTGTTCTCTCTCCGTTCCCTTTGAAAAATACTGACGAGCGGCTAATAATCCTTGGATCATAAAGCTCGTTTCCACCAGATCAGCTCCGTCATCCTTTTTACTAAAAGGAACTGTTTTCCCGGTTGTGCCATCGAGCCAGTGAGGCCAGGTACCGTGAAATCGATCTGCTGTTTCGAGGAACTTGACAATTTTCTCCAATCGTTGAACCCCTTCAACTCGGGTGATGAACTGCCTTTCGATGCCAACCAGTATCGCCATCACCCCAAATCCAGATCCTCCTGAGGTGACGATGCGCTTGTCACGTTCTTTCATACTGCCATCAAAGTGGTAGCGTTCTAAAGCCATTCCCGACTTTGGCTCAGCGCCGTCCCAAAAATACTTAAAGGTTTGTCTTTGAACGAGGGTAAGTAATTCATCCTTCGATGGCTTCTTTTTCTCTTTTGAGAACAGATTTAAAGGTACCATTAACACGAGGAAAGGGAGAAAGAGCTTTGATAGATGATATAAAGGCTGCATGATGATTGGACCCTCATTGAGATCTCGATTAATTATTTGAATTGAATCACAACATTCTAACTCATTCGGAATCTATAGTTGTCAATTTAGTCAGGTATATCATGAAGAACGCACTGAATTATTTTGTGATTTTTCTCAGTCTATTATTTTCTTTAATGGGGGGTGCCCTCATGGCAAAGCCGATTTATTTTGAACGGGTCACGGAATTTATTCTCACGCCTCCGGGGTTTTATTCGGTTATAGGATTTCGGTTGATCTATGGATTGTCCTTCCTTTTGGCCTTTAAATCTTCACGATTACCCAAAGTAACTTTTTCATTAGGTTGCCTTTTTCTTATCAGTGCAACAACTCTCTTCTTTATGGGCACTGAGGGATTAAGCTCCTGGATAGAGTTTTTGAACCTAACCTCTGAATCAGCTTGGTTCCTGGGTTTGATTGCCTTGATTTTAGGAATACTTTTCAGCATCATGTTTCTCCCGAAACGGTCTGAAGATTGATTTCCTAAAAAAGAAAGAGTTCTATGATCCTTAGATTCTCCCTATTAGTTGTACTCCTAAGTAGCCTCGTCTCCTGTCAAACCTCAGCTGAATTTAGACGTGTGCAAGCTCTCAAAAATCCTCCTCGAGTTCTCTTGTTCTCAGGTACGGGTTGGTACCGCCATCCGGAAATCCCGGAGATCAATGGCTGGATCGCCCAGTTCCTTAGAAACGCGGGCTTAAGAGTGGATGTGAGTGAAACTGGAAAGGACATCCATTCAAAGAATCTCGAAAAGTACCAAGTCGTGCTTTTTAATAATGCCAATACTCTGGATAAGGTTTTCGATGAAAAACAACGAGAAGCCTTAGAGAAGTGGTACGAAGCGGGCGGAGCGATCGTAGGAACTCACGCTCTTCTCGTTCGCCAAGAAGGTTGGCCCTGGATGCTCGATCTCGGGGGCTGCGATTTCAACAGTGATTCTGATTTCTTGAAAGCAAAAATCATCGTCGACCCCGGAGCCCTCGATCATCCCACGGTACGAGGATGGGGCAAAGAGTTTTGGTACACCGCTGATTGGACGAATCACACGAAGACGGTGACGGGCTTAGAGGGAGTTCAAGTTTTACTGAGAGTGGATGAATCTACTTATGAACCTGTAAGGAAATATTTCAAGACTAAGGGCGGAAAAGCCATGGGGGATGACCATCCCATCGCGTGGACGCGAATTTATAAGGGAGGGCGATTCTTCTATACCGAGCTCGGCCATGATTTAGCTTCGCTGGATACTCCCTTCGGTCGACAGCATTTACTCGAAGGCATCCTTTGGGCCGCGGATGCTAAGTAGTCTCTTCTAGTAGTCGCCTCACCCCGAGACTGTGAATTTTTAGGGTCAATCAATCTTTAAGCTAATTGGCACTCCATTATCCCTCGCTAAAGCTTCGGGCTTGGGAGGTTGGTAATTTCAATACTTATTTATAGATAGATTGCGTGAAATCCTTTGCTACAAATTAAACATTGAAAGCGATTTGCGCCCCTCAAGCCCGAAGCTTTAGCGAGGGATAAAAGAAACTTCATCGGTTTTGGGCTAAAAACTTACAGCCTCCCCGTGAGCCGGAATAGAAACGACACTTAGCCTGAAGTATTCAAACGATATTTCCCGAAGGTTGTGCTCCACATTATTTGGTGAATTCTTCCGCCTAAAAGATCCGGCTCAGAGGCTGAGCCGACTACTTTACTTCAATCGTAAGCGCAGTTCTTTGGTTGGTAATATTGATATTCTCAATGGTGATCAAACCTTCAGAATCCACTTTTCCTTCACCCTTATTGGAACCGTAGCTCCAACTAAATGCTTCACCTGGTTTAATTTTTAAATTCTGAATTCGCCGTAGGGTAACACTGGTGGTGGTTTCGTTAGGGATTTTGAATTGTGTCTTTAAATTTTGAGTGGAAGCTACAAAGAGGAGTATTTTAAAGCGATCCTTTGTATCTTCTAAGTTCTTCCATCGAAAGAATCCATTGATTTGACCTGATTCTTTACTCTTAGTCTCATCAGGCCAAGGGTGTTTGTTATCACTCTTAGCACCAATAAAAACGGGATAAGCTTCATTCCGTTTGATGCTCAACCAATCGAGTGAATCGATAAGGTCATTGGTTTTCTTAATCTGAGCCGAGTTATTGGCGTGACCGAAGGGGCCCCAGTACATGTAGAGGGCATACTTGCGTTCATTCATCGCCTGAATGAACCGATCGTGTCCTATAGCCCAGCCATCATTTTGGCCGGAGTAATTGATACAAACGGGGGGATCAGGGTAGTTGATTTTCTTTTTATTAGCGAAGGGTGGGAATTGCATGCGGTGGGATACATGTTCGATTCCAGCGGGTACATTAGCCTTTATAGCTGCGAAGACATCTCCGTGACGCATACCGATTCCAAGAGTTCCGCTGCCTCCCATCGAATTTCCTGAAAGGTAGACTCGGTTGGGATCGATTCCGTATTTTTTAATGACCCATTTGACGCAAGCGATCACTCTTTTTTCTACAGGAACTAAATCGGGGCCCGAATTTTTCTCGATGAGTTTCTTTCCTCGCCTATGCATACCTCCCCACCACCAATCGCCACGATTTTTCCGACAGTCTAAATAGAGAGCATAGTGGTCTCGGGGAGAACGGTAGATATCATGATTGCCTATCGTTTTCGTACAGTTCAAGGCTGAGTGTACATCGTGTCCCGCCGAATGAAGAACGACATAAAGAGGGGCGTTCTTACGTTTCTGCTCGGGGTGTACGACGACGAAAGTGTCTTCTTGTGGTTTTTCGTATCCCCATTTGGCTTGGATGCCGTGTTGGTACGTTTCTAAATTACGACCGTTTATAGTCGGTGATTTAGAAGCAGTGAGACTTGGAGGCCATTCTGCTGCTTTGAGTGCGAGAGGAAAGAGTAAAATTGGCAGATAGATCGCTAATTTCATTTTATATTCAATTAAATTTAAACGATTGATGGCAGGTTCTGAGAATTTAAGAAATCCCTTAGTAAGCCCGGAGCGTAAGCGACGGGATCTTACCCAGATCGTTCGAACTACTTAAGTTTTAAAAAGCCATCATAAGTCAGCTAATTCTTAAAACCAAGAGCAAGCTGGGTGAGTTTTGTACTTCATTCATCGTAGAATAAAGGAGTGGATCAAAGGAAGAAATCTCTCAGATCGATTCCAATCAACATAAGAACTCAATGTATTTGATAAACGAATGAATAGATATCTCTTATTTGTCGCTATTTTGATCGGTTTCTTTTGCCAATCCCTTTCAGCTCAACCTCGCCCGGCCTTAGAAAAACCAAACGTCATCATCTTCTTTCTCGATGACAGCGGTTACGGCGATTTTAGTTATAACGGTAATCCCACGATTCACACTCCTCACATCGACCGCATGTCTCGAGAAGGAGTCAATTTCACTCAATTCTATGTGAGTACCGCTGCTTGCAGTGCCTCCCGTTACGCCTTGTTAACGGGTAGATATCCCCTTCGATCTGGATTGGGATCCTGGGTGATCGGGCCCAGTGCTAAAAGTCATATCCATCCTAAAGAAATAACCATCGCCGAAGGATTGAAGGCTGTAGGGTACAAAACGGGAATGTTCGGTAAGTGGCATCTCGGTAATCCGAATAAGAAAAACAATATGAGTACAGAGGCCTTACCCTTAGCTCATGGTTTTGATACCTGGGTGGGAACGAATGTTTCGCATGATTACGGAAACGCAAAATTACTAAAAAGCGATCCTGAGGGAAACAATCCCGTGAAAGGATATTCTGAGATCGCCAGAAATTTACCCTCAGATAAGAAAGCCTCCACTTCTCTTACGGGGCGATATACTCAAGCAGCAGTACAGTTCATCAAAAAGAACAAAAAACAGCCCTTCTTTGCGTACATTCCTCACAACCAACCCCATCTCGCTCTCTTTGCCCATGAAGAATTTACTGGGAAATCCAGGCGAGGTTTACTAGGGGATGTCATGGCAGAGATAGATCATTCCGTCGGAGAAGTATTGAAAACTTTGAAGGAAGAGAGCCTCGATAAAAATACTTTGGTGATATTTACCTCGGATAACGGACCGTGGTTAGTACGAGAAAATAAAAAGCTTCACATCGGGTACGCCTTTCCCTTTCGCGACGGCAAAGGTTGCGCTTCATGGGAAGGAGGATTTAGGGTGCCTGGAATCTTTTACTGGCCAGGAACGCTTAAGGCGAAGCGTGAACAGGAGCCGGCGAGTACTTTAGATCTTTTGCCGACTCTCTTTAAGATTTGTGGTGCTCAGGTACCTAAGGATCGCTCTCTCGACGGCCGAGATATTCGAAGTTTACTTTCAAGTGATTTAAAAGGTGAACCCTTGAACGCGCCGTTTAAATTCATTTATTCCTATTCTCGAAATGAACCCGCAGCCATCCGAATGGGGGCGTGGAAGCTTCACATTAAATTAGGGTCTCAGCTAAGAAACAATTATGGTTTTCAAGCTAGTCGAGATAAGCCCTTACTCTTTCAAGTCGAACAGGACTTAAGAGAAGTTTATGACCGCGCAAAAGAGGAGCCAGATCGAGTTCAGCAGATGCTCAAAGATTTATTGAAAATCGAAGCGCAAATGAAGGCAGAGGGAACATATTGGAGAAAGTGAACCGATCCATCGTAGCCGAAGACGCAAGTCTTTGGGGAGGATTACTCAATTGAAATTTCGACTTCGATATCACCCTGATTTTCTTTCGGATCGGGATCGAAGCAAAACAATCTTAATGATCCCGAATTGAGAGCCGTAAATTGAATTTTTTCTGAAGATATCAAATACTGATCTTTATCGATGGAGGCTCTCAATGACATCCAGGTGAGAGGAAAACGATCTGCCGTATGTCGTGATTTGGGCTGGGCGGGATAGCCCTTCCAGTCACAAAATTGTTTCGCCTTACTTCCTCCTCCCGACCATTTGCCTTTGATCGGTCGTATAGTAATACGGTCTCCTCTTCGAACTGGAGTTACCTTAAGAGGGTTGGGAATTCCATGGTTGGCGGGAACCTTTATCTTTATCATTTTTTTAATGGGCGGAGATGGATCCCCACCCTTCTTCACTTGCTCGATCTCCTTGTTGATCAAGTTTGCCAATTCTAAATTTTCTGATTTAAGAGCCTCTTTCATCGATGCCTTTAAATCATCTAAATATCGTTTTTTGGCTAATTGGATACCGATCTTGTAGTGTTCATCTAATTTTTTAAGTTCGCGAGCGTAATTCTTTTTTGCTGTGAGGGAATGAGGAACTTTTAGTTCTTTGGAGTTATCACTTTTTTCAATTTTTCCGATACTCATAGGGATCAAGATCAGAAGTGCCAGTGATGAGGAATAAAATAGAGTGTTCATAAATAGAAGGCTCGGAATGATTTGTTGGTTAAAGGGTGAATGAATACGCTTATAGCCCTATAAACCAAAGGGACAGAAATTTATGATATCCTATACAAAATTTCTCCACTCTTAAAAAATGGGGTCACCTGTATATTACCGAATGATTATGGTTTCTGATTCAATGAAGCAACGTCTTTGGATACTTCCCTTATTCGTCCTATTCTTCTCCTCTTGTCAGTCTCGAGCACCCTTAACCGTCGCAGCGGTGAGTTGTGAAAGTCGTATCCGAGAAGTTGAATTTAATTTATCTCGAATTGAATACTGGGCCAAAGAAGCCGCAAATGCTGATGCAGATTTAGTCCTTTTTCCTGAAAGTGGTATTCAAGCTTGGTGGCAGAGTCGAGAGAATCGTCAATTTGCTGAATCACTAACGGGGCCTTCTATTCAACGATTGACCCTGCTTGCAGGTGAATTAGATCTGATTCTTGCAGTTGGAATGACGGAGTTAGCCGGAAATAAAGCATTCCTCACTCATGTCTTGCTCGATGGGGGTGGTGTCATCGGTACCCACCGAAAAAGTTCTTTAGCCGGAGGAGAAAACGGGGAAGGGCGAGTTTGGGATCAAGGAAACGATGCGAATGTTTTTGAAATTAAAGGGAAGAAGGTTGGGATTGCGATTTGTTTTGAATCCGTTCACCCCGAAACTTGCCGAGCCTAAACCGACAATGGAGCAGAAATTATTCTGGCACCTTACGCTAATGGAACAAATCCAAAAGAAATCCGCGACCCTAAGCGGGAAAAGCGTCCTTATATCTGGAAGCGAGTAGAAGAGAATCAAGTTTGGTACGTCGCCTGTGATGCCACTCCCCGCAACAAAGACCGAACATTACGCCCTGGGGCCGCTTATATCATCAACCCGAAGGGGGAGTTGGTAGCGTGTACTCCGGAGGATGGGCCAGGAGAAGGGATGGTTGTTTATACGATTCCTTAACTCTGAAATTTATTTTGTGAGAATGTCGTGATTCGTAGGAAAAAGAGCCTTCAGAGGAGATTCTTTCTATTTTTGGTTTTCATTGTTTTCTTTCTGGGAGTTTTTTCTCAAAAATTTTTAAGGGAGCAGTATTGGATTTGGAAATTGGAAAACAAAGATCCGATCATTCAGGAAATTGCACTGAATAAATTAAGTGAACTACAAAGTGTGAGAGCCATTCCTAGGATGATGGATGCTCTTGCCCAGAGAATGGGAGAGTGGGATTACAGTATTGCGGAGAGAGTTGAGGGAGACCTCACCCTACACAGTTCCGACAACCTTCCGCTGTTAGATTTTTTTGGAGCTAGGGCACGGTTCTCATATGGGAAAAAGGCTTTTGATGAAAGTAGCTTGAAAGCATTCAAAGTGAAAAACAACCAAGCTGGAATTCAAATATTGAAAACTTATTTTAACGACCCCATAAAATCTAAAAGACTCATGAGTATCTCAGCCATTTGTGAATCGATGTCTGAGGCAAAGAAGTTTTTGAAGAAGAGTGAAATGATTCCTCATGGAAGCCACTTTTTTACTATAAGTGAAATAAAGGAACCGTTGAATTTTTCTGATGTGCCAAATGTTAAGGAGGGGATTTTAGTCGAATGAATTTTAAAG
Source organism: Planctomycetota bacterium (assembly GCA_028280485.1). Classification (GTDB taxonomy): domain Bacteria; phylum Planctomycetota; class UBA8108; order UBA8108; family JACQVS01; genus JANQLS01. The sequence continues at coordinate 29,853 of JANQLS010000159.1, forward strand.
ATTAATTTTGAAAGCTACTTTTTTGAGGCCAACATCACAAACCGCTTCTTTCCCTAATCTATATATTTCACTCGTGGGTCGAAAAATCGATAATAAGATGACATTTGACTCTTCAAAAAATTCAACCTTCGCCCATTGGTCGAGTAGATAACCAACGCTACGCGTAGCTCCATTAACAAAGAGTGAGTAAGTTTCACGAGATAGTTTAGAGAAGGACTGGTGATCATAAGGGACAAGTTCCTTTGGATCAATTTTTATTGATCCAACTCGATCTCCGCTATTTCCATCATAAAAGGTCATCTCTGGAATAGCTTTCTTAGAAGTGGAAGAGATAGAGAATAATAAATCGGAATCGGAAACCCAAAAAAGATCAGGGAAATTGTCTTCTGGAGTTATGAGATCTAATTTATTAAATAGATCTCCTTGAGGTGTAAATAAGTAAGAGGCTTTTGAAGTGACGGCTGCGTACTTTGGAATGGTTTTTGAACCGATGATGGAAATAGCATAATCAATACCCGTCCAACAATAAAGAATAGAGTCGGTCACAGAGTAAGAAGCTACTCCTCTTTCCCAGCCAGAAATGGCAATGGTTTCTGCAGAAGCATCCCAAGGTTGGTAGTTTTTAGGATTAAAAAAATGTCCTTCAGTGGCAAAGCGTTTCAACGGCGGATGAACATCTAAAATAGATTTTTCAGATTGTAAAATATCAATGCTCCAAACTTCTAAGCCCATTCTAATTTCAAAGGGGTCCTTTAAGCATAGAATTAAGTCATTCGATGGGTTCTTAAATAACAACGATCCATCTGGTTCAGGCTTGGCTGGTATTTCCTGAGGTAAATCAATTTGGGTTAATGTTGGCACTTTAAATTACTTTCTAAGAGTAGGGTCGTGGTGCACAGAGATAAATACAGCTTTACTCTTCAAGGAATATAGTTGTCGGAATTGTTATAGGGAGGAGCATTGTATCCAATGTAAAGCTCATGGGTAAATCGAAAGCCACTAAAGTATACAGGACCACTTTTTCACTTGTTGAAATTTCTTGATCTCCGCGACTCATCCCATCGGTTTCTAAAATAAAAAGATCTCCACCCACTCCTGAGTAGATATACCCCGGCCAATCTGCAGGAGGACCGGTTGCAGTGAGGGTGACGATGGTTCCGCAGCCAGGGATGAGTGAAAGTAACAACAAAAGTGATAAAAGTGGAAATGGATTCTTAGTCATTAATTATTAAATGATAGATTCAATTCAAAATGAATATTGATACTCATGAGATCCAATTAAGTTTGCTGGTAGTTTGTCGCTCCAATTTTACAGTTTGAGCAAAGGAAGATATAAAAAATCCCTTCCGCATAATCCTCGATATCTTCATTGGAAATTTGTCCGATGAAGACCATCGTCTCGCTGCATTTAGGGCAACAGGGGAAAGCTTCATCCTGAATCCAACCCGGGAGGCCACCAATCTGAGTCTTTGTCAATTCAACTAACCAATTACTTGCAGTATAAGGTAATCGTGGTGATGGATTCAGTTTCATCTGAGTTTTAGGATACCTTTCCCAATCATCCGCATCATCGGGTAAATAATCGGGGCGCTGATTGTGTTGTGACCATTCTGATGAACCCTCTGAATTTAAATTACAATATACAGTTTCGTAGCAAGTACAAATTTGACACGTTGTAATTTCGACCTTTTTGAATCCTAACTCCCAGGTGATTGGATTCAATTTTTCGAGGGGGAGATTCATTAGTGTGACTAATTTTTGATTACACCAGGGGCAGTCATCAGGTTGATCTTCAAATAAGGTGATTGAATCTTCGGAATCGGTGTCTGTACGTTTCAGTCCGTAGCAAGGTTCTAAGAATAATTTTCGGGAAGATTCTTCTGTATGTACCCACCCGGCAGACTTAGAGAAATTATGAGGCTCAATGTAGAACTCTGAGCTCCAGCTTGGAGGATTCTCCCGCCATTCTCGAAATAATTGAACGATCTCCTTTCCGCCTATCCACGCTAAGGCGGGTAACATGCTATTAAGTGAAAGAGACGAGGGATCCGATGATTTGAGCAATTGAATGATGGCTTCTCGAACCTCAGGTGTTGCATTTCGAAAGATGATGTCTGGGTAGAATTCTTCCTTCTCAATTAGGCTTAATTGTATTTCTGTTAGCTCTGCGTTTGTAAAAGCTGCTAATTCTCCAGCAAGGTCTTCGGCATCCTCAGCCCCAGATTTTATTAATTCGTTTATATACTTTGAATACTCGTCTAATTGCTCGGGGCTTAATTCGCTGTAAATCTGTTCTTTGGTTTGAGGATAAGGGACATATTCGAACAACGGATCAAATTTGGGGGGATTCGCTAAGAGTTTAAGAATTTCAACCCGATCGGTGATTCCTGCAAATCGATCGACTTTCTTTTTGTTCTTTTTGAGGTCAGCCTCACGAGCTTCAGATTCTTTCTTATTCTTGCAAGGCATACACCGGCCGCCGGTATCTGAGGCCGTAGATCTTAAGATCAAATTTTCACAACCAGGCTCTGAACAAATAACTTTTTCTTCCAAGATCCTCTCCAAATTAATAAACTGTTTGAAAGATTGGAAATATACTCTTGTTCTCCTGGGAATCCAATAATCTTATTCCAATGATCCCAATTGAAATCATTCAACTTCTCGATCGTCAAAAGGGAGAAACCCATCGAACTCAACCGTTGGAGCACATCAGAGAAAAGTTTGGGCTATTGGGATTAAGTGAAGAGAGCCCATTGGCTCAATTTTTTTCTCAGCACAAAGTCGGCGGAATACTTTCTCCAAGGAGAGGAGATACTCTCTTAGACATGGATTCCATAGTTGATGCCACTTCTTTTGGGCGGGAAGTTTATGAGATCCAAGAGCATTATATCTGTTTAACTTCCGGCGAAGGAGAAGGGTTTTACCTCCTCGATAAAAGGACGGGGGAGGTCTTTGATGCGGATGTTGCTCAGCTTGACGATTTGGAAGCAGGGAAAATGAAACCACGTTGGTCTGATTTTTTTGACTTAATCTACTGGTATTTAGGAGGGGATCATCCATCCTGATTCCGCGAGATCTTTTGTTTACCTTGGCAAAATGTTGTTATGGGAAAGCTTTAACTTATGAACGAACAACGTTCTCAAGAATCCAACGAAAAAAAGAAACTCACTCCGCAGCAAGAGTACAATAAAATCACGGATACGATCACAGGGGTCAATGTTCGGTGGAGAGATAAGCTTATCTTTGTTTTTATCTTTCTATTAACACCGTTTATGAGAGAAGCTCAGTCCGATTCTCTCCATCGTTATGACATCATTGTCGATGGGAAGATTACGGATCACGCTGGCATCGTCGGCCGTACCACCGATACTGGAGATGAGAAGCACAAGAATGCCTTCGTCCTTAACGGGCTCTATAAGTTTGTTTATGCTGGAGCTGGATTCACCAGTGCGAACGCTCGAATCAAAGCTCGAATCGCGGTGACGAAGTTGGGAGGCACGGGAGCTGGGATGCTCGTCAACGGTCACTGGTTGGGATTCGATGCTAAACCCGATATTCGCATTTTTGGTCAAGGGGAAGCTTTTGGAGGAGGGAATAAAACCTTCGATAAGGCCTCAGATCATATTGCTGAGGGCCAACCCTTCGATATGGAGATTGTCCTTAAGGATGGCACTTTATCGTATTCTCTGAATGGCAAAGAAGTCGTTCGAGTTCAAGATTTTCCCATCGCCAGTAAGGCTCAACCTAAGGAAGCGGGTAAGGCTCATCAATTGAAACTCGTCACGGCCCTGCGTTCGTGGCGAGCTCGAATGGAGATCTTTAGTTACTCTGTGGAGACCGATGGTGAACTGATTGAACTTCCCAAATCAAAACGTATCTTTAGAAGCATGGGAGGTCGACCCGGTACTCACACCTACCGTATACCCGCTCTTATAGTTTCTAAGAAGAACACGCTTTTAGCTTTTGCTGAAGCCCGTCGAAGCGGGGGACACGACAGTGGGAACATCGATACCGTTGTTCGTCGAAGTAAGGATAACGGTAAAACTTGGGGGCCCGAAATTATCGTATTTGATGATGGGGATAATGTTGCCGGTAACCCCTGCCCAGTCGTAGATCAGTCCACCGGAAGAATTTGGATTCTACTGACTTGGAATAATGGCAAGATTCCAGAGCATCAGATTAAGGCGGGTTTCGGGGAAGATTCGCGTCGGGTTTACGTCACTTATTCTGATGATGATGGGAAAACTTGGGCAAAACCTAAAGAGATCACTCGATCCGTCAAGCGTGAGCATTGGAGTTGGTACGCAACCGGTCCGGGTTCCGCGATTCAATTGACACGGGGAAAATATAAAGGGCGTTTAGTCTTTCCTTGTGATCATAAATCATTACCAAAAGGAAGTCCTCAGACCTACCACAGTCATATCGTCTACAGTGACGACCATGGCAAAACATGGATGATTGGAGCTATTTCAGACGTGGGGCTCAATGAGTGTGAAGCTGTTGAACTTGAAGATGGAAGTGTGATGCTCAACAGCCGAAATCATGGTATCGATTCTTTCTACCGCGGAGTTTCTATTTCCAAAGATGGGGGAGAAACCTTTTCATTTTTTAAGCGTGATTCCCAGTTATTAGAGCCCCGATGCCAAGCTTCGATTCGTCGTTACCGCTGGAAATCAAAGGATAAGCCCGGAGTGCTTCTCTTCTCCAATCCCGCCAGGAAATGGCGGGAGTTTATGATGCTGAGGATGAGCTACGATGACGGAAAGACTTGGCCCGATGCCAGAATAATTTATCCTTATACTTCAGCTTACAGTGATATCGCTGTATTAAGTGATGGGCGGATTGCCGTTCTCTATGAACGAGATAATGCGACACGAATTGATTTAGCCATCTTTTCTAAATTCAAATTTTGATTAACAAGCTGAAAAGTTATCGGATTCAACTCATTACCGTAATCTTTGCCATTGCTGCACTAGTAACGGTTATCACTATCTATTTAATTTATGATTCCAAATTAGATGCTTTTCAGTTGAGAAAGGATTTTAGTAAGGCCGGCATCAATGCTCAAGGATTGATGGAATATAAGCATAAAAAAACAGGAATTCTATTTGTAAAAGTTCCGTCAGGTTCTTTTCTGATGGGAAGCCCCGAAAGTGAACTCTATCGCCATTCAAACGAGGGGCCTCAAAAAATGATTCATTTAAAATCTTTCTTAGTAGCAAAATACGAAGTCTCTCAAAAAATATGGAAAAATGTCATGGGATCTAATCCTTCTTTTAACAAAAGAGATCATTTCCCTGTAGAAGGTGTTTCTTGGAATGACAGTAAAAACTTTTGTCGCAAAAGTAATCTCAGTTTACCTACTGAAAAACAATGGGAATACTTTTGTCGAGCTGGTACTACTGGGTCCTATTCATTTGGTGAAGATATCACCACAGACCAGGGGAATTTTATTGGTTATAAATACAAGGGAGCCCGGTTAAAAACAGTTCGAAATAACACTTTACCTGTGGATAGCTTGGTACCAAATCCTTGGGGGCTTCACCACGTTCATGGGAATGTGTGGGAATGGTGTGAGGACAAGCCAAAATCCTATAAGTATCCAAAGGTTAATACTTTTGGAGATAAAAGAACTGGAGCTCGAGGTGGATCTTATGTTGACCATGCCCCTAAATTGAGGTCGGCAGGTCGATTCTCGATTTATACTAACGGTAAATATAAGAATGTCGGGTTTCGCCCCGTCTACAATTTAGATTGAATTAACCAAGGCTAATAGCGGAATTCTATTAATTGAATTGGTTTTCAGCGCAGGATTCAATTTATAATTCTCTATTCATGAGTTAGTAAGATTCATCTTTTGGGCGATATAACTACTCTAAAAAATCAATTTACTCAAACAAGGAGACGTAGCGATGGCAGCTCGTTTAAACCGACGTAGTTTTCTAAAGGGCGCTGGGGCTCTCGGAACGGGAATCATGATCTGTGACAGTTCGATGGTTTTCGGTTATCCCGCCAATGAACGTCTCAATATTGCTGCCATCGGAGTGGGCGGTCGTGGTGGAGCTAATCTTGGGGGATGTTCCAGCCAAAACATCGTCGGTCTTTGCGATGCGGATGAACGACAGGCTGGGGGAGCTCGGGGTCGATTTAAAAAGGCCAAGTATTTTAAAGACTACCGAAAAATGCTTTCGGAGATGGATAAAGAAATCGATGCCGTCCTCGTGAGTACCCCCGATCACACGCATGCTGTCACTGCGATTCAGGCGATGAAACAAGGCAAGCATGTTTTCTGCGAAAAGCCCCTCACTCGAACGGTCTACGAATCTAGAATGATGCGATTGGTGGCTCAGAAACAAAAAGTTGTGACTCAGATGGGAAACCAGGGTTCAGCTTCGGAGGGTGTCCGCCGAGCAACGGAATGGTGTTTTGCCGGAACGGTAGGTCCCATTGAAGAAGCTTACCTTTGGGTGGGCGATGGCAATACGGCATTAACCCTTCCTAAAGATAAGCCGCCCATTCCTAAGGAAGTCGATTGGGATCTTTGGCTTGGCCCAGCATCGGAGCGTCCCTACCACAATAGTTATTTACCTCGATCTTGGCGTCCGTGGAGACATTTTGGAAGTGGTGGCTTGGGGGATATGGGCTGCCACACTGGAAACTTTATGTTCCGTGGTCTTCGATTCGATACTCTCTGGAATAATAAAGTCAAAAAAGGTGAGAAAAATCCCATCATCAAAATTGAAGGTCAAGGAAAAGGCTTAAACGATGAGGGATACCCTCAATCGATCAAAGTTGTTTTTCATATGCCAGCTCGTGGGGAGCTTCCTCCAGTCAAACTTACCGTATCCAGTGGTAAAGATGTGCGTCCAGCTAAAGAACTCTTGCTGGGTGAAACTCCTCAAAGCTTTGGATCCTTACTCATCGGTAGTAAGGCTAGTATCTATTCCTCAAATCCATGGAATACGAGTTCTAAGATCTTAAAGAAGGGCATTGAGATCAAGGAACCTCCCAAAACCATCCCTCGAAACGGGCACTACCGCGAGTTTATTCAAGCCTGTAAAGGCGAGGGGGAGACCTTCTCCAGTTTCTCCATGGGAGGGCCGCTGACGGAACTCATTCAACTTTCAAATGTCGCAGCCTTAGTTAATGAACCCTTCAACTACGATCCTGTCGCCGGTAAAGTCACCAACAACACCAAAGCCAACAACCTTCTCCATCGCGAATACAGAAAAGGTTGGGCGTTGTAGTCCGCACATTGTAGTCCGCACATTCCATGTGCGGCCTGAAAAAGAACGATCCTAAAGAACAAGCCCCGCTTAACAAACAACTAAGCGGAGCTTGTTCTTTAGTAGCAGGCTCGCTCCGCGAGCCGTGTGAAACGAATCATCTTTATTGTCTGAAGAAAACCTAAAGAATCCTATTACTTTAAACACGTATGAAGCTTTCCCGAAATTTGAAAGGATTTATTCGATCCCAGGCTGGCCGCACGTGGAACGTGCGGACTACTTAGTGGCAGGCTCGACCTTCGAGCCGTGTGGGACGAGACAGTTTAAACTAATAGATGTAAGCCTAAAGATATCTATCGCTTTAACCCCGGGTGGAGTTTTCCTAAAACATTAAAGGGAATTACTCGATGTAGAGATGGCCGCACGTGGAACGTGCGGACTACATTGACTACCTTTTATTATCCTTAGGAAGTAGCTTGTCTTTCCCTTCGATGGAAAGCATGAGCTTTTTGAGTTCGGCTACTTTCCCCGGGTGTTTTTCGGCGAGATTATTTTTTTCTCCGACGTCCGCTTCTAAGTCGTAGAGTTCGGCGACTTTTTTACGATCATCCTCGATGGCATAACCGTGGAAGAAAGCGTTGGGTTTGAGGTATTTCCACTTACCCACTCGAATCCCGGCATTGTGAAAGTAAAAATTTTCACGACCGGTTTTTCGTTTTCCTAATAGAAGATCAGTTTGGTCGATGCCATCCATGCGTCGATCGGTAGGGACTTTATAGCCACACAATTTGGCGAAGGTGGGCATAAAATCGATCGTGGCGAAAATGGCTTCGGATTTGATCCCGGCGGGAACCTTTCCTGGCCAGCGAACGATACAAGGAACTCGGTAACCGGCTTCGTAGCAGGATCCCTTCCCATTTCGAAGTGGACCCGCTTCACCCCAGAAGATCGATCCTTTGGGATGGCCCTTCTTTCTCTTGGTGTATTTATCTTGGTTCCAGGGGCCATTATCTGAAGTGTAAATCACCAAGGTGTTATCCCTGAGCTTAAGTTCGTCGAGGACATCGAGTAAACGACCCGTTTCGTAATCAAATTCTTCAACAACATCCCCGTAAAGACCTCCAGCGGATTTACCGCGAAAGCGATCGGAAGCATCGATGATGGTGTGCATCATGGTATGAGCAACATAAAGCAGAAAGGGCTTCTTGGGAGCCCGTTTCTTTTTAAGGTATTCGATCGCCTTGTCCGTGTAGAGAGTTGTCAAGCTCCCCATATCTTTGGTCATCCCGGCTTTTTCATTTTGTTCATGGAAGTGAACTCTACCGTTGTCGTTGGCTCCTAAGGCCCCGTAGTAATAATCAAATCCTTGCGCATTCGGCATGCGAGGGATGATGGGCCTTCGATTAGATACATCCCATTTCCCAATACAAGCAGTTTGGTATCCTGCTTTTTGCATCAGTTCAGCGATCGTGATTTCCGAAGCTGGCATTCCCCAGCCTTTACTTCGAATGGGATAACGCCCCGTAAGTAGTGCTGAACGAGAGGGACCGCAAACGGTTTGAGAATAGAAGGAGGTATAAAGAGTCCCTTCCTTAGCCAAGCGATCAAGGCGAGGAGTTTTATTTTTCTTATTACCGTAGCAAGCGAGATCGGCATAGCCTTGGTCGTCGGTAAAGACGATGAGGATATTGGGGCGCGGCGGTTCGGCTTGGGAGATTTCCAGTTTTAAGCTGAAATAGGCAGTGGTAAGAATGCAAACAAATGCAATATTCCAATACTTAGGAATAAGATTATTCATGGTTTATCCCAATTTTTTTTATTGAGGCTCAATTTTAAAAACATTCTTCCGGCAAGCCATAAGCGACTTCCGCGTTAGCTGTTGCTGAATGAAGAGTGTGCTGTTCTTTTACGATAACCAAATGACCCGCCTGGTAGAGCTCTTCTAATAACTTTTTTACTCTTCTTCGATCTTGTTTGTTGTAATTCGCGCCCGATTCAAACTTTCTGTAAATTCCCAAGCGATCTAAAACTACACTTGCGGTCCAAAGTTTTCGAGTTTTGTTTTTTGGATCTTTAATTGTTTCTAAGACGAGTTCATGAGTAATAAGTGGTTGGTTCATTCCCTAAGCGTTGCTTTTTCACGAATTGATGGACTCGTGATCGAAGAAGTATGAATGTTTTTGTAAGTACTTATTTAATCGCAAAGACTCGAAGCCTGCTCACAGCCCAAACTCACATCGGATTCTAAAATAGAATCACCACAAGCGGGGAACGGAGAAGCTGGAGCCGAGCCGTCTAAGAACATAAACGTAAGAAGATAAATGGCATCGCTCGTTCCATCGGTCGAGCCGTTGGCGTTGGCATCGGCAGCGGCTTGGCAGGGAAGATTGTCTCCTCGGAAGTTGGCGAGAAGGAGTTTAACGGGATCACCCAGGTCGAGCCGACCATTGGAATCGACATCTCCCCGAACGAACTGAATACTCGGTGGTTCATTACAGCTGGTTTCTAATTCTTCGAAGATGTCGGTGTTTTTTCTTCCGGGAGTTCCTCCATCCAAAGAGGCCGCCCAGTATTCAGCATGAGTATTTTCGTACAATGGGTTTTTAAGGGCGATCGTCGCTCCTAGACCATCTGCCTCTTCGGGCCAGGGAGCCTTATCGTTGTACTCAACAAAATCGACTTCCTGATCTTGGGCATCGTGAAGGCGAAGCTCTTCACCTTGACCCGCGAGTGAAAAGCCGAGGTTGCCCATTCGATTCGTTACGATGGGATGTTGATGAATAAAGGCGATCTCGTCAGAACAAAGAACTAAATATCCATCGGCGGCGAGAATGGTGTCATCGGGGATCGTGAAAACGTGATCGTCAGCTTCATCTCTCAATGTCCAACCGCTGATATCTATATCTTCTTCACCTTGATTGTGAAGCTCAACCCAGTCTCCAGGGTCGGCTAAGCCGAGTCCGTTGTAATTGACTTCATTGATCACCACTGGATTCGATGCCTCACAATCGATTTCAAACGAAACCGTGAGGTTCGACGAAGTGGTGCTCGTCAAATTGAGGTTGATCGTTTCATCGCTTGAGGTGTTCACCCCTGACCAGGATGAAAGGCGATACCCCGGGTTGGGCATCACGCTAATTTCGATCGGAGTTCCTTGGAAGAATGTTCCCGAGAAGGGATAGTCTCTCAATTCAACCCCCTCAACGAGGACCATGCCATTGTCGTCGTCACGACGAATGATCAAACGGCGTTGAGTTCCCAAGCCGAAGCGAGATCTCAAGTGACCCAGTACGTAGGAAACTCTGCGGTTTGCAAAGTTTTTCATGTTCGAAACACTTGAACGCCAAGAGCCCATATTGCCTCCCCAGCGGGATCGTTGACGGGGCATTTCGGTTTCGATGGTTCGTTCGATTTCACTAATTCTGTTGATCACTCTCGAAGCGACGAAGACACTTGAGAGATGGGTTGCGAATCGATTGACGAAGCGTTGCTCAAATCGTTCATTGAGAACTAAGGTTCTCAACATGAAAGTTGACCAAGGGGGATTCGGCCAATTGGGTCCATTGGGGTTGAGAGCGAATGAAAGCGTGTTGTCGGCGAAGTCTCCACTGTTCCAAATCCCAAATCCAAAATCGGTATCGTAGATAATCCAACGCCATCGGCCTCCATCCTCACGGTGTCGCCAATATTTGATATTGTTACCGGGCCAGTCGGTATTGTTGTAGTAAATCTGGGCTGCTTGGTAATCGATGAAGTTGTCGACGTTCACATGATCTTTGAAGTTCTCGTAAACTTCATTTAAGCGAATGTTTTGCTGTTGAAGGATTGCTAAGGATTGACGGTAATGTTCGCCATCGCCTTCGATCACGGTAGCATTTCTTTCTAAGAGATCCACTTCATCGGAATCGACGCCCTTGTGATTGGCATCGAGGAAGTGTTCGTTGACTTTCTCTCTAAGATTTTGGATGCCCCAATACTCTCCATTGATGAAGACTGTCGCCGGGCGGAAGGCTTGACGATCGACGTCTAAATGCTCGAGCAATGAAGTTTGCATACCATCGCGAAAATGGGAATTTTGCCAATCGTTTCCTGAATTCCGTAGAACAAAAGACTCAAACTTGTCGATGTCTTTTTTAGGGAAAATCTTATAGTTGAATTCACTGACGCCGTATTGCTTGCGCGCAAAGAATGAAAGAGACTTCTGGGCTTGGCCTCGGCTCCAACCTCCAAAGATCTTGGTTCCCGCATCCGCACTGAAGCCTAATTCACCGTTCGGCTCGAAGAATTCGATATGGACGGGGCGTTCCCAGTCATTCCAAAAGTTCGACCCAAAGTGAGGGAAATCGCTCTGGGCGTTCGGGCCACGTACGTAGATTCCGGTGTTGTGATCGAAAAAATCTTCTGGGTTCGCCGAGATTGATATCACCGGTAGAGTGAATGCTTCATCGATAAAGTAAGTGTGAGTGTTGGCGTTCGTGGGAAGGATGCCTTCGCCTAAAATTCGAGCCCGGATCACCGTAGTTTCGTCGACAGAGATAGGATCTTGGTAGGTGTCTGAATTCTCATCGGGATCCGATCCATCCGTTGTGTAATGAATCGTCCCGTTTTCAGCTTGAGTGCTCAAGCTGATGCTGAGTTCATCATCATAGAACCCACCGGGTTGAGAGAACTCAACCGTTCCTCCTAAGGCAAGGTATTCTGATTCTTGATTCGCCGTTCCCGGAGTCGCTTCTAGGTGATACGAAAAATCACCGGTCCCTTCAGGATAACGACCGATAGACACGTCTAAGGGTAAATTTCCGGTTTCAATTCGATCGACTTCATCTCCATCGGGGTGAGTTAAGGTGATGGTTTCTCCACTGGAGCTGATTTTAAAATTGGTGTGAGGGAAGGGCAGGTAGGGGCGAATGACCTCTGAGACCCCCTTTGCTTCGGCCGGAACATCATCGAAACCTAAAGTTAAAATGGGGATGAGGGTGAAGTCGGAGGAGTTTGCAGAGGAATTGTGACCCTGAACGGCTAAAACATTTTCACCGGCAACCAGATGGTCGAGAAGGCTTGGATCTGAAAATCGAATGGGGGCCTTTCCTTTGACAAGGCGCGGTTCGGTATAGCGATCAGCCTCTTGATTGTAAGGAGGGAACTCACCTGCTTCGTCCATATTAGCACGGGCGACTTCAACTCCATTGAGGTAAGCCACGAAGCCATCGTCGTAATCGACGTCCAAAAGCATATTCGTCACTTGGCTGGGATCATCGACAGTAAAAGTTTTTCGAACGAAGACACTGATCGTACCTCGCTCGAGTACCGTGCGATCATCATTATCCCCTAAACCAAATCCACTCGGTCCAAGGCCCCAGCCCGAATCGTCAAAGTCGGGTTCTCGCCAATCCCCTGCCGGTTCGCTGGTGGGAACTAAATAACGCCACGTTTCTCCGTCATCAATAACGGTTTCCCAATGTGCGGGTAAGTTCGATCGATCTTTGTTGGAGCAAAAAACGATGAGGCGTTCACTCGGAGCGATAAAGAGTTTAGGAAACGTCCATTTAAAGGGAACTTCACTATCAGATAAGCCATACCCCTCTAAACTGAGGACTTGATCAGCACCATTGTAGATTTCGAGCCAATCCCCGGAATCGCCATCATCATCCAAAAACGTATTCCGATTGGAACCCATCGCCTCATTGATGACCAATCCCTGTGCCCAAGTGGGTGAGGTTAAGACTGAAATTCCAAGGAGCCATAGAAGCGTTCTAAGTCGGGATATAAAGATAGCGGGCATTTTTAAACTGAATTAATGGAAGAGTTTAGGGATTAAAGACCAAAACGACCTTAATATAATAAGTTAAGTTTCCACCATAGCCAGCTTCACTTCAATGAGAATTCTGTATATCTGTCATGGGAGGTGGATTCTTCAAGTATTATATCTAAATAGATTTAGCGAGTTTTTAGTTGTCCTGCTCCTTAGTAGTCCACTCGTTCCACGAGCGGTACTCCCCAAAGGCGACTTTCACTTTCGGTAATAAATCCAAATCTTAAAATCGTAACTATTGGAGTAGCCCCGATCCAAGGCTGTGAATTTTTCAAGAAAACCCAACTTCAAGTTGGTAAGAGATCCACTATCCCTCGCTAAAGCTTCGGGCTTGGGAGGTTGGTCAATTTCAATCATAACTCATAGTTGAATACTGTGAAATCCCTTGCAACAGCTTCAACATTGAAAGCAGTTCTCGCCCCTCAAGCCCGAAGCTTTAGCGAGGGATAGTGAAGCGCCATTTGGTTTGAAATTTTATTTGATCTAACAATTCACAGCCTCTCTGCGGGTCGATACCAGCCAGTATCGATGAATTGATTTTCATGCGTATTTAGTAATTTTAATCATTTCGTTTCACACGACTCGCGGAGCGAGCCTACTACTATGAATCAAAGAATAATATTCTATATGATCTTTCTGGTTTCATCGGCGAATCTCCACGCGCAAGAAACCATTACCGTGATTCCAGAAAACGCGGAGTGGGCTTACTTCAAAGGTCGCTCCGAGCCCACGCCCAACGAGGATGGATCACCTACACTCGATTGGACTCAAACTGGATTTGATGATGCGGATTGGGAACGTGATCAAGCGGGATTTGGTTACTCTGATAACGACGACACCACGGTCTTTGATGACATGAGAGACAATTATAGAAGTGTCTACATCAGAAAATCGTTTTCATTTACTGGACGAGCGGGGGAGACTCACCTCAAAGAACTGAGATCGGGAGAACGCATTTTCGATTTGATCGTGAATTACGACGATGGATTTGTTGCGTATCTCAATGGAGTTGAGATTGCTCGAAGCGGTCTGTCTGAAGATCCACCGGCCTTTGATGACGGTGCCACGTCTCATGAAGCAAGCGGTAACGAGTTCTTTCAGGTAAGGATCGATCTTTCGAACATCTTGGAGGAAACCAACATCCTCGCGATCCAGGGACACAATACATCATTGGGCTCGAGTGATTTCACCCTATCCCCTGCACTTCAATCTCGACCAGCTCCACCCCCGGGCGATTTCAGAATTTTAGTTTTCACTCGAACGGAGGGCTTTCGTCACGGTTCGATCAGTGCGGGCTTGAATGCCTTACGAGCCTTGAGTGAGCAACACCAATTCGAAATGGAAACGACTGAGAATCCGAATGATTTTAATGATGGAAATCTCAGTCGCTTCGATGCTGTTGTCTTTTTGAATACTACGGGGGATGTGCTCGATCGAGTTCATGAACTCGCCTTTGAACGGTACATTCAAGCCGGAGGTGGATTTGCGGGAGTGCATTCGGCGACGGATACGGAATACAATTGGCCGTGGTACGGAGAACTCGTGGGGGCCTATTTTAGGAACCATCCTCAAATTCAAAACGCGACGGTTCACGTCGAAGATCGAACTCATGTCTCGACGAGTCATTTACCCGCAGATTGGATTCGGCGAGACGAGTGGTACAACTTTCGCGAGAATCCACGGGGAAAGGTTCATATTTTAGCAACGCTGGATGAAGGAACTTACAATGGGGGCTCTATGGGAAATGATCATCCGATCGCGTGGTGTCATTTTCATGATGGTGGGCGCGCTTGGTATACCGCAGGAGGGCACACTTCAGAGAGCTTTTCTGAGCCTGCTTTCAGAGCTCACTTACTCGGTGGTATCCAATTCGTCGCTGGGGTCGGCGGGGGGTGTGGAGCTCCTCCTCCAAATCTTCAATTACCGGGTGATGGTAACCAAGATGGTAAATTCAATTTGGGCGATCCCGTTTGGTTGCTGGTTAAGCTATTTGTGGGTCAACAAGAAGATCCTTGTGAGAGTGATGCCGATCAATTGACATTACTCGATCACAATAATGATCAGCTCATCGATATGTCCGATGCAATAGCAAACCTTCAGCATCTCTTTCTTGGGGGACCCCCTCACATTCAAGGGCAAAGTTGTATTGCGATTGATTCATGTGGGGATGGTTGTGGTGAGCCGGTTGAGTAGATGATCCGAATACAATTAAATTGAGTATTGGTTTTAATGGTTTGTGTTTCGAATGAATCAAATCAAGGATTACGATCGACGAAGTAATAAGGCTTGCTCTTTCATAAATTCAGAGCTCTAAGTCGATTGACAATGATCATCATTCGCTTTAACATTTAGTGTTCCGTTGGATTATGTATTAAAAATTATCCAGTAGAGTTTTTCAGATAGTTGAGGGGTATTCCTTGGAACTTATTATTATTGTCGCTCTGTGTGTGGCTATGTCCAGAATGGCGGTTGCTTCTGATCGATCAGGTACAGCCTGGGGCGGGATGACATTGATTGCATGCGTAGCTAGTCAATACCTTATTCCTCTTCCTCTTTTACGAGTGGGAATCGTTGGCATTGTAATTTTCTTCGCGATGTTATTTACGAATAAAATGAATTAACTCGTTTTTTTAAATTTCCCGCCGAAGAATTAAATAACCAAAATTTCCTGATTGAAGGGACAGCTTGATATTTTGACTGCTTATCACTTTTTCAATTCTATTAACTATGCCTTCTATATGGGAAGTTGAGGGTACTTGTCGTTTCCAATCGATGCTCGGGTTGACGGGCTCCCAACCATCCTTCGAATATTGATTTAATGTATTCTGAAAGATGGCGATGTTTTGGTCGAGTTCTACTTCTGAATTTCTGTCTTGAACTTTTCCCAAGGCATCCACAATTTTATATTCATAAGCTTTGGGTGAGCTGTTTTTTTGAGGGCTCAAAAAATCGATCAGCAGCCCTCCGGTGACCAAACCGGTTAAGAATATAGCGACAAATATGAAGGACGATGAATTTTTATTGCTCATAATTCAAATGGCCTCAAAATGATCAATATCCAATGTTCATAGCGGTTTTTATCATGCTCCAACTCTTGAATGCAAACTTTGATGCGTAAATCTAAGAAAAGACTTTTATTACTGTCAACAACGATCGTGATCGCCTTGATCGCGGTCACTCTCGTCTTGAACTGGCAAGCTCTCGTGCGTGAGTATCGTTTTTGGCAGGCTTTTGAATTTATCGAAGTGAACTCTCAGGGATATAAAGAGTACAGGCACCTTCCCAGTGATATTCGAATGGTTTTATTGCCAGGTGGAGAGTTCATGATGGGGTCGCCTCAAGAAGAAAAGGGTAGAACCGATGAAGAAGCCTTGCATAAAGTTAAGCTTTCCCCCTATTTGATTGCGAAGTACGAAGTCTCCCAAAAAATCTGGGAAAAAGTTATGGGGAGTTTGCCGTTTGAAAATAAAAAAGAAAACCATCCCATCGTGAGTATCACCTGGGAGGAATGCCAAGAATTCTGTCGAAAAACGGGTCTTCAATTACCCACGGAAGCTCAATGGGAGTACGCCTGCCGAGGAAGCACAAGTACTCCGTATTCACTGGGTGATACGATCAATCATTCTCAGGTGAATTACTTCAAGGGTCGAAAGATGAGAACACGCCGGGTCATCGCTGCTATTAACAAGACGATGCCGGTTGATTCTTTCCAGCCCAATGATTTCGGTCTCTACAATATGCATGGAAACGTTCATGAGTATTGTGCTGATATTTATAATCGAGAATACTATTCGCTTCCCCAAGCGAAAGATGGGGATCATGCTTGTGACATACCAACGACTGGCAAAACACTAACGTACGTTATTCGCGGAGGTGGCTGGATGAGCCAGGCGGTCAATTGTCGCTCCGCGAAAAGGTCGAACTTCAAAGCTATCAATAAAAGTAACGGATTAGGATTTCGCCCGGTTTATATAAGGTAGTTCGCATTGTAGTCCGCACGCTCTGCGTGCGGCCAAGTAGTCGGCTCACTCCTTGAGTCGGGACGGCACTTCTCAGCACTTTTTCATTAATGACAATACATAATTACGACTCATCCAAATGGATCGATGACTTAAAAAGACAATTAGACACAATTATCAAAAACCTTTTTTCATTAGGTTTTAAATTCAAGAACTCTGATGGGCCCTGGTTAGCTCCCAGTTCTAACCTCTTCGATCAAATCAAAATTATAGAATCTGAAGTGGGGAAGCTTCCTAAGGTATTAACCGATCTTTATCTGAATCTGGGATCCATCGACCTTCGGGGGACTCATCCTGATTGGTTAGGCGATGACTATCCTGATCCATTGGTTTTTCTCCCGATTGAAGATGCCATTTTAGATATGAGTTATTGGTTGGAAGATATTGATGAATACGGAATTGAAAAGGTGGGCTCTTTTGAGTTACCTATCTCTATGGATGATTACCATAAAGAAGATGTGAGTGGAGGCCCTTGCTACAGTATTCAATTGCCAACTGAGCAAGTAGACCCAATTCTCAATCATATATGGTACGAAACGACTTTGACTGGATACTTTGAAAAAAGTCTTCAATGGGCTGGATTTTGTGGATTATCGAGGGAGAAAACACATACCTGGCCTATTGGGGATATTATAAAGAAGTGATTTAAATTGTTTTTCTGATTAGCAATTGGAAGGCCTTAAAATGCAACCTTAACTAGCCCGAAGCGCTAGCGAGGGGAACTCCCCTCGCTAGCGCTTCGGGCTAGTTAAATTGTAAGATTTAAAGAATTCAAAACATTGGAGTGCGATGACTACCTAAACTCAAAAGTCTCAACCCCTTCAATTTCCTTAAGCCCAATCCAATTATCCTGCTTTAAATCGCCCCGCGGAGCGAGACGACTACTTTGGATACGAATACCCTAATTGATTCCGATCTTCAATCTACTTATAATCAGGACCATCGTAAATAGGTAGCTTGAAGCTATAAAAAATTACTGAACTCTTTAGCCGGGAATTGAACATAATGAATAAGCAAGTCGTACTGGGTATCGTTGGGGTGTTCGTTGGAATCGTTGCCGGTATGATCTTTATGTTTATGCTTCATTTTGGGAGTTTGCTTATCTATCCTCTTCCCGAAGGAGTCGACATGATGAGCCAAGAACCGGAGAATCAAAAAAAGTTTATGGCATATTTAGAGAGTGCGCCGGCGGGTGCTTTTGTACTCGCTGCTCTCTCTCATGGGCTGGGTTGCATGATGGGGGCCGTGGTCGCAACTTTGATTTCTCGCAGGAAATCTTTAATTCCGGCGATGGTCATCGGAGCATTTTTCACTTTAGGGGGAATAATGAACATTCTCAACATTCCTCATCCTTCATGGTTTCCCTTTGTCGATTTACCGATCTATTTAATCTTTGCCATTGTTGCTGGTCTTCTTCTTAGAAGAAAGGAATCGACGGATGAACCTTAAGCAGTCCCCAGCCTTATTGCTTCAAATTCAAGCTTGTCGTTTAGGAAGAGTGCTTTTTGTTTTGGCGCTGTTGATATTTGGCCTTGTCACCCTTCTTAATTCAACGACGGCTGAAGATACTGAGCATCACCACGAAAAGCATCACCATGATCTCAAGTTTTCAATCCAGTCGGTTAAAAGTGGAGATTGGTCGGATCCAAAAACTTGGTCCCTTAATCGTATTCCCAAAGCTCATGATCGGGTGATGATCACTCGGGGGACTTTTGTTAGATACGATGTAAAGAGCTCTGAAAAAATCAGACTCTTGCAAGTCGTCGGAACATTAAGTTTCGCTCGTGACCGAAATACCGAACTTCATGTTGGAATTTTAAAAGTTCTCAATAGTGATCAGTGTAGCGAATCCGGTTTCTCATGTACTTTTGTTTCAGAAGAAGAATCGGATACGGATGGTAATAGTAATAAAACGCAACTGCCTTCGCTTCTCATCGGTACTCCCTCTCAACCTATTCCAGCGAAATATTCCGCTAAGATTAAGCTCCATTATTTTGAGGGGATGAATAAGAAAGATGCACCCGCAATCGCCTGCTGTTCGGCTCGAATGGAGATTCATGGCAGCCCCTTATCACGGACGTGGGTTAAATTGGGGAAGAACATCGAAAAAGGGAGTCGGCAAGTCGTATTGAGTGAAAAAGTCAGTGGTTGGAAAATCGGAGACACTGTACTCGTCACCGCGTCCGAACGAAGGGGCCAAGGCTTTGGAACTTTTAGGGAGGGGGCTGAGCGGCAAAAACAATCGCAAACTGAAAAACGAACGATCAAGGCCATTCAAGATGGTTTGCAGATCACCTTAGATTCTCCTCTCGATTACAATCATTTAGGTGAGGGGGAATTTAAAAGTGAAATCGCCAATCTTTCCCAGAATGTCATCATTGAAAGTGCCGATCCTAAAGGTGTTCGCGGCCATACAGTTTACCACCGATTCAGTAAAGGAAGCATCAGTTACGCTCGGTTCGCTCATTTGGGTAAGGAAGGAGTACTCGGGCGCTATTCGATTCACTTCCATTTGGTCGGCGACACGATGCGGGGAAGTCGAGTCGAAGGAGCGGCGATCGTCGATTCTCATAATCGTTGGATCACGATCCACGGTACTCAGTATTTAGTCGTTCGTGATTGTGTGGGATACAAAAGTGTGGGGCACGGGTACTTTCTTGAAGATGGCACTGAGATCTATAATCTTCTCGATCGTAATCTCGCTATTCATGCTTTTACGGGACCTCGTCTTCCAAATCAAGTTTTACCCTTTGATCCCAATGATGGAGCCGGCTTTTGGTGGGCGAACGGTCTCAATTCCTTCACTCGAAACGTTTCCACTGAAAATGATGAGTATGGTTACCGTTACGACATGCAAAAGCGTCGTAACTTTGATACCAAGCTTCCCATTTTACAACCGGATGGCAGCGAGAAGCTGATCGATGTGAGGACGATTCCTATTTGGAGGTTTGAAGATAACGAGGCTCATTCTGAGGGCTTCTACGGGATGGTTGTCGCTGCAAACGGGAACAGTCAACCGGATTCAGCGGTTCGAAGTGAACGGATGCTCAAACGAATCAAGAGTATCGATTGGACGGGGCCCGATACGGATCACCCTCACGTTATTCGTAATTTATCGATCTGGGGATCCCACTACGCCTTTCGCCCTCATAGTCCTGCGATGCGAATGGAAAACATCCGAATCCACCAAGCAGCCTATGGTATCTACCGCCCAGCTTTTGAAAACCATGAGTATAAAAATCTTCATATCTCAGCGGTCCAAGCAGAGCCCTTCAATCGAGGTATGGATGACGCGAGTGCGCAAACCGGAAAGATCACGGTCGATGGCCTCACCTTTTCTACCGGCTATGGGAATTCTTCGACGCCCTTGGTACAAATTAGCGACCTGAATCTCAGTGGCGATGCTTCAACACACTTAAGAAATGTGAAAGTGAATCGCCCTGAAAGATATAAGACACGCTGGCCACTCATCAATCGAGGAGTGGGACCGAGAGTTCCCCCGATTACAAAAGGGGTTCCGATTTATATCCACGATCACTACGGCCCGGGTCGTCACGCCAAAGTGGTGAGTACGGCAGCCAAAGATTTAATGGAAGACGGTCATAGCTACCGCGAGGAAAAACCGTTAACGAGTGATCACTCCCGAGTCGCTGAAGTTAAAGATGTAGAGTGGCCCAAGCTTCTCAAAATGGTCGATGATATTCCACCAGCGACTATCGTGACCCAAATACAGAGGAAGTCGAATAAGCTTTGGGTACGAGGGATCTCTCACGACAACGGTGAAATCACTAAAGTGCTGGTAAACGGGCAAAACGCGAAAACCGTTTCGTATCAATCCGGAGTACTCGATTGGGAATTAGAGATCGAAACTCCCAAGGATGGAAAGATCACTGCATACGGCCTTGATAAGAGTGGAAATCGAGAAATGACGGGGCATGTCGTCCGCTCTGTAGTCCGCACGCTCGGCGTGCGGCCTTCTTCAAAACCGAAAGCCAAAACTTTATCTTTCTGAAAACCTATAGTAGTCGTCGCGCTCCGCGCGGCGATTTAAAGCCAGCGTATCCAATTATTGAATTTGAAGTGAAGTTTGAAGAGGGATTTTACTCAAGCCCAGATGGGATCGATCTTCAAGATGAAACGGCTTGGGTGATGACTCGAATAAGTGTTAATTGATTTTGAAGACGAAATCCCGTTACTCAAGAAGGCCGCACGCGGAGCGTACGGACTACAATGAGCGTGCGGACTACATTGTCGACAAGACATTCTTCCCAATCACCGTCCCACTTTCTTGTAACGCGTGGGCTTCCTTCAGCAATTCTACGCTCATCGTCCCCAAGTTACTGGTAACGGTGGAAATCAGCGTGCCGTCGTCGAGCATTTGGGAGACTCGAGTTAAGAGCTCGTGTTGTTTCTCGATATCATCGGTTTGAAACATCGACCGGGTGAACATGAACTCCCAGCTAAAGGTGATCGATTTTTGCTTACCGAACTTGATGTCGAGTCCGGGTGGATCATCGATGAAGGTCACATGTCCCCGCGGAGGCAGAAGTTCGATAATAGAATTTAAATGTTGGTCTGTCGCGGTTAAGGCTGCTACATAACGAGGTTGAAGATTGTGGTCCTTAAGCTGATCCACGAGCGATTCGTGGTGATTGATGACGTGATCGGCACCCATCTTCTTGACCCAGTCGTTGGTGTCCGGACGAGAAGCCGTGGCGATGACGGTCAGGCCCGTCAGTTTCTTTGCGAGTTGAATCAGAACTGAACCTACACCACCAGCACCACCGATGATCAATAAGCTTTCGCCCTGGTGGCCACCTTCAGTCAATTTAAAGCTATCAAAAAGGATTTCCCAGGCAGTAATCGAGGTGAGGGGATGGCCCGCTGCTTCAGCGAAATCCATCGATTGAGGTTTCTTTCCCACGATGCGTTCATCGACTGCTTGAAGCTCTGCATTCGAACCGGGCCGAGTGATATCCCCGGCATAGAAGACTTCATCACCCACTTTAAATTTAGCGACTTTGCTACCTATTTCTTTGACCACTCCCGAAGCATCGAAGCCGAGAATGACTGGACCATCTTTAGGTTCAGCTCGTACTCGTACTTTGGTATCAACGGGATTCAAGGAGATGCCACGCACTTCGACTAAGAGGTCACGAGGGCCAAGGGTGGGTTCTGGTGCTTCAAATTCGATAAGAGAATCGGGATCGGTGATGGGCCCGGTTTTGGGGTATCCGATGGCTTTCATGATTTTCAGATGGATCTCAATGAAGGTTAATCGCTTATGTGTTTAGACTGATTTCTATAGTACAAGGCTTTAGTTGTTCTTAAAGAGTGAGTATCTCTGGATTGAAAAATATCTCAATCAAAATTATTCGGTTTTAGAGAGAGGCTCCATTTTGAGTCTATAGATTTAAGCTTTCTGGATGAATTTCAGGACCTTTCTAAAGTAGTCCCCGTTCCATGAACTGACCACACTACCCAACGAGTAACAAAGGTGAGTGGGATTAAAAAAGGGCTATAAAAAACAGTCCCGAAGTACATAAGAAAAAAGACCATTGTTAGGTATTCCTCAAAGTTTATCTTCGAAACATCCCGAAATGAGAAAAGGTCGATGCAAACACCGACAAAAATAATCCCATACCAGTAACAAAGTATACCTACGTAGTAATTCATAAAACCATGAAAGATAGATTCACTCTTTAAATTTCTACGCCTAGACCAAATTGTATAAATACCAGCCCCTAAACCCGCGATACCACCAGCAAAAAACCATCTGGTTAGAATTTGCTCTAATTCAAATCTCCGTTTCGGAAAATTGACGATTAGACAATGCCAAATAAAACCACAGATAATTGAAAGAACTAAGGCTAAGCAGACTCGAAAGGTAGAGTAGACGCGTCGTGGATTGGAGTCGAAATCCGTAATAATTGATGTCATTAAGTGAATTATTAAAGGTATTTTTGAACCAAATGAAATTATGTCATTGCCCTAAGAGGTAACCGTAATGAGACAACATCGATAACTTAAAAATTTCTCATGTATATGAATATCACATTTGTAGGGGCGTCCCTTGCGGGCGCCCGCTTCTCGAAACGAAGCCTACATCCACGGTTTATTATGACGTTTCGGGGAAAGGGTTGGTACAAGACCAGCCCCTACAGGGTGATGACTGTTAATCATATAAACTGAGTGATTTTAAAAAGGGCTCTGACGTCATCACCGATCAAATTCGATTCTCTTATAAATTAAAAAACGACCTCTTCTCACAAGCCTCAATCGCCATCACCGCGAACGCGGTCCCGAAATTCGTGATCAAATGTTTCGAATCTTTCGTCGGAGATGGAGTAAACCAGCGCCCACTTTCTCGTTGGTTGGTTTTTAACCATTGGATCGCTTTTTGAAGGCGTTTATCTTTAGCGGGAATTCCGGCTTGTCGAGCCACGTACACCACGAAACCCGTGCCGTAGCCATCACTTTTATTCAGCTCTTGCTTCAGGTCATCTTTTCGTTTGTGTCCCTTCCAGCCCTTGAAGAAGTGGGCGGTCGCCCAACCTCCATCGGGAAGTTGAAGGGCTAGGAGTTCATTAAGAGCTTTTTCTTGTTCTTCCTTTGTCATTAAGCCATCCAACTGAGTGGAAGCCCAAAGAACCATCGCCTGGTGGTGAAGGGAAGGAGGAGGATTGTTCTTAAGGTACTTTTTAATAGCGGCGATCCCATTTTTGGCTTCTTCACTTTTAGCGTAACGATCTGGAGCCATGCCTACTCCAATTGCGGCAATCGTGACGCCGTAATGTGGATCCGATTCCATGGGAGGCCAACCACATAGAAGCCAATCCCAGCTTCCATCCTCTTGCTGGATTTCCCACATGCGCTGAAAGGCTTTTTTGGTGATGGGGCTGAGCTTCCCCGTGGTGAGTTTATCATTCGCCGCTAAATGAGAGGCCGTCACCACGACTTCGGCATCCCAGCGAGGACCTATGTCGACCCAACGCTTTTCCACCATCTTTTCGAAGAAGTGTCGAACTTCTTTTGAAGGGGGAGAGAGCTTTTTCAAAGAAGGTCGCGCCATCAGATAAGCAACATTGGTATGACATGTTCCACACTTGCGTCTTTTTTGCCAACTGAGGGCGGAGGTATCTAATGATCGAGCTGCCAGTTTGGCGGAGTATTCTTTTCGCAGAGGTTCATCGGGGGAGATTTCGACGGGTTTCTCGACTGTCTTAAGCGTTATGGGAGAATCGTCTTCTCCGATGACCACAGTGGTGAAGCAAGTTGTAATCAATAATGCGAAAATTTTGATTCTAAACATCGATTGAATTCCCAAAGTTCATTAATGCGGGTCTCGAATACTTTTCTCTATTAAACCCTAAGGTGGGGATGGTTTGTAAGACTTAAATCGGCGAAGGTAGTTCCAGCCATCCTTATAGGCGAAGCAGAGTCCCCATTGAAGAGCTGCTAAGGGTTGCTCATCGCTGACTAACGAACGAACAATTCCGGCAGCATGAGGGGGGCGGCTTCGCCCGCTGATCATCGCCTTAATCTCAAAATTGATACCGTCGGGAGCGAATTGTATCGTCCCTTTTTCGGGGCCATCGAAATTGATCATCGCAGCGATTCCCCCTTGGTATTTCCAAACACAAATTTCATGGCCGCTATTCGTAATGGGGTTGTATTCAGATTTTTTGTAAGGGCCAAAAATATGATCGGCGATAGCGACACCCCATTTAATTTCGCGCCCGCCCATGGTGATTTGCTCACCCATACGCTCACCCTTATAGTAAAGATAGAACTTTCCTTTGTAGGGGATAATGCAAGGATCGTGAACTTTATGACTGTCAAAGGAGCCCCGCTTCTTAACTAAAAATCGGTTGTCCTCTTCGCCCAACCATTCACCATCATCTTCGGGATAAAGAATCGGGGCTGTTAACTTTTTGAAGGGCCCTCGGGGAGAATCAGAAATCGCCATCCCAACCGTGTTCTTAACTCGATTGGCATACGGCGCTTTGACGACTTGGTAAACTAGATAGTAACGCTCTTCCCACTGAGTGACTTCTGGGGTGAAAACGGATCGATCATCGTAACTTCCCTTAGGACCTCGCAAGACTGCAGCCCCTTCTTCTTTCCAGGTCCAACCATCTTTGGAGCTCGCGAACCAAATTTCACTTTTATCCCAGGGGAAGACTTTTTTCTCGGGATCTCCCGTGCCGAAACCATGAGTTTCACCTTCTGATTTGGTGTAGTACACGTAGTAAAGTCCATCAACCTGAATCACGGAGCTGGGATCACGCCGAACTACTCCTTTTTCAAACTTGAGATCTCCCTTTAAATCAAAAGTATTGAACTCACAAAACCAATCGGCGTTTTGAGCGTAACCCCGTTCTAAGGCTCTTCGAGAGGCAGCGCTCAGTTTGCCGTTTTTGGGGATGCCTAGGAATTCATGGGCGGAGTTGGGGTGGTCGGTTTTATCAGCAGCGTTGGGTTGCTCGGAGGATTGGCAACCAAAAAGGAGAAAGAATACGAGAGTTAGGAATAGATATCTCATAAAGGATTAGAGTCAACAATTGAGTTTCAGTTGGGTTGAGTTCAGGAAAAAGCAATTGGATTTTAACTCACAATATTAGGAGATAACAGGGGGAGTTAAATAAAGTAAGGAGGGAGCTTGATGGCAATCCTTACTCCTTTTGCTTGATGCAGAGATCAACAATACCATCCTCATTGTTACTGAAAATCAGAAACAAGCCGTCTTCGGAATTAGGTCCAAAGTGAAATTCAATTTTTTCATACAGATAAATCATGGGATCCTGGCTTTTTTTAAAACTTAGTGAGGTGTCGTCTGGTTTACCGAAAAGATCCACTAATTCATTCCTGTTCATCCCAAATTGAATGGGTTGGATCCAACCTTTTTCGTGGAGTTGATTAAGCCAGGTTTTAAAGTTCATATTTTAGACGTATTGATAAATATTAATGATTGTATTTTAAGTTCATTCAAAGTGATGGGTTCCCTTGAAGATTCGCTCGACGGAAGTCTCCTTTTATGCAATTGGAAATATCAACCGATGTTAAACAACGCCGAAATGATGGAGGGATTGATGGGGTGAGTCCTTATTGTTTGATTCGTCTTAATAATTCCCTTCCTCCATTTTCTAAAAACAGTTTCTTGTACTCCATTGTTTGATGAGGAGGACAATTTAACAGAGCTTCTATAAATTCATCGGGTGGTTTGTACCAATGAGTAGAAATGTAATGCAGAATCATTTCTGGACAGACATATATACATTCATTACCCGGAATGAATAGATTTTTAAATCCATGATCACCATCAAATTGACAGAGATCACATTGATGAGTTCCACAAGAAATAATGGGTTGGAATGGATCATTGGTAATTAGAGATTGAAGTTTATTAACTACATCAATTGAGGTTTCATCCCTGGTGAATTTATGATCTTTGGAGAGCCAGCCGATGGTTCTTATCATCGGGCCTTTTGCAATCTGACATTCATTTGAGAGATCTCGGAAATACATCGTAAAATATTATTGATGGGTCTTTAAATTAAAAAAGATGGAGGCTGAGGACTATATACACGCTCCTTCAATAACGTCTAAAATTTTATCTTGATCACATCCATAAATTCCCGATCCCCATGCGGCATTTGCTTCAACTACTGCCCACCCTAAGTCTGAAATAATTCCAGTACCAATTACTTATTGCGGGTGAAATATCAACGAAATTAATCTTCTCGCCACTCTTGAAGGCGACTATTAAAAATGGGGCAAATCTTATCGTAATTTTCCCAAGTATCTTCGACGTGATACAAACTTGGAAACCCAGCGCCTAAGATCTCTTCGTAATCATCTAAGAATTCACCTTCATCATCTTCGTAATAAAAAAGGCAAAATTCATTTCCTTCTTTATTAAGATCGTCCGCAGTGAATTTACCGTCACAAGCCCTTATTAGGTATTTTCCCGGAGTGAGCTCCCGGTTTCTAAGTTGGTTTAAAAATTTAGGCGATGCCTCGAGGTGGAGCTCGCTGGCTAAACCGTTTAATAGATTCCAGGCCAGAAACATGCCAATGTGAGTGGCTCCCGCTGAATCGGGTAATTCAATAGGGAAGTTGCCTTCAGAGTGCCAGGTAGCGTCGTCGTATTTCATAATAATTTAGATTAAGCAGTTCTATTCTGTGGTTTTAAGGAAGGCTTTCGATCCTTCCCCTCAAAAATTTATAGTCTTCCTTTGCCTCCCCAATGGATCCCTCCGGATTGATTTTACGGTGTTCCTTTATGAATTCGATTAGTTTTTCGTCGTAAGCAAGATTAACTAAATCTTTGTTGGTGCGTTTGGGTGGATCTAAGTGAATATAGATTTTTTCCGGTTTCCAATCTCCCCAATCTAAACTACGGTGAAAGTCTCCCCATTTGTCACTATCTTTTGAACAATAGAAGCCATGGATGTTATCAAAATCTAAGTAATGACAAGTCGAGCATTTGTGGGGAACTTTTACCTTGGAAAAGACGAAGTCATTTTCAACGGTTACAGGTTCGGTTGAACCTGGGATACCACAAGGACCATGATCTAAATGCATATAATCATTCACAATATCACTATAACGTACACAACTTCCTTCAAAAGTAAAATCACACTTCGCGCATTTGTTAGGTATGGCACCATATGAAGCTGCGTGAGCATAGGGCACAGGAGGATCAATAGGCCCTTCAATAGGGCAAGATGGAAAGTAATAACGATACATAATTTACTTTAAAGAATTAAATGAGGAAGGAGATCCTATCCGATAATAATCTAACCAATATTTGCAATGATCTCGATGAAGAATAGGTAAATACCAATGAGGAGAATATTGAGATTCATTAAGCCAAAGATAGAAAGGATGACATCAAATTTGAATGAAAATGAATCAGAACCAAGTTTGTCTTTAAGAAGAACGATAATAGCGAGCAGAATTCCTATTCCTGGCCATAGATAGTTTTGAACATCATAATGAAGTTCGATAATAGTTGGGACTCCCTTCCCGATTTCGCCCAAGAGGGATTGGATTGGGGGAAGGATATAATAAAAATTGATGCACACCATAAAAACTATGCAGCTTGTGATGACACTGTGAAGACTGAAATAGATTTTGTTGGTATTTGATGAAGATACGGTCATGACTGCCCTGAAAGGAGTTCTACTGATAGATTTAAAAATTGCCCAAATTTATCACTTAATAGAGTTAAGAAGGTGAGTATCTTATTCCACGATTGGGAGATTGACAAGATTCATCCTTCGTTTTAATTCTTTGATTATCTACAATAGATAGTTGTATTGATTCCTTCTTTCGCATTCACTTCGTCAAATTTTCAAATGAACTTATTTGTACCTATTCAGCTGGGATGGGCTTCTCTCACTCTGGTGGGATTGCTTTTTTGCCATTCAAATATCAAGGCCCAAACCAACCCCAAACCCAACATCATCTTCATCCTCATCGACGACCAAGGATATTACGACCTTGGTTGTTACGGAGCAACCGAAGTCAAGACTCCTCGCATCGATCAACTGTCAAAGGAGGGCACTCGGTTTACTGATTATTATGCGCCAGCGCCGATCTGCAGTCCTTCGCGAGCTGGATTCTTGACGGGATGTTACCCTCGCCGAGTGGGGAATGAAATCTGGGTTCACCGGGCTGATTCTAATTCTGGGATTCACCCCGATGAATTAACCTTAGCTGAGTTATTCAAGGCAAATGGCTATTCGACGGCTTGCATCGGTAAATGGCATCTTGGTTTCAAGAAACCGTTTTTACCACGCCAGCAAGGATTTGATTCTTACTTTGGGCTTCTCCATAATCTCGACCCCGTTGAAGTTATTTACTTCAAAGACAAAGGCGGAGTTCCATTGATGAGGAACGATAAGGTTGTGAAGCGTCCCGCCGATCCAACGGAGTTGACGAAGATCTATACGGATGAAGCGCTCCAGTTCATTGAGGCGAATCAGAGTAAGCCTTTCTTCCTCTACTTGCCTCATACGATGCTTCACACTCCCTTAGGAGTGACGGAAAAGTTTAAAGGCAGTTCACAATGGGGATTGTATGGCGATGCGATTCAAGAACTCGATTACAACGTCGGACGCATTTACGATTCCTTAAAGAAACATAACTTAGCTGACAACACGATTATCATTTACGCTTCAGATAATGGCCGAGGACCCGGAAGAAATCCCAATCAAAAACTTCGAGGCCATAAACTCACCACCTTTGAAGCCGGTATTCGCGTACCGGCGATTGCCTGGGGGCCGGGATTAGGATTGCAAAAAGGAGTGGAGTCCGCGGAAGTCATTCGAGGAATGGATTGGTTTTCAACACTGGCAACTTTCGCAGGAATTAAAGTTCCTGAAGACCGAGTGATCGATGGGCGGGATATCAGTCCTTTACTCAAAGGGGAAACTAAAATCGTTCCTTCACCTGAAATGAAAAAATCACTTAACGCATCCGTTCCCCTTCGTCGCCGTTGGGATCCTCCCGGAGAATGGTCACCCATCATTCAACGCCATGAATATAACGACGCGTTCTTCTATCACGGGAGTCAAGGCGCCTTAGCCGCCGTCCGTTGGCAGAATTGGAAACTCTACTTAAATCCCAGCTTGACTCTTTACGACTTGAAAAAGGATCCGGGGGAGAGAAAGCCTGTGCGCAATCGGAAGATCCTTCGCAAGTTGAGAGGTATGATCGTTCTATTCCAAGAAGAGATGCGTCGGGATGCTCGGCCGGGTGGGGATGCTTACAAAGGTAGTTAATAGTTCTACTTAATCGTTTTGATTCTCTTTCATGAATTGCCCTGACAATTATCGACAGTTTTATTTTGCTGAGGACCGAATGTATTTCGATTCTTATACGATTCTGATCTAAACTTTCAATCAGATGATAGATCTCTTAAAATATTGAGCTAATGAGTGAGGTTCCACAATCGGATTTATGGATTACATCAAATTAAGACTCTTTCGGGTTTTGTTCCGGTGTGAAAATCATCCACTAATAAGGACTCATTAGAATGAATAAGATTTCCTTTACGATATTACTCGCTTTACTCGTCCTCTCTCCTGCACTCTTCGCTCTTCCAACCTCGGGGAAACGCGCAAAAGCACCCAAGCCTGAAGATGTCAGCAAGCTCCTCGAGCCCATTCGGAAAAAGCACAGCTTACCTGCACTTGGCGGTGCGATCGTCGACGGTCAACACGTGATTGGAATCGGCGCTTCTGGAGTTCGGAAGATGAAAGCCCCATCCAAAGCCACTTCAAAAGATCTTTGGCACTTGGGATCCTGCGGTAAAGCGATGACCGCCACGTTGATCGCCCGGCTCGTCGAGAAGAAGAAACTCAAATGGGATACCACCATTGAACAGGTCTTTCCCAAGTTAAAGAAAACCATGCAACCCGAGTACCGCAAGGTCACCCTGGTTCAACTGCTCTCCCATCGGGGAGGTTTCAGTGGAAACTTAGTGGTGAATCAACCGGATCTATGGGCGAAATTGGCTCGCTTGTCAGGAAATCCGCAAAAAGCTCGGGTCTTGTTTGTAAAAGAAATTCTGAAGGTGAAGCCCGAAGCCACCCCGGGAACAAAACATATTTACTCTAACGCCGGTTACACGATGGCGGGGGCGATCGCCGAAAAAGTGACGGGGAAATCCTATGAAGTCCTCATGAAACGTGAAGTGTTCCTGCCTCTCGGAATGAAAAGTGCCGGATTCGGTTCTCCCGTTGGAAAACAACCCTGGGGGCACCTCGCTCAAGATAAAGGGGGAGCACCCGTCCTACCCGGTCCCTTCGGTGACAATCCGCAAGCTATCAGCCCTGCAGGGACAATTCACTGTACGTTGATGGATTGGGGGAAATTCATCTCCGCTCATATGGTTCCGGGTAAGGGGAAGAAGGCCTTTCTTAAAGAAACGACTCTCAAGAAATTACATACGAGTATCGGTGATGGTGATTACGCCCTCGGCTGGGTGACGAAGGATCGCCCCTGGGGAGGAGGAGAACCCGTCCTATTCCACAATGGAACGAACACAATGTGGTATGCAGTGGTTTGGGCAACCCCCAAAAACGATTTCGCTGTTCTTGTCACGACGAATCAAGGGGGGCATAGCGAAGCCTGTAACGAAGCAGCGATCGCTTTGATGAGGCACTATTCAAATAATAAAAAGAAGTGAAGACCTGATTCAAGTCATCGAATATGACCTACAAGATAATTCTTCAAACTCCAGTACTGCCCGTTCCTGATGTTGTTCAGGCTCAGGAGTACTACCGAGATGTCTTTAAATTTAAAATCGATTGGATCGATCGAGATGTTTTCGGGGGAGTCTCCCACGGTGACATTTCGATCTTCTTTTCAAAATCAAACTTGCCCATTTCCGTTCACACTTTGGTATGGAATACTCCGGATGCCGACGAGGTTTATAAAGAGTTACTCTCGTCTTCCGCTAGGATCCTTGAGCCGATTGAAACTCGATCGTGGGGAATGAGAGAATTTGTGGTCGAAGACCTTAACGGTCATCGATTTCGGGTGGGGCATGTGGATGAATCCAGCGCAGATTACAGTGAGTTTCGGCGAGAAGGTGAATCTTGAATCGAGAATTCGTTCTTTCCCCTCGCTAGCGCTTCGGGCTAGTTAAATTGACTTTTCAAAGAGGGAGGATTAACTAGCCCAAAGCGCTAGCGAGGGGAAGGGGAACAACAAGCATCTTAAAATCGATCATCGTCTTCGGGTTGTCTCCTTCGCTTCACTCTTTGTTCTCTGATAATAAAAAAGAGTAATACCGTTAAGCTTAAATTTGAGAGAACCCACAGGAGTGCGCCCGCCCCTATATCCGAAGGGTGATGGATGAGAGTGTTGCCAATTACACCCACCCACATTATCGAGACAATCGTTCCGGGTAAGACTAACCAGTAAGCCAATTTTCTTCTTCTAATTAGTTCCTGTTGATTAAACAGGAACTAAGCCGAGTTGGGATCAACTCGGCCGCGAACGTAGGGGCGAAGACCCTATGTTTAGCGGAGTGAAAGCAAATCGGAGATTTGCTGGAAC
>JANQLS010000193.1 GCA_028280485.1 Planctomycetota bacterium
TCTTCGAGCATCCCTCTTCGTTTTAAATCTTTGATTAAGGCTGCAGAAGCCTTGTCGACGTAACGAGAGGTCGTTCGAATTCCATTTTTAATTCCGCCGTGATGGTCCCAACCGCGATGGTAAAGCTGAATGAAGCGTACTCCCCGCTCCGCCATCCTCCGGGCTAATAGGCAGTTTGAGGCAAAACTTCCGTCGGGTTGTTGAACTCCATAGAGATCGAGAGTCTTTTTCGACTCTGAAGCAAAATCGACGAGCTCAGGCACACTCGCTTGCATTTTAAATGCCATTTCGTACTGGCTGATCCGGGTGTCGATCTCGGGATCTTTCAAGCGTCTGTTGGCTTTTTTATTCAAGGCTTCAACGGCCTTAATAATTTCACCCTGCTTCTTGTTATCGACCCCTTGGGGAGAATTGAGATACAGAACAGGTTCACCCTTGGATCTAAAATTGACTCCCTGATACCGACTCGGCAAGAAACCAGCTTGCCATTGGCGACTCGCAATAGGCTGGTCTTGGGCTCCTCCGGCCGAGGCCAGTACCACAAACCCGGGTAGATTGTCACAATCGTTACCCAATCCATACCATAGCCAGGATCCCATGCTCGGTCGACCAGAGATCGAAGTTCCCGTATTCATAAACGTGTGCGCGGGATCGTGATTAATTTGCTCTGTGACCATACTTCGAATCACACAGAGTTCATCCGCGATACTCCCGATGTGGGGAAAAGCCGAAGAGATTTCCAATCCAGATTCACCGTAACGCTTGAAATCATATTGAGGAGCGAGGCAACTCAGTTTTCGACCTTGAAGCTGAGCGATCGGTTGCCCTTTGGTGATCGATTCGGGCATGGGCTTACCGTTCATCTTCGCCAACTTCGGCTTGGGATCTAAAGTCTCTAAATGTGAAGCTCCTCCAGCCATCACCATAAAGATCACTCGTTTGACTTTAGGTGCGTGGTGGAACTCGCTGATGACGCCAGGCTGCGCTGCATCATTTGGACTCAAACCCAAGGGCATTGGACCGACAGGTGAAGCGAAAAGGCCTTTATCCATGAGAGAAGCTAAGGCGATGCTTCCCAAGCCAGCCGCCGTTCGCTTTAGAAAGGTTCTTCTTAGAACATCCTCGGGCAAGATGGGAAGTGAGTCATATGTTTTTTGATCCATGGTTCAGTTCCTCGTTACCACTTCGTGAAGATTTAAAATTGTTCGACTGATCGATGTCCACGCGGCGAGCTCGACTCGATCTAGGTTTTTATCCGCTCGTTTCATGCCAACTTCCGTGAGCTTCTTCGCTTCTTCGGGATTCTTTTTATAGTCTTCCCGGTGAAGTTTTAAGAGGCGACTCAAAATGGCGACCTCCTCTTTGTCAGCTGACCTTGATAAGACTTGTTGGTAGGCCCATTGAATCTTAGCTTCAATTCCAGAACCACCTTCAACCATCATGCGACCCGCTAACATGTGAGCAGCTTCCACATAGGTGGGATCGTTCAAGAGAACGAGAGCTTGTTGAGGAATATTCGACCGAGGTCGTTCCGCAGTACATTCCTCTCTGTTAGGGGCGTCGAAAGCCATCAAGCTGGGATGCAAAAAGGATCGTTGCCACCAAGTGTAGAGACCACGACGATAAGCATTTTCGTTTTGATCCGCCACCCAACGACGTTTGGGGAAATTTAAGTGCACCCAGTAACCACTCGGTTGGTAGGGCTTCACACTCTGTCCACCGATTTTTTTGTTGAGTAAACCACTGACGGCTAAGGCTTGATCCCTCACCATCTCCGCATCTAAACGCCAACGCGATTGTCGAGCGTAGAAACGGTTGTAAGGATCAGCTTCCATGTGTCCAGCTAATGGCACTGAGCTTTGACGGTAAGTGGAAGAGGTCACCATCAATTTGATCATCGCTTTAACGTTCCACTTCTTCTCGATGAACTCTAAAGCTAACCAATCTAATAGCTCCGGATGGGAAGGGGCTTCTCCCATGGCTCCGAGGTCGTCGAGACGCTTGGAGAGCCCGGCCCCGAAGACCAGCATCCAAAGGCGGTTGACGAAAACTCTTGAAGTCATCGGGTTCTTAGGATCGACGATCCAATTCGCCAGATCCAAACGGGTGGCTCGCTCCCCTTTGATCTCTAACTTCCCTAAGAATTCAGGGATGGCGGGTTGAACGATTTCGCCCGTACTGTCTAACCAATTCCCTCGAGGAAGAATTCGAACGTCTCTTGGCTTTCCACTCTTAGCCACAACACAAAGAGGAAAACTCTTTTCGATGTTCTGTTTTTCTTGAATGAGTTTTTGAAGCTCACTTCGTGGTTTCTCTAAGATCGGAGAAATCGAACGATAGTATTCCTTGAGAACCTTTTTCTGATCGGCTTGACGATCCTTCCGAGCCACTTTAAGAATGGCTCGAATGTTTGCGGGAACGCCATCGGAGTTTTGAGCTTTGAAGTAGAATCCATAACCACCGGCTCCGTTGTTAACCTTCATCAACAACTGGTTCTTACCCTTGTTAAGCTTGAGGACGGCCTTGTCTTGATCGGCGGCGACTCCACGAGCCACATTGTTCGCGGCGACCAAAGTACCGTTGAGCCAAAGCTGAAAACCATCATCACTTCCCAAAGAAACGGGCAAGGTCATCTCGATGGGGGATTCAATTTCGCGATAGAGGTAGGTTGCAGCATTATCGCCACTGAGAGTGTGAACTTTCCCATCGACCCAATCTTTGCGCTCTTTCCATTTCAAAGAGCCATAAGATTTTTTGAGCTTAATTTCTTTTTCAGGTGGGAATTTCTTTTTATAGGCTTCTTGGATATTTCCAGCCTTGAAGGGACCGATTCCATACCAATTTCCTAAACTGGCTGACTTCGGTTGACCGACTTTCTTTTCCCATTCCTTTTGAGCGTTATTCACTTGCTGAATCAGATCCTCCGAAGGCTCATTCACTTTTTGCTGAGCCTTAGCGATCGATGCTTCCAAACTCACCAGCGATTGTTTTTGTTCGAGAGTGGGAACACGAATCCCAGGATCTCGATCCATGATCGCACGCTCTTGGATATCGGCGAAGAACGCCGCCATCGAATAGAAATCTTTAGCTGTGTACGGATCGTATTTGTGATCGTGACACTCCGCACAACCTAAGGTTGCTCCCATCCAAACGGATGAAATGTTTCTGACTCGGTCAGAGGCATTCTTAGCTTCGTACTCTTTAGCTTGGGCGCCACCTTCCTCCGTTGTTTGATTCAACTTCGTGTAGCAAGTTGCCACTTTTTGAGTGAGGGTGGCATCAGGGAGAAGGTCACCTGCGATTTGTTCAATCGTAAAAACATCGTAAGGTTTATTTTCATTGAACGATTGAATGACGTAATCACGATAGGGGGCGACATTCCTGGGATTGTCACTGTGGTAACCTCGAGTATCCGCGTAGCGAACGAGATCGAGCCAGTAGATAGCCATGCGTTCACCAAAGTGGGGGGACTTCAAAAGGCGATCCACTAACTTTTCGTAGGCCTTTGGATCCTTATCGTTGACGAATGCTTTAATTTCTTCAGCGGTCGGTGGCAAACCGAGCAGATCGAAGGTTAACCGACGAATCAAAATTTCACGGTCGGCTTCGGCGACCGATTTCAATCCCATCAATTCCGTCTTCGCAAGGATGAAGGCATCGATGGCGTTTCGAACGCGTTTTAATTTTTTTACTTTGGGGACGGGATGAGCCTTGGGCGCTTCGTAAGCCCAGTGAGCACTCCAGCTCGCTCCTTCAGCGATCCAACGCGTCAGCTTTTCGACCTCATCCTTCGTGAGCGATTTCTCACTATCTTCAGGCGGCATCCGCTCTTCAGGATCATCGGAAGTGATCCGATGCACGATGGAACTCATCTCAGGCTTGCCGGGAACGAGTGCTTTCCTGGAGCGCCTCTTGTATTTCAATAACGACTCTTGATCGTCTAATCGAAGGCGAGCTTCTCGCGTCTTCGCATCGGGCCCGTGACAGGCATAGCAGTTAGCCGCCAAAATGGGTCGAATATCTCGATTGTAATCTAGAGGTGCTTTTTCTTCGGCCTGACCCCAGTTCGCGCTGAATCCCAGAATCAAGACCAAAGGAATGCAAAGCCATCGTTGAGTTTCAAACATCGCGCTTCCCAGTCGTTGTAGATGTTACGAATTAAAACGTGCGTAGTGATCCTTAGCTAACCCAGGCAGCATCTCTTTGAGATGCTTTAGGAGCGATTCCTCGTAAGATCACCGTATTTCTCGACCCCATCAGTTTTATCAGAAATAAGGCCTGATTTCGACTGGAGTAATGACGTTCCGGGCTCATTCTTGAGGAAAATGAGGAAGGCAGGCATGCGCAATTTTTCGAATATGGCTTATGTCAGTCCCACAACAGCCGCCAAAGACCCTGAGTTGGGGCAGTTGAGCCATTAAATCCGAATACTTTTCAGCCAGCTCGACTGGGTCTCCAGAATCTAATATTTCACTGGAATCGAGCTCTTGGTGGCTCTTTTTAGAGGCGTTGGCCCGAACTCCTTCTATCCTCTGAAGCACTGCGCTCTTTTCGGGGAGGTGGGGACCAAAATGGTCAGGATGGGCGCAATTAATCATATAAGAGGTCGGGTAGCTGCCAGTTGCGTCGTCGACGATCTCGATGGCTTCTTCGAGGCTTTCCCCGGCGGGAATTCTACCGTTGGTTTCAACAGTGAATGAAAGGATTAAGGGGACGGCCAACTCTTGACAAGCTTGGGTTATTCCCACGGCTTCCTCAACTGAGGATTGCGTCATCGCGGCGATCCTTTCGACCCCGGAGTCCTTTAAAGCCTTCAATTGGGGGAAATGGTAGGTACGAAATTCTTCAATAATTCGGTCAGCCTGAGCCCGGTAAGCATCGTCACGAGAACCGACACAGGCCTGAACCATCGCCCAAGAACGGGGTCGGTGCGGAGACCATTCTCGCTCTACGAATTGCTCGAGTGAGCGAACGGCCCGCTCGTTCAAATCGAGAATTTCAGACTGAGAATAGCCGAGCTTCGCTCCCCATTGAGGCTGGGCTCGCCAAGTACATGCCGTGAATACAAAACCTGCCTCGACCTCGATAGCTAAATCGATGTAAGGCCTGAAATACTCCCAGAGCACTGCCTCGGCTTGGGGAGAGCGGTGGAGCTCGAAGGCAGCAAATTCTCTTAAAGCGATCTTCTTAGTGAAGAGAAGCCAGGTTTCGAGGCCGCCATCGCTGAGGTAGAATTTAGGTTTTGAGAGGGAAGTTTTTTGGGTCATTGGAAGGGTTAACTGTAGCCGAATTCGCCAGAATTTGGGTGCGTTACGTGTTGAAAATGTCTTTCCCTGATAATTAAGACGTCTTGCGTCCCAAAGCCTAGCGGCTTTGGCTACGGAACCTCCTTGCTTTAAGAAACAAATCCATCGAGTGCGATCTAAAATGCAGATTTTTTTTGAAAAATTTGCCATGAGAGCCTATCGACGGCAACACCACGTCCTGCTCAAAAAGAATGCAATTCTGGGGTCATTAGCTTGTAATCTTGGTATTTCAATTCGAATCGATACTATTAACCGCCATCGAAAGAACAGCAAAAGTGCAACGCCCATCAGCAATGACGCACACAAAGAGTGCGCGACTATTTATTGTGCAGAGGACCATTTTGAGCCAAAACTTTTTAAATGGAAAACGTACAGGGCTTTGTGGCATTATCGGCCGACTTCAGGCCGAGGGAATGCGTTTTGCGATAACCTCTGGCTTCGAATTGAGTTCAGACTCAAATCCTATTCATTTATTGTTTACCGTAGTTTTTACAGGCGGCCGATTTATCGATCGTCTCACCTCGGACTCTGTCTATCTTTATTCAAATTAGGAAGGGAAGAAGTCCGGTGATCAGCGCAAATTCGAAAGGGGGATCCGTGTCCTCGAACGGCAGAATTAGTGTCAGTGGTAGCTCACCACGCTCAGCAGCAATCTCAGCAATCACGGGATATGAACCACCGAGTTCAAGGTTGAACTTCCGCGAGACACCCACTCAAGAACTTTTCAATGCTAACGTATTCAGCAAATCTGCGATGAAGGAACGGCTCCCGAAGTCGGTCTTCAAATCGTTAGCTAATACGATCGACACCGGAGCGACCTTAGATCCTTCTATCGCTGATGTCGTCGCCGCCGCCATGAAGGACTGGGCGATCGAAAAGGGAGCCACCCACTACGCTCACGTTTTCTTTCCCTTGACCGGTGCTACTGCTGAGAAACACGACAGCCTCCTTTCACCCGATGGCGACGGTGCTGCTATCGCTGAATTTTCTGGCAATCAGCTGATCCAAGGTGAACCCGATGGCTCTAGCTTCCCGACTGGCGGAATTCGCCAAACTTTCGAAGCTCGTGGATACACGATCTGGGATGTCACCAGCCCCGCTTATATCTTAGAAAACCCCAACGGAACGACCCTCTGCATTCCTACAGCATTCGTTTCATGGACGGGTGAAGCCCTCGATAAGAAGACTCCTGTTCTTCGTTCGATGCAAGCTCTGAATACCCAAGCCCAACGTATTTTGGCCCTCTTTGGCCACACCGATGGTGCTTTAGTTTCCTCTACAGCTGGTCCCGAGCAAGAATACTTCCTCATCGACCAAAATTTCTTCTACGCTCGACCTGACCTCATCAATGCCGGAAGAACTCTTTTCGGCGCTGCGCCTCCTAAAGGTCAAGAATTCGACGATCACTACTTTGGCGCCATCCCTGATCGGGTCTTAGCCTGTATGCTGGAAGTCGAACGAGAAGCTTTCAAACTGGGTATCCCCGTCAAAACTCGTCACAACGAGGTAGCTCCTGGCCAGTATGAAATCGCTCCACTGTTCGAGTTTGCCAACGTTGCCACCGACCACCAACAACTTCTCATGACCACCATGAGAAAAGTGGCCGAGAAATACGGCATGGTTTGCCTAACTCACGAAAAGCCCTTCGCCGGCGTCAACGGATCAGGTAAACACGTCAACTTCTCGATGGGAAGTTCAAGCCAAGGTAACCTCTTGGATCCAGGTGAGTCACCTCACGAGAACGCTCAGTTCCTCTGCTTCTGTGCCGCAGTGATTCGAGCTGTACACAAATTTCAAGGACTGCTTCGAAGCGTGGTTGCCTCAGCTGGAAACGACCACCGCTTAGGTGCAAATGAAGCTCCTCCAGCCATCCTGTCGATCTTCCTTGGTGACCAACTCACCGATGTTTTCAACCAAATTAAAGCTGGAACCGCCGAATCATCACTTCCTGCCGGATCGATGACAGTGGGTGTCGACGTCTTGCCTCCATTGCCCAAGCACGCCGGCGACCGTAACCGTACCAGTCCCTTCGCCTTCACCGGAAACCGTTTCGAATTCCGCGCTGTAGGTGCTAACCAATCGATCGCAGGTCCTTTGGTAGCCATGAACACCATCGTTGCTGAATCTTTGGATTATTGCGCAACGAAGCTCGAAGAAGCTACCGGTGGCGACAGCTCCAAACTCAATCCTGCACTTCAATCTCTGTTATCAGAGATCATGAACGAAGCTGGAAGCATCATTTTTAATGGCGACGGTTACTCCGACGAATGGCACGCTGAAGCCGAAAAGCGTGGCTTGCTGAACCTCAAGACCACCGCTGACGCTTTACCTGCTCTCGAAGAACCTGCAGTTAAAGACCTCTTCAGCAAGTACAACGTGCTTTCCGAACGCGAACTCGAAAGTCGTTACGAAACGTACTCCGAACAGTACTGTATGACGATCAACGTCGAAGCTTCACTCACGAGTGAAATCGGACGTACCATGATCTATCCCGCGGCCGTTCGATATATCGGCGAACTTGCTTCCGCTAAGAATGCCGTCGAAGCCGCTGGTGGAAGCCTCGGCAACTCCGTCCTCACGACTATAGCGAGCAAGGTCGACGAATTAGCAAGTGCTCTCGATGCTCTCGACGCCGTCAAAGATGAAGAAGGTGGCGACTCTGCTGCCACTCAAATTCGCTACGCTTGTGA
The DNA here is from genome assembly GCA_028280485.1 of Planctomycetota bacterium. Taxonomy (GTDB): domain Bacteria; phylum Planctomycetota; class UBA8108; order UBA8108; family JACQVS01; genus JANQLS01. The sequence continues at coordinate 7,997 of JANQLS010000193.1, forward strand.
CACTGTCATCCCCGCGATGAACGCCGTGAGAGAAGTGGCTGACGTCTTGGAAGGCTTGGTCGCTGACGACCTCTGGCCCTTGCCCACCTACCAAGAGATGCTCTTCATCAAGTAAGCTCCGATCTTTAATTAGTTCTTGATAAACTAACAGGTACTAAGCTTCTAAATAAAAAAGCCTTCGCGCACTGCGCGGAGGCTTTTTTATTGGATCTTTAAGCAATCCAAACTTGTCTGCGGTCACACTTCGCCTTACACTCCCCATTCCACTTTGAAATTACTGCTACAACCTATAGTTCAAAATCCCAACTCAAGATTCGCAAATTTCAAAGGGACAATTTGTTCATTCCTTGTCCTCAAGTGAAATCAACCTTCGGCATTAACGCTAATTACCGGGAGCGAATCCGTGAGTCTCATCCATGCATCCCAAAATCGACCAAGAGATCGTTTCAACTCAATAAAACTTTTAGTGCTCTTTTTATTCTTGAGTCTTCCCTCCTACTCGTTCGCCCAGGAAGTTAATACCACAGAGGGGGAAACCAACCTAACAACATTCAAGATTGGAATTGTAAGAGACGGAGATTCTCCCTACTTCAATTCCGTCATCAAAGGATTTGAAGCGGAACTTCGCGAGCTCTCCAAAGATCGATACCTATTTGAATTCATCGATACCTACAACGCTCAATACAATCCACTTGAAGTGAAAGCGACTTTAGAACGAGCTCTAAGCAACCCCGAACTTCATTGTATTTACGCTGCTGGTTTAGTCGTCACTCATATCGCCTCTCAACTCGAAGAGGGCCAGAGACGTATTCCTATTCTCGGTGGTGCCATCGATGTCGTTGGACTCAATAGTGAGCATATTTCTTCTCGAGGCGGCTCGAATATAAAAAACTATACCTTCATCCAAAGTCCGTGGAGGATCGAAGCCGACTTAGAAATGATTTCTAAACTGACAGGACAAAAGAAAATATTAGCCATCGTGGATGGCTTTGCCCATCAAGCCCTCCAAGAGCAGTTTTCTCCCAAGGTTTTGTCTCTGAGTCAAAAGTTAGATTTAGAAATTCAAACCGTGCCCAGAAAAGACACGACACAAGAAACTCTCGCCCAAATCCCTCCTGAAACCCAAGCTGTCTATATTCCATTATTGCCGAGTGCAACCCTCAAGGAGAGAGAAGAACTCTATTCCGAACTCACCAAAAAAGGTCTTCTAACTTTATCCATTCATGGCTTACCCGATGTCGAACGCGGTGTTTTCGCGGGTCTATCGGGGGATGTGCGACCGGCACTCTATCGCCGGATTGCTGTCAATCTGCACCAAATCCTTCAAGGAGTATCCACGGATACATTACCCGTGACCCTCATCGCCAATGATCGATTAGTCATCAATTTAAAAACGGCCCGAGCTTTAGGCTGGTCACCCGATTATGACACCTCCTTATCAGCAAGATTCCTCCACGAAGAAGAACTTCAAGGAGATGCACCTGAATTGTCTCTTGAAATGGCGATGTCCATTTCTCGCCATTTAAATCGAAACCTTAAAGCAACCGAAGCTGAAACACGAATTCAAGAAGCTCAACTCAATCGTCTCAAGGGGCGCTATTGGCCTCAATTAGATATTCAAGGGCAAGCGGCATCGTTTGGAACAACCGATAGAATCAACCCTCTCACCACTCCACATCACGGCCGGGAACTGTCTCTCGGAGTTCAAATTCGCCAATTGTTATTTAGTGACCAACTCATCAGTCAAATTCGAGCCCAAAAACGAGCCGTCGAATCTTTTAAATTTCAGGAAGAATCCATTCGCTTAGATGCCATGGAACAAGCGGGACTCGCCTTCTTAGATGTTTTGGCCGCTGAGGCGCTTTATAAGATCGAAAAAGAAAACCTGCAGCTCATTGAAAACAATTTGAGGTTAGCCAAACTAAGGGTTGAAATTGGAGCAGCAGAACGAACGGAAGAATTTCGTTGGTTAGCCAGTCGAGCTCAATCGATGTCTATCTTATTTCAACGCGACTCTGCTAGAAAAAACGCTCGAATCGCTCTGAATGTGATCCTGGGAAAACCAAGAAACGCTATCTGGAGACTCAAAGATATTCAACTCGCCGAAGATGATTTCTATTTCATGAGTGAAACCTTGAAAGAATTGTTAACCAATCAACGAGCGTTCTTCGGCTACATAGAGTTTCTAAAACAGGAGGCAGTCGAGAGAGCCCCTGAGCTCAAAGCATTTGAAAAAAGCCTTGCTGCTCAAGGAATTCTATTAAAAGAAAGAACTCGTCGAAATTTCCTTCCCGAATTGAGCTTTTCAGCTTCAGCCACCCGAGTGCAACAAGCCGCCCATCAAATCCCTAAAGACTCCGAGAATCAGTGGAGCGTGGGATTGGGATTCATTATCCCTCTCTTCGATGCTCAGAGATCCCCTGAAATACGGCAAATCCGAGCAACCCAAGATCAACTCTCGGCTCAACGAGATCAGGCTCTGTTTTTAATCGAACAAAAAGTACTTTCCGAATCGTACGACATCGCGGCGAGCCACCCGACCTTGAGGCTAAGTCGAAGAGCCTTAGAAGCTGCAGAAAAAAATCATTCCAGTGTGTTAGCCAAATACCAGCAAGGCAGTGCGTCTATTTTAGATCTCTTAGATGCCCAAAGTGAATTGCTCGTTCAACGACAATCGGAAACCTTGGCCGGATACGAATTTCTGAAAGATGTCATATCTTCACAACGAGCCACAAATTGGTTCGAGTTCCTCCAATCGGAGGATGAGAAGCAAGCCTGGATTCTTCGTTTAAAAAACTTCCTTACAAAGTGGAACGGAAAAGGATCAGCAAAATGAAAAAGTTGCTGCACTTTACTGCTGTAGTTTTACTCATCGCCGGTTGCGAAGAACCTCCGAAAGTGGAGCCGATTCAACCGCGAAAAGTGATCACCCATACCATTCAAAAGCCGACCTCTGTCATCGAAAGAAATTTTTCTGGAGTCACTCAAGCCAGTGACTCTGTCGATTTCGGATTCGAGGTGTCAGGAAGAATTCAAAGCATTTCAGCCGTCAAGGGTAGGCACTATAAAAAAGACGAAATCTTAGCCAAACTGGATCCCACCTCTTATCAAACAGAGTTTAATCGAGCGACTGCCGATGCACTCAAAGCGAGCGAAGAGTTGAAGAGAGTTCAACAACTTTTTGAGAATCAAAATGCAAGTCGGTCACAGTTTGACTCTGCCGTTGCGGCTCAACAAAACGCTCAAGCGAATCTCAAAAAAGCCCAAAAATCATTAACCGACTGTGTTTTAAAAATGCCTTATACCGGCTTCATTGCCGAAGTCCTCAAAGACTCTCAACAAGTTGTCAATCCGGGTGAACCCGTCTTTCGAGTTCGAGGGGAAGGAACCACAGAACTTGAAATTGGGATCCCTGCCAACATCATTGAAAGCATAAAAGTCGGCGATGAGACTCAAGTAAAACTGAGCGCAAAACCCAACACCATCTTTGAGGGAAAAATCACCGAAATCGCAACTCAATCTTCTGAAGACACCACCTACGCCGTTACGATTGCTCTCGACTCCAAAGGCGTTCAACTCCGAGAAGGCCTAGACGGCGAAGCAACGCTCACGCTTCCACATCCCGGCGGTTCAGTCATCGTAGTTCCTGCCGTGAGTGTGATCGGCTCGCCTTCGGGAGATCAAAGCATTTGGTTGGTCGAACCGATCCCAGAGAGCAACCCTCCCTTAGCTCGAGTCAAAAGTTTGGTCGTCAAAACCGGTGCTTTAAGGAAAAACGGATATATAGAAGTCCTAGAGGGAGCTTCCCCTGGTCAAGTGATCATCTCCAGAGGCGTCCATCGGGTAGAAGATGGCATGAACGTCAAAATTGAATCTAAATAAGTTCTGTTGAGTAAAGGTCATTCCAATCTTCATTCAACAGAAACGAATTAAAAGGATGGTTCAATGAACCTCGCCAAGATTGCAATTAGCAACAATCGAACTGCGATCATTCTATACATAGCCATATTGGGATTAGGCCTTCAAACCTACTTCACCATCGGAAGACTTGAATACCCCGAGTTCACGATCCGCAATGCCCAGATTATCACTCGCTATCCGGGACGTTCGGCTCTCCAGGTGGAGCAAGAAGTCACTTCTCCTCTCGAGCAATCCGTTCGTCAAATGGAGGAAGTCAAAAAAGTTAATTCGACTTCGAAGAACGGCGTTTCAATTATTTCAGTCGAGCTCTTGGAAGAATATTTTGACTTGGATCCTATTTGGCAGCGGATGCGAAACAAGGTGGCCAAAGTTAAGTTACCCGACGGAGCCAGTAATCCTGATTTTAACGACGAGATTGGAACGATCTTTCCCTTTGTTTACGCACTGACTTCGGACGGATATACAGACAAAGAGCTTCTCGATTACGCTGAAGACATCCGGGATTCGCTTTTAGAGTTAGATGGAGTAGGAAAAGTTGAATTCCATGGGATTAGAAATGAACAGATTTATTTAGAGTTTTCAAGCAGCGAAATTGCTGCGAGGGACATATCCCCTCTACAGCTCATTCAAGCTATTCAAGCTCAAAATTCAATCGCTTCAAGCGGAAGCATCGAAGTGGGGGACGAACGTTATAACGTTGCAACTCTCGGTGAATTTGAAAGCTTGGATGAATTAAAAGAGTTACGATTAGCCATCCCGGGCCGCCCCTCCTCTCTCCTGCTATCGGATATTGTCAATGTAAAACGATCTTACCAATCTCCAGATCAGTCGCTCGCCCATCACAACGGCGCGAGAGTGCTTTGCCTCGCCGTATCGATGGTGGAAGGAAGCATAGTGACAGAGGTGGGGAAACGAATTCAAAAAAAACTCCGTCAAATTAATTTGGACCTTCCCCTTGGGCTTGAAGTAGAGCAAGTCTTTTTCCAACCGGAGTATGTTGATAAATCGATTCAAGATTTCTTGGTCAACCTAGGTCAGGCCTTCAGCTTTGTCGCTTTAGTGATGTTCTTATTTGCCGGCTGGCGAGTCGCATTTGTTGTTGCAATCTTAGTTCCTTCTGCCGTCCTCATCTGTTTCGCTTGTATGCCGATTTTCAACATCCAACTTGAACTGATGTCGATCGCCGCTCTCATCATCGCCTTGGGACTCTTAGTGGATAATGCGGTTGTAGTTAGTGAGCAAATATTAGTCAAATTGAGTCAAGGGATCAGTCGCCTTGAAGCCTGTACGAGCGCCGTCAAAAACTTAACAATCCCCTTGCTAGCAGCGAGTGGTACAACAATCGCCGCTTTTTCTCCCATCGCTCTCTCACCGGGGTCTACCAGTGAGTTCACCTTTAGCTTATTTGCCGTAGTGAGTTTAACCCTTCTGGCTTCGTGGACCCTCTCACTTACGATCATTCCACTCTTTTGTTATTACATGCTTAAACCCCAAACTTCAGAGACGTTTGTGGGAAGAGGTTTAACCAAGCTATATACCCCGTACGAGAAATTTTTAAACTTAGCTCTCAAGGGTCGATTCGTCGTTGTAGCTCTAATTTTAGTGTCAACAATGACCGCTATTTGGGCCTTTCAGTTTATTCCCAACATCTTTTTTCCTCCCAACGAAAGGGGTCAATTTGTTATCGATTTTGAACTTCCCCTGGGGAAGGACATTTTAGAAACAGAAAAACAAATCTCTCAACTTGAGAACTGGATCACGGATACATACAAAGACCAAATCAGGAGTGTCTCAAGTTGGGTCGGTAATGGGGGGCCTCGCTGGTACCTATCTCTCAGCCCCGAACCTGCGAATCCAAATTATGGTTTTTTAATCGTCTTAACTCAGTCGGGAGACCCCGCAGATATAAAGAATTACATTCAAAAGATTCATGATTACTCTCAAGAGTCATTTCCGGATGCTCGAGTTTCAGCAAAACCCCTTGAGAACGGTCCTCCCGTTGGGGCACCGATACAAATCAGGCTTTACGGTAAAGACATTCACACTATCTATCGCTGTCGAGACCAGATCTCTCACGAACTGAGAAAGGTCAGCGGAGTTTATGACATACGAGACGATTGGGGAGCATGGGTTAAACAATTGACGATCGATCCCGATCCCATCCGTGCTGCCCGACTCGGCTTGACCACCGATGGGATTTCAAGTTTTGTTGGACTTCAATACCAAGGACAAACGGTGAGTCAATTTCGAGAAGATGATAAGTCGATTCCCATCGTACTCAGATCTCAAACGGACTATCGAGAACATCCCGAAAAGGTTAAGGATATTCCCGTTCACACGGGAAGAGAGTCCACAATTCCCCTCGAACAAGCTGCGGACATCCGGCTTGAAATTCAACCCGGATCCATCCTAAGAGAAAACACCTTGAGGATGATGACGATCAAAGCCGAAGTCCGAGGGCGCTATTCGAGCCAAGCCTTAGCTGAGATTCGCCCGTTACTAAAAACCCTCACGAAAGGGAGTTCGTGGCCCAAAGGTTATTACATTGAGTACGGGGGAGAGCAGGAAGAGAGTGCGAAAGCCCAAGGAGAGATCGCTTCGGTTTTCCCCATTTCGTTTTCGGTCTTAGCCCTGATCCTCATCAGCCAATTTAATAGCCTTCGAAAATTCTTGATCATCATGATCACGATTCCACCCATGCTCTGTGGTGTGACACCAGGTTTAATCATCACCGGATCAACTTTTGGGTTTATGACCCTTTTAGGAATCATCGCCTTACTAGGAATCGTGGTCAACAATGCGATATTGCTCATCGATGAAATCGATCACCAAATTCAATTGGGGCTCGAAAAACGTAAAGCGATTATCACCGCCGCGAAGTCGAGGCTTCGCCCCATTCTTTTGACGACCGTAACCACGATCATCGGCTTGATTCCACTCTCCGTCTCCGGTGGGGGGATGTGGAGCTCTATGGCAAATGCCATGATGTTTGGCCTTGGATTCTCAACATTGCTCACCCTCATCCTCTGTCCCGTTCTTTATGACATATTCTTTAAATCGCCAGAAGCTCCCTCCGCTGCGAAATAATTAGTTCCTGTTGATTAAACAGGAACTAATTAGTTTTTGTTGAATCTTGCTCCTTCGGAGGAAGATTCAACCGTTTCAGCAAATCACAGATTTGCTTTCACTCCGTTGAACATAGGCTCTACG
>JANQLS010000198.1 GCA_028280485.1 Planctomycetota bacterium
GCTCCACTAAAAATAGGCTAAAAGCCTATTGCAGTGCTAATGGAAGAAAGACCATTGGTCTTTCTTCGTGATTTGCGTGATCCCACGCAAATATAATTAGTTCCTGTTATTCAACAGGAACTAATTAACTATCTCGAAGCGCTAGCGAGGATTTTTTTTGGGGAGTCAGCTCAACTAATTGATTATTTAGAGTTTAATTTATCTATATAACTGAATGGCTTCGTACAGCACAGGCGTGTGCCTAGTACCAGCCGCACGCGGAAAGGCTGTGAATTTTTAGCCCAAAACCGATGAACTTTCTTTTATCCCTCGCTAAAGCTTCGGGCTTGAAGGGCGCGAATCGCTTTCATTGTTTAATTTTTAGCAAAGGATTTCACGCAATCTATCTATAAATAAGTATGGAAATTACTAACCTCCCAAGCCCGAAGCTTTAGCGAGGGATAATGGAGTGTCATTTGGCTTAAAGATTGATTTACACTAAAAATTCACAACCTCGGAGCGTGCGGACTACTTTGTGCCGACTTCCCTAAGAATCACAATCCGGATAAGCCCCACAATCTAAATCATCTGGAGTCGGGTCCGGACCGCAAACACCATAGGGTGAAGGGGGAGGATCTGTTCCTAAGAATTGATGCGATAAGAGAGCCAAAGGATCGGAAACATCTAAGACGCCATCATCATTGACGTCACCTGAATCTAAACAAAGAAGATTAAACGTTCCGAGGAATTGATAAGCCAATATATTCACTACATCGGTGATGTCAGCGGCATTATCTTCATTGACGTCACCGCGACGAAAAGTTACTTCTTCTTGTTCTGTGGTGATTTCAAATCCTGAAGCCAAGGTACCATTGGTGATATCAGGGATCGGATCATCCGTACAATCCCAATTAGCGGGATTCGCTAAAGCTCCCTTTAATTGGTTGATCGTTCCCGTTGATGGACCCGTGTAATAACAGTTGTCAAATTCCTCGCCAGGAACGGGGCCGGCTCCAACAGCGACGGCGTTTATGTTATTAGTGAGCCCTGGATACAAATTTGTTTCAGTGACAAAGTTGGGTTCAGGTGAAGTCGTTCCCCAACGTGAAGCATTGGTATTAACTGCAAATAGGTATTGATCGGGATCACCTGGAGATCCGGTATATACCGTGAGTTGATCGCCAAACTTTCCTAAGAGCAAAGTACCTGCTCCATCGCCCGTATCGACTCTTCGATATTCTTGGGGTAAGGGATCTCCGAAATTTCGAATCTGAACACTTCCTGCACGTAGTCCTTCTTCAGGAACGGTATAGCTCATCGTTCCATCAGTAACAGTGCGAGAACCTTGCAAGGAATTTCCAATGTAGCCTTGATCGGTGAAATACAAAACTTGCCCGGGATCTAAATCGATTAGAGTGACCCAAGCAAATTGATCTGGAATATCACTGTGAAGACCGATGATCGCGATGTCACCTTGCTCTTGTGCATTTGCAATGATTCCATTAACGCTAATGCTTATTAAAAGTATTAAGCTTTTAATTCCAAAATAGCGCGATGAATTTACTCGTGCGTTTTTGAATTGATGTCTCATCGGTTGAAGCCCTAACCCTTGATGGTTCCTCGTTTGTAAGGTGTTTATCGGGGTAAATTAATGAGTAATGCTAGTAAAATTAAATTACCCACTATCAATTTTAAGGGTTTAAGACTTAAAATTGGAACTAAATAATTAGTGCTGGAAATACTAAATTAATTCTTCCTTCCAAATACATTCCATTTTCGTTTGGGTTCATTCAGGGTAAATCATGGGTTTGATGGGAAATGATCAATAATTCAAAACTATCACGCCGGAACTTGCTTTTAGGTGCAGCTAGCGTAGGAACGGGTTTAGCTGCAACTCGATTGAATGGAAGCAGTTCTCAAAGTACGCTTCAGCTTAAAGAAAAAACTAAGGGCTCAACTTTTAGAATGGCCGAGCTTAACAAAGAAACGTTTTTAACGTTTGTGAATCGAAACTTTAAGTTGTATGTCGAAGGACAATCCATCGATGTTGAACTCTTTGAAATTGAAGATGTAAAAATTGTTCCCCAAGTTGAGGGGCAAAATCTTTCAGAGATTCGACAAGAGCCTTTTACATTAATCTTTAAGGCTCCACTCGATGTTCAACTCCCTCAACAAAATTATCGTTTAGAGCATAAGGATCTCGGGGCATTAACGATCTTTATGACTCCAATTCAACCATCGCAAGATGCCCAATATCTTCAAGCTCTGTTCAGTTAGTAAGGTCGAATCATGCCAAATGATCCTTTTATTGGTGAAATCATAATGTTCGGTGGGACTTTTGCTCCCCGAGGGTGGGCTTTTTGTGATGGCTCTCTCTTACCGATTAATCAACATTCCGCTTTGTTTTCCATCTTAGGAACTACCTACGGTGGTGATGGAAGAACGACTTTCGGGCTACCGGACCTCCGAGGCAGGGTTGCCATCCACGAAGGCACTGGCCCCGGATTGGAAAACCGTCGATTAGGGGCGAAAGGTGGAGATGAGGAGCATACCCTAACTACGCAACAAATGCCTCGTCACGATCACAACACTTCAGTTACAACTAACTGTACGACTCAAGCAGGTACCTCAGATAATCCTGAAGATAAATACTGGGCGTCCTCCAAAGAGGGCGACCTCGCTTATCGAGCTAATTCTGGAAATCAAATGGCCTCTGATGCAGTAGAGGTGAGTTTAAGTAATGCTGGGGGTGGGCAGCCTCATAACAATATGCAACCGTTTTTAGTTGTGAACTATATCATTGCTCTTCAAGGAACTTTCCCTTCGAGAGCTTGATCCATTCCGAGCAGGTATTTGAGGAAATTAGAGCCTTTCCCCTCAACCTGTCTAATTTGCAGCTATTCCTTTATAATAAGTTCCTGATTTTTGCACGCGACAATTTCACAGTGCAGAAACCAGGAACTTATTTTTTTCTAATCCTTCACTTTAAGGGATCCATTTGGAGACCGATCAAGATGACCCGCAACCGGCTGAGCTGAGGCGAAATTTTTTCAGCTTAGCCGCCCACTATATCTGTTTGCGAACGGCTTGGATCTTCAAGACCGAAAGTGTCATCATGCCTGCGTTCTTAGATATTATCGCAGGGCAAGGTTGGGTACGAGGTTGCCTACCGGTTCTAAATCGTGTAGCTCAAAGCATTCCCCCCTTGTTGTTAGCGGATTCCATTCGCCGAAAGCCTCTCAAGCGAAAATTCGTTTTTACTACGACTTTTCTGATGGCTATCCCTTTTCTCATTCTCGCCATTATTTGGGGGGTGATGGATGGAAAGAACTTTACGGGGTTTGCCGCTTTATTCCTTTTTCTCTACACCATCTTTTTTGTTTTCAGCGGCCTTCAACAATCGGGGATTGCTACTCTTCAGGGTAAATTAGTTCCCGTTACCAAGCGCGGTCGATTGATGGGGGTGGCGGGGGTCATCGGTTCCATCATGGCGGTCGGGTGCGCGTTAGCTTTCATGGGGAAGTGGTTGGAGTTACCCAATGGTGGCTACCATTTGATCTTTGGATTTACGGGAGTCGGATTCCTGATTTCTAGTTTTGCGATCGCGGGGGCCAATGAAAGACCTGACATAGCTGAAGAATCATCGCGGCCGAAAACTAATGTGTTCAAGCGAGCATGGAGTCTGTTTCTAAAGGACCACGCCTTTAGGAAAGTCGCCATTGTTTCGATGTTACTGATGAGTACTCAGCTTCTCTTCCCTCATTACCAAGCTTTAGCAAATGTGCGCTTTTCGGATTTTGACAAAAGGCATCTCATGATCTGGGTGGTCTGTCAAAATGTCGGTGTGGGAGTTGTCTCTGTATTTTCAGGTTGGGTCGCAGATAAATTTGGAAACCGCTTAGCCATACGATTTGCTACTGTCTTTACGACTTTAGTTCCGATCTTAGCGTTAGCCATGTCGGCAGGTCCATACAAGTCGAGCAGCATCTCCTTCAGCGCCGTTTTTGTCGGCATCGCTTGGGTTCCCGTTTCGATGCGTCTATTTACGAACTACATTCTCGAAATCTCTGACTCCGAAAATCATCCCTTTTACGTTGGCAGTCTCAAGGTTTGTTTTGCTGTTCCGTTCATCCTTTCACCCTTCGTAGGAGTCATGGTGGATTTAACCGGCTTCGATGGCGTTTTCATCGGAATCGCAGCCTTATCCCTCTTCGGCCTAATCGGTACATTCCGAATGGTAGAACCGCGCCAAGGGTAGTAGTAGGCTCGCTCCGCGAGTCGTAAGGTAGCAGGCACACGCTGTGTGTCGTCGAAGCGAAACGATTGCATCGATTAAATAAGTCATTAATAATATTTAAGTTTTGTTGAACTTAAAAAGACCCCTCGCTAGCGCTTCGGGCTAGTTAATAAATTTCTTCCAAGTCAGATTGTAAATATTAAACTTAACTAGCCCGAAGCGCTAGCGAGGGAAAGAACACCATTTAGAATACCAAGGTGAGTCAGCCTCTATTCCTGAGATTTTTACTGCCGCCCTTACAGGGCTTTAATGATTTTGAACACCAACCCAGGGCGCCGCTTCGCTCTGCCCTGGGCTATGAAGTTATGGGCTTTCAGCCCTTGGTAATAACGCTCTACTGAACTTTAAATGGATAACTGAAGTCGTCGCCTATTTTGTTTGGTAACATTTGAGGTTTATTCGATTTAACAATTTCTGATCGCAAGGTGAACCTGAGTTCTAAATGAACTTGTTTGTGAGTTCTATGAAACCTAAAAGTATAGCTTTTTTTAAATTTCTCATTCTCTTATTACCAGGATTCGGTTGCCAATTCTTCGATGGCACTCAACACCTGTCTAAGGGTTGGACCGTCTATTCTCCTCAACATAAAGTCTGGTCGATTCATGGGCAGCCTAAACGACCTCCTGAAAAATCTAAGAGAGCTAAAGGATTTACTGGAAGACTGGTCCAACTTCCAGAGGAAGGACCTCGTGATTCATTTCTCGTCCATTTTTTCACGTGGACGGACAGAATTGATTTTGAAGATCTATCTCAATTAGAAGACGCTTATAAGAATCGAAGCCAGCAATTTAAGAGGGAAGAAGCGCAAGCCAAGTTTCGACTGAGAAATCTAAAGGACAATTTAAATCAAGAGCCCACGGGTCCAAACATCATATTGAAAATCAAAGATATCGATGCTCGACTCACTGCGCTTCAAGTTCCGGGCCCTTTGTCAGACCCAGGAATGGTGTTTGATTTAGTGGGGGAGTCGGTAGATTTAAAAATCTTTGAGCTCTACAACGTTGACAGTGAGGGAACAGTACTATTCGATAAATCCGTTGGGAAAGTCTCTATCTCTATGCTTTTAGAGCAAATTGAAGAGAGAAAGTTAAAGAGTCAAAAGCCTATAAGGTACAAATTCATTTCTACTGTCAAAAGCGAGTTGAAAAAAAACTCAGAAGAACCATTTAAACAAGCTTTCGAAGAATATCTATCCAACTGCCCCGAATCCTCGCTCCACTGCCATTACACCCAACTCGAATGGCTCGACGCCGTTCGGCGAAAAGAACATCTTCCCAAAGTCATCCAAGCCGCCGATGAAGTCATAAAAGTAGTTAAAGCCGATCCCGACCATCGAGAACTCTACATCGACGCTCTCTACCGAAAAGGACGAGCCTTAGCCTACATGGAACTCCCCGATGTGATCACAAAGCATCCTATCGAAGATCCTCTAGCTCATGAACGATTGTTTCAAGCTACCTACGATGAACTCTCTTCTTTAGTAGACATGGAGAGCAAAAAATATTTCTTACTTCATATTCGTTATCTTCGTCGAAAAGGTTTGTATGGTTTAGCACTTGAAGTTCTTCAAAAACATATCGATGCTGGAGACGCACCCTATCTCTACTACAAAAAACGCCGCGACCTCTACGGTTTGTGCGGTTGGGGGCATCGATGGATGCGAGAAGGGGAGCGCTTGCTTCATCTGTTTCCTAAAGTGCCTGGGCGATTGGGTGAGAAGATGCCAACAAGGTAGTAGCCGTCGGAGCGAAACGCATTAATTGAAAATTAAAACTAAAAGTACATCAGATTGAACTTTAAAATATATCGCTCAAATCCTAAATTTCAAACTGCCGCCCTTACAGGGCTCGATTCACTCCAACTCCCAACCCAGGGCGCCGCTTTGCTCTGCCCTGGGCTATGAAGTTACGGGCTTACAGCCCTTGGTTGTATCGTTAGCTTCAAGGCAATAGGATTGTTAGAGGTTGTTGTTTATATGGTTTGCTCAGTTTGTTATCGAGCCTGGCTATATTGCGTGAATCCAAAATAATGAAAACTTCACGATTAGTTTTCACCTAGCCCTTTTTAAAAGCTCTTCTTCCAAATCAGAGATTGAAAATTTAAGCTTAACTAGCCCGAAGCGCTAGCGAGGGGTTTATTGTTGTCAGTTCAACTCAAATTTTATTTAGGTTTTAACTCATCAGTTGAATCGTTGTGCTTCGATGGCACACGGCGTGTGCCTACTACCATAAAAAAAGGCCTGCATTCTTCGAATGCAGGCCTTTTTTTCGTATCAACAGAAGATCAAGTTAAACCGTCGATCTCCCATCCTTTTCGGTACTCACGACCGACGAAGGCGTTGGCTTCTTTGAAGTTGGTGACTTTCATCTTTTCGCTGTTCCAACGTAGTTTTTGACCGGGGAACCGTTTGGCAAGGTTACCAAGGAGGACGGTTTCCGTCATTGGAGCGGCGTAGTCCCAGTGAGCCGTCGTACGGGTGAGGCCGCGTTGAGCGTCGATGAAAGTGAACCAGTGGTTCAAGCTCTCTAATTTTTCGAACTTATGGTTGGCATACTGTTCGTCGGGTAAGAGGCGAGGAGGTGCACTCATGTGAGGAATCAATAATGTTCCTTTGGTTCCGACGAGGATTGAGCCCTGTGAAGGAAGCTTTTGGCCTTTAGGCAAAGCTAATTCATGGGGAGGATGGTGCCCCTTGCGGTAGCCACCATCGTGCCAAGTCAGTTTGACTTTTCCGGCGGTGTAAGCCGTGCCAGGGAATTCGTAGAAAACCTTACCCGCATTGGGCCAGGTTTCATTTTTAGGTGCTTCGCACTTAGCAACTACGCTGGACGGAGTTCCTAATGCCGTTGCCGTCACGACGGGATCGAAGAGATGGCAACCCATGTCACCTAAGTTTCCGGTTCCGAAATCCATCCAACTCCACCAATTTTTGGGGTGGTAGGTTCTTAAACCGAAGGGACGCTCAGGGGCGACTCCTAGCCACAAGTCCCAGTGAATATGGGCTGGGGGCTTTTGAGGATTCTTGGGGCGGCCGTTGTTGCTCCAGGCGCGGTCGGCCCAGATGTGAATTTCTTTAACTAAACCGATAGCGCCTGATTTCACCCAATGAACGGCAGTTCGATAATTCGAATGCGAATGGATTTGAGTTCCCATTTGAGTGACCACGCCAGCTTCATTCGCGGCTTTTCTCAATTTGCGAGCTTCGTCAATTTCGTGGGTCAAAGGTTTTTGGCAGTAACAGTTCTTGCCAGCTTTGACGGCAGTCATAGCGATGGGCGCATGCATGTGGTCGGGAGTGGTGACGTGACAAGAATCGAAATTTTTGTTTTCTTTGTCGATGAGCTTTCTGAAATCGTTGTAGGTGAATTTCACACTACTGTATTTTGATTTCGCTTCTGCGATATGAGAATCATCGATATCACAGAGACCGACAATTTCGACCTCTTTATGCTTGGCGATCTGCATGAGATCGTGTCCACCCATTCCCTTACAACCGAAGGCGACGTGACGAACTTTGCTGTTGACGGGATATGCGGTTGCCAGTGCGGATCCAACCGAAGGAAGGATGACTGGAGTAGCAAGACCCGTGGCAGCAACTTTAACAAAATTTCTTCGACTTGTTTTTTTAGACATGTGTAGATTACTCCGAGTTCGATGCGAGGTAGCTAATTCCTTATAGCCAAATTCGCCAGAATTTGGGTGAGAGGGTTTTGAAGTTTGTAGTTAAAGGGGTCTAAAGACTGGCGTCTTTGGCTACAACTTCGACTACCTGTTTCGGTTACATGTATTTTGAGACCAATATTCAACTCTGAAGGCACGATACGCCTTAGATCTTTATCTATGACGAGTTAGCAGAGGTGCTATTCAGAAATTCTTTCTCCAATTCAATACCCTACCACAAATTCGCCACGGTTTGGAAAGTGGGAAATGGAAATCAGGCAAGAATTTGAACTAAAGACTGTTTAAAAGCGATGAACGTGGGAAATTCACCGCTTTTTCTTCGAATATGGGGATGTTTTTGACTGAGGAGTAGCGTTGAGGGAGACCGTTTTCTTCCAGTTTTCCCAGGCTTTCATAAGAGCTTTTAGGCGCTCGGGGTGTTGCTTGGCTAAGTTGTTTTTTTCACTCAGATCAGTCTTTAGGTTGAAGAGCCCTGGCCCCTTCAAGTTGCGAGCAAATTGAATATATTTCCAATCGCCAATTCGAGCGGCTCGTTGTTTCCCGAACTCCCAAAATAAGGCTCGGTCATCAAATGTTCCATTATTTAAGAAGACCTTTTTTAGACTTTTTCCATCGAAGGTGGAAGTTATCTTTTGATCCTGCACCCCCGCTAAATCTAAAAGGGTTGGAGTGATGTCCAACGTGATCGCCATCGCATCTGTTTTTGTATCAGGTTCGATCTTCCCCGGCCACCAGGCGATCGCAGGTTCGCGGTGACCTCCTTCAAAGAGTTGCCCTTTGGTTCCTCGAAGAACACCATTAAATCCGAAGGAGGTCGCGCCGTTGTCGGAGAAAAACATCACCAATGTATTTTTTTCAATTCCGAGTTCCTTCACCTTATCGACGATCTCGCCGATACCCTTATCCATCTCTTGGATCATCTCTTTAAGCGCACGTAATTTGAATTCACGGGATCTCGGTTCCCCAACCGCTTTTCCTTCCACGCGAAACGCAGGGTCGTTAGGACCCTGATAGGGCGTGTGGGGCGCTTCGTGTGCAACATAGGCGAAAAAGGGTTTCTTGTGATTCTCTTGAATGAACTCGATGGTGTTTTTTGTGATGAGATGAGTGGAATAGCCTTTCACCCGTTTGCGTTTCGTATTTTCCCACCAATCGTGAAAGCCCATACGATCAAGATGATTGTGGAAGTCGATATTGCCACTGACGTATCCCTTAAAGGTATCGAAGCCTTGATGTACGGGATTGTACTTTTCTAAGTATCCCAGATGCCATTTGCCGAAGCAGCCAGTGGTGTAGCCGGCTTTTTTCAGATATTCAGCGATCGTTTTTTCAACGAGTTGGAGTCCGTGGTGCCGGTTCTTTTTCGGGTCTGCGTTGATGACGCCAGGAACAGAGGCGCGTTGTTGGTAGCGCCCGGTCATCAAACCAGCGCGAGTGGGGCTGCAGACAGGGCCGCTGGAATGAAAGTCAGTAAAGCTCAAACCTTCTTTTGCCAATTGATCCAAGCGAGGAGTCTTGAAGGATTTATTTCCGTAACAACTCAAATCTCCGTACCCCAAATCATCCGCCATGATGATGATGAAGTTGGGGAGGGATGGAGTTTTAGCTTCATTTGCAAATGAAACGGAGGAACAAGCAACTAGCCAAAGAAAGAGAATGGTTTGTGTTGGTTTGAGCATGGTTGCAACCAAATTTGCCCGAATTTGGGGGGAGGAATTTTAAAGGGTAATAACCGTTAACTAGCCCGAAGCGCTAGCGAGGGTTAAATTCCCCCCGCTAGCGCTTCGGGCTAGTTAAATAATTTTTACTAGAGCTTCCAACTTTTAGGAAAGAACCTCTTTAATTTTCTTACCGTACCGAACGATCATCACCGGCCGTCCTGAAGGAGTATGATATTCCTTCTCGGGATTGATCCCTAAACTGTGATAGAAGGTCGAAGCGATGTCATCGGGGGTGAAACCTGTCTCTTTGGGCCCGGAGCCTAACTCATCGGAGGCACCAACGACTTGGCCGCCTTTCATTCCTCCGCCGCCGAGCAAGCAAGTCATCGCACGAGGGTAGTGATCCCTTCCAGCGTTCGCGTTGATCTTGGGCGTTCGGCCAAATTCTCCGGTGACGAGAACGGAAGTGGTATCTAAAAGTCCCTTGGCGGATAAGGCAGCGAATAGGCCCGCTAAACCAGCATCGAGTTCGGGAAGCTTTTCTTTTAGCTTGGTGAAATTATCTTGATGCGTATCCCAACCGCCGAGTTGAACGGTAACGAATCGTACTCCGGCTTCGACGAGTCGTGTAGCGAGTAAACAGCTTTGAGCGAAGGGATGCTCAGTAAAGAGCTTGCTGATAGATTCCGGTTCTTTTTGCAGATTGAAGGCATCGCGAGTTCGCTTCGAGCGCAGCATGTCGTAGACGCGTTGATCGAACTTGTTCAAGCTGTTGAGAATTTCGTCATCCCCTTCTAATTCGCTGAAGGCGGTGTCGTATTTCTTGATCAAATTTTGTCGTCGTTCGATGTCTTCTAAGGTGACTCCGTTTCCTAAGCTGAGTCCTCGGATCCTCATGTTCTGTCCGGCACGAGGAGTGGCTCCGGTTGAGAGTGGACCGTACTCTAAGCCGAGGTATCCTGTTAATGGGCCGGGGCTTTGATTAGGAACGGCGACGTAAGGTGGAAGGTCTCTTGGGCTCTCCAGTTCCTTGCTGATCACAGCGCCGTAAGTGGGAAAGCGCAGTGAAGGCAGGGGACGGTTACCGGTATTCATGTACAGAGAACCGAGCTCATGAGCGGCCAGGTTGTGGCTGACTCCTCGAATGATGCTAAATTTATCACATTGCTTAGCTAAGCGAGGCATGAGTTCTGAAATCTCAACACCGCTCACATTCGTTTTGATCGGCTTGAACTCACCCCGATGAGTCGAAGGAGCATCCGGTTTCAAATCGAAGGTATCCATGTGACTGGGACCACCGGCGAGTCTCACGAAGATGGCAGCCTTTTCCCTCTTTGGATTTTTGATGGCACCAGCTTCGGCCATTTGGAGATAGTTGGTCAGGCTCAAACCACTGAGCGCGCCACCGGTCAAAGCGCCAATCTTTAGAAAATCACGCCTTTCAATTCCATCGCAGTATTTATCACGATTCATGGTACTTGCCTCAATGGTTCAAAATGAATTCTTTAGTGTTGAGTAGGGCCCACAGGAGATCTCGAGTCCCAGCGGTTAGGCTATCGGCTTTTTTGAGATCTTCGACACCCAGAGCAAGTTCCTTAGCACTCGGTGGGCGACTGACCGTTCTTAAGAAAGCTTCCCTGACGAGTTCTTCGGGCTTGGGCATCGGTTGTGAAGAAGCTCGCTTCTTCTTACTTTTTGCGTCTTTACCCGATCGTAGGAGCTCTAATCGCTTTTGGATCTTTTGGCGTTTCTTCGCCGCTGTTTTCCCGGGAACGCCTCGAAGTTTTTTCAGTTGTTCCCAAGCTTTCTTCATCTCTTGGTTACGTTTTTTCCGCTGGGAGGCTCTCGCTTTGTAGTTCTTTACGGTATTGAGAGTTTCGCCTTCAGCCTTCGCGATTTCACCTAACCATCCTTTGGGGTTTTCGATTTTCTTCCAAAGGTCGTCATCGTTACGAGTGTAAATCGTTTGGAGGAGCGTAGGATCATTCGATCGTTCGCAGTCGCAGGTCGTTTGACGAGCGGGCTTGCCGAAGATCGTCAGGCCGTAACCAGCGTTGCGATTTCGGTATTTGGACTGGGCTGGGCCCGTCGAACGCTTTTCGATTTCGGCTCGAATTGTTTTTTGATCCTGTGATCCACAAGTGGCTTGGTCGAGGATATCCATCACGACTTCAGCTTCGATACGTCTTAAGGAAGCATGACTGAAGTTTTTCTTGTCGAGCTTATTGGTTTTATTGGGTTTCCAACTTCGCTGGTACGTGTCGGAGTTGAGGATCTCTCGATGGAGCCATTTGATGTCGTAATTGTTTTTGATGAATCCTTGCTCCAAGTGAGCCAGCAATTTTTCATTGCTGGGAGGATTAGCGAGATTCATATCATCCGCTGGCTCGATGATGCCTCTTCCGAAATAGTTCGCCCAAACCCTATTCACAAAGGAACGAGCGAAGTAGGGATTGTCGGAATCTTTGAGCCATTCCATCAGAGGAATACGAGAATCACGGAATTGCGCCGTGACCACTTCTTCTCCGCCTAAGATAACTGGAGTGAGGACTCGGTTTCCTCGGCTTTTGCGCTTCTTATATTTCTTGCCTCTCTTACTCGATTTGTTTCTGTCCGGGTCGTAGAGTTTGGAACGTTGAACGTAGACCTCTTTCCACGGAGCTGATTTTCCCTGGGCTACTCGTTTTTTAAATTCCTCTTCGAGTTGCTTGCGAGTTTTTCGCTTATCTTCGGCCGACATGTTTTTCATGTTGGGGCCGTTCATTCCCATCTCCATGCCTAGGCCAGCGCCGAAATCTTTCTGTACGGCTAAGAATTGATTGCGATCCTGTTCGCGATTGTAGCCGTATTGGATGGGTTCGAAGAAGGCTTGAAAGTGTTTGAAGTCTTCTTGGCTCCACTGATCGAAGGGGTGCTTGTGACATTGAGCGCACTGAAGGCGAACGCCTAAAAAGGCGTAGCTAAAGTTTAAGGCCTTCTCTTCGGGCTTTCTCATATTCCTTCGTGACCAATAGTGGGGAAGGTCGGGTCGGTCGGCGAAAGACTGAGGTTTTTTATCTCGAAGGTAAGAACTCATCTCGACGGTGAAGTCTTCGTAGTTCTGATCTTCTTTTCGGCTTGAAGCTAAGACGATCCCTTCGACGATTTTGTCGTAGGGCATGTTTTCGTCGACTCGCTTGTAAACCCAGTCGTACCACTGACGAGAGAATTCATCGCGATAGAGGTTATCACCTTGGTTGCGAGCATTGTTCCCTGTGACGTCACAAACTTTGGTCGTCCACCATGCGGCATAGGCGGGGGACTCTAAAAGCTCATCGATTTTCTTTTTCCGCTTATCGGGTGATCGATCAGTTAAGAAAGATTCGATATCTTTGGGTGCAGGTAAAGAACCGGTGACATCCAAAGTCACTCTTCGAAGGAATTCAGCATCGCTTGCCTTTTCAGAGGGAGTGACGCCGATCTTCTTTAACTTCTCAACGACCAAGCGATCGACTTCGGTCGAAGTCTTAACTTTGGGGTAGGCTTTACCGGTTAAGTCGGTGATCGGATACATCACGGGGATCGGAGTGATTCCATTGTCGTAAAATGCAACGACATGAGTGTCGCCACGACTTTTTGAAGTGATCAACCCTTCAGGGCTCACCGTTGCGACTGCGTCATCGTTTGTTCTAAAACGTGCGATCTGAGTGACGTCTTCAACTTTGCCATCACTCCAATGAGCGAAAACTTTGAGTTGAACGGTCTGGCCGGGTTTTTTGAAGATGATTTCTTGCGGGATGACTTCTAACTTTTTGAATTCACCGACGGCCTTGCTGTCATCTTTAGCGCCTTCAGCGATCCATTTTTTGAGAATGTTGTACTGCCAGCTGTCGAGTCGCATGATCTTCTTGCCGCCGTGTTTTTCTAAACCGGTAGGCTTGAGAAGAATGAGGCTCTCTTCGGTATCGTCGAGTTCGATGCGGGGATCGTCGCCGCCCATTAAGGCTTCATGATCCTTTTTGAAGTTGTAGCCAAAGAGTGAAAGTTGGAATCCACCTTGGCCTTTGAAGGCCCCGTGGCAAGCTCGGCCACTACAACCCATCCTTCCCAAAAGGGGAACGACGTGTAAGCGGAAGCTGGGAGATTCGACTTGGCCTTCTTGGAAGCGCTCGCTGACAGTTTTTAAAGCTTTGGTTGCAGGTTCCAATGCTTCGACTGAGCTAAAAGCCAACAGACAGAGGACAAGGGTCTGCCATTTGAACTTTGAGATCATATTAGGCCTCTCGGCGTTAAGTTGATTGCGGGTACGATCTTCCCGAAGCATTCCCTCAAGAGGCTGCTTTGACGATCGCCTAAATACAATGGGTATCTATAGTTTAATGTCAGAACTGGGAAGAAGTTACGCGCAAATTCGGTGATTTGTTAGATTTCGCAGCTGAAGCTAAAAAAAACGCCACCCGAAGGGGTGGCGTTTAAAAACCATTTAAAATTAGGAATTTCCAATCTGTAGCGCCTGGACTCAGTATCGGCTTACGCCAAGGTAGGGCCAGGCCGTATCCCTAAAACGAGATTCAATTATGAATGCTTGGGATCCGTAATGGAAGGCCACCCACAAGGGGTGGCGCTACAGGTTAAAAATCGATTTTTGATTAACCCTTAACCAAGAATTCAAGATCCTTGAACAACACTTCCATATCTTGGCTACCGTGAAGTTGCAAGGCGATCAGGCCTTCTAAGCGACCTTTGTCGTTCAACAACTCAGCCGATTTTCTTCCGTTGACATGAACCGTGATGCGGCGGCCTTTAGCCGATACAGTCATTTGATTCCATTCTCCGGGCTTAAAGAATTTTTTCACTTGGTCTGGGGTGGGTTTACTTACCCAAGCACGACCATTGGTTTCGTAGAGGCCACCGGCGTCTCGAGTGGCATCGACTTCTGCTTGGAATCCCTTGATCGCAACATTTCCCTTCGTTTCTTCAGTGCGAAAATAAAAGCCACTGTTTCCACTGATGGCTTTGTATTTGATTCTCGCTGTGAAGTCTTTAACGGGAGTTTTTAAGAAGAGGTGACCGTGAGCGGCTTGATCTCGGGTATTAAATCCGCGAATCGCTCCGTCGACAACTTTCCATTCGCCGCCACCCTGAATTCTCCACTCACTCAAATCTTTGCCGTTCCAAAAAGGCTTCCACTTGTGTTTGCCAATTTCTTTGATGCGAATGTTTTTCCAGCGTACTTGAGCGCGTTCGGGAACATCGAGATCGGGGTAACGCTTTTTCACGTTAGCTGGATTGTAACCGTGAACTTGAAGAGCGATGTAGCCTTCTAATGTTTCTGAATCGACAAGGTCGGCAGCAGGTACCCCATTGATCCAAGTTTTGATCGAGTTGCCGATACATTGAACACGGTACTTATTCCAGCCGTTCTGTTTGAAGGCTTTTCGAGCCGGTTCGTTGTTTTGAAGATTATTGATCCAACCGCGGCGACCTTCATCGTAAATTCCGCCTGACCACGCACGGGCGGAAGGATCGATTTCAACTTGGTAGCCGTAGACTCGTTTAAAGACGGGTCGGTTCTTTTTCTTCTGTTCTTTAACTAAGCTTCGAATTTGAACTCCTGAATTGAGCGCGGGGCTCACTTTGAATTCGAGTTCCAAAATAAAGTCACCGTACATTTTTTTGGTGGTTAAGAACGTGTTCGGAGTACCTCGAACGGTGGTTCCGACGATGGCTCCATCTTCGACATGGTATTCGGCGACTCCGCCGAAGCGTTGCCAGCCTTTAAGAGTTTTCCCATCGAATAAGGGCTTGAAGCCATCTTCGGCTTGGACTGTTGAGAGGCACAAAGCGAGTGCGAGAGTTGAGAGTGCGAGTTTCATATTTGTCTCAGTTGTTGGGGAGAGAACTTTAAATTTCAGATTTATCAAAGATAAATTTCCATGGAGGATTTCGCCTATAGCGCCTGGGCCCAGTATCGGCATACGCCAAGGTAGGGCCAGGCCTTTCCTTAAAATTGATCATCAACCTTGAAGGTTTCTTAGGATCCGTAAAGAAAGGCCACCCACAAGGGGTGGCGCTACAGGTTAAAGTGCAAAGTTGTGATGAATGTTCATCATTTGAACATCTTATCCTTTGAATCACCGCGAGATAAGAGGTAGGCCATGAGGTCTAAGACCTCTTCTTTGTTCAAGGTATTGAACAAATCGGCCGGCATGAGTGAATCTTTGGATGGCTCTAAGAGCAAGACATCACTTCGATTCAAGGTCATCGATTTACTGGGATTCTTAGGATCGTGGGCGACGGTAAGTTTGTCACCTTCACTCGAAAGAACTCGAACGAGAAGCCGTTGACCTGCGGTGGTCACCAGAGTGCTTGAAGCGTACTGATCAGAGACGACTTTACTTGGATCGGTGATCGACTCTAAGACATCCTTCACACTGAACCGTGAAGCGAGGTTGGTGAGGTCGGGGCCAAGTGCTCCACCTAAACCATCGAATCGGTGACAACCCGCGCAAGTCGCAGCGAGGTACATCTTCTTGCCGTTTTCAAAGTTTCGGCCGGTGAGTCCAGTACTTGTGATCTCGGTGAGCTCAGCCAGTTTCCATTCTTTCCCAGGTCCTTTAGGTTTGGGTAAGACCTTGGGGAGTGAAGGAGCTTCTAATTTTTCTCCGGTGAGATCTGTCAGAGCTTGGCGTTCTCCCTGAGAACAATTAGCGATGGCTTCCTTACGAATGTTTCGAAGGAAACCTTGGAAGCTGGCGCCCCCACTGGCCTTCATGGCTTCGGGGAACCACTTGAAATATTCGCGGCGTTGTTCGAGCGTCCAACCGAAACGTACGTTTCTTAACGCGAATGCGAAGTGGATATTTTGACGGTGAGGTTGGTTGCCGAGCATTTTTTGAATGGCTCCACCGTACCCGCTGTTACGTGCGATCAGTGATTGTAAGTCATCTCCACCCGAAGCTCGGTTTTTTGAACTCTTCATGAGAGCGAGAGTCTTTTCGACAACATTGGCGCCATCTAAGTACACCAAGAGATTGGCGAGTTCTCGGTCGAGGAGATCGTTTCCACTGGGATAGGCCTGGTCGAGTGCATTTGCGATTTCGGTCGCAATTTCATCGTCGGGTTTACCCATACGAATGAAGACTAAGCCGAGGGCGCGAAGGCCTTCGAGGCGTTCGGTGTTATTGAGATCAGCCCAGGAGAGATTACTTCCCAGGGTGTCGATGATTTGATCGCGTACGCTTGAGTCCCCAACTCGAGCTAAAGCGACAGTTGCCGAAATAATGGTTTGAGCATCGGTTTCTTCAAAGAGTCGACCTTGCCACGATTTTGCGGGCTGGTGCTCAAGAGCAACTCTCGCGGCGTAACGAATGAAGCGATCGGAGTGACCTAAGTACTGCCAAACGGCGTCGACGGCTTTGGGGTCTTTCTTGTGATAGCCTTCGATCTTCTTACGAAGCGCACGAAGCTCAGCGTGTTTTGCATCAACGTGAGTTGCGGCTGCGGTTGATTCTTTACCTGTGTAAGTCACGCGGTAAAGAGCTGATTGAGTACGTCGACCGCCGATCATGAAGTACATGGAACCATCGTGGCCGATGGTGAGGTCGGTGAGTGGAAGAGGCCTGCCGGCGACGAATTCGGTTTTAGTTGCTTTGTAGCTGGCGCCGTCAGGAATGAGGTGAATGGCGTAAAGCGTTCCGAAAGTCCAATCACAGATATAAAAAGCATCTTGGTAACGAGCGGGGAACTTGGCTCCCGTTCCGAAGACGACTCCCGTGGGGCAGCCTGGACCGATGTTGATGGTCGCAGGAAGGCTGTCGGGATAGTATTCAGGCCATTTTCCAGTTCCCGATCTCCAACCGAATTCACTTCCACTCGTGACGTGATTAACGCGAGTGGGGCGATACCAAGGAGTTCCTAAATCCCATTCCATGTCGGCGTCGTACGTGAACAGTTCACCGTGACGATTCAGGCCAATGTCGTATTGATTACGGTAGCCGATACTGATGAGGTCCCAAGTTTTTCCTTCAGGATCCGTGCGACAAACCCAGCCACCCGGAGCGAGTTTTCCTCGAGCGTGACCCCGTGCATCCCATTGACGAGGAAGGAGAAGATCTTCAGCCCAATTTTGGGGGACTTTGCTTGAAGTGAGACCTGAGGGAACATCGGTGTGGTTTCCACCGATGACGAAGAGGCCTTTACCATCTGAAGTTTTGATCACCGCGTGAGGACCGTGTTCACCCCCACCTCTAAAGTCTTTGAGTTTGACGATCTTGTCGTATTGGTCATCGCCATTGGTATCGAATACGCGGTAGAGGCCGCTGCCTTTTCCGTGAGACTTTCCGTTGATCACAACATAAAGGCTATTGAAGGCATGGAGGAGACCTTGAGCGGCTCCGATTTCGATATCGAGTTTTTCAACTTTAGTATCTTCGGCTTTACCACCGAGCTTGGGAGGAGTGACTCGGTAGAGGGCGCCGTACTGATCACTGGTAATCAAACGTCCTTTGGGATCGGTCGTGATGCTGACCCAGGAACCTTGTTGAGCTTTTGGAACTTCGTAGAGAAGCTCGACTTTAAATCCTTTAGCGACTTTTAAAGATTTAGGATCGGTTGCGGCGCCTTTTTGACCTGCACTTGCTCTAACCGTTCCTCCCGATCCCCAAGGCTGCATGCCGTAATTGCCTAATTCAGTCGCTGCAATCCAGCCAGGCACTTTGTAATTAAGGCCTTTCCAACCCTTTGAGGATTGATGTGAGAAGGTCCACGATTTATCCGAGATCGTTCTCAGCTTCTTACCGTTTTTAAGAGTTGAGTTTAAACTCAAAATAAATCCACCGGGACCGCCGTTGTTCTTCGCTTGAACGCTGATGATGTTGAATCCCGGTTTGACTAATTTGGTGACATCGGCCTTTGCAGCTGTCTCCCATTGAGAGTGGGAGATAACGCGTTTTCCGTTGAGGAAAACTTGAACGCTGTTATCGCAAGTTGCCAGCAGGACGCTCTTCTTGATGCCTTGAGGAAGTTCGACTTTCTTTCTTAAGAAGATCGTTTCATCACTGTTTTCAACTTTTTTGCTCCAGATCCATTTGGCTCCTTTTAGAGATTGAGCTTGAGCGAGTTCCGAAGCCAGCAAAGTGCTCAGGCAAGTCACCGCCAGGATTGATAGAGTGAATTTATTACAGAAGAGGGTTCGAAATGTATTCATACGAATGTCTCTTTAATTTGAGTTTCGATTTGCACGCCAATTCATGGTTCTGAATTCTGAATGGAGTTCAGAAGTGATTTTTTACTTTCTCCATCTCCATTCTAGCCTCACCTCACACGATGAGTCGTGCTTTTGGTAGTGCAGATGGGGTGGGGGTTTGAGAGCCGGTGGGGACTCCACCGAATTCTTAATCATAGCCGAATTACTGGCTGAATTCCCAGCCTGCATCCACGGGAATTGAGCGGATCAGAGGAAAATTAGTTCCTGTTGGTTAAACGAAAACGGATTTAATGTTTAAATATTGTCATTACATTTCATCCATTCTGAACGTTAGAAGCTTGATCGAAAACGGAGCCCAAGTCAGCCTTGGTGTAAAAATATGTTAATTCGAAAGTACTTAGGTGCGATTCTCGCCGTTCTTCTCATTTCAAATAGCCTGGGGAGCGCAATTGGAAACGAGCTCACGAAGTCGAATTCATTTAAATTGCTCCTTCGATCTGAACAAAAGGTCGACGGTGAATTCTTCAGAGCTCAATACCGAGAACAAAAATGGGCAGCCTCACAGACGGCGATTATCGTTTGTGATATGTGGGATCTGCATCATTGTCGAAATGCTACATTCAGAGTCGCTGAGGTTGCACCTCGGCTCAATCGTTTTGTACAAGAAGCGAGACGGCGGGGAGCAGTGATTATTCATGCTCCTTCAAGTTGTATGAAGTTTTACCAAGATCACCCGGCTCGTAAGAGAGCCATCGATGCCCCAAAGGCTGATTTTCATCCAAAAGACATCGGGAAATGGTGTACCGATATCCCATCCGAGAAAGGCATTACTTTCCCCGTCGATCACAGCGATGGTGGATGTGATTCAGTGGGGGAGATCCAATCTAATTTTGCCAAAGAGCTTAAGCTTAAAGGACGCAATCCGGGTTCGCCCTGGATCCGGCAAATTTCAACGATCGGAATCAACAAGGATGATTACATCAGTGATAACGGTCACGAGATTTGGAATATTTTGACCGTTCACGGTATTAAAAACGTCATGGTGACCGGGGTTCACACCAACATGTGTGTTTTAGGGCGGCCCTTCGGTTTACGTCAAATGTCGAAAAACGGTAAGAACACCGTTTTGGTTCGGGATTTAACCGACACGATGTACAACCCCCAAAAACGTCCTTTCTTAAATCACTTTCGGGGAACGGATCGAGTGATTCAACACATCGAACGCTTTGTTTGCTCGACTATCACTTCCGATCAAGTCCTTGGGGGAACTTCGTTTAAGTTCAATAAGGATAAAGATCACTCTCGAATCGTTTTCGTCGTTGGAGAGCGAGAATACAAAACGGAAAGAACGCTTCCCGTGTTCGTGGCGAAGTATTTAGAACCCTTAGGCTACAAATGTGATTTTGTTCATGCGAGTCAGAAAGATCGCAATGCGTTTCCAGGATTAAAGCTCATCGAGGAAGCCGACTTACTCTTTTTAAGCGTCCGTCGAAGGTCTTTACATAAAGATCAGCTTCAGTTGATTAAAAATCACTTGGAAAAAGGAAAGCCTCTCGTTGGTATTCGAACTTCCAGTCATGCCTTCGGGAAAGATTCGAAAAATAAGGATCAAGTGGCCTGGCATAGTTTCGATGAGGATATTCTTGGCGCCAAGTACAAAGGTCATTACGGTAAGCAGAAAAAAGGTGAACCTCCTCTTCAAGCGCATCGGGTGAAAGGAAGTGAACAACATCCCATCCTCAAGGGAGTGGCTGAAAAACCCTTTAATGTCTTAACCCATCTCTACAAAACCCAAGATGTACAAAGTACCGTAACGGGGCTTTTAGATGGAAAAGTTGGAGATAAACTTTCCGAATTGATGGCTTGGACCAACGAATCCAAAGGAAGAAGAGTTTTTTACACCACCTTAGGCGGCGTTGAAGATTTTGCGATTGAAGATTTCAATCGGATGCTCGTCAATGCGGTGAAGTGGTGTTTAAGGTAGCAGGCACAGCAATGATGGTCGTTTCACTCCATCGTGCAAGCTCGCCTTTGGCTCACGCACTCCCTAAAGGAAGATAGGTGTCAAAGTTGCTGGTTCACCCTGTGTGCCGTTCGAAGCCAGTACGTAAAGCTTAATTCCGTTTAAAGAACAGTCATGCAGTGCTTGCATTCCTTGTCTACATGTGGCTTAAACCTTTATCAATTATAAGAAAAAACGGCACACAGCGTGTGCCTACTACGCTAAAGGATAACTATGGTACTCACACCTTCAACGATGGTGGAATTAGGGACTCAAGCTCCTGATTTCGCCTTGCCGTCTACTGATGGTTCTACGGTCACTCGAGAAGATTTTTCGGGAAAACCGCTCTTGGTTGCATTTATCTGTAACCACTGTCCTTTTGTCATTCATCTAAGAGATCATCTGGCCGCTACTGCGAAAACTTATCAAGAAAAAGGAGTTGCCGTGGTAGCCGTAAGCGCGAATAACATCGAGACCCATCCCGATGATAGCCCGGAGAAGATGAAGGAAGAAGTTGCGAACGTGGGATACACCTTTCCTTATCTTTACGATGAATCTCAAGAAGTCGCAAAAGCTTATAAGGCCGCTTGCACTCCAGATTTCTTTCTTTACGATCAAAACCATCAGTTGGTCTATCGTGGCCAATACGATTCCAGTCGACCCGAAAAGGGAGAACCTACCGGTGAAGATTTGATCGCGGCTTTAGATGCGGTCGTCGCTGGAGAGCCCGCGGTTGCGGATCAAAAGAATAGCATGGGTTGTAATATCAAGTGGAAGCCCGGCAATGAACCGGAGTATTTCAATCCCGGGAAGTGATTGCTATCAAGCGATTTGATATACATACTTAACTAACCCGAAGCGCTAGCGAGGGCCGGAATGAAAACCTTGGCCCCTCGCTAGCGCTTCGGGCTAGTTAAGTTGAGAGCTTAAAAGTCACAGCCTTTAAATGTGTCGAATACCTTTAAAAAAGGAACTTATCTTTGAACGAAGAAACCCAAACCCCTTCTCCTGAAAAGCAAGGCGGCTTTTTAAACTTTGTTGAGAAGGTCGGCAACATTCTTCCCGATCCCACTACCTTGTTTGTGTTGGGAACGATTTTCATTTTAATCCTTTCCCACATTGCTTTTGTGGGTGAGTGGGAAGTGAAACAAGAGCTTCCTGAAGCAATAATGGAAACCGTGACTGTCGATGGTCAAGAAGTGACTCGCCCTAAACTCGATGAAAATGGCGAACCCATCGTAAATTGGAAGGCAACCGGGAAGAGTTTCAAAGCTACGAGCTTACTTGATCGGGATGGGTTCTTTTGGGTGATCGATAACCTCGTCGACAACTTTATGGATTTCGCCCCTCTAGGGGTCGTTCTCGTAGGAATGTTGGGTATCGGCTTATCTGAAAAAGTGGGATTGATCGCAGCGATCTTAAAAGCCTTCCTCTTGATTGTTCCAAAGAGTTTGTTAACCCCTGCAATGATCTTTATGGGGATCATGTCTTCGATGGGTTTGGATGCCGGATATGTAGTTCTTCCTCCATTAGCTGCAGCTCTTTATAAATCAGTGGGACGGTCGCCACTCGCCGGTTTGGCAGCTGTTTTTGCGGGGGTGGCAGCTGGATTTAACGCGAACCTCTTTATCACCGGTTTAGATCCGATGTTAGCGGCGTTTTCCAACACGGGAGCGCAATTGATCAATCCTGACTACCAAGTCTCTCCTACGAGTAACTGGTTCTTTTTAATCGTTTCAACCTTCGTCATTACTCTTGTGGGCTGGGCGACTACCTCGATGATTGTGGAGAAACGTTTAAAAGGCAAATCCCCTGAAGACGGGGGGCCCGTAATTCCTACCAAGGAAGAATTAGAGCAGCAAGAGATGAAGCCTGAGGAGAAATCAGGATTAATCGTTGCGGGAATTACCTTCTTTGTAATGTTAGGTTTGATCCTCGTATTTAAGTTTTGGGGAAGCTACGAATTAGTTGACGGGAAGCGTCAATACACTGGCGGTTTCCTCTACGATATTACACTCGATCCAGATAAAGCGCACGAATACCCCGAAGGCTTTAAAGAGGCAACATTCCCTCGTTGGGTTTCGAGTATCGTTCCTCTCTTGTTTTTATGCTTCCTTTCACCGGGCATCGCCTACGGAATTAAGCTTAAAAAGATTAAGAATGATAAAGATATCGCCAAGCTACTGATCGAAAGTATTGCCAACATGGCCCCGATTATCGTTTTGTCGTTCTTTGCCGCTCAGTTTATTTCTGGGTTCAAGCATTCGGGATTAGGTCAAATGCTGGCGCTATCCGGTGGGCAATTCCTGGGGCAAGCCGAGCTCTCTCCGATGCTCTTAATCGTGGCCTTTATCTTGGTAACTTTCATATTCAATTTGCTGATTGGGTCGATGTCGGCGAAGTACGCTCTCTTCGCTCCTATCTTCGTTCCCATGTTTATGTTGGTGGGGATCAGTCCTGAGCTGACTCAGGCGGCCTATCGAATTGGAGATTCAACGAGTAATATCATCACGCCCTTGAATCCCTACATGATTATTGTTCTCGTCTTCATGCAAAAACTGGTACCGAGAGGCGGAACCGGAACTTTGATTGCCACTATGCTTCCTTACACCGTGGTCTTTACCATCGTTTGGACGATTCTCTTGTTACTTTGGATGTTCTTCGGCATTCCATTAGGTCCCGAGAGCCAACTCTGGTACTCACCCGGAGGTGGAGGATAGTCATTAGCTATGGGGAATAAAAACAGTAAAAACCACGTGCCTTCAAAGAAGCTGACCATCGCATTTCTCATCGTCGGTCTGCTTCTTTGGGGAGCTTGGTTTGCGGTGGGTATTCCTTCGAGGCTGAGTTCTCCTTTTCTAGGAGTGCTCCTCTTTTTATGCTTAGTTCTATCGCGCCAATATAAAAAGTGGGGGCCACGATGGGCAAAGCTCACCCTCCTGTGGTTGTTTTTGGGAGGATCGATTTTAGCGGCTGATTTAGGATTGAGAGTCTTCGCCTGGCATTTGATCCATCCCCTTCCACAATCCCGTTGGTTTCGAGAGTGGCCGGAGAATCCCGATCTCTATCGATATGAGCCGCTTAAGAAATTTAGCGGTGAGAGTTTTGGGGATTTGGCGTCGATGATCCCGGGTACCAGTTACCGACAAAATCGTCATGTCGAATTTGAAACCGATGAACTGGGCTTCCTCAATCCTCCAGGGGCAAAGGATAAAGAGTTAGACTTGATCGTACTCGGTGACTCTTACGCTGCGGGCTTAACTTCGGATCGATCGAAAACTTGGGTAGATACATTAAGATCACAAAATGGGTACTCGCTTTATAACCTCTCCTTACCCAGTGGGCCTTCCCAGCAATTGCTGACTTTGAAGTACACCCTTCCTCAACTTAAACCTAAGCCGGGAGCGGTTCTCCTTTGGACTCTGTTTGAGGGAAACGATCTCGATGATAAGTATTTGGATTACTATGATCCTAAAGAGCCTCCAAGCGCATTCGAAAAATTTAAAGTGCATTGGTCGGGTTTTCGGGGTCGCTCTCCCCTTCGGATGTTGTTGCGTCGTTCCAAAAAAAGAAACAACGATTTGGTCGTTGTGTCTCGTCAACTGATGCAAAAACGCGGAGAGTTTTTTTTGTACTTCAGGCCTTACTTTGAACGCACTTTAAGAACCGAGGAGGAAGTTCAAAAACACAATAATGGGCCGGAACTCTTCGGAGCTGTCTTTGATCAGATGCAAAAATATGCTCTCGAAAATCAGCTTCGACTGATCGTCATGACCTTTCCAAGTAAAGAATCTATCTACCGAACTTTCATTTCCACGAGACCCGATGTGAAATCTCAATTTGGGTTCATGAAGGTTACTCAACGCGAGTGTGAGGAAAAACACCTAGATTTTTTAAATCCAACCCCTCTCCTCCTTTGGGAGGCGAAGAACAAATGGGGCAATCAGGGGGAGCTTTTTTGGTGGAAGGATGACAGTCACTTCAATCATGCGGGCGAGGCTTGGGTTGCTGATTTTGTAGTAAAAGAGTTGAAGAAGCTTGGGATTTGAATCTCGGGTAGACTTCTTAAGTCATTATATATTTGAAGCTTAGGGTGTTTTTTGCCTCTGGTTCAGGGTGGGGATTTTCGGTCTCTCTATTGATATCTCACCCCTCCTATTCTCGCCACTTACCTAAATGAATGAAAATGAATGACTTAAATCTTCCGAATCCAAATTTTAATCTCTTTTAATGATCGAATTGCTTCTGGAAGCCAAGTTCCAGATAAATATAATGTTAGCCAGATGTTCCAGGGCGAGGGAGGCCTAATACAATCACAACCTGTGAATGAATTAAGGTTTATCAAAACACATAGGTATTTGGAGTCGAGGCTGAGCTGAATTAATGGCCAACCCTAATTCAGTGGGCCGTCACCCCAACCGATCGAAGAGATAGACTCGAAGAGTTATACCCGAAGAAAAGAAGGTAAGTACTTCAGTTTGAAGAATACTGAAACCCCTACCCCCATCGACCTCGCCGTCAAAGAGAAGCCCCAACAAACATCAACGGTGGATCGCTCGACTCCACTGCTTGAACCGGGGTATTCTACCGAGGCCCTTAAGGCTCCTTCCAAACCTTTCCCTTATGTCATGCGTTGGGTGACCAACGCAATCATGATGGTGGTCGGGTCTTCTGCAGCTCTCGCCATCTCATTGTCCTTGGCTGGAATGATCCGCTGGATGATTAAAGGCGAAGCGATGATTCCTGATTTAGCATGGGCGGCGATCATCATTTGGCCGGTGGCTTCAATTATCTTCCGGCTCGTTCCGGGTTGGGGTCTAGGAGCGGTAGAAGAGGTGAGAAGAACTATTCTTCTTTGGGCGGGCTTGTTCGGTACTACAGCTCTTGTTTTGTTCTTTTCAAAAACAGGAGCCGACTTCAGTCGTTTAACCCTTTCGATCGCGTTTACCTTAGCTCTTCCTGCACTCTTGATCGCCCGAATTCAGGTGAAGCGGATTTTAATCCGAGCTGGGATTTGGGGATTGCCCACCGTCGTTTATGGTGCGGGGCATACGGGTGAAAAAGTGGTCGAAATCCTTCGCAAGGAGCGAGGACTTGGCTTTGCTCCTATAGGCTTTTTTGAAGACAAACCTGAAGCTCCCGCTCTCAATGGTAAGCAGGGTCATCAACTCTTAGGTCGATCTGACTCCTACACCGATCAAGCTCCCGTGGCGATCTTAGCGATGCCGGGAGTCGCCAGCGAACGAATAGCCGAGCTATTAGAAGGACCCTTATCGATCTATCGAAAGGTGATCATTATTCCTGATCTTTTTGACGCCCCTTCATTGTGGGTTAAACCGAGAGATCTATTAGGAGTGATCGGATTAGAGGTTTCGAGTAACCTTTCGAACCCTATCGCTCGTATCATCAAGCGTTCATCCGATTGGTTCATCACCTTAGCCTTCAGCCCTATCTGGATTCCTCTCTGTGTGATCATCGCCGGATTGATTTGGTTGGAAGATCGGAAGAATCCCTTCTTCACTCAAATCCGGTTGGGCTTGGGAAAGAAAGCTTTTCCCATGTTTAAGTTCCGAACGATGCTGGTGGACGCGGATAAGGTTTTAAAAGATCGGTTGGAAGAAGATCCTGAACTTAAAGCAGAATGGGAAGAAGAGAAGAAACTTAAAAATGATCCGCGAGTAACGAAGCTCGGGACATTTTTGAGGCGCACTTCTCTCGATGAATTACCTCAACTCATCAATGTCCTCAGGGGAGAGATCTCATTGGTGGGACCTCGACCTTTGCCCAAATATCATTATCGAGATTTATCGGGACGGGCTCGTCGATTGAGGGAACAAGTACGCCCCGGGATTACTGGCTTGTGGCAAGTGTCAGGAAGAAGTGATCTCGGGACTTCGGGAATGGAGAGATGGGACCCTTACTACGTTAGGAATTGGTCGATTTGGTTAGACGTAGTGATCCTCGTGAGGACTGTTCGTGCGGTGATCCGCAAGCAGGGTGCTCGGTAAGGTTTCGCATCATCATTAAAAACAAAGATTAACTTTCACCTGGAGCGGGCGATCTACCCCGTACTGGTGGTGATGACTCGTATCTAAATTTTCGATTATCCTATGTCGACTTGGTATCAAAGCCTTCACAAATCAAAATGGAAGCTTGTATTTGGCTTGATCCTCGTCGCTACTTTTTTAACGCGGTTATTTTCGTATTTATATACCTACTTGATCGCAACGGATGCGGAATACTTTTTGTGGATGGCTCAAGATTTCGCATCGGGGTCCTACACCGATGCCATCATCAATCCGAGAGCCTACCATCCTCTTTACCCTTTTCTGATTTCCCTCGGTACGTTTGGTACACAAGCCTTCGCTGCATCGGCCTTTTGGGTTTCGATGGTTCTCTCTACATTGGCGGTCATCCCGTTCTTTTATCTAGTTAAGGATGTCTTCGATGTGAGAGTGGCTCTGTTCACTTCTCTTTTGTATGCCTTGAGTCCTCGACTTCTACAGTTGGGCGGGGATACGATGAACGACAGCTCTTTCCATCTCTTCTTTTTGTGCGCGGTCACATTTTTCTGGTATGGGTTTAGAAAACAAAAACCGTGGTTGGGAATCTTCGCAGGGGTGTTTGCGACATGTGCCTACTTGACGAGAGTTGAAGGCATTTTCCTGCTTGTCGGACTCTGTTTCTTTTCTTTTTCGGCGTGGCTCTTTATGAGAAGAGCAGAAGGATTTCGGCTTTCTAAGTTGATCAGCTTGCTGGTGATTTTTATCGCGGCGCATCTAGTCTCTTCACTTCCTTATATTCATCAGATTAAAAAATTTAGCGGGCGGTGGCACTTCACCATGAAGTCATCTATGCCTGGGACCGTTTCTCCTTATTACATTACGCCGGAAAAATACGGTTGGTCGAATCTTACCGATGAAACCCCCATCGCTCCTCCCGCGAAGCCCAGCCGAATTGAAAGAATCAAAAATGAATCCGGTGTGTTTCTGGGTTCGGTTCGCGTGTTTTTTAAGTATTCGATTCGAGGGGGTGATTACGCCCATTTGCCGGTTGTCTTTTTTGGTTCATTGTTTTTTATCTATGAACTGAAAAAGAAAAGGATCGAGGCTCAAAAGATGGGGGCATATTTGTTTTTGATTTGGGTGGCCATGTTTTGGGGGGCTATCTTTGTTACCTTGTATCGTGGCCGGAATGATACCGATGTCAGGTACTATCTTACGAGTTGGATTTTCCTTTTCCCTTGGGGAGGTTATTTTTTGGATCGCCTCACGCTTCTTTCCTTTAGATTGAAGAGTAAAGCTTTAGGCAATTTCATTCCGATCACCTGTGTCTTGATTCTAATCGGCGGAAGCATCGTTCCTCTCATTCGACCGAAGAGAGAAGATCAAGTTTTGATGATCGAGGCAGGAAGGATGATTCAGGATCTACACGGGAAAGCCGAAATGCCGCGATTGCTCGTGACGAGAGAGAAATTCGCATTTTACGCGGGGTCGCGTTCCTACGAAGCCATTCGGGGGAGTTATGAGCAAATCTTAAACATTGCTAAATTGAAAAAAACTGAATATATAGTGGGATATAAACGAGATTTCTTAAATTTAGATCCAAGCTGGATTGAAAAAATAGAACCCGAAAAGCTAACTCTACTTAAGATTGAGAACTCGGATCCCGAAGAGGTTTACGATGTTCTCGTCTATCGCGTGCAAGATGTCGTCTGGAACTAGTGTGTCGGCTAAAGATCGCCCTTCAATATGAAATTAACCTTCAAGAACATCACCAGGGTACTCGCTCACCGCTTGATGCTGACGCGGCAGAGCCGTCGTGTACGACCTTGGTTTCGGGTCGACGGCGATAACACATTAAGACTCGATTATCCTCTGAATCGCGATTCGATCGTTTTCGATGTGGGTGGCTATCACGGTGATTTTGCTCAGAAGCTTTATGAACGTCAGCCCTGTAAAATTTTTATCTTCGAGCCCGTTCCTCAGTTCTACGAACATATTCATGAACGATTCAGTGGGCAGCCAGATATTCAAGTCTTCCCCTTTGGTTTAGCGGGGAAATCAGAACACACCAAAATCCATCTCGACCTCGATCGATCTTCTGTATTTGCAACGGAAGAAGAAGGAATTTCAATCGAACTTAAAAGCGTTAAGGACTTCTTTGAAGAGAACTCCGTTGAGCATGTCGATTTGATGAAGATCAATATCGAGGGAGCCGAGTACGATCTTTTAGAGCACATCTTTGACTGCGAGCTTCAGCATCATTTCGATCACTTACAAATTCAGTTTCATGATTTTGTGTCGGAGGCTGAAAGTCGAATGCTCAAGATTCAAAAACGCTTAGAAGAGACTCATTCACTTCAGTGGCAATATAAATTCGTTTGGGAGAGTTGGAAGCGTAAGCTCTCCAGTTAAAAGTGAAATGAGAATCTTTCAAATCTTGGAGTCGAGTACCAGTCTTCTCGTAAAAGCCAACAAAACCTGGTACCGCAATCTTCACGAGCCCTTGGTGGAGCTCGGGCACGATGTTGTGTACATGCCGGCTGAAGAAGCTCGCGTGGCCATGATGAATCAAGACTCCGAGTTGAAAGCCGAATTCAGCGAGAAGCTATGGACCACCTTTAAAAAAGAACACGATAAAAAGCCATTCGATCTTTTCTTTGCCTATCTTTTTGATGGCATGGTTGAGCCTCGGGTGATCGACGATGTTCGCAACCTCGGTGTTCCTACCTGCAATTTTTCTTGTAACAACGCGCACCAATTTTATCTCGTCAAAGAACTTTCCCCTCATTTTGACTACTGCCTTCACGCGGAACGCGATACGGGGGCAAAGTTTGAATCGATCGGGGCCAAGGGGCTTTGGTGGCCGATGGCCTCGAATCCCAAGTACTTCAAGCCAGAGGATCTCGAACGAACGATCGATGTTTCTTTCGTCGGAGATAACTACGGTCTAAGAACACGTTATGTGCGTTACTTGCTCGACAATGGAGTCGATATTCAAGTTTACGGACCGCGCTGGATGGCGGGAGCCCAAACTCCTCTCAAGGCCTTCCTGAAGCGTTACTACTTAATATTGAAAACCTTGGTGACTTTCTCTCCTCAAGAGAGAGCAAAGCTCAGTTGTGAGCTCGGGGAACATGACATTCGACGATTAGTCAGTAAAATTTACCCCAGTCATGTGAACCCTCCAGTGTCTGATGCAGAATTGATTTCTCTTTACAGTAAGAGCAAGATCACCTTGGGAATATTAGATGTTCACGACAATCATGATCCCAGTTTGGGAACTCTAAGGCATATTCACTTGAGAGAGTTTGAAGCGCCGATGAGTGGCGCGTTATACTGTACAGGCTATTCCGACGAGTTGGCGGAGTTGTTTGATCCCGAAAAGGAATTGATCACCTATCACGATGAAGGGGAACTCGTTGAAAAGGTGAAATTCTATCTGAGTCATGAATCAGAAGCAGAAAAAATTCGTTTGGCGGGATATCAACGGGCGTTGAACGATCATACCTATCAACGACGTTTTGAACAATTGTTCGAGGCGATCGGATTAAAGTGAGTTCTTTGGCGATGAACGAAAAGTCGAATCCCAGTATCAGCGTGATCATGCCGATCTATAACGCTGAGGAATACTTGAAAGAATCTATAGAGAGTATTTTGAGTCAGAGTTTTAAAGACTTTGAATTCGTCATCGTCAATGATGGTTCCGTAGATTCTTCAAAAACGATCGTAGAATCTTTTGATGACGATCGCATTCGATTTATAGATAGGCACCATGAGGGTTTCGCTAAAACTCTTAACGCAGCGATTAAAGCTTCTAAAGGGCGATATCTCGCGAGAATCGATTCCGATGATTTTGCTGAAGTGGATCGATTAAAACTTCAATTTGAGTTTATGGAACAAAATCCTGATGTAGGGATTTTAGGAGCCCAAGGGGTATTAGTCGATCCTGAAGGGAAGGTCGTCGGAGATTTAAAACGTCCGGTTTCTCAAGATTGTCTTTCGAAGTACATCGAATACGCTTGCCCGGTTATTCATTCCACGTACTTTGTGAGGAAAGAAGTTTATGAAGCTTTAGAGGGCTATCGAGACATCCCTCCAGTAGAAGATTACGACCTCCTCTTTCGCGCTTCTGAGTTGGGTTACAAAATTCAAAACCTCCCCGATCAGTTGGTACAGTACCGCATTAATCCCACTGGGATGACGCTTAAAAACCTTCAACGATCGATTTACTTCACATTGAAGGTCCAAAAGATGCATCGCTTGAGAACGAATAACCAAGCCGATGACAGTGCTATCCTCAACGAACTTCAAAATTACAATCGTGATGTGGGTGGTTGGTTTCTCACCGTCTACAAACTGAGGAAGGTGTTTTTAAATAGTCGAGCTAAACTGGGAAAGCCCGTGGGTTACATCATGACAGGATTTGCGGCCCTCAGTACTCTTTTACATGTTCATCTTTTTATCAATGGAGTTAACGGCATTCTCGCCAAGAGATATTGTCGTTAAAAGCTGGGAAACTCTAGATTGAAGATCTTATTTTTACGTCCCCAAGTTGAGCTCGGGGGAGTTTCTCGTCACATGCTCTCCCTTAAAGATGATCTCGATCGATTAGGGCATGAAGTCATCATGGGAGCCGGTGGGGGTGAATGGTTTTCGATATTCAGTCCGTCTCAAGTCTTTCCACTCTTCCCTTCAACTCCACTTAATTTTATAAAATCGATCTACCAAATACGGCGGTTTGTAAAGGAGAACAACATCGATGTCATCCACAGTCACCACCGATTCTCGACGATGGTGGCAAAGGGAGTTTCAACTCTCAGTGGAATTCCTTCTACTTCTACGGTTCATGAATTTAAGACAAACTGGAAAAAAATCGCTTCTCTTTGGATTCCTCAACGATTTTTTTGCGTGAGCGAAGCACTGAAGACTCATATGGAATCTCACTACGGAGTGGCAGGCTCCGCTTCTCAAGCTCTGCAATTACTACCCGATTATTTAAATAAAGAGCCTCAGGGTGAGGTTCCCGAAGAGCTTCTCGATCTTCAAGATTTACCGAAGATTGCCTTCGTGGGACGACTCTCTCCTGAAAAAGGGGCTCCTGTTTTGATCGATGCCATGCCCGATATTTTGAAAGAGACCCCTGAGCTAAAAGCCTTATTCGTGGGTGAAGGAGAGCAACGTGAGGAATTAGAGAGCCAGGTCCAACGTTTGGGGCTGAAGTCGAAGATCCTGTTTTTAGGTGCCCGTGATAATGTGCGTAAAATCCTTCAAAATGTCGATCTTTTAGTGGCGCCGTCAGTTGAAGAAGCCTATGGGTTGGTGGCATTGGAGGCGATGTCGGTAGGCTGCCCGGTCGTCGCAAGTCGGGTGGGGGGATTGGTAGAAGTTGTTCAGGATGGGGAAACAGGAGTTCTCGTTCCCCCCAACGATTCAAAATTATTAGCTGAAAATATTACGAATTTACTTCAAAATCCCCAGCAATTAGGTTTTTTTAGTAAAAACGCAAAGGATTACATACGAGGGCATTTACACGATGCTTCTCAGGGTAAAGCTCCCTCAGAGGCTGCGCTATTAGTTGAAAAACTCTACAAAGAACTGACGAAGTAAGAGTAAAGAATTGACGGAAGTGAATTGAGACGTGGTTACGAAGGTTGAAGAGAATGAGCCCTTCAATAAAATCTCATTGTTGGGAACTCAGATTCATAAAATCACTGTACCTGAATTATTAGGGTGGATGGAATCGACCATCGATTCTGATCGACGGGCACGGATCAACTACGTCAATGCTCAAGCTCTTAATCTCGCCTACAAGATTCCTTGGTTCCAAAAGGACCTCAATCAGAATGACATCATCTTTTGTGATGGATTCGGAGTGAAGTGGGGAGCTAAGTTGGTGGGTGAATCTTTACCAAGCCGTCTTACCCCTCCTGATTGGATCGATCAACTCATCGACCTTTCTCATAAAAAAAGCCTTCGCCTCTTTTTTCTCGGAGGAAAGCACGGAGTGGCCGAAAAAGCCCGCGCTAAGTTGCTCCAACATTTTTCTGAACCGATTGCCTTCGAGACGCATCACGGTTATTTCGATAAGTCGATTGATAGCGCCGAAAACAAAGAGGTGATTCAAAAGATCAACGAATTCAAGCCGCACATCCTCTTGGTGGGTTTTGGCATGCCCATTCAGGAAAAATGGCTCAGCGAAAATTGGGATCAATTGAATGCTAATATCGGTTTTCCCGTGGGCGCGATGATGGATTTCATCGCTGGCGAGGTGAGGCGTGGTCCTCGTTGGATGACGGATTCGGGTTTCGAGTGGCTTTCAAGACTCATCATCGAGCCCAGAAGATTGTGGAAGCGTTATTTGGTGGGAAACCCTTTGTTTATAATGCGGGTCTTGAAGCAACGAATTAAAACAGATCCTTCAGGCAAGATTTCGAATGAACAGCAGGAATTCTCTCCTCGAGAAGAACCCACACAATCAGCCGAGAAGGTTTAGTTTTTTAGATCTTATATAAATCGCAATGGCGCTGAGGCAGTAGAGGCAACCTATAACGCCTAATTTTCCCGTCGCATCCCAAAGAGCATGAGTCGCTGACCATTGAATCTTTTCGAGAAAGAACATCGCGATTCCTGATATCAAAATGATCGGGATCGCCCAGAAATGTTTCTTCTTGAATCCTTGTTCAAAATGTCGACTCATCGCGACGTGCATCATGATCACGTAGATCCCTGCAGCGGCCATCAAGCCGTAAATGATTCCGTTTTCAGTCTGATCAGGAATCAGATAAGAAGCACTGAAGATACTCAGCGCGAGAATAAAGACTCCCAAAATTTGAGGCGGAAGTAGGGTTTTCGTTTTCATACTCGTATGTGCGGCTAAAGCATAAACATTCCCTAATACGCGACAGAGTTCGATCACCGCGCCGATTACTACAAAACGATGGGCGTTTTCATGGTACTGCTCATCCACCAAAACCAAAGTCAGGGGCTTAGCTAATAGGGCGATCATCAAAGTCGTTAAGCACGATAGCGGCACCATGGCAGAAACATAGTTTTGCCAAGTTTGAATATTCTCTTGAGACTCAGCATTGCTGATTTTTTTATAAAAAATGGGGTAGTAGAACTGATGCACAAAGTTTTCGAAGGCATTCATGATACCCGCGCTCACTGTGTATCCAGCTGCGAAGAATCCTAAGAACGCGAGCGAAACCCATTCACTAAGGAGAAATCGATACGATTGAAATTGAGTCCAATTCAATCCTACAGCTAATGCTAATGGAAGAACAAAGATCAGTACGGGTTTGAGGTTCTTTTTATTGATGTCAGAAAAATGTTCTCTCTTGATGGGGGAAGCGATCTTTATAAGAAAGAACAAACCTAAAACACTTCCGATCGCCATTCCAAGTTGTAGTCCCAGGAACCACCACTCCGCTTTGTGATTGTCCTTGGTAAACCACCAGGCAAGAAATAAACCCGACCATAAAGTGATCAAGGTTAAGATCGACCAAGCGATGCGATGTCCCAGCATATTGAAGCTGGGAATGAGGGTTTGATTGATCGTGGTAAAGAGGATGCTGAGAAAGACCAAGCCTCCAATCCAAAGAGGATTAAGTTTCCAGTCGAGCTTAAATAGGGCGTCGGCAGCGATGGCTAATGCGGCGCTCACAAAACAAATAGGTAATAAGTAAGCCAAGCCGATCAATAAGCGTGAAGCTAGGATCTTATTCTCATGCCAGGAATGTAGCTTGCGATTGATATACATTCCGATGGGGCTGATAAAGATGAGAGCGAGGAGCATGACTCCCACCGTCAACATATTTAGAGTCCCGAATTCTTCGGGCTCTAAAAAATGTGTCGCGAGTCTCAGCGCCACCAAGGAGGTGACCATCTGAGCTATGCGACTGATAAGGACGATGATCAAGTCAAGCATCGGCGAGAATACGCTGGCTGAGGGTGTCGACGTAGGCTTCAGTACTGAAGGACTTCGCCTTCTCACTTTTTAAGTACTGTATAGCGTTTTCTCGGTAATTTATCAGGTCAGCTTCAGAGAATTGACTCAGGTGTTCATAAAGGGTGTCAAAACTTTTAAATTCACGAAAATCGATAAAGCAATCTTTATCGACATGGGATTCGATGTTCGGTGCTCCCCAGTAGACCGGAATAGAGCCCGAGGCCAAACAATCAAAGATTTTCTCTGTGATGTATCCGGGAATCGAGTGAGCATTTTCAAAGCAAATGGAGAATTTATACTGCTTTAAGATCGCATCTTTGTTTTCGATTGCTCCTCGGTAGGAAGAGTAGTGAACCTTTTCTCGACTCTTGAATATCCTACTTAAAAGAGTTATCGGTATGTGCACAACCGGCCGATCCCATCCCATGCCGTAAAAATGAAAGTCCTCGGGGTGGTGATTTTCAAACCAGCGGATCGCTTCAATTCTTTTAGAATAAAGTTCAAAGGGGTGCCTGGCTAATTTGTTCCCTGCAATGAGTGTGGCAAAGTGCGGGCGTGTTCCTTGAGCTTCGGGTAAGGAACTCAAGGATTGGGGGAAATTGAGTTTGAGGTAACGATCCCCATCGACGAACTCATCGTGCCAAGTGAAGATCGCAGTATACTCACCGTGTTCGGGGAGGATCCAATTTTTCGGCTTAACGACTTCACACTCTTGAATCAATAGGTAGGTCTTACAGTTTCCGTACCAAGGCCCGAGTGCTTTTTTAGGTCCCCTTGAAGGGCGATCTAGAAAGATGATTGCAGAAGGAGTTTCCCCCTGGGATTTATAGAGGTCATAACTGTGAACTTCCCAACCCTCTTTTTGAAATCGTTCTTTTAATGCCCTAAAGGGAGCTAAGCAGTCATCCCGATTCAAATACGAGCTGCTGTTAAAGATTTCATCCTGTTGGTAGGGTTGATCGCACCAGAGGGCTAACTTAGACACAAATGGATCTGGCTTAGCTAAGAGTTTTCGATTGGATCACATCCGAAAGCATATCAATTTGTGAGATGATCGGTTCGTGTCCATTCCCAATAAAGAAGCCCTGAGTGTGAACCTGATCGGCAGCCTCGAGGGTTCCTGAGATTTCGTAGTCATAAAATTGAATTGCCGGATGGCGGGTAAAATTTCCCGCAACGATGGGGCGACATTCGATTCCGGCTTCAGTGAGACAATCGATGACATCCGATCTTTGAAGAGGGGCATCGGGTTTTACGATCATCGAAAATCCGAACCAAGACGGATCGCCGATGGGCTTTTGAATAAAGAAGTGTTCGTGGTCACTGAATCGAGATTGGAAATGCGCTGCGT
This sequence comes from Planctomycetota bacterium, assembly GCA_028280485.1. GTDB lineage: Bacteria > Planctomycetota > UBA8108 > UBA8108 > JACQVS01 > JANQLS01. The sequence continues at coordinate 36,112 of JANQLS010000198.1, forward strand.
TCTTCCTTCTTTCTTCAACGAAGTGGGGAAGCTTTTTAAGTTGCTCGATCCCGATAGCACCACTTAGTTCCAAGGGTCTCAAGTTGTATCCTGGAACGAGGAAGTGAAAGGACTCTTCAAACGGATTCGAAGAAAGAGGTCCCACCTGGTTTTCTTTAGGTAGATCTCGTGTCCAACCGTGTGCTCGGATCGCCAGGGCTAAATGGTAGTATTCTTCATCGTCGGTAACGATGAAGCCGCCTTCCATGGTGGAAATATGGTGACTGAAGAAACAGCTGAAAGTTCCGATGTCTCCGAATGTACCGGCATACTTCCCATTCAATTGTGCTCCCATCGATTCACAGTTGTCTTCAACGAGGGTGATATCACGACCACCCACGAGCTGCTGAATTCTCCCGTAATCGTTGGGATTCCCGAGAAGGTTAACGGCGACAATCAACTTCGTTTGATCATCGATCGCTTCTTCTAACTTATTTAGATCATAATTGAGGGTGTGGATGTCAACATCGACAAACTTCAACTTCAAGCCGTACTGTTGAAGTGGAGCGTAAGTGGTCGACCAAGACACCGCGGGGACGATGACTTGATCGCCACGCTTGAGGGGATTTTCTTTTCGGGTCACTAAGATCGCGATCGCCAAAAGATTCGCAGAGGAACCCGAATTCACCATCACGGCGTAACGAGAGCCAAAGAATTCGGCGAACTGCTTTTCGAATTCTTTGACGTGAGGTCCCATCGTGAAGCGATTGCTGTCGATGACCTTTTGGATTGCTTCTAGCTCTTTATCATCCCAGCTCGATATTGCTAGGGGATACTTGATCTCAGGCATGTTGATTCTGGCTCATGAAAAAATCGTAGGTCTTTTGAATTCCATCGGCTAACGAAGTCGGAGCCACCCAGCCCCAAGATTTGAGTTTCTCCGTTGAAATTAACTTTCGTTTCATCCCAACTGGCTTGTCTAAAAGATGTTTGAACTTACCTTTATAGCCGAGCACCTTGGATATTTCTTCGTAATATTCGTTGATCGAATAATCGAAGCCCAAACCCACGTTCAAAAGGTCAGGAAGATGATTAAACCGGTTTGGATCCAAGGCGTGGTGAATACAATCGGCTAAGTCTCCCGCGTACATGAATTCCCTTCTCACAGTTCCATCTCCCCAGATTTCAACTTCTGGAGATTCGTTTTGAACCGCATCATGAACTTTGCGAATCGCCGAAGGGATCATGTGTGAATTCTTCGGATTGAAGCTATCCCAACGCCCGTAGAGATTGCAGGGGATGAGAGTCTTATAATCGAACTGCGCATCTTCTTTTTTAACGAAGCTGCAAAGCCGGGCAGTGCTGATCTTGGCTAATGCGTAACCTTCATTGGTGGGTTCCAACGGTCCGCTTAAAACTTCTTCTTCACGTAGTGCTTCTTCATGATCTTTGGGGTACATGCAAGAGCTTCCTAAGTTGAGGAAGCGGGGTACTCCAGCATCGCGTGCTCCCAAAACTAAGTTGCGCCCCATGTCCATGTTCATGACGAAGAAGTTCACGGGTTCCCGAATGTTGGCCTGGATTCCACCCACCTTTCCGGCGGCGTGGATGATGATGTCGGGTTGGCACTCTCGAATGAAGTTACTTGTAGATTCCCAATCACACAAATCTAAATCTTTATGTGAAGGATGAAACCATTCGTGCTGAGTTGCATGAGGGTGTTCTAAAATATTCCGGCCGACCAAGCCAGATCCACCCGTAAGAAAGATTTTCACGATTCTTATCTATTGATTAAAGAGAACGATATTCACTACGCGTTCGTCGTGATGTCTTGTTGCGCGATCTCGAGATCTTTTTGAACCATCTCAGAAACTAAACCAGCGAGGTCGGTCTGTGGTTCCCAGTTCAGTTCTTCCCTCGCTTTGGAGGCATCCCCGACGAGTAAATTCACTTCAGCGGGACGGTAGTAACGTGGATCCACTTGAATGATCTCTTGACCCGGTTCCACGCGAAAATTTTGATTCTCGCAACTCTCTACGACTCCACGTTCTTCACTTCCCTCGCCGACAAAATTGAGTTCGATTCCTAATTCTTGGAAGGAGAGTCGAACAAAATCTCGAACAGTAGTGGTGATTCCGGTCGCGATGACAAAATCTCCAGGGGTGTCGTGCTGAAGGATTCGCCACATAGCTTCAACGTAATCTCTGGCGTGCCCCCAATCTCGACAAGCTTCTAAATTCCCAAGATACAGTTTGTCTTGAAGACCCAATGCGATTCTTGCAGCCGCGCGAGTGATCTTGCGAGTCACAAAGGTTTCTCCTCGCATGGGGCTTTCGTGATTAAACAAAATACCGTTGCTTGCAAACATGCCGTAGGCTTCACGGTAATTGACGGTGATCCAATAAGCATAAAGTTTAGCGACACCGTAAGGGCTTCTGGGATAAAAGGGAGTTGACTCGCGTTGAGGGGTCTCTTGAACTTTACCGTAAAGCTCAGATGTGGAGGCTTGGTAGACTCTCGTCTTATCGATGAGGCCAAGTAAGCGAACGGCATCTAAAATTCTTAAGGGACCCAAGGCATCAGTATTCGCGGTGTACTCAGGAGTTTCAAAACTCACTTGCACGTGGCTTTGAGCGGCGAGGTTGTAGATTTCGTCGGGTTGTACTTCTTGAATGATGCGAATCAAGTTTGTGGAATCGGTCATATCTCCGTAATGGAGAATCAGTCTCACTTCTGATTCGTGAGGATCTTGAAAGAGGGGGTCGATTCTCTGGGTATTAAACATCGAACTGCGACGTTTGATACCATGTACCTCATAACCTTTATCAAGTAAAAGTTGGGCTAGGTACGCACCGTCTTGTCCTGTGATACCTGTGATCAGAGCTTTCTTGCTCATGGATCTTTCCTGTAAATTTTCATGTACTTCAGTTGCTGCTATGAATCCTGGTGACCATTGAGGCAGATTATACTTGGGAAACAGGAAAACTCCAGGGCGATAGAAGGTCTTTCACAAAGTCTGAGACACTTTAGGCCTTAAGAATCTTGGTTAAGGCGATTGCTTCTCCTGAAATATTGAATTTTCAGGGGGATTTAGTAGCAAGTCGAAGCGTAAACGAGGGTGAAAAAATAAGTTGGCATTGAAGTTCTTTCATAGCGGGATGGATTCAATTCTACCTTACGTGGAATTCAAGTTGTTTGAGGTCCATTTAACGATTCAGCTCCTCGCTCACGCTTCGGGTTAGTTAATATTAAATGAGCGATGGGGTTAAGTTTTAGGAAGAATTAAAAGGATCAAGCAATCGTTTCTAACGGTTCGCGGGTCGACTCTTGGCGCTTGATGATGGCAATTAATTTTCGTTCATTAGAAAAGCCAATAAAGGCAAAAAAGATAAAAATTGCGGTAAGGACAAAGCAGGTGAGCGTGAGTACGGGTAAGAGAATCGCCATGGTTTCTATTGAACTTTGGGGGATTGTCCCCTCTTCGAGCCTTAGAGCAACTTCCTTAGGGTTAATGAAGAGTGGCGTCGTCATCCAAAGCCAAAGAGTGAGCCCAAAGAGTAGAGCTAATAATCCTGAGCCGACCCAAGTAAAGGCGCGAGTCAATTTGAACCGTTTTTCAATGAAGGCTTGTTCTTGAGGGGTGATATTTATGGATGGCATGAGTTTATTCCAAATTTAAATGATGATGATCTTACTCCTTTCTTCGGTTCATGAACTACATTTCCTGTAGTCCGAGCCTGTAGGACTCCCGATAACAATAATCCCTAAGAATCTCCTAACGAAGTGGATCTAACTGATCTTGGTCAACATTACTAAAGAACTGAATCTTATTCTTTGGGATATCTTGAAGAGTGTCGTATTCGGGGAAATATGAGATCGGTTGAAGATTAAATTTTGAAAAGCTGCTTACAAAGGAAGCAGCTCTTCTTTCTAAATAAGAAATAAATAGGTTTTGAGAAAATTCATGATGGCTGAGGGATCGAATAGCTTTAAAGAGCTGAGTCAATGAAACATTAAAAAATGGGGGATCGCAAATGATGATGTCAAATCGACGGTCGATCCACTCAGGGCTCGAAATATCAAAATAATGGAATCCTCTAAGATCAGAAAATCTTCTATCGATGTCGAGAATGGTGACATCAATATTTTGCTCTGAAAGAAAGGTTCCGATCTTAGGAGCACACAAGCAAGCGATGGAATCCCATTGAGTCAAGAATTCCGAAATTTTTCGAATCGAATTCTCGGTGAAGAAATACTGCTCGTTTTCTCGTCGTTCATCCATCACTTTTTATTATCGCTAAATTTTTCTGATTAAGAGTTCTTCTGCATCCGTGATGGATTTTAACTCAAGAGTGAAATTCTTTTTCGGTGAACCCTGGGGTGTCCACGCGAATTTTCTCCAGAGAGCTAAGATCGATTTTCCAGCAGTCAGCCCCCGAGTTCTTTTGATGAGCCATGATCCGTAGGTGGAATAAGCACTCGCTAAATGACACTCAGGATTTTCTAAAATCGATTCGATTCTTGAAGCTCGGACTACAAACTGCTCTTCCTTGGCGAGTTCATTCAATCGATCGCGCATCAATTGAAGAGCTTGTTCCTTGTCTCTCTTTTTAAGTTTTTTAGGTTGTAAGCGAGGGGCCTCAACTAAGTAAGTACACCAAGGGCACCAACAGCCATCGTAAGATCGGAGGTGCATTTCTGGTCGCTCAACCAAATCGAAAGATGAACTCAAGTAAGTGCTAAAAAATTTAGCGAATTCGTTGAGGTGCTCTTTTTGAGGGCGAGCTTTTTCGGGAAGATTGAGGTAATGCTCTTGGATCCAATCAAGGGCTGAATCTGAGAGATTCCCGTATTCATGCGCTCTGGGAGCGGGGATAAAACCTTTGCCGACACCTCCGGCTAACCATTTGAGTAAGTGATAACTTTGAGTTTGTAGGGTGAGGGCTAATTTTAATTGTTCTCGATTTAACATCTGAAGCCCTCCGTATAATTTAATTGATTGAAGATCGTAACCTTTCTCCTAAAGCGGCTTGTAAACTTTTACATTCTTTACAGGCCTCGGTTAAACCCTGGGGAGTGATATCGCCAGAGCGGACATAATTTAAAATTGCATCTTCTGCCTTCATAAAATCATCGCAGGCATCGGCGACTTCAGAAGCTATTTCTTTGGGAATCGTGGTGACGCCATTTAAATCGCCGTGAAGCAAGTCGCCAGGTTGAATGAGTACACCACCCACGTTGACTGGGACATTGATCGTTGGAATTTGCGGGTAGCCATGAGAACAGATGATCCCATTCGAAAAGGCTGGGAAATTCAAAGGTTTAACTTGGTCTAAATCTCGCCCGGCTCCGCTGGTGATAATGCCTTGTGCTCCGTAAGCTTGAAACGTAGTACACAAAACTTCGCCAAAGGTAGCACCAACGCAAGGGTCATCTAAATCTTGAAAGACGACCACGGGCGGGCCTTCGATCTCTTCAAAGGCGGCCACTTGTTTATCGATACTCGAATAGGACTCTTGGTCGGATCCTAACTCGCGCGAACGAAATGTTGCAGTCGTTGCGAAACCCACCATGGGAGGTAAATCTGGGAAGCAGGCTTGGATTCTTCCATCCATGTATCCGGTATTTTGGGGGCGGATTTGAAAGAGCTCGATGACGTTGCAAACCGTGGGAGTATCGTATTTTCTGAGTTTTTCTAAAACTTCAGGGGAGATAGTGCTCATAGTATTAGGTATGAATATTTCGATTATTCTTCTGGTTTTGTATTCGATTTAACGGTTTTGAGCCCTAAATCGGGTCGGTCTGTGATGATGCCGTCGACACCCATTTCGATGAGCTTAACCATGGTCGGCTCATCGTTGACCGTCCAAATATAAATAGGAAACCCAGCTTTTTGAGCACGCATAACGAAGTCTTTCCTGGCCTTCTTATGAGACGCTCCTAAAGCCGAAAGATTGGCTTCTTTCGCTTTGTCGATGATCATCATCTGTGCTGTTTCATTCGCTGGAATTTCATCTAACAACCAAGTTACGTGGAGCTTTTCCCAATTAGGATTTTTGATGATGTCGCGAACTTGTTCGTAGTGAAAAGAAAAGATGGTGACTTCTTCAGGTTGATAGCCCGTTCTTTTCAAGTCGATGATGATCTTGGGAAGGATTTCGGGTTTTTTAGATTTGATTTCAATCACCGGGCGCATCTTCCCTTTGAGTAGTTCTAAGTACTCTCTAAGGGTGGGGATTTTCTCCCCGGCATACTTTTTATCTTTCCATGATCCGGCGTCGAGTGCTTTCAATTGCTCGAGAGTTTGCTTCTCAACTTCACCCTTTCCATCACTTGTTCGTTTGAGCTCTTTATCGTGAAAGAGAAAGGGAACTCCATCCTGACTTAAAAAAATATCACACTCAGCCCAGGGGGCTCCTACTTCAATAGCCTTTTGGTAAGCGATAAGCGTGTTTTCGGGAGCGATGTCAGAGAAGCCACGGTGGGCGATAATGATGGGTGATTTATTAGAACTCGAAAGAGAAATGGTTGTTTGAGTTTGAGTTCCACAAGAAAAAGTAATTAGGGTTAATCCCAAAACGAGCCCTAGAGCTAAGGCTCGCTTTCCCCTCTCTAAAATGTCTTTCAATGCTTATCTCCCATCCGCGATGGCATTCGGTCCTTTGCCGGCGGTCTTTTCGTAATATCCTTTGCCCATTTTCTTATATTGAGTGAAGCCGTTAGCAGCTAAGTTTTTTGAACTCAACATGGAGGCTCCTTTGGTGACAACTCCAAAAGACGAAATCACGCGATGGCATGCACATCCACACTCAGGGCAAGCCGTGAGTGGCTCGGCGGACATCGTCTGAATTTCTTCGAAGCCACCGTGGCAGTAGGGACAAGTTTCTTCGCTGTCGGGAATGTATTCGAAGATGGGCATGATTGAACCTAGTCGGTTATTTTATGGGTCTAAGAAATTTTTGAGAACAGCTAACACAATTTTAGCATCGTCCTCAAGTTCAAGTTCTTGAGTGGCATCTCCTGAAGGAGAGTCCGCTGAATCCATTTGAGTCGCTAAGACTTCCTGCATGATACTCTCTGCGTGTTCCTTGAGAGCCTTCTGCACTTCAGGATCTTCGGAACACCATTGAACCGTGATACGGTCGGATACTTGATAATCGGCTTCTCGCCTCAAGTTGTTGAGAGCTCTGATGATATCTCTAGAAATACCTTCGCGCAAAAGTTCGGGGGTGAGATCGGTCGATAATGCCACGATATATCCCGATTCTTCGGCCACAGCCAAACCTTCGGCAGCATCCATTTGGACGTCGAGTTCCTCCGAGGTCAATTCCCGAGCTTCGCCTGCGACCTCAACTTGGATCGCTTCACCTGCTCTCGCCTTCGACGCCACTTCCCGTGGATCCAGGCTATTCAGCGCTTTACCGACTTGGGGCATATTCTTGCCAAATTTAGGGCCGAGTAATCGGAAGTTCGGTTTGATTTTATAGGTGACTAAATCTGCGGGATCGTCGATGAAGACTAATTCTTTGATATTGAGCTCATCGGTGATTTGAGAGGCGAAATCGGGTAACCACGATTTTTCCTCTTCTTTTCGACATGCGACCGAGATCGTTTGCAGGGGGAGCCGCACGCGAAGCTTGTGTTCTTTTCGGATGGATCGACCTAACTCTACGATTCGAACGACGACTTCCATCTTTTCGAGCAGCTCTTTGTTCACTAGGCTTTCATCGACTTTTGGGAAATCACACAAGTGAACGCTTTGAGGTGCGTCGGGATCGATGGTCACCACTAAGTTGCGGTACATCGCATCGCAAAGGAATGGAAGTACGGGCGCCAAGATCTTCGATACTGCTGTCAGCACTTCGTGCATGGTTTGGAAAGCTGCAAGCTTATCGGGATCATCCCCTTCACGCCAGAAACGTTCTCGACCTGTTCTCAAATACCAGTTGGAGAGGCGATCAAAGAATTTCTCAGAGGCTTTGATGAGATCACTGACAGCGTAGTTCGAGTAACAATCGTGCGCCGTTTCGATGAGCTCTTGAAGGAGGGCTAAGATCCATCGATCTAAGGCTGATCTCTGATCGAGGGGCATTTCTCCTTCAGTGGGCTTGAATTCATCGGTTCTTGCATAAGTGACAAAGAACGCATAAGTGTTCCAAAGCGTCGCGAGCTTTCTTCGAGTCTCACCCGCAGGTCCAAAACCAAAATTCAAATTGGAAGCGGGATTTTGCCCGGCGTACATCCAGCGCATCACATCCGCGCCGATCTTAGACGCGGCAGTGTTGAACTCGATCGAGTTGCCGGTCGACTTGTGCATCTCTTTTCCGTTTTCATCACGAACGAGTGCGTGCCCGAGCAATGTCTTGAAGGGAGCGCGATCTTCTAACGCTGTCGCCATCGCCAAGAGGGAGTAGAACCAATTTCTAAACTGACCGGGGAAACACTCGGTGACGAAATCGCCGGGGAACCATTGCTCCCAGTACGAGCGATCGGTGTTGTAGCGCATGGTGGAAAACGGCACAATTCCTGCATCGAGCCAGGGATTTCCCACATCGGGGATTCTCGTTCCAACGAGTCCCGTTTCGGGATGCTTGATTTTAACTTTGTCGATCCAGGGGCGGTGGGGGCTGTGACCTTCGAACTCTTCCCAGCCTTCGCAGGCGAGTTCCTTGAGTTCTTCAAGTGAACCGATCACGAAGAAACTTCCATCTTCAAAAGTCCAGATCGGGAGAGCTAAACCCCAGAAGCGTTTCTTGCTGATCATCCAGTCGCCCATATTATCGAGCCACTCGTGTTCACGGTCTTGACCCCAGGCCGGGATCCAGCGGATGTCATCGACAACCTTTTTGATGCGATCGCGCCAATCCATTTGGATGTACCATTCGTCGACGATGCGATAGACGAGTTCATCTCCCGAACGCCAACAGTGAGGATAGACGTGAGGATACTTTTCTACGTGAACTAAGAATTCACGCTCTTTGAGGTCATCGATGATTTTGGTGGCGATATCGTGATCGGTGGCGAGTTCTCCGGTCAACCAGTCGAAGCCTTCGACATAGCGCGCTTCATCGTTGAGGGGTGCGATATCTACCAAGCCTTGCTTTTGACCGATTTTATGGTCGATGTCACCACAGCCGGGAGCGATGTGAACGATACCCGTTCCCTCGCCGGCCACGACGTTGTCGTTACCGATGTTGTCTTTCCCGCCATCGATCACGCGGTGGCAATTGATGCCGTTGACTCCTTTTTCGGCTAAATCATCATTGGCTTCGGGATGGCCTCCCATCGTGGATTGAGCGGGGAAATGATCGAAGGGACCTTCGTATTCCCAGCCGACCATATCCGCACCTTTAACGGTGTCTTCAACTTCGAATCCACCACGTTCTTTGAAGACTTGGGCGAGAGTTTTGAGTTTAGGAACTCCATCGACCCATTGTTTCTTTTCTTTGTACTGCTTATCTAAGCGCTTGAATTCGAGGTTGTCTTTGGCGAAGTAGTAAGCTGATCCATCCGAAGCACGAAGTTTAACGTAATCGAGATTCACGTTAACTGCTGCGGCTACGTTGGAGGTGAGCGTCCAGGGAGTCGTCGTCCAAACAAGTAGGTATTCTTTGTCTTTTCCTTTTAAGGGGAAGCGAACAAAGATCGCCCGATGCGCAACGAGTTTACGGCCCTCGATGATCTCCATTTGAGAATAAGATGTTCCTGATCGACCGGACCACGGAACGACATCGTTGCCTTTGTAGATCCGACCCTCTTCAAACATCTTTTTGAGGAGTGCCCAGATCGTGTAGTTGTTTTCATCGCTGAAGGTGAAGTAGCTTCCTTCGATGCCCTCTAAGCCGAGTCGTCCGACCACCGCTTCCGCTGTTCCCGTGACAGGGCCGCCGGGGCCTTGGATGGTGACTTCTTTTTGAGGGTCTTCCATCAAGGTGTCGGCGAGCATCTTCAGTTCTTCAGGATTGTTCCAATCCATCCAGTAACCGAGACGGATCGATTGCTCGGTTTGGATCGCAGCGCAATTCAACACGCGAGATTTACATTTTCGAACGAATTTTTCGACGCCGTATTCTTCGACGTCTTTTTTGGTCCTAAAGCCGAGTTCTTTTTCCACCTCGACTTCGACCCAGAGTCCCTGACAGTCAAAACCGTTTTGGTATCTCAGTTTGTGCCCGAGCATCGCGTGGTAGCGTTGATAGACATCTTTATAGGTTCTCCCCCAAGCGTGGTGGACTCCCATGGGATTGTTCGCGGTGATGGGGCCGTCGATGAAAGACCAGCGTTCTCCATTGGCGTTCTTTTCGCGTAGTTGATCGAAGACCTTCTTCTCATTCCAAAAGGAAAGGAGGTCTTGTTCCATCGAAGGGAAGTCGAGGGGATTGGGAACTTCGTTGTACATAGCTACTTTCTCAGCGTCAGCTCACACCCTTTGGAGCCGAATGATTCTCAAATTCTGGTAGAGTCGAAATCATCGGAAATCACCCTGATGGGGCTTCCGATGGTAGGGTTTCTCGATTTATCGGCACGATCTGAAGATTCCTGAAATCCAGCTTGCAGCCGATGCGGAAAAGGGGGCTATTTTGAACTATTTCGGCGGCTTGGACAAGGTTTGAAGTTCCTGAGAACTGAACTTGATTTGTAGGCCTTTTAGCCGCATGATCTCCGGGCAGAGCTCCATGCTCCTCCAGCCCCGGGTTTTCCTGGTATAAAAGCTCTTGTAGCCTGAATTTCCTGAGATTTACCGAGATTTTAAAAGCTAAATTCACCATGCCTCTTCCAACTTGGTTCCAAAAATACGCCGTCGACGGGATCGATTCCGAATTCTACGAGACTCTTAGAAGCGAAAAGCTGATCCTCCTTCCCGATCAGAGTGAAGATCTGCAATTACTGCGGGCCTACCGAGATCGGGTGGCGGGGGAGATGGACTCGGAGGAAAGCCAGCATCCCCCCATGTTGTGGAGTGGAATTCAGCCTCCAGAAACTCACGGTGAAGCCACTTGTGACTATTACATGGTGGTTTCAGTTGGAGGGACAAAAACCGAAGTGGCATTGCTTCGGTTAGAAAAAGGGCAATTGATCGGATTGAATCCCGAAACAGGGGAAGAGGTGAAGACCCAAGAGGAAATCTTGAAGATCAAAGATGACTCCAAGATGACCACCCCGAAGTATTCAGAAGAACATTGCCCAACCGGTTTCGATATGCTTCGCCAAATCGCCGAATTTATCGCCGGCCTTTTCAAAGAAGAAGGAAAGAAAGCCTTAGCTCGTTGTGGGGGCATTCTACTCAGTTGGGGTTACGCGCATCAGATTGTTAGAACACAACAAGGATTGTTAGGAGGCTTAGCCGGTCTAGTCACCGAGATGTCTAAAGATCAGCTAGAGTTTACTCCTCACCTTCAAGGCAAAGATGTCGCGGCGTTGCTTAGAGATGAAATTGATAAAGCCCTCAACTGGTCGGCTCCCGTGACCATCGCTAATGACACAGTCATGGCGGCATTCTACTTTCTAAGTAACGAGTGGAGTGATTTCAATAAGGTCGGACTCTTTATCAACGGTACGGGGATGAACTTCGCCTTACCAGAAAAATATGCTATTCGAAATGAAGGGTACGTGAGTGAAGGAGATGATACTTATGTACCTCAAAGAATCTCCGAGTCACGACCGCTCGGTGAATCTGAAACGGAAATGGATTTCTTTGTCAATTATGAAACGGGAAGTATCAAGTTGGCTGAAACTCGAACTCGATTTGATGAGGATGAAGAGTTTCAAATCGAACGTAATATCACCGCAGGGGGGCACGCGTTTCCCTCTCAAATGAAGCGCATGATGACCGAGTTTATATCAAAAGAATTCTTTGAATCTATGCTCGTTTCCATCAGCGCAAATGAATTAGGTTCTTATGAGGCAGGTAAGATTGCGGGTGGTGCATCTTTTAATGAAATTTTTCCGAATGTAGAAGCTACTGAGCAACAGATGCAAATCGTTTTTGGGATTTGTAAAACTCTGTTGAGTCGATCGGCACTACATATTGCCATTGTTCTTTCCTCCGTCACAAAACGAAATGGTTATGGCTTAGGGAGCCATCAAAAGCTGGACCTTTTGGGAATGGAAGGAAGTTTGTGGCAGATGCCCGGCTTTCAAGAACTCGTGTACGGTTGGTGGGAACTTTTAAACGACGAAGAGAAGTTAAATATCGAGTTTGCCCATGAACCCAGCTTTAACGCAAGCTTACCTGGGCCGTTGTTTTTAGCTGCGTTGCAAGGGGAGTGATTTAGATTCTTCTAAATCACTTGTAGCGCCTGGGACAGTAATTGGCTTACGCCATCTTGGCCCAGGCTCTTACCTAAAATGATATCTAACCTTGAAGATGTAATAGAATCTTCAAGGGATGGCCACCCGCAAGGGGTGGCGCTACAGGGTCTAATCCGATTTAAAGTTAATGTATCAAGGGGTGGCGCTACAGAAGTATTTCGATTTGTTTTGAAGGAGATCCCCCTCCCCACCTTCCGATATGTCCAAATTCCCCTCTCATTAAATTCCTAAAAAGCCATAATCCCGCCTCATCCATGGCTGATCCGAGAGACCCACCGCTGTAATGCCGATACTAGATCGATGTCGGGTTGATGTTTGTTAAACGTTAATGGAATGGGTGTGAAGAGTTTACACCGCCGGCAATTGATCTATCTTCAGAGACTTACTGACAGAGTACCAACATGGCAATGCGATCTTGGGATCAAGGATTCACTACTAATCAGAATCAATGCTTCAACAAAAACTTCATCCTGAAATGTTTCATCGTTTTCATAATAAACGCACTTACGTTCTTACCGATTTACGCAGGTCCTGAAAATGCCACCGTGCAACACGGATCGGCGACGATTCAACGTCAGGGAGATTTAACTCAAATCACGACTTCGCACCAAGCGATCATCGATTACAAGAGCTTCGATGTTAAGGCTCATGAAACCGTTCAATTCATTCAGCCTTCATCTTCATCTAGAGTCTTGAATCGAATTACAAACATGTTACCGACTCAAATCGATGGTGTGATCAAGGCGAATGGTGCCGTTTACTTTGCCAACCCAGCGGGGATTTATTTTGGGCAAAGAGCAGTCGTCGATGTCGCGAAGCTTTACGCCGCTGCTGGTGAAATTTCGAATGCCGATTTCTTGAGCGCTCGAGATCGATTCACTTCGTTCAAGGGAAGTGTGATCAACCATGGAACATTGAGAGCCAACGATGTGCATCTGATGGGATCGCGAGTTGCTAACTACGGTATCATCGATGCGGGTCGGCTCGTCTCGATTCAGGTCGGTAAAGAAATCTACATCGGGAATGCGGATGGAAGAACCATCATCCAAATCGAAGGAGCTCCCGATGCTTCTTCTTCTCAAAATAATGAACCTGCCATCACCAACGATGGGACGATTCAAGTTCCTCAAGGAAGAATTTTTATTGGCGCTGGTGATTTAGAATCCCTCGCCTTCCGTCATCAAGGTGAGATCAAGGCTGACGAAGTTGACATTCGAGCTGAAAAAGGAAAAGTTGAAATCGCGGGTGATATCGATGTTCGGTCAGAAACCTCGGGTGGTGATGTTACGGTCGTTGCTAAAGAGGTCGATGTTCACAATTCCGTTATCGATGCTTCGGGTGAAGAAGGCGGCGGTCGAGTTCGCATCGGTGGAGCCTATCAGGGTGATGATGAATTACCCGCTTCTGAATTGACTGTCATTCAAGAGAGCGCAACGATCAAAGCTGATGCCATCACGAAGGGTGATGGGGGTGAAGTCATCGTTTGGTCGGATGGAGAGACGGTCTTCGCCGGAAACATCTCAGCTCGTGGAGGGCAAGAGAGTGGTGATGGCGGTTTCGTTGAAACATCGGGTTTAAAGATGTTGACCTCCACCGGCTCCGTTGTGGCTAGTGCACTCAACGGTCAAGGAGGCATGTGGCTCCTCGATCCTTCTGACATCAATATCTTAAGTTCAGCCACCGCGGCGGGTACGTTTACGGGTGGTGCTCCCAATACCTTTAATCCTACCGGGTCTGGAACGGCCACCGTGGATGTGGCTGACATCAATGCTTCGCTCAATTCAGGAACCAGTGTCACCATTACGACGACTTCAGGTGGTTCCCAAACCGGAAACGTGACATTTGTAGCCGGGGCTGGTAACGCCATCTCTAAAACTTCGGGTTCCGATGCCACATTGAGAGTCGATGCAGCCGGAGATATCACGGTGAACTCCACAATCGAAAGTACAACGGGCCGCTTGCACCTCGACTTTAATAATTACTCCGATCTCACCATCAGCTCTACCGGTTCCTTGAGTACGAATGGCGGTAATATCACTTTCGATAGTGCCTCCAATGGGGCCTTCAGTTCACAAGGAACCATCGATACGGGAGCCGGGAGTCTGACTATCAATCACGGAACAGGAGCCATCAGTGTTTTGAACACGATTCAATCCAATGGCGGTGCATTGAGTTTTACGGGAGGTTCCTTTAATAACGCTACCACGGGAACGATCGATACTAATGGTGGGGCTGTCGCTCTGGTGATCGGAGGCAGTGGGGCGGTTACGCTTACCAACACGATCGACCTTTCGGGAGGCTTAGGAGCCTTTACCATCGCCGATACGGCGGGCACGATTTCAGTTTCGACGAACATCACTGCCGGTGGAGGCGCAATTCAATTTGGCGATAATCCGTTTGTTCTCATTTCCGACTCTACGATCACCAATACGGGCAGTGGGGCTATCACCTTTGGTGGAACAGTGAATGGGGATGGCGGTGCGGATGTACTCACATTATCTGCAGGATCAGGAAACATCTCGTTTTTAGGTAATGTTGGTACTACGAATGGTATTGGAACACTTTCAATTACCGGGACAGGCTCGTCAACATTTAGCGGCACTCTTGATGGGAACAACCAAGCTACTGCGCTCAGTGTTTCGGGCGGTTTATCTGCGTTGACTTTTTCACAAGCGATCGGTGCGTCCGCTGCTATTGGCTCGATCACGGCTTCGGCTGGAGACATTACCGTAGCTAATATTGGTGGTGGATCAGCCGGAGTTACGGGAAATACCATCCTGACGGCGACCGATGACTTAACCTTTACGGGAACGACCTACAACGCCAATCAACAAGCTTATACTGCTGGTCCGACTACGTTTGAATTGACGGCTGGAGCCGACGTGACCTTTTCCTCTTCAAATGATTCCATTTCTTTCAGTGGAGGAAGGTTGAATCTCGCTAATGGAAGTGACCTTACGCTCTCAAGTGCTGGTGGTAATATTACTGTCTCATCGATCGAAGGATCGAGCGATGAAACGGTTACTATCAACGCGGGAGTCGGAGCGGTCACTTCGGGTTCGATCGGAGCGAATGTCGCGGGTGGAATTCACGATGTCGCAATTACGGGTAGTGCCATCAGTCTCAGTGGAAATATTATCACCTCGGGGGCTACTGGAGGTTCGAACCCAGGTGACATCACTTTAACCGGCCCGGTCACCTTTACGGCTGATTCCACCTTACGGACTCAAGACGATACTCAAGGAGATGGCAATATCACCTTCACGAGCTCCATCAATGGAGCTCGTAACATCATCTTCGATTTAGGAGATGGAGGGAACTTAAGTGTCGCTGGAGTTGTTGGTGGAGTGAATGCTCCGACCGCGATCACGATTCAAGATGTCAATACGAGTACTTTTTTATCGGCGGTAACTGTCGCCGGAAACTTCAGTCAGCTCGACGGAACCGGTACTTCGACCTTTCAAGGGGCACTGTCTAGCACGGGTGCGATTCTACTTAATGCGACTGAAATCAACTTTACTGGCGGTGCCAATTCCATCAGTGGCTCCTCTATCGTTTTTGAGCCCGGATCATCCACTTCGATTCGGTTAGGAGGGACGGCCGATACGGGAGCGAGTGTTCTCGACATTACCGACACCGACATCACCGCCTTAGCTAATGGTTACTCAACGATCACTATCGGTAAAAGTGGAGCTAACGGAACGGTTCCGATCATCGTCGACAGTTCGGGGGCACGTTTTGGAGATTCATTGGTTATCCATGCTGCCGGTTCCGGAGCCTCGGTGAATGTGACTGGGCAATTGGACACCTTAGCCGATGGAGATACTGGAAGTATTACTATCAATGGTGGAGGAGGAACATCCATCTCCAACGATATCGTTACCTCAGCCGGGGTTATCACTATCGACGATACGGTGACGATCAGTAATTCAGGAGTGGAGATCAACTCGACGAATGGAGCCTCCACTGGGGCAAATATTTCCGTAACTGGAGATGTTCAGGGAGTCGTCGCTCTCAATGACCTTACCGTCGATGCGGGAACGCAAGGTAATGTTTCGCTAGCGATCGACGGTGCTACTGTTAATTCGATTGGTGCCACTCAAGCATTGGATTCATTCACCGTTGATGGATCGAACATCAATTTGGGTCATGTCGGTGCTTCGGGTGGAGGATCTGAAGGGGTTACCGGAGCTACGGATGTCGATGCCGGAAACACGCTGACATTAGAAGGTACTCAGTACAATACCGCTGGCAGTCAAACGTGGGAAGCGGGTTCAGGTGAAATTCAAATTGTAGGTGGGTCGACGACAACTTTTAGGACGACTGCAGATAACCTTACTTTTACGGGGGCGGATGTCAATTTAAGTAATGGATCCAATCTCGTTGTAACAACGAATGCAAGTGGGCCGACGGCTGGCGCCGTAACCTTCACCGGAAATATCGAGGGTACCAGTGATGAAACGGTTTCCATTAGTGCTACCGATGGAGCGAGTGGTTACGGGAATCTTTCTTTAAAATCTGTGGGGAATAGTAATGGAATTCTTAGTGTCAATGCCACTGGAGCTACCATAACTCTGGATGGCAATATCCTGACGAGCTCCACGGACTCGGTCTCCAACTTAATCCAATTGACCGGTAACACCGGAATCGTTTTAGCTTCAAATCACAACTCGACTGCAGGTCGAGGCGGTGTGACTTGGGTGGGACCAGTCGATGGTTCGAGTCCAAGTCTTTACGGGCTAACCTTGAGTGCTGCTGGATCGGCAACCCGAGGAAATGTTGTTGCTACCGGAATTTTTGGTGGAAACCAAATCGTCGACTATCTGAGTGTTACAGCTGCCGATGTCACCCTGGGAAAATTGAACTTGGGCGATGGTTTATCCCATGTCGGGAACTCGGGAGTGGCTCTCTTAGTCAATTCAAATGGAGGAACTGGCTTAACTTTACAGGGTGATGTGAATACGACGTTAGATACAGTGAACACGACTTCGGATGGAGCCGTTCAGATTACTGGTGCAATCGTGCTCAATCCTCAAGCAGGTCAAGTAGCAAACTCCAATGTCATTCTTATCACCACGGGGGATTCAGCCGGTACGGATCGAGGATTGACCTTTGCCGGGAATCTATCGGTTGCGAGTTCCCGAGTCACTTCACTGAGGTTGAATGCTGGGACGGGAGCCATCGACTTATCGGGTGCAACTCTCACCGGGCTCGATAGCTTGGTGGTTGATAATGCGAGTACAGTCACCTTACCCGTATTGACTGTCGGAGACGGGGCTACCATTTCAGGGAAACAAGCGATCGATGTGAATTCATCTTCAACGATTACCTTGACGGGCAACCTCGATACAACGGGTGAGGGTTCGGGTAATAACGCGGGCTCTATTCAATTCTCGGGTTCGACAGGGATTGTCATCGATCCTTCGAGTGGGTCATCGCTCAGTTTAACGACAGATATCGCCGGAGTCGGGACCGATGGAAACGTCACGATTCCGGTGTCCTTGAATGCTGATAACTTTGAATCACTGGCGATCGATGCCGGAACGACTGGAGATATTGATCTCAACGCTTCGTTGGGCGCGACGAATCGAGTGGGTGCCCTGACGCTTGAAGGTAACAATATCGACCTCGACGGTTCGATCGAAGCCTCGTCGATTACCGCAACGGGTCACTCTTCGATTCAGGTGGATTCCGGTGGTGGTAACTCTTTAGTGATCGATACAAATGGTGGGGATCTCACTTTAACGAGTGTTCTGTTCGATGCCGACTCCACGGCAACTTTTACCTCAACGGGTGCTAGTTCAAGTGATGAAGTTTATCTCCTTCCCAGTTCCGGTTCTCAGTCGATTGGGATCGGAGACGGAGCCGCAAGTGGTTCGACCGTTGATATCTCTGAAGATTTCCTTCAAGCCATCAGTTCTACTTTCAATGAAGTGGTGATCGGTTTAAGCGGAGGCGCACAAACGGGAACGATTACTGTTAATGATTCGAGTGGATTAACGGGTCTTCAAACGGGCCTCCATCTTCGGGCGGGAGGAGCCGCGGTATCATTAGAAAGTGGAGTCACCATCACGGAATCCGGAAAGGCTTTCAAAATTATCGGGGGAGGATCGGGTACGACCTCACAGTCGACTCTCACGGTTCAAACTAACGCTGGAGATATTTTAATTCAGGATGACCTCAATGTGGGTTCATCCTCCACCTTAACGCTCGACACTCAGTCTGGAGCTGGAAATGTTTCAGTTACTGGAAACATTCGAGACTTTGGTACTGGAAACTTGATTGTCTCGGCGGGAAGTGGTGCTGTCACATTTGGAGATTCGACATCCGATGAAATCGGGAATAGCTCGGGTTCGAATCGCTTTGGTGATGTTCAAGTTACCACTACGGGGAATGTGACTGTTAATTCTTCGATCTTTGGAGATTCGTTCCATAAGGCAGGAGCCGGTGGAGATGTCACATTCTTATCTCCCCTTCAACTCAACGGTACTTCTCTGACAGCCAGTGGAGATTCCCTTGCAGTCCAAGCGAACAATATCACTTTCCAAAATGCTGCTTCGGTAGCCGTAGCTTCAGGTGGGGGAAATGTGGACCTCGATGGTACGGGTAGCGGGCTATTGAGTATCGGAACTGGGGATTTCAATTTACACACTCAATCAGGAGCTACTTTCTCCATCGATGGAAATTTCTCGACGGTGACCACCGGCTCTGATGTCGAGACTCAAGCTGGATCTATCTCGATTCTCTCCCCATTGGTATTAAGTCAGAATGTAATCCTCGATACGACCAACGGATCATCGAGTGGGGCGGATCTCACCCTCTCCTCAGTCGATGGAGGAGTTTCAACTCATTCCTTGAGCTTGAATGCCGGTAGTAATGGTGATGTCACAGCCAGTGGAATCTTAGGAAACAATCATGCTTTGGGAGGTTTGACGATTACCGACGCGGATGCCGTTTCCATCAGCTCCCTTCAAACTGATCAGGGATTGACTTCTTCAAGTACTACTTTTACAGCGACAGGAGCGATCGAATCTTCAGGTCAAGCCGTAACGGTTACCACAGATGGCTCGACGGGAACTGTGCTGAACCTCGCAGCTATCGACTCGAACAGTCAATCAGTGACATTAACTTCGAGCGATGATATCGCGTTAAATGGAACTGTGGAGTCGAGTACTCAAGGGGGTACATTTACGATTCAAGGAACTTCTACTTCAACGGCGCTCGCCTTTGGAACTGGAGCCGGAAGTGCTCAAGGTGCAGGAAATGGAGTTCACCTAAGTGATGCCTCCGTAGCCAATATCGGAAATGGATTCACGACGGGTGGAGTCGTCTTTGGGCAATCAGGACAAACTGGAGCTGTCGATTTTGCGGGTACGGCTCAAAGTTACGGTGAAGCTCTGACTCTTCAAGCTGGAGGGGGAGCCAATGTTGGGATTAACACGAATCTCAGTACAACGGAAAATTCAGGGAAGAATATTACTATCATCACCGGGTCTTCCTCAGATGTGACGCTTGCCGGTAACCTTTCAACGAATGGCGGAGCGATTAGTGTCACCGGAACGGGTGAACTGATGGTGTCTTCCGGTCAAACCCGAACCTTAGACACGGCGACGAGCCAAGCGACTGCGGGTAACATTCAACTTTCAACGGTGGATATCACTTCGACGAGTTCGGGCTCACAGCTCGTTTTAGATGCTTCAGCCAGTACTCAAGGTGGGCAGGTCAGTATCGGTGAAGTCGATGCATCGGGAGGCAGCGCTCTGCGAACATTAACAGTTGATGGCACGGGGGGTTCAACTGCAGGATCGATTACTCTTCACGGAGATATTCTATTAGCGGGAGTCAGCTCTGGTTCGGAAGCAGCTCTTTCATTAACGGGAATGGATATCATCCTTTCTGATGATGTTTCGATCAACACGAGTTCAGCCGGTGACTTTAATGCAGGGGCGATTTCCTTAGGGACGGGTGCCATCTACGGGGATGCCAGTGGTTGGGATCTATCCCTGAATTCAGCTTACTTGGGTTCATTCACTCGAAATGGTGGAGCGGTTACGGTGGGATCTCTCGGTCAAGGTAGCGGTCAATCCTTTCTCAGTTCCTTCACTATCAATGCTTCGAGCACCACGGGCGATCGAGGGACTGTGAATCTCGACGGTGATGTTCTCGTTCATGGAAGTGGAGCTCGAGCAGTTGACATTATTGGAAACCTAATCGTCCAACGTGATCTTAGAATCGACACCAACCAAGCAAGCGGAGTCAACGCGGGGGGAATTGATCTCGCTCAAGCGACGATTTCCGCCTCGACATCGGGGGTGGATCTGACTTTAGATACTTCTACTACGGACGCTCAAAATGGTGGTGCCATTGAAATCGGGGTCGTCGAAGGATCGACTCGAATTCATAGCCTGACTGTGGATTCCAAAAGTGGATCAACTGGGACTGATGGAACGATTACTTTGGGTCAAGCCTCCACAACGACCAACCTTCAAGTCGAAGACCATGTGAATCTGACGGATGGAGGTAATGTTCAATTGATCGGTGCTGTAAACATCGATACGAATCCCGATGGCGTTGGAATTCGCGATGGTGATGTGTTGTTCAATTCGCAAGGAGTCTTAAACGGCACCTTCGCTTTCTCGATCGATACTCGTGACGCTACTTCTCAAGGAGGCCATGATGGCTCGATTCAATTGCCCGGTACTGTAGGAACCACGAATCGATTAGGCACAGTCTCATTGAGTTCAGATACGGGAACGATTTCCTTCGGAAACTCCGATCCGGGTGGAGCGGATACTGCTTCTTTCCAAGCAGGTGCGATTACTGTAAGTGGTGAGGCTCGTATTCAAGGTACGACGCAAATCAACTCTAATGGAAACGCCATGGATCTCTCGGGAACTCAGTTTGCTGGGTCGGGAGGCCTTTGGGATTTAACTTTGAGTACCACTCCAACGAGTACGGGGTCGGGAGGAGCTTTGTCACTGGGTTCAGTGGGAGCTCCTTCGGGTTCAACGAGAATCAATGATCTTCAAATGGACACGCGCGCTAACGCTTCAGGTTCAACGGGAGTAGTTACGCTTAACGGAGATGTCTCGGTTGACGACAACGGAGTTGGAGATTTAGGTAGTTTCACCGTTCAGGGCTCCCCTCATTTGGTGATTTCAAATGATGTGACTATCGATACCGAGTTTGCCGGTAATGCTGCGGCTGGTGAGATTCATCTCGGATCAGGTGCGATCTCTGCCGATGCTGCTGGTTACGATTTCAGTTTAGATGCTCGCGGGAATGGTACGGGTGGAACGATCACTCTCGGCCAGTTGGATTCAACGGTTGGAGGATCTTTCCTCGGTGGATTCAGCGCGATGACCGAAGGGAGTTCGGCTCATGTCAATTTACCCAGTTCGATCCTTTTAGACGATTCCATTACAAGCCCAACTGGGGCGACCTTAGTGGGACGAGTTCAACTCGCAGGAAATTCCACGATCGATACCGAACAAGGTGATAATTCAAATGCAGGGACCATCGATTTATCGCAAGCCGAAATCTTCTCTTCTGTTTCCGATTCGACTCTCAGTTTAAATTCTTCGACGAGTGGGTCTTCAAATGCGGGAGCAGTTCAGCTTGGACAGTTTAACGACGATTCCTCGAGCGCCTCTTACTTGAGATCTGTTTCCGTGGATGCCACTACCGGGTCAGGGACGAGTGGAACGGTCACTCTTCATAACGATATCGATTTAGATGCTTCGGGCTCGGGTGGAGCCAGTAGTTTTACGATCAGTGGGGATAGTCCAGTTGTCATTTCTAATACTCTTGAGATCGACACCGAGCAAGGAGGAAATGTTGCGGGGGGAGCGATCAACTTAGGAACAGGAACGGTTTCTTCAGATAGCTCAACTCCATACTTATTAACCTTAAATGCTCAAGGTAATGGCACGGGTGGCAACATCGATTTTGGTGCTTTCGGGACTACGAATGGTGGTCATCGAGTCGGCGGGCTTTTAGCTCGAACGGAAGGATCGGGTCAAATTGGATTGAGTTCCAATCTGGAGACTTCGGATTCTACGGGTTCCCTCTCGGGCCGAGGTGTAGAGTTGATCGGCAACGTGGTCGTCGACGGGCAAGTCACCATCGACACCGCAGGAAGTGGAGTTACGACTGGAAGTCCCATCAATTTGAGTCAAGCGACTATCAGTGCTAACGGATTGAATCGAAGTCTCGCACTCAACTCTGCCGGAACTACAACCGGGGGATCGGTTCAGTTGAGCTCTGTTGGGAATACAACGGGTGGTAATTACCTTCAAGGTTTGAGTCTCGACACTTCGGGTAGCTCAACGGATGGAAGTGTATCGTTTTCTGGTGATGTAAAACTTTCGGATGGAGGAACGAGTACCGCTAGCTCATTGAGCGTTACGGGTCCTTCAGAAGTTAACTTCATCGGGTCGAGAACGATCGACCTCTCAAGCTCGACGTTGGGCACTCAGGCAGGATCGATCGATTGGGGAAGCTCAACCATGCGAGCCAACGCCTCGGGATCGACCTTGACTTTAAAAACTGATCATACGGGAGCGGGAGGTGTCGGAGGAGACATCCGTTCTTTAGTAGGGATCGAAGACGGGTCAGGATCCTACTTTGACGCCGTAACCTTAGACGCATCGGGTGCAACGGATGGAACGATTTCATTCGTGGGATCGACCCCAAAGATCGAGGTGGTGGGTTCCAATGGAGGAAGCGCTTCTCAAGTAGGTATTCGCGTCGAGGGTGAAGTGAGCATTCCTGCGGGGACTTTAACATTAGATACCAATCCCTCAAATCAAGTCATCGGTAGCCAAGCGATCGATGCGAGTCAAGCTCAGTTTGATGGGCCAGGAGGCTTGGTCTTGGATACTTCAGGGAGTAATGCATCTACCGTTGCTGGAAATATCTATTTGAATGACGTCGGTTCCACGACACCAGTAAGTTCCGTCACTACCGACAGTCGTGGTACGACTTCCTCAGGTGACCTCATTTTATCTGGATCAAGGATCGCAACCGATGGCGGAAACATCGATTTCCAAAATTCGGAGGATGTTCAATTGGCGGCGGGGACTTCAGTTACTTTAGATACGGAGACCGGAGGCAATCAAGCTGCAGGATCGGTTTACTTCGCGGATTCAACCGACTCTCGGGGTGCCATGATCACGGGTCAAGCCTCCGGGAACGAACAGGTTGTTATCCAAACTCAAAGTTCAGCGGGTGATGGTGATGTCCGTATCGGAGAAGTCGGTACTTTTTCAACTCCCTTAGGTGGTTTAGCTATCTCAGCAGGATCAGGGAGTGTGAGCATCTTTGATAATGTATACACTTCAAGTGTCGGCTCGGCGAGCTTGAATGGAGTTCAAAGTTACAATGGGATTGTGAGTTTACTCACAAATCCAAACTTCACTGGAAACCTTGTTGGCTTTACGGGTAGCCTCGATGGAGCACGATCGGTAACGATCACGGGAGATGCCCATTTCCAAGCTCGCCTAGGTGGGACCACGCCCTTAACGTCTCTTACGGTAACGGGCTCGACGACTTTCCAGTCAGCGGGTAGCAGTTCTCAGCCAACGGTTACTACGACTGGGAATCAAATCTATGGTGACAATTCAACGGTTGACGGGGTGACTTTCTCTTCTGAGACTTATTTATCTGGAGCTGATCTTACTTTTGACAGCACTCTGAGCGGAGCCCAGGACTTGGGAATCTCTTCTTCAGGAGCGGTTGCTTTCAATGGAAAGGTCGGAGATAGCACCAGTTCCTTAACTCCAATCGGAGATGGTACGGGAGCTTCAATTCGTTTGGATCAAGCCAATTCGGTAACCTTTAATCAAGCGGTTGAAGTCAACTCAGGGATCACTCAATCGAGTAATGCGGGTACGTTGACACTTCGGGATAATGTTACAGTTCGGGGTGGGGACACTGCGAATACCTTCAACGGAGACGTGACTTTAGACGGACTTACATTTAATACTCAAGTGAGTTCAACATTCGGTGATTCCACCAGTGATCAGTTGACGGTTTCTGCAAATTCTTCGGTTAGAGCGACGACTCTAACGGGTGACCTCCTTTTTAATTCTATGGTCGATGGTCCCGGTGGGTTAACCGTTCACGCTGAAGGGGGGACGGTTCAATTCATGACCGCGATTGGTCAAACGGTTCCTCTCGGGTATTGGACTTTACAAACGGCATCCATTTTTGAATTGAATCAATCGGTCTATACAACTGGTGATATCAATTTGATCCGTTTGGGAGCCAGTGAGCCTCCTCCAGTCGCCACCATTTACCGAAGAGTGGGTGACGTGCTTCTATCCAGTACGAATGGGAATGTCACTCTCGGTGCTTTCCATAAGCTGACGGCTTTAGGGAACGTTACGATTTTAGCTCCAAATGGAACGGTTCGTTTAGAAGGAGATATCACTTCAGGTGGCCTCTTAACTGTTACGGCAAATACCATTCAGTTAGTGGCCCGCGCTCCTGGTTGGGTTCGGGGCGCGATTCCGGGAATTGCTAATTTGGATGCGGGATTAGATTTTGTGACGGAGACGGGTTTCCGATTTTCAGTGGCTCCCCAACAAATCGGTTCACCGGAAGTCCTCTTCGCGAGTTCCGATGGCAACGGAGATCAACTGAACACTTTAACGGGTTTTACGATGGCGACCTTTGGATTCGCTATCGATGAATCGTACCTCATCGGTCGAGATGGCGCGTTCTTAGACTTACGTCCTCAAGGTCCCCAAAATATCAATGTCTCTCAAGCCTTAGCTGGCGCCGTTACTGCGGGTGAACCGGTATCGATTGGTTCGATATTAGTTCTACCGGTTGATGGCGAAGGTTTTGGTCAAGGTGGATTAACCGTTAAGAAGCAAAGCACTTCAGATACGGTAGAAAGCTTAGAAGGACGCTCTGTTTATCAAGATCATCTTCCCACGGCATCGGGTGGATCCGATATATTGCAAATTGGCCTGGGAAGAATGGCACGAGATGCTTCGGGAACCTTAAAGGCACAATTTGAGAATCTCTTCGCGCCTGAAGGATCTCAACCTTCAAGAATGCGTGTCGCTAAAATGCGTTTGGGCTTCCAAGGCGCGATGGAGTCTTATCTCAAAGCTTCGGGCGGGCAATCTCTCGACACCCAAAAGCTCGCCATATTCATCACCAAGCTTCATCCTCAAGTCGCTCAGCAAGCTCGCGATCTTCACACCTTCATGGAGGGCATGGAAACCGCTGCGGGTTTGACCAAAGAAGAACGGTTTACCTTGGAGCAACGGCTCTTTAGTGGCATTAAGCCTTTTGGGATGACTCTAGATGGGTTTGTGGGCTTGTTGGAAGCGGTGAGTGGGGAGTAAGTGAAAGGACCCGAGTCTAATCATATACTGAAAAAGTTTTCGTCCAGGGTTCGTAGTCCAATTGAAAGGGTTCAAACGGCCACCACCGAACTTCAGAATATTCCTTTTGTTCATTACTGATGGTTTGAGCCTCTAAACTATTTACGTGAGTTAGAAACATTATTTCTTGAATCCCGACATATAATTCAAGACTTAGAACTAGAAAAATACCGAGAATTATCCCAACCATAAACCGGCGATAAATTTTTAATTTACGAAAAATAAAAAACGAAAAAACTATCATCGCCAACTGAAGTGGCAATATCAGCTGTGCGCCTATTATTATGTACTTCGAATTTATGAAAAAGGGCCCAAAGATTCTTACTCTATGAATAACATAAATAAACGAAAAGCAAATGGCGATCAAAACGGTAATGATTGATGTGGCCGCACAGAAGAGAGTTAATAAGGATGTTTTCTTTTTCATACTTTGAAAAGGATTGGATGGTAAATTCATAAATCCATTGAATTCGCCTTATTTAAAATTTCATCGATATCTAATTCATATATTTCGTTTCGCGTGGTAACAAAGTACCCTTTTAAAACTTGAAAACTTTCTCCTTTCTGTAGCATCAATATACCAGATTCAAAGTTATCAATGATTTGATTATTAATCGAGAGTATTCGTTCTTTCCTCTTAATCTGGATGTTGCCTTTCGACTGACCTAATTGATAGCTACATATTCTAATATTTTCATCGAGATGAGTTTTCGCATGATGCATAAAGGTGGGTAGAGGATCTTGAATAAGTATCGTGAATATTCCGAATCCCTCTAAGGATCCATGTATGTATCCAATCTTGCTGTTGATGCTGCCAAACTTAATATCCAAATAGGGTTGATCATTGGTGTTGCAACTGTTTAATAATAGGCTGATGTTAAGTAAAAGATATACGGTTATTTTATTTTGCATTGACTCTTTACACTCCAATTATGTTTTTGAATGATTGTATCTTTTAAAAATCAAGGTCAGTATCAAAATGAGTAAAGTTTGGTCAAAATCTATTAACAAATATGATCTCAAGAAAGTGATTGAAATTTTTAAAACTCAGAAAGGTGTTGAGTTTTATCAAAAATAGAACATGACAGATTTTGCATTTGAGTTGTCTGAGTTTCCGGAAAATCTAAACCTCCTTCGGTGGAGATGGACGAGTATGGCTTCTTTGTGCTTTGGAATCGATATAAAGTATAGGATCTATCGAAAGGAATCGAAAAGGTAGATATTTACAACCTTCTCGATCATTTTGATGAATGTACAGTAGGGATTCGGCTCGAAGACTATCCTGGAGATTTCGTAGAATTGGCTGATTGGTAGGTCAATTTAATTAGAGAATCAGCAGAAGAAGGGCGGCGGATAATTGGCGTAGTTTGATTGGAGATTAAGATAATCAATTCGTACCTTTGCCTTCTGTTTTAATATCCAAAAACTTCGCATCATTCACCGAGCCCACCAACAATCGATCTTTCCAAATCGCACCCACACTCGATCCTGAAATGAGAGTTCCGTCATCGTAAAAGATCTCTTCGAAAGTATTGGCATCGATACTCCCGTTAGGATGCACTTTAAATCTTATAATCGTACTCGGAGCTTGGCTCCCATTTTTGACGTGGCGACCCATTTTATAAAAACTGGGATGCCCTCCCACGAGTAGCCACTTTGAATCTTGCCAATTCATGTTGTCGAGGGGAAAGCCTAATCGATAAGACTTGGGTGAGGGGGCGATTTGTCCTGTGTGCGGATTACGAATAAACTCAAAAACAGATTCACTGAAAATGGTTGAAACGTAGATTTGAGTTCCTTCGGCATTGATGGCGATCCCATTGGGATAAGCCAAGCCTTGGATGACCCTTTGGTATTGATCCTTGCCGTCAGATCCATCGTAATAAACGACATTCCCATTTTTAGCTTCCCAGAGCCAGCCTGTTAGCAAAGACCA
Organism: Planctomycetota bacterium; assembly: GCA_028280485.1. Classification (GTDB taxonomy): domain Bacteria; phylum Planctomycetota; class UBA8108; order UBA8108; family JACQVS01; genus JANQLS01. The sequence continues at coordinate 63,739 of JANQLS010000198.1, forward strand.
AATCGACATGTTGGGCTCAGTGGCGTAGAATGATTCTTCACCTACTGCCTGAATATCGTTCAGGGTATTTATGCGGTTGTTACCTTCTGAGTCCAAGTCAGAGACTCTTCTTAAATGATAGAGTGTTCCGGATTCGATTTTAAAGATTTCTACGAAGTCCCGAGGTTCACCGTCGATGGTTTCATGATTGATGACGAAGAGCTTTAGAGATTGGTCGTCAGATCGATATAAGCTAACTCCATGAGGCTCGATGTTATCAGGATGAAATTGAAGTGCGTTTTTTTCGTAACGATTAAACTCATCCAATTTTTGAAATTGAGAACCATCCGATTTCAAGATCGGCATCTCTTTGATTTTAGAAGTCTTCAGGTTGTACTCAAAGATTCGTCCCTTAGGCGTTCCTGATTTCACTCGATTCAAAAGATCTCGACAAGAAACGTAGGCCAATCCGGCTTCCTGATCGATGGTGATGTCTTCAGGGCCATTAAGATTTTTACTGCTGATTGCCCTCCCAGAGTTAGGGCTGGTTAGATGGTTTTGATGGATCTTTACTGTCTGTATGCAAGAGCACAAAGCCAAAGTCAACAGTATGAATAGAAGTTTAATTTTGGTTGGGAGCACGGAATTGCTTCTTCAAATGATCTATTTTTTCCCTGATGGTCTCCGAGTTTCTCAAGACTAATTCCCGACCTAATTGATGGTAGGAAAGTACTTTTCTTTCAGAAAACCATTGATTCGCAGTAGATTCATTGGGAAATTCAGGAGTTTCTGCAATCTCTCGATCTAGGTAGCTGGTCGACTTCCTAACTCCCTTGTGTGGATTGTACGCGGATTTAATATAGAGGATTGTTACTCCAGGGTCTTGAGTACGATTTAACGACCCATTCGAATCATCCTTTAATCCATGCTCCAAGTTAAGTGGAAGGTTCTTAATTTTACCAATTAATATTCCCCCTTTAGTTGCGTTTAATATTCCACCAACATTAGGATCATCATCGCTAGCGTGGGGGACCTCGTAATTGTTCCAGTCGAATTCGATTTGTACACCGAAGTCGGTCATCAATTTTTCTTCTAATGCTCGTAAGCTTTCAAAGGCTTTCGATTTGTTGGCATTGTTATTTGAATCCCAACGATTGACATAGGAATCTTGTTCTCCATCTGCGATGACAATAACTCGACATCCTCGACGAATTAATGAATAGAGGCCTAGATTATCGAAGTGCCCCCCATCAGACAAAAAATATCGCTTTGCGGTTCGGTTGAAATCGTGAAGTTCTTCAGCTGATAGGATATTCAGAACCGGAATCGAGTTCGGAATGAAGCGACTGATTGGATTGGCTGTAGCATAGAATCTAAGGTCTTTACAAAAACCAGATTCAGTACCATGTTCTCCCGTCCAATCTTTACCCCAACTGTCGATGAAATACCCTAAATTAATATTGAGGGCATCGAGTACTCCGTTTAAGAATCCGCTTTGTTTGAAACTTTTAGAATCAGCGGCAGCACCTGAGATTGCAACTGAGAATTCAGGAGACATCCAATAAGTACTCGGACTCTTAAACATGGAATACCATTTACTGATATCTCTTGGGACATTTATATATCCGATAGAATCAGCCCCTGCTCGTAGGGGGGTTAATTCAAAAGCATCCCCGCTTCGGTTTCGATAGTTAGGCGATTCATCATCTTTGAGTGACAGGTGCATATTAATGATCCAAAAAGGCAGTTGATTTTCTGCTTTTGGAATTAAGTGATGCATGCTTTTTCGAGCTAGCTGATGGATGGAATCTGAATCGACAAACAGGGAGCTTGTTGATACTTTCCCCTGATAATCAATTTGGGCTGAGGCTGCCCTCGCGTATAAAAAAGCTTTCGCGATCGAAATTCGGTAATAACGTTTAATCAGGGAGATGTTTTTATCTAAGTCAAAAATTTGATCGAACAAAGCATAGAAGGGTAGGGTGAGTAAATGAGTGGAAGCAATCTTAAAGATACTGATGGTTTTGTCAGAAAAGTGGCCCTGAATAAGGTACTGGCCGTTTTGAATGAGTTGCCTTAAGTCTGAAGACCCGGGAGCAAAAATACGTTTGCTTCCAGGGATGGTCGATTTTTCTCCATCGATATTTATATTCCTCGCTTTACCTCCATGGGTCATATACCACCCGCCGACGTATCCTCCTCCAGAAACAGTTGAAAGATATCCAAATTCGTCAAGGAGTTGTCGTTCATGCAAACCCCTAAGAACTCCTCCACAAAATGAAGCACTTCGAATGCCTCCACCTGAAAGAGCTAATCCAATGTAGGGAGCGGCGGGATTTTTCTTGGAGTATCGATTGGATATGGCTTCGTGCTCTCCTTTATAGAGAGTTTGGATTCGTAATCGATTCAACTCCGCTAAATTAGCAATTACTTCTGAGAATGGGTCTATCAGTTTTTCAGCCACTACTTGATACTTTTGCTGACTTTGAGGGCTCTCGTCTACCCTTTTGTTTTCCCATTCTTTCCTATCTTCTTCTGTTCCTTCTCTCTGTAATTTTCCGGGCCCTGCACCGCTTCCTTTAATTTTTAAATCGTGATAGAGATGTTCGCCTGCCCCTATTTTGATTGCGTCTAGGAATTTTTGGGTATCCCTGGAGACACCTGCTCTATCGAGTTTGATCTCTTGAATCTCTTGGATTTCTTGTACGGCATTAAATGTTGTAGCTTGGTATTGATCTGCATTCTTTTGCCGTCTTGCAATCGCTGCTTTATCTCCATCGAGGCCTCGGTTAGCAGCTAGTAGATTCTCTACCGCTTCGGGGTCGGGAATCCAGCGTTGGTAGTTGTGTCTACAGCTAATTAAGGAGCAAAATAATGTTACGAGTAAACACAGTTGGTAAAGGGTTCGGTTTAAATTCATAGGTACTTGAATAAGCGAGCTGAGGTTTGAATGAACAGATAAGTATATACTTAGTCATTACGTGTAGATAAGATATCTAACGGATGGTATTTAATAAATAATCGGTTGGAATTAAATATCAAAAGAGGATGTTGGGTGAACGTTAGGGAGGGAACTCAAAAAGATTGAATTTTACGGCTCACCGTACCGCCAAAACCTCAATCCGCTGCCCCTTCTCTAACTTCGTCTCTAAGGGGCCGATCAACTTCCCGAAGTACTTCGCAGCTTTGCGCGTGAGTTTCTTCTTCTTGGGGAAGCGGTCATCGAAGGCGGAGCCCCAGGTGCGAACATTGATTTGGGTGAAGCCGATGTCACCTAAGACTGTTCTAAAGGCTTTAGGAGGGAAGAAGGAGACGTGGCCTTGTTCTTGAACGGAGTAGTGATGCCAGTGAACGCCGCAAAAGTCAGCCGTCCAACTGTCGGGGTTTCGAGTTCTTAAAAAGAGGGCGCCCCCGGGTTTTAAAATTCTGAAGATTTCATCGAGTAGAGAACGAGGATCCCACACGTGCTCTAAGACTTCGTTCATTAGGACGATATCGAATTTTTTATCTTCGAATTGACACTCATCGAGGAGTGTCGTGTGAATTTCTAAATCTCTCGACTTCGCGGCGGCGGCGGCTTCCTCGGCGATTTCAATTCCGACAGGATCCCAACCTTCGTTTCGGGCTGTTTCTAAGAACGCCCCATTGCCACAGCCGACTTCTAAAATCTTTCCATCGGTTTTATGGGGAGCCAGCTTCTTTAAGATGAAATGGTGCCTTCGAAGTTTTTTCTTCGAGAATTCTGAATCCGGAGAAGGAAGTTCTCCACCGAAAGTGTCGTCGTAGACGCTGCGATTGATTTTAAGGAGTTCTTCCTCCGAGATGTCGGCAAAGACTAAACCACAATTCTCGCAGCGACGATAAACGTGACCGTGTTTCTCCAAGAAGAAAGTTGATCGATCTGCGAGGCAGGCTCGGCATTTGGATTTGGAGATGGGGTTTTCGGTATTCACGTTGATCAATTTAACTTAACTCTTCCAAAATATCATCCAAGGCATCGTACATCGAATGCAGCTCCTCATCCCGAATCGCTAAGGGAGGCATCATATAAAGCACGTTCCCTAAGGGGCGAAGCAAAATGTTTCTTTTTAAAAACGCTTCGGCCAGGCGAGGGCCGATGGCTGAAAGATAATTCGATGCTTCAGTTGAATCTTTAGACTCACTGATTTCCATTCTGGAAATTAGGCCTAAATGTCCGGGATTTGATACTAATGGATGTGAAGCCAACTTTGCCATGCGTTTAGAATGAATTGAAGAAATCGCTTCAATCCGCTCCACTCCACTTTCCAGTAAGAGTTTAAGGCTTTCGACACCCACATTACAAGCGATGGGATTGGCAGTATATGAATGGCCGTGAAAGAATGTTTTTCCTCGATCGTCACTTAAAAACGAAGAATAGATCTCTTCATGAGTCACGGTAGCGGCTAAGGGAAGCATCCCTCCCGTGATGGCTTTCGATAAACAAATGATGTCAGGAACGATATCCCCTTGCTCGTAGGCAAAGAGAGATCCTGTTCTTCCGAAGCCCGTAAAAACCTCATCGAGAACCAGCAGGATTCCGTACCGATCACAGATCTTTCGCATCCTAGTCAACGAGCTGGGTGGCCAGATCAACATGCCACCCGCGCCTTGAATCAAGGGTTCGATTAAAAAGGCGGCTGTGGTATCTGCCTGATGCTCTAAGAGTTCTTCAAGGACATCCAAGCAAGCATCGGAACGCTCTTCCAAGCTCAATTGTGGATCCCAACGCTGACTGTGGGGATGAGGAATACGGTCGACTTCAAATAAGAGGGGCTTAAACGTTTTGTGAAAAACTTCAGTACCACCAGGAGCCATCGTACCGACGGTGTCTCCGTGATAGGCATCTTCAATCGTGATAAATCGAGTGCGCTGTTTTTCACCTCGATTGAACCAATGTTGGAAGGCCATTTTGAGGCCCACTTCGACGGCGGTCGAACCGTTGTCGGAATAAAATACTTTGGTGAGATTTCCGGGAAGCACTTGGCACAAGTCGTGAGCTAAGCGAGAAGCAGGCTCGTGGGTAAAGCCCGCGTAGATCACATGATCTAACTTTTGTGCTTGTTGATGAATAGCTTCTACCAGTCGGGGTTCTCCGTGACCGTGAAGGGTGACCCACCACGAAGAGATACCATCGATCAATTTACGACCATCGCTCGTATGAAGATGGGCTCCCTTCGCCGATTCAATTGGAATTGGGGTGGGAGCAGTTTTCATTTGAGTGTAAGGATGCCAAGCGTGGTCGTGGTCGTAGGCTATCCAGTCGGGGGTGTTCATTTGATTCAATTCTCGTCGCAAAGATACTGAGCCAAAATCTCTTTCGGATCAAAGTCTTCAGCTAGTTTTTCTAGAGTCGCGTTTTTTTCTAAGTCTTCTGATTCGACCCAGGGTACTTCAGAAATAATTTCCACTTTTCCGAAACGGTGAATGGCTGAACGATTCTCTTGATTGAATGGGCCGTTGAGAACAACTCCTAAGATGGGCACGCTGCGTTGACGAAGGGCTTCTAATGTTAACAAAGTATGGTTGATCGTTCCCAGAGTACTTCGAGCTACCACGATGGCAGGTAAGGTGGACTCGGCCACGACTTGAATCGACATCGCACCATCATCGTTGAGCGGAACAAATACCCCACCCGCAGCTTCGATGACCATATTGTGGTCTTTATGGTTGAGGCCATGATGAACGAGTTGTTCTAAAATCATGTCAGGCTGAATCCGTTGGCCTTCTAATCGAGCAGCCAGATGCGGTGAAACGGGTTCTTCAAAAAGATACAGCTCTGGAAGGAACAGAACTCGCTCTTGAACGCGACCCTTTACGGTCGAGAAATCACGGTCACTCAAGCCACCCGTGGAAACGGGTTTCCAATAAGCGATCGGGCAGCGGTGCGCGTATTTTAAAAGTATCAACGAAGAAACGATCGTCTTGCCGACATCGGTGTCCGTGCCTAAAACCCAAAAACTCATCTTTCATTCTCTCCCAAACCCATAGATTGTGTGATGGCGCGAGCTAAATTCTTTAGTTCTTCTTGAGTGTGATCAGCGTGAAGTGAGATTCGGAGCCGAGCAGTGTATTCGGGGACGGTGGGCGGTCGAAGAGCCCTCACGTCGAATCCCTGGCCTTGAAGCTCTTCTGATACCGTGAGAGCGAGATGGTTGTCATTGAGAATGATCGGAATGATCGGGCTAACAAATGGGGGCAGTTCGAGTCCCAACTCAAGGAGTGTACGATGAAAGAAATCGAGATTTTCAAAGAGTTGAGTTTTTCTTTCTTGTTCGGCTTCAAGGGTTTCGAGAGCACAAATTAACGCCAATGCCAGGAGCGGGCTTGGCGCTGTCGAATAAATGAAGGAGCGAGAGTGATTGACCAAGCTGTCGATCAAGGTCTGGGAGCCCGTGATGAATGCTCCAGAGAGACCTAAAGCTTTTCCTCCGGTTGAAGAAACGGCGAGTAAATTTTTCGGATCAATTTGTAAATCTTCAATAAGGCCCGAACTTTTATTTTTACCGTAAATGCCAGTTGAATGAGCTTCGTCGACAATCAGTAGAGCTCGATACTTCGAACAGAGTTCGACGATCTCCACCAAAGGGGCGAGATCTCCATCCATACTGAATAAGGCTTCGGTAACGACAAAGGTATTTCCCTCCTCGTGGGATTGCGCGAGTTCATTTTCCAATGCATTTAAATCGCAGTGGGGGTAGATCACCTTCTGAGCTCGGCTCAAGCGGATGCCATCGATCAAACTCGCATGATTGAGGGCATCGCTCAGAACGCGATCATTTTTTTTGATTACCGTTGAGAGCAATCCGAGGTTCGCTTGAAAGCCGCTGGGGTAAAACAACGCTGCTTCAGAAGATTTGAAATCAGCAAACTTTCTTTCGAGTTCGAGGTGGAGGGGATGATTTCCTCGAAGTAATCGAGATGCGGGAGAACCCATTGCCGAAGAAGGAAGGCGAGAGAGGAGGCGTTCCTTAAGCTTGGGACTTTTCGAGAGGCCTAAGTAATCGTTGGAGGCAAAGTCGATCCCGGTAGCGGGAGACAGCTGACGCTTTAAGCCTTCGATCTCTCGGTTTTGTAAGTTTTGTTGGAGATCTTGGAGGAAGTTCTCCAGGCTGATATTCATTTGAAGTTGTGGAGCTTTTTATTCCCTCGCTAGCGCTTCGGGCTAGTTTAGAGTTGAATGGTTTCTGAAGAACTCTTTTTGAGAATCAAAAACATTAACTAGCCCGAAGCGCTAGCGAGGGGGCGTTACTTCTAAGACAAGCTAATATTTCCAACCTTAGCTTTTTACTCAGCCGCCATTCCCAATTTACCTAGAAGCTTGAGATCTTCGTCTTCGCTTGGATTGGGAGTCGTGAGAAGGCGATCGCCCGCAAAGATGGAGTTCGCTCCGGCGAAGAAACAAAGAGCTTGTGCTTCTTCACTCATCTCCGTTCTTCCAGCTGACATGCGAACTCTCGAATAGGGCATCAGGATCCGAGCCGTGGCGATCATTCTGGCCATTTCGAGGGCCGAAACGGGGGGTTGATCTTCAAGGGGAGTTCCTTCAACTCGGACCAAAGCGTTGATCGGGACGCTCTCGGGGTGAGGATCCATCGTCGCTAAGACCCTTAACAGATCTAAGCGATCTTTGAGCTCTTCACCCATGCCGATGATTCCGCCACAACAAACGGTGATTCCCGCTGATCGAACATTTTTGAGAGTATCGAGGCGATCTTCGTAAATTCTAGTTTGGATCACTCGGTTGTAATATTCGGGACCCGTATCCAGGTTGTGGTTGTAAGCGGTCAGACCGGCTTCAGCCAATTGTTCGGCTTGGTGAGGCTTGAGCATACCCAAGGTCACGCAAGCTTCCATTCCGAGGTCACGAACCCCACTGACCATTTTAAGGACAGCATCAAATTCTTCTCCATCTTCAACTTCACGCCAAGCGGCGCCCATGCAGAAGCGGGTCGCTCCATTTTTCTGAGCCGTGGAGGCCGCTTCCAGTACTTCATCGACGACCATTAGGGGTTCAGCGTCGACGGGAGTATCGTAGTGAGCACTCTGCGGGCAGTAGCCGCAATCTTCAGGGCAGGCCCCGGTTTTGATGCTCAACAAAGTACAGAGTTGGATTTTATTGGGATCGTGATGTTCACGATGAATAGAATGAGCTTTGAAGAGGAGTTGAGGGAAGGGAAGGTTATGAATGGCTTCCACTTCTTCAAACGTCCAGTCGAATCGGAGGTTGCTTGAAGGATCAACTTGAGTCGTGGCGTTCGATGGGGTGGGGCTCGACATTGGACTTAAATTTTAACTCAAATGGGTTCATTGAGGGGCTTTACCTCTAAGGTAACCTTTAGAGGTTGCCTACAGGATCCCTATATGGGTGTCATTTCGACAGAAATACCAACTCGAAGAATAGCCCAGTGAGAGGCGGATTTCAATCCTGGCTCTTTCGACTTCAAAGAATCAGTCCTAAAGTTCCTTGCTATTTAATCTTACCAGGTCTTGAAATTCTTGGATGGAATCGGAGAATGAAGCTATTAGGGAAATGCGATCACCCTGTAACCGAACATGTAATTGTTTGGATTAACTGCATCTAAAAGCATTTCTGCCAAATTCCTTGGGATTCGGCCGCAACGAAGAGAACGAATGATCACCCAAACCACCGATCCTAGTCCCGCTTTACCTCAGACCATTTGGTACATGGGGGTAAAGACTCGGGTGTTGGATAACTTTTTAGATCAAGTCTTACAAGACAATGTCCCTCGGGGAGGAACGGTTCTAGACCTCTTCAGTGGGACCGGGGTGGTTTCTGCTTATTGCTCGCAACACTTTCGCACCCTATCAAATGATTCCCAGCTCTACTCGAAAGTGCTCGCTTCAGCCTTTATAGAACACGATCCTTCAAACAAAGGCCCGTTTTTAGATTCCTTGAATTTTGAGGAAGACTTAAAAAGTGCTTTTGAAGCAAATCAGGATCAACTTCATAGTTTATTTGGGCCCGAACTGGAGAAGGAAAAAACTTGTTTAGAAGCCTTCAGTTGGGAACGAGAGAAAGGTCGACGGCTAGGGCTTTCGGCTGATATCGAAGCGATTGAGGTCTATCGTAAATTTTTAAGTGAAAATCGAGTTCTCTACGGTCACTCTGCCGATCGATCCCAAAACTCAGAACTGAAAAGCGCCTGGGAATTGGTAGGCGAAAAGAGTCTCGACACGTATCGTTCCCAGGTTCACCAAACTCCTGCAGTCTTAGTTACAGCTTACTACGCTCATATTTATTTTAGTTTGAAGCAAGCGATCGCTATCGATTCTCTCCGGCATGCGATTTCTAAATTAGAGACCACCGAAGATCCTGTTCTGAAACGAAAAGCTCAGCATTACTTAGCCTGCTTGCTTCACGTTGCTTCAGTGTCGACTTCGGGCACTTCTCACTTCGCTCAACCTCGCCATCTCAACAAGGACTCTGAGATTCGATCCTTGGCAAAAAGAAGAAGTTTAGACATCCTGGAAGGATTTTTAGAAACGAGTTCAAACTTAAAAAACTACTTGAGAAGCATCGAGCTTCAAACGGGGAACCGATCTTTCCGCGGAGACTATCGTTCATTAATCGAAGACGCTCCATCTGGGCCTCGATATAAAGCAGAGGCTCAGTCGGATCTGGTGTATATGGATCCTCCCTACACCAGCGATAACTATTCTCGTTTCTACCATGTGTTGGAGGTTTTGGCTGAATACGACTACCCCAAACTTCAACGCGACAAACAAGGCAAAGTTTTAAGGGGGCGCTACCCTCAAATCGAGCAACGGTTTCAATCGGGATTTTGCTCAACCGGGAAAGTTGAGCAAGAGTTCACCTACGCCTTAAGCGCCGCCGCCCGATCGGGAGCTACAAGTGTGATCAGCTATTCTTATCCCACGGGCTTGCTTTTAAAGCTCTATTCAAAAAAGCAGCAAGATCCCCTCGAAGAGTTTAAGAAACTCTGTGGCCAATTCTATAAAGAAGTCGAGCTTCATAAGCGCTCGATGATGCACTCCGGGCAAGGGGATCGTAATCTGGCTATCGATGAAATCTTATTGGTGGGGAAGGGGAGTCGAAAGTAGTCGCTAGTAGTAGGCTCGACTTTCGAGCCGTACGGAGCGAAAGTGTGCAGCTGATCGAAAGCTATTTAAAAAATGAAATTACCTTGCTGATAGATTTATCCCCATCTCAATTACGTTTAAATATACGTCGGGAGCTTGAGTTTAGTACAGATTGAATTGCATCAAGATATCGAATGGGAATAGTGTTTTATAAACAACGGTTCGAGGTACGATTTTACTAGAACACTAAACCCAGATTTTAATTATTTAATTCAAGGGGGGCCAAGGGCATTGCGTGCATCTAAATCGAATTGTTTCTATAGATTTTAATTCTTTTAATGGAGTACGACTCGCGGAGCGAGCCTACTACTATCGATTACTTGCTAGATAAATTCCGAATCTCAGCTCGCGCGGCGCCTTCTTTCGGTGAATTGGGAAAGGTTTCCAAGAAGTCTTTCCAGATCTGTTTCCCTTTGGAGGGATTCGATCTCGCTTCGCTTTTTGTTTTCTTAAAAGCAGCTTCTAAAGTTTGAAGGTAGAGCGATTCTAATCTTGAGGGATCCTTAAATTCTGCGCTGACTTCTTGCCATTCACTTGTACAAAATCCCAGCCATGCGATAGCGCCCACCAATACGATAGGGCCTAGGGCGGCACGAACTTTATAGGATGTCTTTTTCTCTATTTCCTGAACGGAAGAGCTCGCTTTAGACTTAATCGTGGTGACAGGGCAAGGGCTTTGAGTTCGAGCTTGAATGTTAAAGAAGTGTGCATTCCGATTGGCCAAGATTTGATCGAATGCTTGTAGTACCCCTGAGGCATTAGGGATTCGATCCTCGGTTCGTACAGCCGTCATTGCTTCGTGTAGCTTCTCCCATTTTTCATGGGAAGCTTTTAGGTCGGGGCAAGGCCCTTCCAAATGAGCTTTTAAAATCTCGGCGCCCTTGAGATTTTGAAAAGGCGGATTTCCCGTTAAGAGCTCAAAGAGAATCCAGCCGAGGGCATAGACATCGGAGGTCGCCTGTGAAGTCTCGCCTTGGATTTGTTCTGGGCTTATATAGTTGGGGGCCTGAATCATGAGTTCCCAACGATCGAGAGTATTGTCTCCCGTGATGATTTTATCTAAGCCGGGATCTAAAAGAACGATGTTGGGATTCTTCGAGTTTTTAGAATACCAAATATTTGAAGGTTTTAAATTTCCGTGAACTCGTCCAGCTTTATGCACGTCGGTCACTTGTTCCAGCACTCTCCTGAAGATTGTCGTACGAACTTCCATTTTTTCGTTAACGCAATCGGAAAGAGGGGAATATTCAGAGCTATCTAAATAAGGACGTTCAACGTAGACGACTTCAGATTCGGTAGTGAGGTCATGATCCGGGTTTTTAAAGTGACTCGGGATAGATGACCACAGCGAAAGCTCTTCTTTTACTTTTGTAAGAGGGCAGCCGGTGAGTTGGTCGGTTGTTCCTAAGATTTTAACCGCCTTCGATTTGCCTTCTTTTTGACATTTGAAAAGAGGGCCATGAAGACCTCGGTAAGCTAACTCTTTAGTTTGTGAGGTCTTGATTTTTTCATGTAGATCGAAGCCCGACAATGCTGGTAGCTCCAATTTCTCGGAGAGCTTTACCAGTTTCTCGGTCACTTTAGGGCTCAGTGATTTTACATTGAACTTTCGACTCTTTGAGCTGATAGAAGCCTTTTGGATTTTACGAGTCGCATTGGCACCTTTGAGCTGAGCCGCCGACATTTTCTTGGGGCTGAGCTCTAAAGAAGAAGGTTCTTCAATCTGAGTCGGGGCAGCAGTGGGTGAAGGTGAGCTGTAATTGGACTCAGCCTTGTTTTCACCGATGACGATTCCCTTAATATTACGAGTGAAATTCGAATCACTTCGGCCGGGAATACGGGAAATATCTTCTTTTAAATCAAAGCAGTTTAAGGAGTCGCATTTCGGGCACTTGAGTTTGCCGTCTTGGCTCAAGCCTTTTAATTTGATTTTTGAACGACAACAACCGGTATAAACTTCTACTTCCTCAAGGCTCGTAAAAATTTCTCGTACCGTCTCTTTGTCGAGCAATTTCTTGTCGAGAAAGACATTCATCAATGAAACTTTGATTCCAAATGTCGACATCTCCTCTTGGGTTTCCTGACCCTTTTGAAGAATTTCATCGCTTAGCAATCCTCCGTTTAAACCCATCTCCGCGAAGAGAAAGTCACGAATGTTATTGATAGGTTTGAATGAATTAGAGGATGCCATGTCGTTCAGAGTAAAGATTTCTTGTCATTGAAAACCCTGGTATCAGAGATGCCAGAAATAGAGAAATTTCAAAGAAGTATACAATGTTTTGGTGGAAAGAAGAGGAGCGTTGGAAGGCCTAAAATGTTGCAGATTTCTGATAATCCACTGTGAATCCTTACGAGTGATTTACCGGTCGAAAATTTATCCTCTATGGGATTCACTGCCTTCTCTTATCTTTTCGGAACTCGCTTACCGATAAAGCGGATGACTTGATCCTGAGTGTTGGAAGTGGCTGAGGATGCTATCTTTTAGAGTATTCTATCTCTTCTTAATACTACTAAGGATGTGTTGGTATGCAGTGCTCATTGATTGGAAATTTAGACTTAGAGAAGATTCGAATTATCTTCAGCAAATTGATCGAAGACAATCCCAGGTCTACCTGGCTGATCAGCGATGGTGAAGATGAAAAAGTCATCTTTTTCAATTCTGGAAGTATTGCGATTTACGCTAGTTCGGGACGCGCTATTTGTTCTGTAGAAGACTATCTTCTCAAAAAGGGTGATATCACTTCTGAGCAATTGGATCAGGCTAAAAAGATTCAGGCTCGTAAAGAGGGTAGCCTTCTCGTGAAAGTTCTTCATGAGTCGGAATTCCTCAATCAAACCATCTATCAAGAGCGAGTTGAAGAGCTCCTCTTGGGTGCACTGAATGACACCGTGGTATGGGAAGGGGCGCACACGGAATTCTACGAAGGGAATCCACCCAGCTTTTTCCATGACCAAGAAGCCGTTTTTACTGGGACGGTCGATGTGAGTCAGTTGGTCACCAAGGCGTTGATGTTCTTAGAAAACTGGTCAGAACAAAAAGAACAGCTCCTCTCAGAAAAGGCGAGTCCCCGCGTTAATCCATCCTGCCCTGACTTAAATGATGATGATCCCAACTCCAAGCTACTCGGGCACTTTCTTGCACATATCAACGGGAAAAACACTATTCGAGAGATTCAATTTTTAGGTGGTTTGGGTTTAGAGAAAACTTACTCCGTACTTTGCGATGGAGTAGATAAAGAAATTTTCAAAATTGAGCCTCCTACGAAGCTTGAATTCTCCAACCCCAGTGCGGTCTGGAAAGAGATTGAAAGACTGGAGAGTAATGTCCCGAGTTTATATCTACCGGCTTTAGCTCAGCATCATCTACTGACTCTATTCGAGCATTTAGATTCACCGCCCTTGGTGAGTCGTCAGATGCAAGTGATCGGTATTTCTCGGCTTCAACAAGGAAAACCAGATCGTGCGATCGATTGGCTAAGAAAAGCAGTAAAAACCTACCCTGAAAATCTTTCCGCCCACGAATCTCTCATCGAGGTGTTCTTCACTCTCGGGCAAGAAGAGGTCGCCTTTAACGAAGTGAATGCATTAGTTAAAAGGCTCATCAATTTTCGAATGTACGAGGCCGCGGAGCGACAGTTAAATGGGATTCTAAAGCGTTTTCCCAAACGTCAAGACTTGCGTTTAACCTTGGTCGAGTTAAATATTTTTCTCGATCAAAATGATGAAGCTATCAGGGATCTTTTGTACTTGGCTTATCAAAAAGTAGAGCATACGAGTTGGGATGAGGCTTTTGAGTATTTCAATCGGGTGAAAGAACTCGATCCCCTCAACGATGATGCAAAGAAAGGGCTCAAGAAAGTTCAAAATGCCCTTCGTAAGGGTAAGAAATTAATCTTAAGTCGATCCTGCGCTGCCTGTGCGGTCATTCTACTTGGATTATGGTTTGTAAGCGATGGCTTAACCAAACGCTCTTGGGCCGAAGCCCAATCTGAAATTCGAGACCAAGTGGAGTCTGGAGATTTAAAAGGTGGCTTGGAGCGAGTAGGGCAAATTGCCCAAAAATATCCGAATCTTCGCGGGCCAGAATTGTTGAGAGTTCAGGAAAAGCTCTTCAGCGAGAAGTTCTTTAATCTGGATAAATCGATGCGAGAAGCTGTCGAACTCAGCGATCAAGGGCGCTGCATCGAAGCCATCGAAATTCTTATCAATGTCAAATCGAACACCTTAGTCGAGGAGCAAAAGGACAAAGCTTCAAAATTGCTCAACGATATAAAAAACTTTCGAAAAGCTTGGCTAAAAGTCCGAAGCAGCTCTCGAAAGCATCTCGAGGCCAATTTTAGAAAAGAAGCTTTTAGCTTGGCGCATCGATTGATTCAAGGCTATCCCGAAGGGGCGATGGGGCTGCAGGTTCCCCTGTTGATTCAAACTCGAAATCCGGGAGCCCGAGTGAGGCTGGACGGAGAAGATTGGGGGTACTCGCCCACCTGGATTATTTTGGAGTACGGTGCGAATCAAGAGATCGAGATTATCCCCGATTCAGGGCGAGCTAAAAAATTTAAGAATCTGTTAAAAACGAAATCATTTAATGTGATCTTAGATATCTAAAGATGCGATTAGATTCAACTCATCAGTCTCGGAGTTTGGCTTCAAAGCCTTGTTGAGTCAAAACAGTTAAAGCACTCTCTGCTTCACGCCGAGTCGAGAATGCGAGCCTCAGTGTCCCCCCCTCATTCTCTCGCATTTTCAGAATCTCTATGTCTTTGATATTGAGATTCGCACCAGCTAATGAAGAAGTAATATCGGCGATCAGGCCTGGCCGATCTTCAATTAAAACTAAAATGGCCCATAGGGGACGCAAAAATCCTTTTGTATCGAGTGGGATTTGGGATCGAGTTTGAGCCGCGTGATCGAATCGATCTCTCAATTCTTCGTTACCCACTTCCTCACAAGTTTTTTGAAGTTGTTGGGTGAACAATTGAGCGATTTCCCGAACTTCGGTCTTATTCGTTTTATAAATATCTCTCCAAATATCGAAGGGGCTCGAAGCAATTCGCGTCATATCGCGAAATCCTCCCGCCGCGAACCGAATGCCTTGGTCTCGGTGTTCACCGAGCTCATCAAGGAGATTCACTAAGCTAACGGCGAGCAGTTGAGGTAAGTGACTGATCGCTGCGGCGAGTCGATCGTGAACTTCAGCTTGGAGAACGACCATCCTCGCACCGACTTCCCCTAAGAACTTGCCCAGCTTTTCCACTTCTTCCCAGGGAACTCCAGGGGCGGGAGTGAGGGCGTAAATGGAATTTTGAAAGAGGAAGGGGTCACGAGCCGCTAAGCCATTTTTTTCTGAGCCCGCCATCGGGTGCCCACCGATGAAGTGAAATCCCTTTTGCAGATGATTTCTCGCATGCTCAACGATCTGCTTTTTCGTGCTGCCGACATCGGTGATGACCTTGACGTTGCCCGCCTGAGCTTGAAGCTTTCCGATGGTTTCGAGGTGTTTAAAAATCGTTTCGATCGGGGAGCACAGGATCGTCAATCCCGTCTTTTCAACCGCTTCGTGAAGGCGGTCGTAGGGCATTCCCTCATCGATAACATTTACTTTCAGCGCTTCTGAAAGGGTGGTCTCTCGGCTGACTCCAACGATGCGTCCGGTGTAGCCGGATCGTCTTAACGCCACTGCGAGTGAGCTTCCAATTAAGCCCAAGCCTACGATGGCGATATCACCGTAGCTTGAAAGAACTGAGGATGGGGTTGGGCTTTTAGGAGAAGCCATAATCTGAATCTAATTGAATCTGGTTGAAACCGAATGAAATCTGATGATTTTGGGTGACCCAAAGTGTTCATCGGGATGATAGGTCGTTTATACTCTCGAAGTAACCCTTAATCATAGCGATATTTTTAAAATGAAAAAACCGCAATACTGCGTCTTTGGTGCTGGAATCATCGGTTTATGCGTAGCTCGAAGATTGAGACAAGCTGGAGTTTCGGTCTGTGTGATCGACCCTCGCGACTTAGGGCAAGGAGCAACGGGAGCCTCTGCAGGATTATTAGAACCTCCGATGAAGCCTCGTTCTCCTTTTCAACTCGCTCGGCATGCCAGTTTCGAAGGGTACTCTCAATTTGTTGAGGATCTAAATCGAGAGTCTCAATATGAAATTGAGTTTCAGCACCTCCCTCATGTTCATCTGGCGTTGACGGACGAAGAAGTCGATAAGTTTAAACGGTGGGAGAGTGCGGCCGGGAGTGAGGAACAAAGTGCGTTCTGGTTGGAGGCTCAGGAAGCCACTGAACGATGGCGTCAATTGAGCTCTCAGGTTAAAGGAGCTTGGGTTCATGATCGAGGGGCGTGGGTTTATCCTCCGGATCTCCTTTGGGCATTGAAGACCGTCCTTGAGGATCAAGATGTTCCTCTTTACCTTCAAATTCAAAATTTAGAAATCGAACCTAAAACGGATGGTCAGGTTCAATTGCGATTCCTCAATTCTTCACAGTCTGAAATTCAGTTCGATTCGGTCATCCCCATCCTTTGCGCAGGAGCTTGGACGCCAGCAATCTTAAAGCAACTGGATCTCTTTCCCGAGTTTGAAATTCAGGCGATTCGAGGGCAGATGGTGGAGCTTCAAGCTGATTTTCAGATCGAAGCTATTTTCCATCTTGAAAACAGGTATCTCTATTTTAGAGAGGGGAATCGTCTGCTGATCGGGGCGACGACAGAAGAAGCAGGTTTTGATGAAAACATTTACTCCGCTGAAACCGATTCTCTTTTAGACACGGCTTCGAAGGCATTTTCCATCGATTCATTCTCAGTCTTGAACACTTGGTGTGGGTTGCGTCCCAAGGTCCTGAGGCGAGGAGGGGCGTGGCTGAGAACTGAATTCCCGATACTGTTAGCAGGACATTACAAAAACGGAATCTTAGGTGGCCCGCGGGATGCCGATCTCTTAGTTTCGAAATTGACAGGGAACCCACTTGAGAGCTTTTCACCCTTCAAAGAATAGATACCGTCTTGAAGGTCTGAGTTTGGAACTCGCTAACTTACCTTTTCAATAAACCCGCCTCTACAGCTTGATCGATAGAAGAGGTCACTTCTTTGACATTATTTCCTTGGAATATGAGTTTATAAGATCGGTTTTTAATTTTATCCAAATCTAAAGTGCCCGATCCGGGAGGCAGTCCATAGTATTGGCTTCCCACTTGATAGATATCACAGCCCTGGTAGACGATAAGGGATTTTGGTGTAGAAGAAGATTCATTCGGGGCGGAGGTTTTCTTTATCGTGACTTTAGGTTCTTCGTTGGTCTTCGGTTGAGTGATGACGGTCTTAGGGGTGTTGCTTTTGCTTTTAGCTTCTTTAGCAATTTCAACGAGGTTGTTAATTTCTGATATCGGCGCTTTGAACCATAGGGGATGAGTTCTGTTCGATTCGCTGTTCGTAGTGAGAGTGAAACCTTTTGGTAGTTGTAAGCTGTAACCACTATTAAACATTCGAGTGGGCTTACGATAAAACCGCATCGACTTGGGATCGACATCATCGGGGAGGAATCGCTCCTCGATCATGTCGATGGCAAGATCGACCTTCCCCTCTTCTTCGCTGAAAAGGACTCCAGAAGTGAGATATACACCCGTGAAGATGGCTACTCGTTCCATGCGGTGAACCAAAAAGCGAAGTCTCTGAGCAGAAGTTAAATTGGGGAGATGCTTGGCTAAAGCTTCGGCTAAATCCCAAACAATTCTCTCGTGAATGAGGGACCCTTGGTGGTCATCCAATAACAATCGACTTTCTCGATATGAGACACTGGCAAACAGTGCGGCGAGTTGATGGACATCTAAGTCGATAATGGGGTGTTGAAGTCCTTGATCTACCGGTTCACGTTCCTCGCCTCGATATTCCTCGAGGTATATGGAAACAAAGTCGTTTGATTCGAGCAATTCCGCTTGTTTCCAGCCAACGGTAACGCAGGAGTTAAGACTCAGTAAGGCAACGAGTAGGACCAGGGATTTCGACATTGGAATGATGTTGAGAAATTTCGTGAATGGCGAGTCTTGTCTTGCCTTCATGAATTGCGCTCCAGGGTATTTAAAATGGGTCTGATCGTTTCAGCGAAAGTAATGTTAGTGATTACCGATTGGACCAGGATAATTTGAGTTTTGATCCTTCAGAAGAATAGATAACAAAACAGGTTTTGAGCTCTTTATCAATCTTTCTCAAAGAATACTCCAGGTCTCATAATCTTTAAGGGATCTTTCCGTGTCATCGAGTGAAAAAAGCCTCGACTATGAACCCCTCAATGACCGCCAAAAATACCCCTAACTCAAGGAAATTTGGTGGAATTAATGAGAGCTTAAATCAAGTATTCCTCTCCTCGATTTAAATTATAAGTCTTTTATTTAAATGATCTTGCGGTGGTGCGTCAGATTGATGCAAATTTTTTTAAAAAACAACGCTTGTAAAAGAACTCAACCTTTGGGATATTTGCCAGTGCCCACAACTGCCCCAGGGCGCTCTTCGGACTCCTTCTGAAGGGCGCCTTTTTTTGTGCCCAGTCATAATGGTCGTCGCTATCGGCGACTCCATCGTGCAAGTTCGGCTCCGCCTCACGCACTCCCTGAAGGCCGTTTTTTTTGGTCGTCGCTATCGGCGACTCCATCGCACAAGTTCGCCTGCGCCTCACGCACTCCCTGAAGGCCGTTTTTTTTGGTCGTCGCTATCGGCGACTCCATCGCGCAAGTTCGCCTGCGGCTCACGCACTCCCCAGTAATGATGGTCGCTTCGCTCCATCGTGCAAGTTCGGCTTGCGCCTCACGCACTTCCTGAAGGAAGATGCCGCTTTTTAGTGGTAGGCTCGACCTTCGGGCCGTACGTAGCGATTCGGCTTTGCTGTCTCCACCCGCCTTGAATAACCCGTTCGGTCCTGCTTCTCAATTAAACCTCTTTTTTATCATAGGTTTACAGCGCTGCCTTCGCTGTCTCAAGGGGAGGTTGTGAATTTTTAGATTTCTATGGAATCAATATTCATGACACAGACTTAAGCACCTGTATTAATAAGCCCGGAGCGTAAGCGACGGGACAATGCTAAAGTATTTCGTGGTTGGGAATTAAAGACCTGAGTTATCCCTTAAGACGTACCGATTGGGATTCATCCTGATGACGTATCCCGTCGCTTACGCTCCGGGCTTACTAATGTATTTCGGAAAAATTCACAGTTACGGGGTGAGTCGACTACTAACCGACTACTTTGCCATAACTAGTTCCACATAGATTGAATAAGAGGTTAGAATAGATAGTTGGATATTTTCCTTATCAACTTAGGGTTACCGCGCAGTCGGCCACTATGGGAAACAAAAAGAACTCCTCAACTTCAGACTCATTGAAAAAGAATGGCGATTTTTCTCGTCGCCAGTTCTTGATGAGTTCTGCTGGATTTGCTGGCGCCTCTATCGGAGTGGGAGTGTCGAGGAAAGGTCAAGCTTCCCCATCAGAAAAGCCCCTTCAGATTGCGCTTATCGGGCTTGGCAAACGAGGCTTCCAATTCCTTTCACTCGTTCTGGATCATCCCGAAGTTCAGCTAAAGGCTTTGGTCGACCCCGATCCCCAACGATTGGGCCGCGCTAAAAAAATAGCCGCTCAAAAGGGCCTGTTAACTTATCGAGACACCGGCCCGCTCTCTCGTTTGGCTCAGGCGGAAGAACTGGACGCAGTCGTTATCGCCTCGCCTCCAGAGCATCATGTCTCTCAGGCGCTCTTTTGCCTTGGGGCCGGCCTTCACACTTATCTCGAAAAACCTCTCGCATTAAATCTCGACGATGCCCTCAAGCTTTGTGAGTTTTCCGAGATAGCTCTCAAAGAGAAAAAAATTCTACAAATCGGTTATCAACGCCGATACAGCCCTCGATATCGAGCATCGGTAGAGTCGATTCACTCGGGAACTCAAGCCATTTCGTTTATCAAAAGCCAATGGCACACTCCTGGGCATCCCGGTAAGCGAAAGCCTTGGCTTTTAGATTCCAAACGATCGGGTGGACTTTTGCTCGAACAGGTGAGCCATCAATTTGATCTCTTCAATTGGGTCTGGGAAACACATCCCCAAAAAGTTATCGCAGTCGGTCAAATTGAGAAGGATACCTCTCACCCTTCAGAGCAGATTGCCCTCAATCTGATCTATCCACAAGGGATGGTTCAGATGAGCTTGTTTACTGGCGCCGTCTCAGACCGTCGTTTTGGGGGAATTCAAGAAGTTGCCATGGGTGATCGCTGTGGGATCGATCTCGGTCAAGCCTTGAAGTTTGGTCCTGAAGGAAAAGCCCATTCATTGAGTGAAGGTGGGGGAAGTGATACGCGCTTGGCTTTCGATGCCTTTATCGAAAGTGCTAAGAAAGGTCAAAAGCCCCTCGCGAATGCAGATTCAGCTCTTCGAGCTGCACAGGTTGCTTGGTTAGCCGAGACTGCCCTTCATTCCGAATCATCAGTGGCGCTTTGGGCTGATCATTTTGGAGCCGACTCACCGTCAGAGGTGTGAGGCTGTCCTGATGCTCTCCGTCCAATTGAATTCTCGAGTGGTGGTTCCCCTCTCTATCATTTTGGTGACCCTCGCCGTAGCACCCGCCTTCTATCATGACCTCTGGAACCCCGATGAACCCCGCAACGCTCAACTTGCTCAAGGCATGGTTCAAGAGGGTCATTGGATCATTCCCCAAATCAATGGAAATCGTTTCATCGAGCAACCTCCACTCCACGCTTGGCTCGTCAGTTTGCCGACGAGATGGTGGGGAGCTGGATTAGATCACGCATGGGTACCCCGGGTCCCTTCGATGATTTTAAATTTGATCCTCCTGGTGATCACCTATCGACTGGGAAAAAAATACTGGGGAGCAGGAGTTGGAGTTCTCGCCGCCATTTGCTTGGCGGTCACCGTGGAGTACTTTTTAGTCTACCAACGAGTGGTCGTCGATACTTCGCTCACCTTGTGTGTGACATTAGCGATGATGACTCTGGTGGAGTTGTTCGATCGCGAGGTTAAAACAATTTCCTGGAAAGCAGCGATTCTCCTGGGGATCGCATTGGGCTTTTCGTTTTTAGCGAAAAATTTGATCGGAGTAACTTTTGTGGGCTTAGTGGCGGTAGCCCTCTTTTTGAGGAATCGCTCCGTTTATTTTTCTAAGGGCGCCTGGTTGAAATGGGGTACGGCGGGATTGTTATTTTTAATTGTTCCCGCGCCATGGCTGATCGCTCTTTACCTTCAAAGCCCAGAGGCCCTGAGCGAGCTTCTCTACGATAATACCGTTGGGCGGTTCTTCAGTACGGGAAAACACAATCCTCCCTTGTTGGAGTTTCTCCATCGCGGAGCCGCAGTGATGCTTCCGACACTGGTATTGTTTCTCATTTCCGTATGGAGACGTCCTTGGTGGAAAAACGTTCATTCGAATGAACGAGAACGAGGCATTTGTGAAGGGCTTTTCTGGTGGGTGGTCCTCCCCTGGGTATTAGTACTCATTTCGGGTTCTAAGCGTGAAGTTTATTTACTTCCCATCACTCCGGCGATCGCCCTTCTCTCGGCTCGTCAATTGGCAGCATGGTGGGAGCTTCCCGTTTTTATGAAGGTTTCTAAAGTCTTCGTTTGGGGAGTGAGCTTTTCATTGGTCGTCGTGTCATTGATTGCAGGGATATTCATCACACCCGTTCCGTGGCCGATTTGGGGTGTTTTCATTTTTCAACTCAGCCATTTTATTCGATGGTGGAGATCTAAAAATTCAGATCCTAATTACGATGCTCGAGGCATCGCTCTCGTTTCTATCTTGTCCTTATTAGTCTCCGTCAGTTTGATTGGGTTCGGAGTCAAGAACCAAAAAGAGTCTTATGAACCCCTGATGGAATATCTGATGGAGCAAGAAGAAAAAGGATTTGAAATCATCGGAGTAGAGCTTCCATTGAGGGAAATCAGTGCGCTGCCTTACTATTTAGGGCATGACCTCCAAAACATCCCGAGATCGGAGTTGGGGTCTAAATTGAATCAGCTCAAAGGTCAAAAAATCTTTGTATCTCGAGACCCGTATCCAGAAGAGTTGATGGGAAAACCGACTCTCGAATTTAAAGTTCGTCGTACCATTCATGTCATCCAATGGACGCCCTAATTCTTTGAGGTGATCGATGCGAGCTCTCGTCTTATCTGAAGTTAAAGCCCCTCTAAAACTCGAAGAACGACCTCCGATTCATCCTGCCGAGGGTGAAGTCGTCGTCAGCGTTCAAGCTGCTGCTCTCAATCGAAGAGACTTTTGGATCACTCAAGGATTGTATCCAGGAATTCAGCCTCCCGTGGTCTTGGGATCCGATGCGAGCGGTGTTGTCTCTAAGGTGGGTGCCGGAGTGAATGAATCTTGGCTCCAACAAGAAGTGATTATCAATCCGGGAATGAACTGGGGGGATAGTGAAGAATTTCAAGCTTCTGATTTCAATATCTTGGGATTGCCTCGAGATGGAACGTTCAGTGGAGAAGTTCTCGTACCAGAGTCGAATCTCTATAAAAAACCGAAGCATTTGAATTGGAATGAAGCCGCCGGTCTCCCCCTCGCCGGAATTACCGCCTGGCGAGCCGGGGTGACTCAAGGCCGACTAGCGAAGGGTGAAACGGTCTTAATTACAGGAATTGGAGGGGGAGTCGCCACTCTCGCACTTCAGTTTTGTGTCGCGCATGGGGCTCAAGTGTGGGTAACTTCATCTTCAGATCAAAAGATTCAAAAGGCTATCGACTTGGGGGCTGAAGGAGGCGTGAACTATACTCGTGAAAATTGGGTTCAGGAACTCATTCAAAAGAAGGTTTCACCCCAACTGATCATCGACAGTGCGGGAGGGAATTCCTACGCGTCCTTGATCGACTTGGCTTCTCCGGGGGGAAGGATCGTTAATTACGGAGCAACCCAAGGTCCCCCGAAGAAACTGGATCTATTTAAAGTCTTTTGGAAGCAGCTCACCCTTCAAGGTTCCACGATGGGCTCGCCGAATGATTTTCAATCGATGTTAAATTTTGTTAATGAACACCAATTAACCCCGGTCATCGATCAAGTTTATTCATTGGAGGAAGGGAATGAGGCCTTAGCTTCGATGAAGAATTCGCCTCAGTTTGGGAAGCTGGTGTTAGTCGTTTCTTAGTAGTAGGCTCGACCCTCGAGCCGTGCGGAGCCGAACAACATTACTGATTCAATTTACTTTAGACAACCGAACGATCAATGTAGAAAAGAAAGAGCCCATCACACATCGCTTTATAAACTGAACCAACAAAAGTGAATCGTGCTACTAAACCTAGCTTTAGATCTTTAATAAAAATTGCTATAACGAATAACGGCTCGAAGGTCGAGCCTACTACTACTCTAAAATCTCTAACAGCTCCACGTCGAACTTGAGAGTCTTTCCAGCCAGGGGATGGTTGCCATCGAGGACGATGGCATCGTCTCGGATCTCGGCTACGGTCACATCGGTTTCTGGTGATTCGGCATCGGTAGTACTGACTTTGAAGAGCATGCCGACTTCAATTTCGATGTCATCGGGGAACTGCCCTTTTTCGACTTCAAAGATTAGATTTTCATTCCGTTCTCGGTAGGCTTGCTCAGGTGGGACTTCAATTGTTTTTGTTTGTCCGACAGCCATGTCTTCAATGGCGGCTTCGAAGCCTGGAATGACCACTCCCTCACCGATGACGAATTCGAGGGGATCCCGGTCTTCACTACGTGAGGTGTCAAACACTGTTCCGTCTTCTAAGTAACCGGTGTAGTGAACTTTTACTCGGTCGCCATTTCTTGCCGTGGTCATGATTTATCTTTCTATTCAGGTGGTTTGCCGTTTAAAAACTGCCGGATCGGTTCAAGTTCCTGTCCCGGAAGAAACAGCCCCTAAAGATTTTGTTTTAAGTTTATCGAAGCAATCAGTAACGAGCCGCTTCCCCCGCGCTTCCTAGATCGAGGTCGTCGACGATACTCTTTGCTGCCGAGAGTAAGAATCCAAGATCACTCGAAACGGCGATGAAGCGCCAGCCTTCTGCAATTCTTCTCGCTGCCATCTCTGCGTTACCCGTGTGAAGGCCCGGTTGAACTCCATGTTTGGCGGCGGTTTCACGTAGATGGTTCATCGCTTCGACAAATTGAGGTTCATCGGAGTCCATCGCAGGAGTCAATCCCATCGAAGAGTGAAGATCGTTGGGCCCCACGAACATCGCATCGATTCCGGGGACTTTGGAGTAGATCTCTTCGGCGTTTTCAACGGCTTGAATGTGTTCAGCTTGAAGAACAACCAAGATCTCATCGTTAGCTTTGGCGTAGTATTCGCCAGGGCTCACTCCAAAATTCGTTGCATGGAAACTACCGCCTACGCTTCGGTCTCCCTGAGGATGGTACTTGCAAGCCTCCACCGCTCGAGTGGCTTCTTCAACGGTGTTCACCATCGGAACAACAATTCCTTGAGCGCCGTTATCTAATGCCCTCTTGATATGATCATGAGAATTACAAGGAACTCTCGCCAGTGGCACAATACCCGCATCTGCAATAAAGGCAAACATGATTGCAGCAGTTTCCCAATTCACGGGACTGTGTTCAATATCGACCGTGAGCCATTTGAGCCCGGTTTTGGCTAAATAACGAGCTGCATGAGGGGAGGCAAGGGAAAGCCAGCTTCCGACTTGAGGTTCACCGGCTAGAAGGCTGTGCTTGACTTGATTGCGCATGAGTTGAGCGTCTCTTCAAAGGTAAAAGAGGATTTAAGTCAGTGATCAAAGAGAGATCTAAAAGTGATCTAGAGGCCGTGAAATCTTGATCTGAGTCAGTGAGCATATAAAAAAACCCGGAACTTATCCGGGTTTTTTTTCAGTTGTTTTGAATTTTAGGTTTTTCTTGTCGCGGAGTCGCTCAAGTCGTAGACGAAGTGACTTCTTCTAAAAGATATTCGGGAGTCACTACGCCTTCCTCTAACCAAACATGTTCATCGGCGAGAACTTCTTGGGCGAGTTTGTAATTGGCGCGATCTTCATTCGACCAAGCTGCTTTGAAGGAAGCCTTCACTCGGCGTCGAGCGAGCTTGCAGAAGTGATCGGCTAACTTTTGAGCTGAATCGTCATCCGGATTTTGGCTCATCTTACTTTTCGCGTAGGCGATGACCGCGGACATGGCGAAAAGTTCCACCCCGATATCCACGAAACGACCTAAGAGTTGTTGGCGCTTCTCCAGCTTCTGTTGGTAGCGCCCCATGGCGTAAAATGTGTTTCGTGCCAATTTACGAGCCGTCCGTTCGATGAAGCGGAGGTGCTTTCCGAATCCCTTGGCTAAATCATCGTGCTTTGGAGGCAGAGTGAATGGATTGAATTGTCGGGGTAACCAACCCATGTAGGTCAAGCCGACCTTGATGGCGGGTAGAAGTTGAAATCGTTTCAACAGCGGGCCAGCGATCTGCATGTGGAAGTCGAGGGCTTCCCTTGCGATGAACAGGCGCATGATCTCACTGGTACCTTCGATGATCCGGTTGATACGCGTATCCCTGAACATGCGTTCGATGGGAACGGGATCTTCTCCTCGCTCACCGAGGGACTTCGAAGTTTCAAAGCCACGTCCAGCGCGAATCTGAAGCGTTTCATCGGTGATTGTCCAATTGACTTCTGTACAGAAGAGCTTGGCCATCGCCGCCTCTAATCGAATATCTGCATCTCCACGGTCAGCTAAGCCACTGGTGAACCATGTGATGGCATCCATGGCGAAAGTGTGAGAGGCGATATAGGCGATCTTTTCTGCGACCGCATCGTGCTTTCCGATGGGGGCTCCCCACTGACGACGTTCGTTCGCCCATTTACGAGCGATCTTTAAGCATTGTTTAACTCCACCTGTGGTAGCCGCGGGAACGGTCAAGCGACCGGTATTCAATGTGACGAGAGCGAGCTTGAGCCCTTTACCGGGTCCCCAAATCACGTTTTCAGCGGGAACTTTCACATCTTTGAATCGAAGCAAGCCATTTTGAATTGCGCGAATACCCATGAAGTCGCAGCGGTGAACCACTTCGAAACCCGGCATGTCTTTTTCTATGATCAAGGCCGTGATCTGTTGTCGTTCTTTTCCCTTAACGACGATGGAGGGCGTCCTGGCCATCACAACGATGATGTCTGCGACCACACCATTAGTACACCAGAGTTTCTCACCATTGAGAATGTAGTGCTTTCCATCGGGGGTGGGTTCGGCGAAGGTTTGCATTCTTGCGGGATCGGAACCGACACCGACTTCGGTTAAAGCAAAGGCTGAAACTGCGCCTTTGGCTAAACGAGGAAGGAATTTTTTCTTTTGTTCGTCTGTTCCGAAAAGTTTGAGCGGTTGAGGAACGCCGATCGATTGGTGAGCTGAGATCCAAACTGCGGTTGAAGCACAGTGACTGGCGATCAGTTGGCAGGCTCGATTGTAATTGGTTTGAGATAAACCGAGACCGCCGTATTCCTTCGGGATTTTCATCCCAAAGCAACCTAAGTCGATGAGAGCATCGAGGGCATCGGCAGGAAGATCACCCGTTATATCGATCTCTTGGGGGTCGACTTTTTCACGAAGGATGGCTTCTAAGCGTTCTAAAAACTCGTCTCCAATTTTCTTGTCGTCGGGGCTTTGATCAGGGAAGGGGAAGAGAAGATCGGGACGAAAAGACCCAGAGAATAACTGGGCGGCAAAACTGGGGTGAGTCCAGGTGGTTTCTCGGGCGGCTTCGGCGACTTCCATCGCCTCTTCGCGTTCGGCGTTTGAGTTAGGTGATTGTGACTTAACTTCGCTGCTCATCTCCGCTTGCTCCTGATCCGCTTCTAATGGCTTCAAGGTCTCTCTGAGAAAAAGGGCTCAGAGGAGAGTTTTCAGGTGATCTGAGGGGTTTTAGGGCTCCTCAGGCTTCGAATTAGCCTACTCTATAGGGTTTTCGAGGATTCTCAGGACCTCATCGAGGTTGATGGAGGTTCTTAAGAATGGGTTTGAACCCAAAAATCTATCGGAATACCGAAAGGTTCATTAGGATTTTAGCTTCATCGGAGGCAACTCACCCTAAAAATATATGTATTCCGGAGTTTCGTAGGATAACATCGATTTCTTTACTGTTCGAAGGACAGGAAAGATAATCTTGTTAGTTCCCCCCTCAGGGGGTGATTTGCGAAGCAAATCTGGGGGTGAAGAAAATAAGCGTTCACTTAGGCTGCAAAGCCGATCAGGCTTTGACGCTGATTATGTGATTCGCTCAATAGCTTCGATTCCACCTAACAGTTGATTCTTCCTTTTCTTCTGTGAACGGTTATCGAATGTTTTCGGCGTAATTTACGTCCGGGAACAATCAAAATTCTGAAGATTTCAGTTCCACAGAGGGATTTGGATGTTTTCGGAACTTCAGGGTCTCAAGGGCTGAGATTGTGGGTCTTAGGCAGATAGATTCATGGAGTGCAGGTATCAAGCTTTAGAGGGCTGAATTCCTTCTGCTAGGATTTAAACGAACAGATTTTATTAGAACGTCAATTTGAGGTGCACCAGAGAGGGTCCAATGATCGAGGGAACTATGAGGTTGAATTCAAAAGGAGGCTTGAGAAGTCTTCTCACTCGTGTGAATCCCGTCTTCTTCTTAGCTATCTTCACTCTGCTTTCTTTTCAAGTAAGAGATCTGCAGGCCTTGGTGATCACCGAGATCATGTACAACACCGGACGTGAGAATCCGGATGGAACTGAAGATCAAAGGTATGAGTTTATTGAGATTTACAACGAGAATCACGATCCCATCGATCTATCGGGATTCTATTTCTCGAGTGGAATCTTTTACGAATTCCCCGCCCAAACGATTCTTGCCGGTCGTACCTACTTGGTCATCGCCGCTGATCCCGACACCATCGAAGCCGAATATGGCATCAGTGGGGTGCTGGGGCCCTGGTCGTCGACGAGAGCTCTCTCTAATTCAGGTGAAAAAGTGGCTCTTGCAAATTCCACCGGTCGTGAACTGGTTGAAGTCACTTATAACGATAAAGGCAAGTGGACAGCCGCAGCGGATGGCACCCGACACAGCTTATCGATCTTCGATCCTTTTTTTGAGGTCGATGATCCCGACAGTTGGGGGCCTAGCGCGCAATTAGGTGGAACTCCGGGCGCGAGTAACTTTGGAACGGATCTCAATATCATCGACACTCCATTGATTCCTTCAGGAAGTGTTTGGAAATATTTTAAGGGAACTGAAAATCCTCCTAGCGCTTGGAAAGAAGCAAGTTTTGATGATGGAGGTTGGTTGGAGGGACCCACGGGTATCGGTTATGGGGATGGTGACGATGCCACAGTGCTCAGTGATATGGAAGACAATTACCTGAGTGTTTTCTGTCGTAGGAAATTTACGGTGGATGATTTGGATTCCGTCGACATTCTCAACCTCACCGTTACTTATGATGATTCGTTTCACGCTTACCTCAATGGTGAAAGAGTTGCCTCAGTCAACATCGGAACGAATGAAACCAATTTTGATGATAACGCAGACGATGCTGGGGAACCGGAAACGACCGACTTAAATCTTTCAAGTTTTAAGCATCTTCTGGTTGAAGGAGCTGAAAACATTCTGGCCGTTTCGGTTCATAATGCCAACTTAGGAAGTTCCGACTTAAGCTTTATTCCTCGGCTCACAAATCGAAGAATTGTTGAGCCTGAAGTCTTCGGGACGGTTCCGGTCAGAATCAATGAAGGGTACTTTCCTAGCACGGGTGACCGTTGGATCGAACTTTATAACACCTCGGATTCTGAAGTCGATATCGGTGGTTTCTATCTCACGGATGACAAGCAAGATTTAACTAAAACTCAGTTAGCCGAAGGCGTCGTCATTCCCGCGAGAGGTTGGATTGCGTTTACTGACGTAGAGCTCGGTTTGAATTTTTCTCTTCAAGATCCGGTTGTTCGCGATGAGGTGTACATCGCCCTCGTCAATGCATCGGGTTCGCGGGTTATCGATGCCTTTGCTTTCAGCCCTGAGCTTGAAGGTAAAAGTGAAGCTCGCATGCCGGATGGAGACGAAGACGTAGCTCCCGCTGCTGAGCCTACTCGAGCGGCTCAAAACGAAGTGGATGTGATTACGGATGTTGTGATCAATGAGATCATGTACCACCCCCTTCACCAGGGTGAGAACGAATACATTGAGATCTTTAATCGCGGTGATGTCGCTGTCGATTTAACGGGATGGAAATTGAGAAAAGGAATCCGATTCGATTTCCCCCCCGGTTCCTTCATCGGATCCGGTGAGTATGTCGTCATCGCTAGGAGTCCAGCAAGAATCAATCAAATTTACGGTCCGGCGGTTAAGACTTTTGGTCCTGATACACCTGAAGGTCGAGACGACTTTGGTGGATTAAGAAATAGTGGTGAACGGATCAACCTACGAGATGAAAATGGGAACCTGGCCGACACCGTTCGTTTTCACGATGGTGGTTATTGGCCGAGATGGGCTGATGGTGGTGGTTCTTCCATCGAGTTGATCGATCCTTGGGCTGACAACAACGTTGGAAGTTCATGGGATGCGAGTGATGACTCTCGAAAAGCCAATACGACATTAGTCTCGTACAACTCAAGGCATGCAGGGGGTGAACCCGAGATTCAAATTGCTCTGCTCGACCGCGGTATTGCCATCGTCGACAACCTTTCGGTTAAAGCGGGAGCCAATGAACGATTAAGTAACGGTCATTTCAATAGCTCAGAATCGGGCTGGGCCATCGAAGGAAATCATATTTGGTCGGGAAGAACGACGAAAGCTACTGAACGTCTCGATGGCAACGGTTCATTGAAGCTCATCGCAACGGGTCGAGGTGACAATAAAGTCAATCGATTAGAGTCAGCCACTCAATCGCTCTCGACTTCGACGACTTACACGATCAGTTACGAAGCCCGCTGGGTCGTGGGAGCTAATGCGGTCTTGACCCGTGGCTACGATCATGGCCTCGCCAAACGTAACTTCTTGCCTGTCCCTCTGAACTTGGGAACTCCTGGAAATATTAATTCCGTATCTCAGCGTCAAATTGATCGGACGGGAAGTACTAATTTAGGTCCGACAATCGATAAAGTGCGTCAAAATCCAGTCGTTCCCGAGGCCAGTGAGTCGGTGACAGTGTCGGCGAAGATTAGTGATCCCGATGGGATTCAAGCCAATTCAGTTCGTCTTTTCTATGCGTTGAATTCGAAGACGGCTAACTTTACTCAGGTAGCGATGAGTGGCCCGGATAATGATGGTCGTTATTCTGCGGTGATCCCGGGTCAATCATCGGGAACTCGAGTACTTTACTACATCGTTGCGGATGACACTGAAAATGAAGAAGGACGTTTTCCTACGGATGCCAATTTAAGAACTCATCCTACGTTGGTGGATCCCGACAATGCTACGAATCGGGACCGTTTTTTCGCGATCTATCGTCACGATACGCGCCTTCCCTCTGGGAACTATCATTCCTATCGATTTGTTCTGAATCAGACCGATGAAGATTACCTGTGGACGCGTCGTGTGCTCTCGAACGATTTCGTCGATGGTTCTTTTGTCTTCGGTGCGGATCGAATGTACTACAACTCTAAAGTTCGATTCAGTGGTAGTCCTTGGTTAAGACCCAATGGGGGATGGAATAGATCCTATCGAGTGAATTTGCCTAAGCACCAACCGCTTCACGGAGCTATCCGTAGTTTCAATATGGAGAATCATGGCACGGATGGTCGTGAGCGCTTGTCTCACCACCTCATCCGGTACAACAATCGAGATGGTATTCCGGCTCCTTACACGATCCCCTGGTATGTTCGCTGGCAAATGAACAATCGCGTCGATCGAACTTACGAGCACGTGCCTAAGCCAGATAGTTCTTATCTCGGCTTTTGGTTTCCGAGGGATGATAACGGGGAGTTTTTCGAGATCGATGATCGCTTCGAATTTAATGATAGTGGAGGGCGGGTTTCTAATCGGGATGCTCGACTGACCTTCCCTCCTTATTCGAATAGTATTTATCATCCTGGAGATCCCGAGAATTACCGGTGGTACTTCAACACTCGTGCACGTCGAGCTGAAGATAACTACTCTGGCCTAATTTCATTGGCTTCAGTTTTGGATCCCTCACGTACGAATACGAGTACCTTTGACAATCAAATCGAAGACACTGTCAATCTCGATGGATTCTTGCGGGTTTGGGCGATTCGAATGAATACCGACGATTGGGATACTTGGGGGACGAACCGGGGTAAAAATGCCTACGTTTATTTCGCACCCATCGAGGGGCGCTGGCATCTATTCCCTTGGGATCTCGAGTTGACCTACGGGAATGTCAATGCCTTTGCCTTACCATCAAATCCGAACTCTTCATATAACCCTGGTGGTGGTAAATTTCCTGAAGTCAATCGTCTGATCAACCGACCGCAAATTAAGAGGCGATTCTGGGGAATTTTAAAAGAGATGGTCGATTCACAATTCCACTCTCAATTTCTGAGTCAGTGGAGGTCGATGAGCCAAGCGGCAGGAACTGGAAACCTAGGTGCTGCGGGCTCGAATGGATTCATCGACCAACGACGAAGTCGAATCCTCACAACAGTGGATTCGGTGAGCTACCCCGATCAACGTTTGACGATTTCTACCAACAGTGGGAACGATATCGAGACCAGTAATTTAACCGTAAATCTATCGGGTCAAGCTCCCGTCGAAGTGACGACGATTCGCGTCTTGAATCAAGGCTTATTCTTAGTTCCAGAGCCGGAGACACAATTCAGTCGATCTTCTCTATT
Source organism: Planctomycetota bacterium (assembly GCA_028280485.1). GTDB lineage: Bacteria > Planctomycetota > UBA8108 > UBA8108 > JACQVS01 > JANQLS01. The sequence goes on from JANQLS010000198.1 coordinate 95,617, forward strand.
AGGTTGGAGCCTAGATAACGTTCCGCTCGTTCCCGGTGAGAATGAGCTTCAGGTCATCGGTTTTAACAGTGCGGGAGATGTGGTTGACACAGACACCATCGATGTCACCTCCACCGCAAGTTGGGATCCACCGGTCATTTTTAATGTAGATCCAAATGCCGGTGCTGAAGGTGAAGGCATCACGATTACTGGATCGAGCTTTAGAACGGGATTGAAAGTTTTCTTCGGAACAACCGAAGCAACGGATGTTGATTTTGATCCCTCAGTACCCGCTCAGATCGAGGTGGAAATTCCTGAAGGATTAGCCTTAGGGGATATCGATATCAAGGTCGTCAACCTCGATGATCAAGAGTCGGCGCATTGGAATTTCCAAGTGACCTTGGTCCTACCTAAGTTCATTCGTGGAGATGCGAACTTGAATGGCAAAGTAGAGCTTGGGGATGCGGTGACGGTATTAGTTCACGCATTCAGAGGCCAAGAGGTCGGTTGTCGGCAGGCTTTAGATGTCGACGATAACGGATCGATCGAATCGACGGATGCGATTCGGATCTTAACTTTCATTTATTCTGACGGCAGCGCGCCGAGCGCACCGTTCCCATCTAAGGGGGTTGACTCCACTGCAGATGATTTGGATTGTATGCAGGGGATTTAAGGCGCTATCCGATCTTCAGGGATCGGGCGGGGACAAGCCTCGCCCCTACAGATTAAATCCGATTTTAATTCGGTGATGACCTGTAGGGGCGTCCCTTGTGGGCGCCTGTTCCTAAGCATAAGATAACGATTTAATTCGATTATTAACTATCCCGAAGCGCTAGCGAGGGAGTTTTCCCCTCGCTAGCGCTTCGGGATAGTTAACGCTTGTTTATTTATGTTAATCTTTTTATTTGTGGTGTTGTTTATTCATGCCCCCTCAAATTTCCATCGAAGAACTCGCGCAACAATTTTGTCAACGCACGTTACCTTGCGAAGCCTGGACCCACCATGCCCACTTAAAGGTCGGGTTGTGGCACTTAGCCCATTATCCTTATGAAGAAGCTCTCAGCTTAATTCGTCAACGCATACAATTCCACAACGATCGTTGTGGAGTCGAAAACTCAGATCATTCGGGCTACCACGAGACGATCACCCGACTTTATCTCAAGCTGATTGAAGAGTTTTATATAGACGTTAATAAAGAAAAAAGCCTCGACCAACTCGGTGAAGAATTGATCGAGGCTCTGGGAGCTAAGGATTTACCCTTTAAGTATTACACCAAAGAAGTTCTATTTTCAGTGGAAGCTCGAAGAGGGTGGGTAGCTCCAGATATCAAAGAGTTGCCTTAGAATTAAAATTTCCACTTCGTTTTAATGGTAGCTTCAAAGTTATGGATGTTTTGCAAGCTGACTAAATCCATATAGCCGTAGTAAGCAATGCCAAAGTGGGTGTTATTGATTCTTTCGCAAATGTAACCCTGACCGAGATGGCCGACAAAGGCCAAGTGAGTATTGCCCGCAAATTCACCTGTTTAGAAAATGGCTTCGCCATCGAAGTCCCAGTTTCCACATTTCGTTTTAAAACGAGTACCGATGGAGTGAACGGAGTCATTTCTGTTCGATTCGTGCCTCAAGAAGTAATAAACTTCCAATTGAGTTCTGGGGATCAGTTTCCAATCGGTGTAATAAGTTCCGTGGAAATCACTATTGAACATAGCGCTTCCCGATTTTCTATTTATTGTTAAGCGACCGAAAGTTTTTATAGTTCTGGGCAGAGAATAGTTCCGGTAAGTTCGTTCGTGACTTCAATTAGAGCTTCGTTTAAGGCTGCTCCCAATTGTTCGATCGCGATGTCTTTGATGGCATCTTCAAAACCTAAGGCCAGTCCGCAAATCAATGAGGGATTGGCATCGTTACTGTCTAAATTCAAAACAACGCTTTCAGCATCGATAGTCCCATCGCCAATCGTGACGATTTCTAGGGCGCCATTGGGGAGTTCATTGGCGGTAAAAGGAATGCTGACCGCTCCGGATAAATCGACAGAAAAATCACATTCAGTGGGACCGCCAAGAATGGGATCGATCTCAAAGATGATCGAGGGAATGGATCCCGTCAATTGAATGTAGGCATCGTTTAGGTTGCGATCGATGTCGATAGTGACCTCATCGATTAAGACCGGGCAACCGAATCCTCCATTGGGGCAAATTCCTGAACCCTCGGGACAGACAACAATATCGTTACCCGCTATGGTCGTACTGATAAGCGGAGACTCTAAACAGATGACCTCATCGACATGAGTCAGTAATAATTGGTCGAGATCTTCTTGTCTCATACAATCCACATCGGGGCAAAAACTCTCTACGCAATTCAGGTCATCGTCGTCAGTGGGGTCTTCACCACAATTGGGGTAGGGTTGTGGGATCGGTTGAGCACCATTAAAGAGAAATCTTAAGGAATAGATAGGGTCACCAATATTGGTGGATCCGTCATCGTCGACGTCCAAACCATCTAAGCACTTCTCGGGGCCTATCTTGCCCAAAAACAAGTATTCTAATTCAGCGATTGCATCGGTGAGATTCACGTCTCCATCAAAGTTGACATCTCCCCTGATGAATGCAGCTTCCATGTTTGAGTTTGAAAAAAGGATGCAAAAAGTGAGTAGGGCTGACCCTAATATTTTGAAAAGACCGCTTCTCATGAGTTGCTCCAACAGGAAGATTAGAAAATCTAAGAATACAAAACCCACAAACTTCTTTCGAATCCAAATTTTGGTGATCGAAATTCCGGGTTCGAAGTTAAGGGAGAAAGTAGAAGGAAGTTTTATTGTTTTTATAAATTGCTTTCAAATTCAACTTTACCGGGATCACAGAGAGGTGAAAAACAATTTCCCCGAAGAATTTGAAGATTTGTTCAGTTCAATCAATGAAGAATTTTTGGATGGGAATGAAGCTTCGACCGCTGGTTTGGATCCGAGTAAATATTTTTGACTAGGCCCATCGATAACCGCGAGCGCAGTCTCCGATACTTGCTTTGTAGGGACTTACAGAAGTTGTACTTACGGATTCGAAGCCATCTTTGAGGCCGGCGATGAAGTGAGGAGATTCTTCTTCATTTACTAAGAATACGGCGGAGCCACCGAATCCTCCCCCTGAAAGTTTTCCCCCTAAAAATCCGGGAAGTTTTTGAGCGATTTCAACTAGAAGGTCGAGTTCTCGGCACGAGTTTCCAAAGTCATCCCGACTCGATTCATGAGACTGAACCATCAGCCTTCCCAACTCTTTAGTGTTTTGGCTGGCGATCTCTTTCCCTAGGAGGACTCTCTCGTTTTCAAGGATCACATGTTTTGCTCGTCGACGATCTTGGGGATCTAATTGATCGTAGACTCGAAAGAATTCTTCTGAAGAAACATCTCGAAGAAAGCGTAAGGGCTTATCTAATAAAGTTCCCAATTCCTTGCACGCTCGTTCACAAGAAGCTTTCAGTTTGGCGTATTCGCCATCAACTAATTGGTGACGAATTCCTGAGTCAGCGATGACGATAACAACCTTTTCATGAGTTAATGGGATCGCATCATGAGTGAGTTGTTCGCAATCTAAATAGAGGAGGTGATTCTCACGTCCGAAAACAGAAGAAAATTGATCGAGAAGGCCACACGGCATGCCTACGAATTCAACTTCCGAGTGTTGGCCTCTTTGGGCCAAATCCATCGGCTCAATCGATTTTTGGTCGGAGAGAATTAAGCCTGCAATGAGAGTTGAAATGGTAAGTGAAGCAGAAGATGACAAACCCGATCCCATGGGCAGGTCAGTGACAACTGCGAGGTTCGCCCCTTGAGAATTCAATATTATTTCGGGGACTTCTCTAAGGGCCCCTTTAATGTAGTCCGTCCATTTAGAATTTGGATCGGAAGCGCGATCCTCAGTGTTGACTTCGAATGTTTCAAATTTTTGAAAGGAGTCGGAGTAGACATGAGTGGTTGTGCCCGATTGTGTTTTGAAAGCGACTGCCGTGCCTACATCTAAGGCTACGGACATCACATGCCCGCCGTTGTAATCGGTATGATTACCCAAAATCTCTACACGGCCAGGAGCATAGCTGATTCCCGTCGCTTGTTCTTTAAATTGAGCCTCGTAGATTTCGAGCGTCTTCTTAAAGAGCGGCAGCTTCTTATCTCGTTCGAGCTCTTCGACTGACAGCCAGGTTAAACTACTCATCTGTTGATCGCTAGGATGAGGTTTTATAGAGGTTCATCGCATTCTTCTCGAATGAGATCTTCTAGTACTTGTCTTCGGGATACGAGATGGGCTTGGCCGTTGTCGTACCAAACTTGAGGGACTCGACCGAGCGAGTTGTAATTGGAACTCATGGTGAAGCCGTAGGCACCGGCATCGTGAATTGTCAGTAGATCTCCAATTTCTAAGTTTGGAAGCGGGCGAGGATCTAAGAGTTCATCGGAGTCACGCGTGAAGACATCGCCCGATTCACACATGGGGCCGGCGATCACTTGAGGCGTCAAGCTTTCACCTTCTCGTCCTGGGACTTCAATACGATGGTAAGAACCGTACATCGTGGGGCGAACGAGATCGCAGAATCCGGCATCGACCGTTACGAAACGTTGTCCTGGACCCTTTTCATTGTCTCTCGTATCCTTCAGGCCGCAGACCCGTCCCACTAGGGTGGCAGAGGCAGCGACGACGTATCGACCCGGTTCAATTTCAATTCTGATCGATCGTCCTGCTTTTTCACTTAATGTTTTCTGAGCCTCACTAACGAGGTCTCGGCAAGCAGCGATATCAATTCGTTTGTCACCTTCGCGATAGGGATGAGGAATACCTCCGCCTAAGTTGACAGCGTCGACTTCATCAAAACTGGTAATAATGCTGGAGTAATACTCTACCAATCTTTTGATGTTGGTTTGAAATTCTCCGATTGCAGGACCCGTTCCGATGTGGGCGTGGATGAGCTTGATGGGAAAGCCATATTTTTTACAACGGGCGATCGAATCTTCGAGGTCTTCGTACCAAATTCCGTGTTTAGAACTGGGGCCGCCCGTATCGCATTGTTGAACGTGGCCGTGACCGAAACCGGGATTGATCCGAATACCAATTGCACCTCTGTAATCGGCCTCGGCGAGTTGGTCGATCATATGAGGTGTTCCCACATTTGGAAGTGCGTGGTGTTCCTTGATGGCTTCGATGGCATTGTCGCGGAACACGTCGGCGGAATAGAGAACGGTAGGGGGGTTTTGACCTGGGGCGAAGCCGGCCTGAACCGCTCTTAGGATTTCGTTCCCACTGACGGCATCGATCCAGAAGCCGAGGGATTGGAGTTCCTCTAAAATTTTACGGGTGGAACAAGCCTTCATGGCGTAGCGGGCTTGGGCTCCTTCAGCTTCCACGATGCTGAGGACTTCATTGGCCCGTTTTCTTAACTCTTCTCCAGAGTAAATATAAAATGGAGTGCCAACTTTGGAGGCGACATCTTCGAGTGTTGCTCGGTCCCAGGTTAATAATTCAGAGGCAGTAGAATTTGTACTCATGACCAATCATAAAGGTGAATGGGGGTTGGTAATTCAGTCAGTTTTGCAAGAGTTGAAAGAGCTGATCATACCATGGAATGCCACTAAACGGAAAGAGTTCAACTGGTTCTTGTTTCTGGGGCTAAAGATAGGTATGGTGAGGGCCTTTTACGGCTAAAAATGAGCTCCTTTTTCTAACCACATACCTACATTTATCTTTGGATTCAACATGGCTACCAAGACTACTAAAGCGACCGGCCCCAAACCTCCTCGAGCAAAAGAAGTCATTCTTATCGCCAATGGAGACCTTCGATTGTCAGCCAATCAAGTCTGTTGGCCGGCACAGAAAGCGGTCGAAGATAAACTGACCCAGGCTCTTAAGAAAGAGGGCTGGAAAGTTAAGCGCGCACATGGCTTGGACCGGAAGAAAAAGCATGGCTTTATCGATAGTCAAAAAATGGGGATGGAAGTGTTTCGTAACATCCATCCGGATTCGCCCCTCATCGTGGTCGAAGCGGTTTGGCAGTACAGTCACCATGTGCTTCACGGCTTGATCACCCATCGCGGACCTATCCTGACGGTTGCTAATTGGAGCGGTCAGTGGCCAGGCTTAGTCGGCATGTTAAATCTGAACGGTTCTCTGACCAAAGCTGGAGTGAACTACTCCACCCTATGGAGTGAAAAATTTAACGATAAGTTTTTCAAGAAGGGGCTCAAAGAGTGGTTAGAAACCGGAGAGATTCGTCACGACACTTCACATGTTCAACCGGCGAGTTGTTTTCGTCTTCCTGAAAAGCCCGCCAATATCGGCCGAGAACTCGCTCAGGAACTCTTGCAAGACAAAGCGATCATGGGAGTTTTTGACGAAGGTTGTATGGGAATGTTCAATGCTATCATTCCAGACCACCTCTTAAATCCATTAGGGGTTTACAAAGAGAGACTCAGCCAGTCGGCTCTGTACGCTGGGATGCAAAGAGTTTCTGATGAAGATGCCAAAGCCGTTCGTCGTTGGTTGAATAAGAAAGGTTTAACTTTCTTAACGGGTGAAAATGAAGAAACCGATTTAACCGATGCTCAGATCCTTCTTCAGTGTCGCATGTATGTTGCGGCCGTCCGGATTGCAAACGAGTTTGGTTGTGCCACCATCGGTATTCAGTATCAGCAAGGATTAAAAGATCTGAGTCCTGCTTCCGATTTAGTCGAGGGCATTTTAAACAATGTCGACCGACCACCGGTTTATCATGCTGAAACTGGAGAGGAACTCTTTAAAGGTCAGGCCGTACCTCACTTCAACGAAGTGGATGAATGTGCAGGAATCGATGCCCTCATCACGAATCGTATTTGGACTCGAATGAAACTCGACCCAGAAACCACTCTCCACGATTTACGATGGGGAGAACACTACAAAGGAGTGGGGATCGATGACTACGTTTGGGTTTTCCTTATTTCGGGGGCCGCACCCGCGCAACACTTTATTGGTGGTTACAAGGGGGCGAGCAGTGAGCGTCAACCTCCGATGTACTTCCCTCTTGGGGGAGGTACATTAAAAGGAATCTCTAAACCCGGAGAAGTGGTGTGGAGTCGAGTTTACATGGAAGACGACCGTCTCAAGTGTGATCTGGGAATCGCCAACGTGGTGAAATTACCGCAACGGGAAACGGAACGCCGTTGGAAGTTAACCACTTCCCAGTGGCCGATTATGCATGCGGTTTTGCCCGGTATTACCCGAGACCAAATGATGGCGAGACACAAGGCCAATCATATTCAGGTCGCTTACGCTCCAAGCGCTAAAAAGGCTCAAGAAGCCCTTGCGGCCAAGATAGCGATGTTCCAAGCTTTAGGTGTGGAAGTCTTTGTATGCGGAAAAGAAAACGGACTAATTGCCGATTGAGTCGATCGGCTTTCATGAATCTCCAATGGCTTTTTGTTTTGCTGGGAGTCAGCTTAAGTCTCGGCTGTATTCAGTCGTCCGATGTGAGAATTCGTGAAGAGTTTTTTGGTTCCTCTCAGGAACACAGATCTATCAAGGGTTGGATTTTATCGAGAGAGAAACCACCCTATAAACCGGCGGGTTACGCCGAAAAAGAGTTTTCTGAAACACTTTTAATCTTCGCGGCCATCCATGGCAACGAGCCTTTAGGAGTGCCTCTCGCTGAACGTTTGATCGATGAACTCAAGGCTCATCCCTATCTTTTAGAAAAGCGAAGAGCCGTCATCATTCCGATCGTCAATCCCGATGGTTTAGCTCGTCGTTCTCGTTACAACGTCAACGGAGTTGATCTCAACCGTAATTTCCCGGCGAAGAATTGGAAGCCTCGCGGAAAACGACACGGAACGAGCCAAGCCTCAGAGTCTGAAACTCAAGCCTTGATTGCTGCGATGAAGCGTTATCCTCCCACTAGGATATTGTCGATTCACGCCCCTCTTCACTGTATCAACTACGATGGACCGGCTGAGAAACTTGCTCGGGAAATGGCTCAGCTGAGCGGCTATCCTGTTCGAGAAAATATCGGTTATCCCACTCCTGGATCTTTCGGCTCCTGGGCAGGGGCTGATTTGAATATTCCGGTGATTACTTTAGAGTTACGTCGAAACATCAAGCGCTCCGAGCTGTGGCCCGAAATGGGAGCGGCAGTGCTTTCGTTTATTAATCCACCTGGAGCGAATGCGCTGAGTTCAGGTGAGCAGCTTGATGACTTGCCAAAGCGCTGATGATTCCGCAGCCAAATCCGTAGCCAAAGCCTGGCGAATTTGGCTACTACCCCTCCAACAAAAACCAATCGAAGTCATAAAGCTTAAACTTACACTTTAAGAAATTGTCTTTAGCTGCAGCTTTCTTCAGAAACTCTGGCCCTTCCTGGGTGAGTTTAAAACAAAACTTCTTAGGGAGCTTTGTGTACAGCGACTTCGGGGGCAATTGTTCATTTCGACCGAAGTCTTTGAGATGCCTTCCCGTTTCAAAAGTGTAGTAGTAGATCTTTGAGATCCCAAGATTCTGGCGTAAAAACTGAATCGTAGCGGCCATCATCGCTTCATCCCAAAGTTTCCAATAGGGAGCTAAGATGCGTTCGACGTAGTATTTTAAGCGCTTGGGGCTCACTTCACCGAACCACAACTGAATAGGGTCTCGTTGGAAGTAATCTTGAGGCTTAATATCACTCAAGTCACTTCGTACCTCCCTTAACCAGTCGCTTTGAATTTCTTCGATTAAAGCCACATTGTTTTTGAGGTCGATGTCGATACGAGCCCAAGCCAGCGTGAGGCGTCCTTTGTTATGGACCGGATGGCAGCTTGAGTTAAACACTCCTTCATCGAAATCATCCTCTTTTGAGATGAGCTTTTTATAAACGGCATCATGACGATTACTAAAATTGAGCTGTAAAACTAGATTCTTACCTTTCCTGCCCATCTGATCGTAGTTCCGTGACCAATCGTTTGGATCACCCCAACTTCCTAAGCTCAAAGTAAAAGCTTCAGGCTGTGTGGGCCAAGCTGAGATTAAGTCAGACGGGGTTACTCTTTGATCTTTAATCGAACTCAGTAAATTTTTCAGTAGAGGCTTATTTAAGAGAGGTTTGAGAGGAGACTTTTTAATCTCAGAGACACTCATACCCTCACCGATGTGATCATTGAGAAGATCTAAGGCGTAGCGATCTTTGAAGTAGTAGTAGACTTGCCTCTTCGAAGGCAACTTTTCCATTAAATAATTAACAGTTGCAGTATTCATGATAGTCATCCTCTCTGTTGAGGAGCTGAATGATTCATCCTTAGTACTCTTAATTTTTGACTCCCCTTAAGCCCAAAAATTTAAAAGGGGGTAAAGATTGATTTGTGTCCATCCCTCGCTAAAGCTTCGGGCTTGGCGGGCAATCTTGGTCAGAGGAAAAAGATCAAGGATGATCGGTGAGAAGAATCCTGCTAAGTTTGAGCAGAATCTTTACCAGAGATAGATTGGGATACGGTGCCGGATCGGTGAATTAACCGAAGGCTAAATAGGTGGGTTGAATCTCTGATAGGGCCTTCTCGAATCGAATGGGCTTCAAGATAATTTTCGAGGAGACAGGAGACTGAATTTTATAAAAAAATTTCCTCACCATGAGCCAGGCACTCGCATTCCGCTTCAAGGATTTCTCCTTGAGTGGAGTTCTCTCTGTGCGGTTGATAGGCTTTTGGTGAATTTCATTGGTCTTGAGTCAAGGTTTTAGGCGCATGAATCAGATCCGGTGCGCTTAGGAAGGCCTCAACTTTCCTATGAGTTAAGAGGTTATTGAAGAAGTACGATAAGTTTTACAAGCGGTAATCCCGAACTAGGATCCTTCGGTTATACCCCATCCTCGGTCTTAGACAACTAAGACGTTTGGAATTTTGAGATCTTGTAAAAAATCTCCAGATTTTTTGAGAGCATGAGCGAGCGACCTGGGCTCGGCCTACAGTTTGTACGTTTGTTTTACGAGGTTATAGCTGAGATCGATGATCATCTCGCGGGCCTCATCTTCATCGATGACGTGCTCGGCGACCATTTCAGCGAGGAATCCAGCGTCGACTCTTCTACAAACATCGTGGCGAGCCGGGATGGATGGGAACGCTCGAGTGTCATCGTTGAATCCGGCGGTGTTATAAATTCCGGCGGTTTCAGTCGCTTGACGACGGAAGCGGCGCATGCCTTCTACGCTGTCATGAAACCACCAGGGAGGGCCGAGTCGCAATGCGGGGTAGTGTCCCGCCAAAGGAGCGAGTTCACGAGAATAAGTGGATTCGTCTAAGGTAAAAAGAACCAAGGTAAACCTAGGATCATTCCCGTATTTATTTAATAGGGCTCGCAGATTCTGAGTGTACTCGGTTTGAATCGGAATATCGTGACCGGTGTCCGGCCCGAAAGTATCGAATAGAGTTTGATTATGATTTCGGAAGGAGCCGACGTGAAGTTGCATGACCAAGCCATCGTCTACGCTCATGCGTGCCATTTCGACGAACATATGAGCGGTGAATTGTGCTGCTTCTTCAGCGGTCGCTTCACCCTTCAGCCCTTTTTGTAAGAGGGCTTCGGCCTGTGATTCAGAGAGTTCTAAAGTTAACGGAGTCAACGCAGCGTGATCCGTAGCCGTGGCTCCCATCTCTTTGAAGAAAGCTCGACGAGATTCTAAGGCTTGAATGTAAGTCTTGTAGTCTTTGATTTCACTGCCAGTGATTTCCCCGAGCTTCACAATTTCGGTTGACCACTGAGGGTGGTCGAAATTGATGACGGCGTCAGGTCGGAAGGTGGGGCAAACTCTTCCGTTCCAATCTGAATCGATAATTTTTTTGTGCCACTTGAGATCGTCGGTGGCTCCATCAGTGGTGCAGAGGACTTCGATTTTAAAATTCTCAAAGAGAGCACGAGGACGGAACTCAGGTTGATTTAACTTTTCTTGAATCTGATCGTAGATTCGAGAGGCTGACTTTGAACTGAGACGTTCCTGAATTTCAAAAACTTCTTCAAACTCGTGTCGGATCCAAGCATTCGTTGGAGTACCTCGGAAGAGATGGAAATGGTCTCCAAACGTTTGCCAGATTTTTCGATGATCGGTTTCAACGGGGCCACCATCTTTTCGCTTGATCCCGAGGTCTTCCAGTTGGACCCCTTGTGAGTACAGCATTCTGAATACGTAGTGATCGGGAATGATGATCAGTTCAGTCGGATCAGGAAAGGCGGGATTGTCGGCCAAAAGTTGAGGGTCGACGTGTCCGTGAGGACAGACGAGCGGAAGCTTGGCCACTTCTTCGTAGAGGGCTCGAGCAAGTTTCCTGATACCGGGGTCGGGGCTGAAGTAGCGATCGGGATGCAACATGAGATTAAATCTTAGGTTAAGGCCCTTCAAGCACTTAGAGTTTGAAAGGCCCGTTTGAATAGTTAGTTTAGGTCGTTAGGGGAGGACTTGCTGTTAATTACGGTTCAAGGGCCCTATGCTATCAAAAAAGTGGGAGCTTCACAGCCTTAAGATCAAAAGTCTGTCGATGAATTCAATGGAGTTGAAAGCGTAATTTAAGGGGCTGTAAACTAAACTCTGAAAATTTTGATCGAAAACAAGACTGTAGCCAAAGCCGCCCGGCTTTGGGCCAGGAACGCTTTTGAAACTTGAGATTGAAAACTTTGAAGCGTACCGCGTCCAAATTCTGGCGAATTTGGCTACGGAAAAAACGGGTTTATAAAAAGGGTCTCCTATGGCTAGAGAACAAAAAATCCTCGCGAGTGCGAAGTTTGATCCCAAATTAAAGGTCTACATCTTTCTCAACACCTGTTGGATCTTAGCGATCACTTGCGTTGGGATTCCAATATTGATTCCATGGGCGATCTTCGGCATGGCCTACGTGAATAAATACTACAAAAGTTTAAAGTGCTATCTCACTGAGCGGGAACTGGTGGTTAAAAAGGGCGTTTGGTTTCGACAAGAAAAAACCATCCCGCTGGAAAAGATCACCGACTTAGCGATGCACGAGGGGCCCATTCAACGTTACTTCGGGGTGTGCGCATTGAAAGTTGAAACTGCAGGAAGCAGTGCTCCTCAAGGTGCGGCAGATGCGGGTTTGGTAGGTATCATGGAACCTAAAGAATTCCGTGATCAAGTTCTCGATCAACGAGACCTTTATGGTGGAGGTGGAAAGTCAGTTACAACTGAAGTGGCTTCAACTCCAGTCGTCGAAGTGGATTCAGAAGCACTGAATGCAAATGCAGAAGTCTTAGCTGAAATCCGAGATACCTTAAAGCGTATCGAAAACAAGATGTCGAGTCGGTGGGGTATGAAGTGAGGATGAGCATTGTTGTTCACAATAAACGATGCAGTGAACTCTTCGATTCGACAATACTAAGTTGATTCTGTAGCGCCACCCCTTGTGGGTGGCCATTCCTTTAGCAACTCACAAAGTTTTCAAAATCATATCACTCTTTAGGGAAAGGCCTGGGGCAAGCCCAGGCGCTACAGGGTGATGGACCTATATTTCCTAAACAAATAGTTCAATTGAAATTAGGCCTTAGATGTTCAATTCGGCTGAAATTTAGAAAGAAGGCTTAATAAATGAGCCTTAAATAAGGGAATGGATTAGTTTCGAAACATTTCTTTTCAGCCCGCTCGATGACCCTAAAATAGACTTATTCTTATTTGCTGCGCTCACATGTTCGCCCCCCCTGACTGTGAGCGCTTTTTTATGCAGTAATGATGGTCGCCGATAGCGACGACCATTATTACTTCTTCCCGACACAGTACAACGTTTCTTTACGTGACTTTCCGTAACCGTCGGCATGGCGAAGATAAATTCTACCGCCACAGATGGTGGGGGTCGCGAAGGAGTCACTACCTAATTGGTTTTTAGCGATTTCTTTGTAGCCATTAGGGGTGGCTTTGTAGACCCAGGTGATGCCCTTTTCATTCGTAGCGTAAATGTTGCCGTTGACGAGAACGGGAGATGCGCTGACGGGACCGCCAAGTCTTTCTTTCCACATGGGTTTTCCATCTTTGGCTCTAAAGCAAGTAGCGATACCGTTGTCATTGAAAGCATAGATATAGCCTTTGTAAGCCAGCATGGATTGCTCGTAGCTTTTGTCTCTGTTTCTCCACACGACTTCTTTTGATCCGTCTGCGCGGATGGCAACGGTTTCTTTTTTGGGGTAACCGCCGCTAGCGAAGACTAAATCGTCTTCCCAAACCATCGTGCCGCAAGTCGCGTTCGTTGTGGCTTCAGCAACCTTCCAAATGAGCTCTCCATTTTTAGGATTGTAGCTGGCGACTTGATTGCGGCCACTCAGCAAGAGTTGCTCTTTACCGGCGACCTTACAAACGATGGGAGAAGAGTAACTCACGTGTTGACTCACTCGTGGAGTACGCCAAGCTTCTTTACCGTTTGATTTTTTGAAGGCAGCCAAGAAGCCCTTTTCGTAATCGGAAACGACGATGACGTTGTCTCCATAGAGAAGAGGAGAAGGGGCGTAACCGAATTCAAAAAGTTTGGGATCGAAGCCTCCGCAGGTGATGCTCCATTCCACCTCGCCTTTGAGAGTTAGTTTCGTCAGTTTGATCGATTCTGAATTACAAAACGTCACGTAGAGTGCTTTTCCGTCGGATGCCAGAGTCGGAGACGCGTGGGTGTTTTTCTTGTGGGTTTTTAAAGGGAAGCCACCTTTGTGAAGGACTTTGTGCCAAGCTTTCGTTCCCGTGGCTCGGTTGACTGCGAAGACGGATTGAGTCTTTGAATTCTCATCGGCAGTCGTTAGAGCGACGATATCGTTGACGACGATGGGAGAAGAGTGACCACGCCCGGGAATATCGATCTTCCAAAGGACGTTCTTTTTTTCGCTCCAAGAGGTGACGATGCTGGAATCATCGATGGCAATGTTGTTTCCGTTGGGGCCCCGCCAAGTGCGCCAATCGGTTTTGGCATCGGCGGAGAGCTGAGTGGAGCAAGCTAAGAACAACACTAAAAAAGTAATTTGAGATCTCATGGATTCGTCCGTTTTTAATCTTTGTTGATCGGGGGTGGTCCATCCGAAAAGGAGTGAATTTTTTTATATCTCGTCCAGGATGGAAGTCATCTTTAGGACATGAAGGATTCTTTACGTCTTCAACGGAAATTGAAGACATATCATCATACCGATTTTAAATCTTGGTGGGTAGAGCGATCTGAATGACGCGATTAAAAACTCAGCTGAACAAGGGTCGAATCGGTTGAGTATTATCGATCAGATCAAATATTTCACGGGGCAGGCCGGGAACTAAGCGAAGTTCTCCGACATCAAAGAGGGAATGGAGCACGGTGGCGACTAAGTTTTTGATCGTCACGGGGTCGCTCGCCGGCTCACCGACGTCTGGACTGGACCGCCCGATGATTTGACCGCGCGTTAAGCCTCCGCCGTAGATCATAAGAGGGGCTAAACGTCCCCAGTGGTCACGCCCGCCTCGTTTATTCACTTTGGGATTTCTTCCCATTTCACCACAAGCGATCAGAAGGATCTTATCGCTGAGACCGCGAGCTTCAACGTCTTCAATAAAAGTTGAAACGGCATGATCAAAAGGTAGGCCACAGTAGCGCATGCCTTCATCGATTGTGGCGTTGTTTTTATCTGCATGCATATCCCAAACGAAGTTCGTAGTAACGGTGATAAATCCGCAACCCGCTTCGCACAGTCTTCGGGCTAAGAGCATCAACTTGCCTAAGGACTGGCCGTGATCCTTGTAGTTTTTATGGTTGTTCCACTTTTTATCGATCTTTTTGGGGTCTACCAAGCGGCTGGTATCGTAACGTTCAACGATTTTAGGATCTTCGCCCGAGAGATCGAAGGCTTTGGAGCCTTCACCTAAAAGCAAGCTGTAAGCCTGTTCTCGGAAAATAGACATGCCATCGATGGCGCTGACCTTTTCGAGGTCTCGCTTCAATCCATCTAAGCTAGTGAGTAATTGTTTTCGGTCGGCTAAGCGATCTCTTGAAATATTGAGACGCATGTTACTTTGAAGTTCATTCCCTGAGCCGGGAACGAAGGGACTGTTAGCTGAACCGAAGGGACCGGTCGCTTCAAACTTTCCGAAGTTTCGATTCGCCGGTTGAGTGTCAGGACAAACGGCCCTCGGGAAGAGATTGACATTAGTGGGGATGCCACTGTCTTTTCTTGTCGAACCCGCAACTCGAGAATAAATGGAGCCCATGTTGGCTCCGAAGGTGTGTGGGCTCACTACGGGTTTTATATCGTGGTTACCGTTACCGGTGGTAAACGATCGAACAACATTGGTTAAGTGGGCGAGCTTGGCGAGTTTCGTGAGTGAGGATCCGTAAGTGACTCCTGTGAGTGAAGTGGGGATTTCACCTGTCACACTTCGAACGCCACTGGGGGCTGTCATTTTAGGATCGAACGTTTCGGCTTGAGGGGGGCCGCCGTGCATAAAAAGTAAAACGACGGATCGATCTTTGAAGACTGGGTTCGAAAGTGCCGATGCTTCTCTTATCTTTAAGAGGCTGGGAAGGCTTAATCCCAATCCTCCCATCGCTAAGCTTCCGACTTGCAGGAAATCTCTACGACTGTGTTCGTGGTCAAAGATTCGCAACATGGCTCACCGAACCTGATTGGATTTAGGATTAAATTGAAGCATAAATAATGATTTAGCTTATTCGCCCCAAATTGTAACTGGATTTGAATTTGTTGGGGTAGGCAATTTCGGTAGAATTTTCAGTAGTAGGCTCGCTCCGCGAGTCGTGTCGAAGCGAAAAGGTGACTTTGATGAGATTGAGCTTGAATAATATTTAAGTTTCACTGATCTCATTAGCCTACTTTATCTTTGCATCAATAATTTAAATCTACTCTGAACCTCATCCTGATCCTGAGTGAGATAGACTCACTCTCTCTTAAAACTTATCAACCCATTAATACCGACTTGCTCTGCACGACTCGCGGAGCGAGCCTACTACTACGGCACACGGCGTGTGCCTACTACCCTGAGGAACATGGCTATGAAAAAGGTAAGTCGTAGATCCTTTATCGGTACCTCCAGCGCATTGATTGGCGCGGCTTCGATGGGTATCGCCGGTGAATCCCCGAATGAAAAAGTCAACGTTGCGGTCTTGGGAGGGGGAAGAGGCCGAAACCTCGCAAGTCATTTTTCAAGCTTGCCGCATAGCCAAGTCATCGCTGTATGTGATCCAGATCCCGGTCGAGCAAATCGATTAAGTTCAGATGTGGAGCGACGTACTAAGCGACGCCCCTTAGATATTTCTGACTTTAGAAAAGTGCTCGATCGAAAAGATGTCGATGCGATCGTCGTGGCCACGCCCGATCACTGGCACGCTCCCGCTACGATCTTAGGTTGCTTAGCCGGGAAAGATGTTTACGTTGAGAAGCCCGCTTCCCACAACATCGTCGAAGGTCGGTTAGCCGTTAAAGCGGCTCGGAAATACAAAAGAATTGTTCAGCACGGAACGCAACTGCGATCTCGACCGCACTATCGAGAAGCCTGGAAGCTCATCAAGGACGGAGCGATCGGTAAAGTCATGATGGTTAAAGCCATCAATAATCAACGTCGTGGGCGCATGGAGCATCGTCCCGACGAAGAAACTCCTAAGGGAGTGAATTACGATCTCTGGTTGGGCCCGGCGAAGAATCGAAAATTCAACCGCAACCATTTCCATTACGGTTGGCATTGGCTTTGGGAGTACGGCACGGGAGATCTCGGGAATGATGGGGTGCATCAAGTCGATCTCGGTCGTTGGGCTTTAGGTTTAGGAGCGCCCAAGGCGGTTTCTTGTAGTGGTGCGAAGTTGGGATCCAAAGGAGACGCGCAAGAAACTCCCGACACTATGAATATCACCTGGGAGTACGATGACTTGCTCTACGTTTTCGAACAACGCGATTTCACTCCCTATCGCATGCAAGGGCATCGTTTTGACAATGACAACATCTTCTTTGGGGATCAAGGCTACTTGATGATCGATCGCTTAGGTTATCGAGTCTTTAGAGGTAACAAGCCTGGCCCCAGTGCTAATGTTGGTGCTGCTGATGATGGGGCTCACTACCGTAATTTCATCGATTGCGTCAAAAGTCGAAAACAAGATGAGCTCGTCGCCGAAATCGAAGATGGGCATATTTCAGCTCTTTTGTGTCACCTCGGAAACATTTCTTATCGAACCGGTAAGCGTTTAGAGTTCGATGCGAAAACTGAAACGTTTACAAACGACAAGGAAGCGAATCAGTTGTTGGGGCGGGAGTATCGGAAGGGGTATGAGTTGCCGGAGGTTTAGTTGAAGATGTCGTCTGGGATTTCAGTGTCATCTAACTTCACGCCAAGTTCTATAAGGGTTTCATAAGCAAATTGTTTGACCCTTCCGGAATTACAACCTAATAGGTTTTTGATGGCGGGTATAGCAGGGCTTGAGTAGCGAGTAAAATATCTCAATACTTTCAATGCTTCAATTTGTTCTTCCGTACCTGAGTCCGCTTCAAGAATCTCAATGATGACGCCAAGCCATTTTTGTTTTGAAATACCAATAGTTTGTATGGTTTTAGCTATTGTTATCCGGGTTTGAGCAGTGGGGTTTTCACGATAGATTCTCATGATCAATTGTTCGATATCAGGAGAATCCTTCGCGAAGTATCCGAACATCTCTATGAGATCTAATTTAATTTCTAAGTTAGAATTCTTAAGGTGATCTTTAACTAATTGAGTGACTTCCGGATTTGTTCTATAAATTCTCAACAGTAATGATAAAGAGTTTCTTCTGATCGCTTTTGTTCCATTTAACCCTTTTTCTAAGATGGGGAGGGCTATTTTTCCATCGGAATCGAATTTAAACATATAGTCTCGTGCGAGTACTCGATTCTCTTGTTCAGGGTCAATTAATAGATTCAACATCTTCAACTTTACTTCTTCTTGATTGAATTTAGATAGTTTTGTAAGGAAAGCTGCTTGGTAGCGGACATTTTTTTCTTTATGTGAAAGCAGCTGCGCTATATGAGGAATGGCCTTCTCTTTTAACAATAAAAGATGGTACGAAGTGTAGTGAAGCGAATATTGAGGCCTGAACTGAAAGGCATAGACACTTCTCGTTCGTCTGCCAAATGTGGTAAAGAAATGCTTCGGGTTGGATTTTGCCAATAGATTTGAAATGATGTTCGGATTTAATTGAGAGTCAATCTTGGACAATCTCTCTATCAACTTGAATGGCCAGACTTCATCCTGGTAGTGGAATACCCTAAATGACACGTTAAAACCGACATTATAATCTCTATTGTTTTTATCCACGAAAATGGGTGGATTTGCTTTTTCATCAGTTCGTAATTTTAAATTTGGCTTCCACTGAGCGATCTGTTGAATATACCAATTTTTAATTACTTTTTTCTGCAGGCCTCCCTCACCCTCTAATTTAATGGCGTAATCCAGTTGCTCTTGGCCTTCCCTTTGATTTAACTGATAATTGTACCAGGCTGTGAGAAGTTCTCCCCTTCCCAAAAAGGGAATGAGGATAAAGGTGATGGGGATCAAGAGGAGAATTGCTTTTTTAGTTTTCTTTTTCATACCACAACTTAGTTTTCATAGATCCGATGATTCTTGGGTCTTAAAAATACTGAACGCGATCTTCGCTTCCTTTCGTACTTTTTCCGATGGATCCTCTAAGGCTTTCTTTATGGCAGCCATGCCAATTTTTGAATGATAGGCCCTCTTCTTCAAGGCAATAACAGAATTTAGTCGGACGTCTTCATCGGAGTCATTAATTATCGCGTTGGCTAATGCGTGAGCTGATACTGACTGAAATTGCAGTTGAGTTTGAATGGCATTCACAACCACCTTTCTTACTTCTGATGATGGATCATCTTTAAGTAATTTGATAAGAGCATTTTCTAAATATTGGTATTGTTTAGAATTGAACATTCGCTTGCTCGCGCTCAGATCGTTTAGTATTCCCTGCTTTGCGGGGAAGTTGGAACTCGTTAATTTTTCAGAAATGATTCTTATTGCCTTCGGTGAATCCCAAGAAAACCAAAGTAAAGCGAGGCCGCAGCTTTGGCTGATTTCGAGCTCTTCATTTAATCCTTTCTCTAAAATTGGAATTCCAATTTTTCCGGAAGGATCATTTTTAATCATGATCAAAAATGCATGGTATCGAATATCAGATTTCGAGTTGGTCAGATGATTTAAAATAGATTTTTTGTGTCTTTCGTCTTCGATATTTAGTTGGTGCAGTGCAGTGAAAGCCTGAGATCGAATGAATTCATCTTGATGGATAAGTAATTCTATTAATATCGGGATTGCAGGCTTACGTAATTGATATAAATAATGGCTTGTATAGTGAAGGTAATGTAGATTGGATTTATATTTAAATCGCCTTGAATATTTTGGGAGTAAATTGGGCTTTGATAATTTTAGTAAATTTGCAATTGTTTTTGGCTCTACATCGATACCTAACTCCAATAAACGGGAACTAAAGTAAACGGGGCGGCTTTCATCCTGGTAGAAGAATCTGATAATCTGAGTTTCTTTACTATCAAGATCCAATAGAGATTCATCGGGCGCGACAATTTTTTCGTGAGTTCTATTTTTAAGCTTCGTTGGATTGGGTTCCCAATGGGCTAGCTGTTTTTTATACCAATCTATTATGAAGGCTCTTGTAAACTCACTTTGAGTTTCTAATTGAATCGCTAACGCTTTTTGATCTAAATCGCTTAATCGACTTAATTGGAATGAATACCAATAGTTTAAAAGTTCTGTTCTGCCCGAATAGATAATGAAGATTAAACAGGCAGGGAAAATGCAGAAGATGAAGAGTTTTCTTTTTTTGTTTCTCATGTTTCCCATAAGTTAATCGGTGTTGAGTGGCATGAGAAATCTTTTTTATGACGAAGGTTTAATAATGTTTGAAAAGCAGCCATCTACATAGGGAATTATGAACGATTGAATTGTCATTAATTAGCCCGAAGCGCTAGCGAGGGGAAAATACATGAGTAGGATTTGTTGTTTTCGCAATTAGGTACGCCCCAAAAAATTCCAGCTAACTAAATGAATTTTAAAAACGAATGGTGGCTTTTAACCCTCGCTAGCGCTTCGGGCTAGTTAAGTTTCCCCTTTTTATTTTATATGCGCAACATTTTACGAATCCACCGACTCACCCAACGCCACCAACGCATACTTGGCGAATCGCCTGACTAATTCATATTCATCGTTCAAGGCTTTGCGGAGGGAAGGAACCGCGGGTTTTGAATCAGGGGCCAAGTCTCTTAAGGCGAGAACCACCCCATGGCGGACAGAGCGATCCTTATCTGTTTCTAAGGCATGACAGAGAGCTTGAATGACTTCAGGTGAAGTTAAAGACAACTTTCGAATGGCATAAGTCGAAAACGTTCGAAGGAGGTCTTTGGGCTCTTCCTTGAGGGTCTTGATTAAAGCTTGCTCTGTCTTAGGAACTGCGCCAACCGCTTTTCCCTGGGAACCTAAATATTGCAGGACGATCTGTTTGGCAGTGAAATCGGAACTCAACAAAGCCTTGCCTAAAACTCGGTCCGCTTTCTCATTTTTACCTAGGAGTTTTAGAAGATTTAATCCACAGTCTCGGCTAACTTTGAGCTCCTTTTTGATTCCTTCCTCTAAGGTTGGCATCGCTAACTCACCATTAGGGTCGTGCCTTAACAGAAAGCCATGCGCTGCATTTCTGATGTTCCGGTCGGGATCTGCTAAAAGTTTAAGCACCGCAATTTTATCTTCCTTGTGCGTCACCGTCATGTGTTTCAAAGCATAGAGGGCTTGGAAGCGAAGGTTTTTACTTTCATGGGGAAGGAGCTCAACTAAACCGGGTACGGACTTTTCTTTCAACTTGATCAAGTGGTAAGAAGTGTAATGAAGAGAGAGCATCGTCGAGGGTGGATTGACTCGGCCGAGGCTCATAGTTAATCCATATTTTGATAAGGGAAGAATGGGTTCAGAATCTTCTAAGAGCTTCAAGATGAGTTCGGGGGGACAATCCGCTTCGAGGGCAATTAGGCGAGAACTCCAATGAGCTGGTGACTTTTCGTCGGGGTAATAGAAAGCCGTAAGTTGGCGTTTTTGATTTTCGATAACTACGACTTCCTTGTGAGGAATCGTGGCCTCCTTACGGTCTCTCTTCTTTTTAACCTCGGGGTCGATTTTCCAATTATTTAATTGTTCTATATACCAGCTCGTAATGATGCGACGGGAGAGCTCACCTTTTTCTTCGAGTTCTAAGGCGTAGTCGATTTGCTCTTGACCTTCCAATTGTTTTAGTTGGTAGGTGTACCAAGTGGATAAGAGTTCTTCTCTGCCTAAAAAAAGAATCAGAATGAGGCAGAGGGGAAAACCGATGAAAAGGATGTATTTTAACTTCTTCTTACTCATTCGTTGTCCCAATGAGGTTTTTAATTCGTCGACTAAAAAGACCAGTATAAAGGATTTCGTTAAAGTCTTCAGGCATGTATTATTAGGCGTTTTAAGTAACAAAGTGTAGGCGGATCTCATTATAGTATCTTAGGGATATCTTTAGATTTAAATATTATAGCAAGCGCCATGTACATAGAAACATTTGAGTTAGAACGTAACCAATCTCTCTACGAAAATACGGTTCAATACAATTTAACTGAGAGTGGACTTCACCCTTTCACCCTTGAAGAGTTGTTATCGTCCGAGCAATTAGAGGAACTATTAAAGCTTCGTTTGGGTTACGGCC
Source organism: Planctomycetota bacterium (assembly GCA_028280485.1). Lineage (GTDB taxonomy): Bacteria > Planctomycetota > UBA8108 > UBA8108 > JACQVS01 > JANQLS01. The sequence goes on from JANQLS010000198.1 coordinate 117,292, forward strand.
AAACTAATGGTGATCCCGATCTTCGCGCGCTTTTAGCTTCTTATTACTCTGGTTATGATGCGGACAATATCATCGTGACCAACGGATCTGCTGAAGCTAACTATGTCGGTTTTAAGAGTCTTTTAGAGCCGGGGGATGAAGTGGTTCTGATGCAGCCTAATTATCAATTGCTCTACGGTTTGACGAAATCACTGGGGTGTGAAGTTAAGCCCATTCATTTGAAACGAAATTTGGGTTGGGAATTAGATCTGGAAGAATTAAGGTCAAAGCTGTCTGACAAAACGAAGGTGATTGCTATTTGCAATCCCAACAATCCTACGGGAGCGGTCCTAAGTCCATCTCAAATGAAGGTCATTGTCAATCTTGCACGAGAGTTCGATTGTTATCTGTTTTCGGATGAAATTTATATCGGCTCTGAACTCAGTGGCGAATTGACGCCTAGCTTTCATGGGAGCTACGAAAAAACCGTCATCGCATCCGGTTTGGCAAAATCGATGGCCTTGCCCGGATTGAGAATCGGTTGGCTGGCGGGTCCTCGAGAAGTGATCGACACCGCCTGGCATCATCACGACTACACTTCCATCAGCACGGGTATGCTGAGTCAGTACGTTGCTCGAATCGCGTTAGCACCCAATAAACGTAACGAAATTTTTGAACGAGGGCGTCAGCATCTTCGAAAAAATCTTCCGATCATTGAAGAGTGGGTTGAGAAGCATTCCGATGCTTTGAATTTCATACCACCGCAAGCGGGGGGGATGGCTTTCGTCGGCTACAATTTCGATAAAACTTCCGATGAGCTCGTCACTGAATTACGTGAAAGCAAAAGCGTATTCGTGGTGGCGGGTAGTTGGTTCGGGATGGAAAACTATTTAAGAATTGGTATCGGAGTGGAAACCAAGACATTGAAAGCGGGATTAGCTCTTATCGATGAATACTTAAGTGAAAACCAAATTAGCTAAACAACTCTAAGATCGGTTTTCCTCCCTCCACGATCGGAACGGGTTGGCCGTTGAGCTTAGTTAAGTGTCGATTGGAATCGATGCCTAATGAATAGTAAATGGTTGAGGCTAAATCTTCAGGGCTTTTAGGGTTCCCCTTGCTGTAAGCACCTACCTTGTCGGTCTCCCCATAAACGGTTCCCCCTTGAATGCCGGCACCCGCTAAGACCGCTGGGAAAAGAGTGCTCCAGTGACCTCGTCCCCAGTCCCCGTTAGCTTTGGGGGTTCTTCCCATCTCACCCACCGTGACAACCAGAGTCTCATCTAAGAGCCCTCGTTCATCGAGGTCCGACAGTAACGCAGACAAAGATTGGTCTAAAGTCGGGAGCAGATGTTTCTTTACATCTTTTGAGTTTCGGTGGGAGTCCCAACTGTAACCATCACAGGCATCGTAGTGAACAGTCACGAATCGTACTCCAGACTCCACTAAGCGCCGAGCTAACAGGGTGGCTTGACCAAAAAGATGTCGCCCGTAGCGTTCATGCGTTTGTTCAGTCTCTTGTTGCACATCCAAAGCCTGGCGAGTTCGACCCGTCGACACTAAGGCGAGTGCTCGTGAACGCAGTCGGTCGAGTTTGTAAGATTCGGATTTATCTAGGATGCGTTGCTGTTTGTCGAATTGCTCTAACAAGCTTTGGCGCTTCTTAAGCCGATCGAGTTGTAGAGAATTGACTTGATCTAAGCCTTCAATTTGAAAGTTGGCTTCCTTCTGAGTGAGATTTCTCCAGTAGGGATTATCTGTCAGCGTTCGCTTGTCGATTCGAGTGGCCATCGGATTGAAAGCGTGGCCTAACCAGCCAGCGTATTCCCCTGGGCGTTTGTACTGGCCTTTATCTTGAAGGCGTCCTAACCAGTTGGGGGTGACCACTGAATTGGGTAGATCTCGATCGATACCTCCAGGAAGTTTTTGCCCTAAGTATTCAACGACGGATCCCATCGAAGGCCAATCTTGAGTGGTTGCGCTGAAGCCTCCACCAATTGGGATTTGCCAGCGCTTTCCCGTTTGAATGTAATGAGCCGCTCCTGAGTGATCGTTGTAAGTGTGGGAAAGGTTTCTTAGGACCGAAAACTTATCTGAAATCTTCGCAAGCTTCGGAAGATGTTCACACATCAACAGTCCCGGGGTCTTACATGGGATGGGTTGAAAGGGACCACGAGTCTCCCGCGCTGAATCGGGTTTCATGTCGAAGGTTTCTAATTGACTCGGACCTCCAAACAGGAAGAGGAAAATAACCGACTTGGCTTTGGGGGCGTGATCGGTGAATCCCACTGAGTTTATATTTTGTTCAGCTAAGAGGAGTTTGGGGAGTGTTAAACCTAAGAGACCCGGACCCGCTGCTTGAAGAAAAGCTCGTCGGGAAACTCCGTCACAGGTTTTACTGGGAGAGCCGAATAGGGAAAGCATCTCTGATCCTTTGCTGAACTCGATTGAACGGATGTAAATCGATTGCACTTAACTGTCGTGGAGTGCCCCACATCTTAGCTGTTGGCTTAATTTTGTCCAAGGGGGAATTCGGTTCTCCGCCGGAAGAAATCAGACGTTCTCATAAAATAGGTTAAAAGGCCTGTATTTTAAGTACCTACAGGATGGTGGTTGTCTTGCAATCTAGATAAAATAAACAAGTCTCAACTCAATTCTCTGATTCAATGTGGCTTGGGATAGAATTCCGTTTCTTGATTTTTGATGAGCCTTAATCCAAATGACTGAGCCCAATTCAGCCAATAGTCCCCTAGAGCAAACTCGAAGAACATTTTTAATGAGTTCGATTGCCGGGGGAGCCAGCCTATCTCTAACTTCCATCGGCTTAGGAAAACAGGCGAATAAAAACAGCAGGCTCAAAGTTCTTCAAATCGGTACCGGTGGTATTGGTCAACTCGACCGGGGAAATATTCAAAAACATCCTCAAGTTGAGTTTTCGGGATTTTGTGATGTCGATAAAAATTCGCTCAACGAAATCGCAGCTCAATTTCCCGGAGCATTTAAGGTTACTGACTATCGAGAAGCATTCTCAAAGTTCCTCGATCAATTTGATGCGGTGATCGTGGATACACCCGACTTTCATCACGCCCCGATGATGATCACGGCATTAAAACATCATAAGCATGTTTACGGGCAGAAACCCATCGTTCATCAACTCGATGAATTGAGGCTTTTAAAGAAAGCCATCAAAAAACGCCCAAAGCTTATCACTCAGATGGGTAACCAAAGAGCTTCCAACAGCATCGGTCGTCGACAGGCACTCAAGATTCTAAAATCAAATCAACTCGGAAAGCCGGTTAAGGCTTATGCATGGGGAGAACATATCCGTCCTGGATCTCATTCTGTTGCCCCCTGGGGTTCTCTGCCTGAGCCAGAACCCATCCCTGAGTATCTCAACTGGGATCTTTGGAACGGGCCTTTGAAGCCCAAGCTGCCTTATAGTCCTCAGATTGCGCCTAAACGTTGGCGAGGATACTGGGAGACCGGTGGGGGAATGTTAGCGGATTGGGGCTGTCATATTTTAGATATTCTATATTATGCCTACGATCTACCTTCTCCTTTGACCGTGAAGACAGAGACGAAGAAGCCTTCTAATGAAAGTCATTCAGCTTTCAATAAGAGTACCTTGATCTATCCAGGTGGGGAGCGATTCGCTCGCGATAAATTTGTTCTACAATACGCCGATAGTGAGATCCGCCCTTCCTTTAAAAAATTAGGCTTGCCTCAAGTGAAGCTTTACGTGAACGAAATCCTCATCATCTGTGAGGAAGGAGCGATCCTTTTAGGTGATTTAGGGAAGATCAACATCTTCCGAGATGGGAAAGAAATAAAAAATGAGCCCCTACCTTCCGTTCCTCCGCAAAACCATTGGTTTGCGTGGGTCGACCGTTGTTTAGGGAAGACTGTAGATCACTGGTCTCCCTTTGATATGGGGATTCGAATTACGGAACCTGCATTGTTAGCTACGAAGGCTACTCGTTTCCCGGGAGAAACATTAAAGTGGGATAGTCCTAAATTTCGTTTTGAAGATCATGAGCAAGCGAACCGAACCATCTTAAAGCGAAATTATCGAGAGGGCTTCGCTCCTCCAAAAATTGTAAGCTGATAAGTAAAAATCATGAATAAAACGATATTCCTCGTTGGCCTCTTGAGTCTGCTTTGTGCCTTGGTAGACGCTAAGCCTCAAGAAAAATACAATGTGCTCTTTATCGCTGCCGATGATCTGAACAACGATTTAGAGGTTTACGGCGACCCTCAAGTTAAAACTCCCCATCTCAATCGTTTAGCCAAGATGGGGGTTCGTTTCGATAATGCTTACTGCCAACAACCCCTCTGTGGACCCAGCCGGGCTAGTTTGATGACGGGACTAAGACCCGACACTCTCGACATGCACACTTTGAAGCATGAGCTCAGAAAGAAAAATCCCAATGTGGTGACCTTAGGGCAGCTTTTCAGGAAGAATGGTTACTTCTCGGCCCGAGCAGGAAAGATTTATCACTACGGAAATCCCAGCCAAATCGGAACGGATGCCAACGATGACCCCGCAACTTGGGATGAACGTTACAACCCTGCAGGCATCGATAAGAAGCAAGAAGACAAAATTATTCGCTACAGCAAAAACAAAGGCTTAGGGATTTCGATGGCCTGGTGGGATCCCGTCAGTCGCGATGAAGATCACACCGATGGGATGGTGGCTACTAAAATCATCGAGCTGATGGAGAAGCCGAGAGACAGGCCCTTCTTCCTTGCGGCCGGTTTCTTTAATCCGCATTGTCCCTACGTCGCTCCGAAGCGTTATTTTGATCTTTACCCCTTAGATAAAATCACCATACCCGATTTAGAAGAAGCCAAACGGGATCTTAAAGATGTTCCCCCGATGGCCATTCAAAGAGATACCAAAAATTGGCCTTACTACTTTAAAGACATCACCAAGGAGCAAGCGAGGAAATGTAAGCAAGCCTACTACGCTTGTAATTCCTTCGTCGATGCTCAAGTAGGGCGACTTTTAGATGCTTTGGAGAGAAACAAGCTTCTCGAAAAAACCATCATTATCTTTTGGTCAGATCACGGATATTTCTTGGGTGAAAAAGGTCTCTGGTATAAGCGCAAAGCCTTCGAGCGCTCGGTGAGGATGCCGCTGATCATCGCCGCTCCTGGCTTTACAAAAAACAAGGCGACTCAAAAAACAGTCGAGCTTTTAGATCTGTACCCAACTTTAGCTGATCTCTGTGGATTAAAAGCACCTGAAAATTTAGAAGGGGCATCGCTACGCCCCATTCTTGTCGATCCCAAAACTTCATCGTGGGATAAGCCAGCCGTTTCTCAGGTTTGGCACAGCCCGCGGGCTTGGGGCTATTCCATTCGTACCGAAAAGTGGAGGTACACCGAGTGGCTCGAAGGGAAAGCCGGTCGTGAACTGTATGATCATTCCACCGATCCTAATGAAATTAAAAATCTTGCGATGGATCCGGCATATTTTAGAACGATACGAGAGTTATCTAAAAAACTGAAGCCGTACGTGCAGCTTAAGCCACACAAACGAAAGAAGGCTCCTAAACGTACGAAGAAGAATAAATAAAAAAAGAGCGCGAAGGGGAAGGAGTTCCGCTTCGCGCTCTTTTTTTGTCTGATTAAATGTTCTCAGTATTATCCGTTGCTTTGAACTGGGCGGTAGGGATAAACCCAGGAAGCGAAGGCGCCTAGTTGTCGGGTTTGAATCCAGACTTTTCCCTGGCCTTCGAATCGACAGATCAATCCTTCTCCTGAGAAGAATAATGATTTATATCCACCTACTGTACTGATTTTGTAATCTAAACCCTCGGTAAAGGCAACGATATGGCCGTTGTCGACAACGTATTCACCGTCGACATCGATACAGACCATAGCTCCAAAGGTATTGAAGAAGAGGTCTCCGTGGCCGGTGCACTGAATGAGGAAAAGACCTTCATTACTGAAGAAGCCTTTCATGAAGCCTTGCCACTTCATGTTGATTTGAACGTCTAATCCACTGGCTACATAAGCGGAGTTTTGTAGATAAATGGTATCTCCATCGAGATGGAGATGTTCGATGTCGCCAGGAGATCCTGGAGCAATCAAGATTTCCCCGGGGCCTGCGCGAGCGGTGAATTCGTTGATAAACAAACTTTCACCCGTAAGGAATCGTTTAAATCCACCCTTAAACTTGGTCTTCATTTCGACGTTGGTATCCATAGCGGCCATCGCCGAAGCTTCCACTTTGATGGTTTGATCGCCCTCTAAGTTGACGGTGACTACGCCAAAGTCGGGCTTGCAATCCATTTTGAAATCAAATTCTCTATTCATAGATCAACGAGGCCTCAACATTGGACCGAGAGTTCTTCCGAAACTCGGTGGATTGTGAGATTGACACCAAACTGTGCCTTTCCCTTCGAATTTACATACGATTCCTTCACCGCCTAGAATTGAGCGAATCCAAGATTTCCCGGCCTTGGATAACTTGAAGTTCAAGGTTTGTTCGAAAGCAACGATGTGTCCTGTATCTACAATGTACTCTCCGTCGACTTCGATGGGATAGATCGCCCCGAATGAACTGAGGATTACCTTTCCAGTCCCATTGAGATTGAGCCAGAAGACTCGTTCACCTGAAAGGAACGATTTAAAGCCTTGCCAGCTCATATCGACTTCGATGTTGGGTTCACTGGCGACCCATGAACCACCCTGAACGATCAAGCTTTCTTGATTGAGATCTACAGTGATCATGTCGCCGGGAAGGGTTGCGGAGAGCAATACCACACCACCCGTTGAGGGAGCAGTGAAGTGATTGATGAAAAAGGATTCTCCCGATAGTAGGCGCTTAACCCCTTTAAGGATCCCACCCTTTCCCCGTTTGTGGGTTGTTGTTTCAATCTGCATGTCACCGTCCATCGAAATCATAGCACCACCTTCAGCGGTGATATGCTCTTGGGGAGCTAAAGTGACTTTCGCAGCCGAACAACCCGGTCGGTGGAGAATTTCAACTTCCATGAATAAACTCCTTAAATTCTAGGGTTGAGCCAGCCACGAAGGCCGTCGAGGCTTCTCGATTGAAGAACGACTTTGCCCTGGCCTTCGAGTCGAGTCACAAGCCCTTCACCGCTGAAAAAGCTAGAGAAGAGGCCGCCCGCAAGTTGTACCTTAAGTTCGATATTGGGATCGTAGGCTACTAGGTGACTTGTATCGACGATGTATTCACCATCGATTTCTTTATCGATCAATGCTCCA
>JANQLS010000199.1 GCA_028280485.1 Planctomycetota bacterium
GCTCCACTAAAAATAGGCTAAAAGCCTATTGCAGTGCTAATGGAAGAAAGACCATTGGTCTTTCTTCGTGATTTGCGTGATCCCACGCAAATATAATTAATTCCTGTTATTCAACAGGAACTAATTAGGAGTATAAATGAGTCGAGTACGCCTTCGAATCATCGGCGATGTTCACGGTAAAGTTGATTGGAACATACTCAACAAGCCATCCTATCTAGGCCAAATTGAGGGTTGTGAATACTCCGTTCAAATTGGGGACATGGGGAACAAAGAGACTTATCAATTTTTAAATGCATGCATCGATTCCAGCTGTCACAAATTTTTTCCAGGAAACCATGACGATTATGATCATTTATCTGAGCATTGCTTAGGTGATTACGGGGAGCTGAAACACGGTGGGATTGAAGGTTTTTTTGTTCGAGGTGCATTTTCAGTTGATAAGAAAGTTCGCCTTCGTGATGGCATTCCCTGGTGGGCTTGTGAGGAGCTGAGTGAAAATGTTCACGATGATGTTGTTGAACAATACACAAGGCTCGAACCCAGGCTTGTTCTTTCACATGATTGCCCTGTTTCAGTTTCCGAATTTCTCGTTCACAAGAAAAATCACAGGCGGTATGGCTTACCCGAAGGCTCCATACAAACTAAGACGGGCGAATTGCTGGAGAGATTGTTTTCAATTTCTCAGCCTAAGGTGTGGGTGTTTGGACACTACCATGAAGATTGGCATTTGCAGATAAATGGAACTGAATTTTACTGCCTTGGAGAACTTTCCTATTTAGACCTTGATGAAAATATAGATGTCGTTTCCACGAAGCTTTTAAGTCAAATTTAGTCTGTGAATCATCCAGGTCACACTGAGAGTTAGTACGGCTGTATTTTAAAAACCATCATCGAAAAACTAAAGTAGATCGTTAATAATAGGACTTGTAGAGTCTTAATTTTCGCTAACATATCAGTAGGTTTGTCGAGTGCTCGGCACTTTTAATGCCGGACGGTTTCACCCGATGTAAGTTATTCGATGTGATTTTTAGATGAAGTATGAGAAATAAAGAACCTTCTTCACCAAATCCTCAATTGATGGCTCGAATTAATGCCATTGTCGAGCATTACTTAGAGGCGTTAGAAAGTGGTTCTTTTACGGATCGTGAAGAGATTTTGAGTGCAAACTCTGATATCCGCTCTCAGCTTGAACGTCGACTGAATACGATCGATTTACTCTTCCACGCACGCCTTGCTCGATCAGAGACCTCTTCCTCTAAATCTTCTTTAAAAACTCAATCTAAGCCTATAAATACACCAGAGTTTATTGGGCGATTCAAAATCATCGAGCTCGTCGGAGGGGGGAGCTTTGGTTTAGTTTACAAAGCTCTTGACCTTGACCTCGATCGCACTGTTGCAGTGAAGATTCCTCGTTCTGGTTTATCTTTCAGTGAAGAACAGGAGGAGAGATTCTTTCGAGAAGCTCGAAGTGCAGGTGCTCTCATGCACCCAGGAATTGTTCCGATCCATGAAATCGTTGAAGAAGAAGGCTTACCTTACCTCGTCAGTGATTATATCGAGGGGGGAACAGTCGAAGATCTCGTTAAGGATGAAAACTTTGATCCTTCTTCGGCTGCTGAGTTAGTGGCTCAAGTGGCAGATGCTCTTGGGCATGCTCATCGACATGGAATTATTCATCGGGATGTGAAACCCAGCAATGTTTTGTTAGATACTGCGGGGTATCCCCATCTCACCGATTTTGGTTTAGCTCGGCATGCGGAGGGAGAGAATACTCTGACCCTTGATGGGCAAATTTTAGGCACTCCTGCTTACATGTCGCCGGAGCAAGCTCAAGGCGATGGTCGACTGGTCGACGCCCGCTCCGATGTATACGGTTTAGGAGTGATTCTTTATGAACTCTTGACGGGTGAACGCCCCTTCAAGGGACAACGCAGTCAACTTCTCAATCAAGTCATACATGAAGAACCTCGACCGCCCCGGCTCCTAAACGATAAAGTTCCACGAGATTTAGAGACGATCTGCTTAAAGGCGATGAATAAAGATCGTCGGCGTCGATACGAATCGGCGGATGCCTTCGCCGATGACTTGAGAAGATTTTTACGTGGAGAGCCAGTTATCGCTCGGCCCATTGGAGAGCTTGAAAAACTGTTTCGCTGGTGTCGTCGAAATCCTGGTCTCGCAGGACTTGGGGGAGTACTCAGCCTCGTTCTCGTTGCTGTCGTTGTGGGGTCCGTGATTGCGGCTATTCACTTTGAGCGTTTAGCTGACAGCGAAAATAATGAACGTCAGATAGGTGAAAAGCGTCTTGTTCAATTGAACATCAACACTGGCATTGCCCAGTTAGATCGTGGAGAGATCCTTCGGTCGCTGCCTTATTTATTAGAAGCATTGAAAGGGTACAAGGGAGATCTTAAAGGTGAGCGCGTTCACCGATTACGTCTCGGGTCAGTTCTTAATCATTGCCCCCGACTCGTCCAAATGTGGTTTCATGATTCTGAAATTCTTTTTGCTCACTGTAGCCCGGATGGAATTCTAATAGCCTTAGGCCTCAGCGATGGCACCGTTCATGTAATGAACTCTATGAGTGGAGAGTATGCGATCCCTATCATCAAAATTGGTGGTAAGATTTTAGCCTTTTCATTTCATCCCAGATCTAATGATTTTGCCGTCGCAACGGATGATCAGATTCTTCGATATTACGATTGGAAGACCGGAGAACTTAAGGGGCAAGCGATTCACTTGAATTCAATCGCCTCCCAAATCGAATTCTCCCAAGATGGATCACATGTTTTAATTCCATTACGAAATGGTCAAGTCGAACTGTGGAATCTGGGTAGTAGAAAATCAGTTCAATCCTATCAACACACTCTCCCCGTTCATTTAGCTGCACTCAATCGTGATCAAACGAGAGTATTAACCGGTACTAGGGATGGAATCGTTCGGCTTTGGGATGCCCAAAAAGGAACACTCATAAAAACTTATCCGAAGTTGTACCGGCTTGCTCAAGCGGAATTCAATCCTACGGGTGAGCTCTTTGTGACTGTCGGAAAGTATAATAAAACTCAAGTTTTCGATTCAAAAACAGGGGAGAAGGTTGGCAAGCCCATCAGAAAATTTCCACTGAGTGTAGTTCATGCAGCATTTAGTCCAGACGGGAAACGGTTGGCAACTGCGTGTTGGGGAGATTCTGCACGGGTGATTGATGCTCGAACGGGCGATTCCGTTTCACCTCTACTTCATCAGGGATTCTCTCAAGCTAGCGCATCCTATTCACCCGATGGAAGGCGAGTTGCGGTGGTCAGTGGAGACCAATCCATAGTTCTTTGGGAAGCTGAGTCGGGAGCACGGATTGGGCCCCCCTTCCGCTTCGGAGAGAATATTAAGAAGGCTGAGATTTGTCCTTGGGGTCATCGCTTGCTCGTGATTCTTGAGGGTGGAGTCGCAATGCTTTGGGACTTGGCTCGAGGGCAACCTCAACTTCCTTATATCACGCATCGGGGTTGGTCCAATGAGATTCGCTTTACTCCCGATGGAAAGAGGTTAGTCAGTTGTTCTAAAAGGGGATTTGCTGGTCATTGGGCCATTTCATCGGCAGATCCCTTAAATTGGTTTGAGCACAGCGGTGAGCTCCAATCCCTCGACTTGAATGCGGATGGAAACCTTTTAGCAACCACAAGTAAAAATGGAACTGCCAAGATTTGGGAATTAAAAAGTGGTAAGGAACTCCATGAGCTGAAACTTTCAGGAACGGGTCGAATCATTCGATTCAATCCCAAGGGAGATTTAATTGCCACTGGAGATGAAGGAGGATGGATCAAGCTTTGGCACGTGGATACCGGTAAGCCGACCGGGTTCGAGCTTCAACTCCCCGGTTGGATTTACACCCTTGAGTTTAGCGCTGATGGTAAACGTCTTGCTACTGGAAGTACTTCTGGATTACTTGGTGTGTGGGATACGACCGATGGAAAGCTCATCGGTAAGGTAGCCAGAGCAAATGGACAGATTTTTCAAACGGCCATCGATCCTTCAGGTCGTTTCTTTATAAGTGGGACGGCTGGTTTACAAAAAGTCATCGAATCTGAAACCGGTAAGATCATCAGTGTTTTTGATGGGCATCGAGTACCGATGAGGGTTGTTCGTTTAGATAGTAAAGGGCAAAGAGTTTTGACGGGGGATGCTGCAGGAGCCGCCTTCGTTTGGGAATCTCAATCCGGTCGCTCTCTCACTCGCAGAATGGAACATCCTGGACAAATTTTTTGTGGTGAATTTAACCCTGATGGAACGTTGATCGCAACGGGCACTGGAGAAGGTGGGTCGGGGTCGGCAAGGGTTTGGGATGCAGCAAGTGGCCAGACGGTGACTCCACTGTTGGTCCATCCCGATGGGGTACGTTGCTTAGATTTTGATCCTATCCATTCTAGGCTGGCTACAGGATGTATGGATGGAATTGTTAGAATTTGGGATCTTCCGGTGGAGAAACGATCGCTTGAAGAGCTCGATCTTTTAGTTCGACTGTTAACTGGAATGGAGCTCAACCCAAATACAGGGGATTTAAAATTTCTTAGACGGAATGGCCTAATGAAATTGTGGAATGAAGCCCAAAGAATCATGCCGAACGAGTTTTCCCCGCACTCGGTGGAAGCCATAGCCTGGCATCGAAGAATGATAGAATCTTGTCGGAGACAAAAAGACTGGATGACCGTTCTTTTTCACGCCGACAATTTGATTCGATTAGAGCCTGGGCATTGGAGCCATCACAATGATCGTGGAATCGCAAACCGAGGGCTCAACCGACCGATAGAAGCGATGAAAGACGCCGCTAGAGCCTGGAAGAATGGGGCCAGTGCGGTTCTCAGTGATTTCATGAAAAGAGACAGCGAGTCCGATGAAGATATAAATCTCGAGTCTACGCAAGATCCGTAAGTGATTTTGTGTGATATCTCAGCTTGCCCTCCTATCTATTTTTCTACTGATCTCCATAAATCTAAAAATTTTATAAATAACCTCCCACGCTCACTCCCAAACGGCAATTGATATATAGGGGACTTCTCACAGGCTCCCCGGTTTTCAATGTCATCATTCGGAGTTTGTCATGTTGAGCACTAAGTCGATTCTCATCCTTTCGCTTTTTTCATTCATTCCTTGCATCCTCCCCGCACAAATCACTTCTGTCACCCCCAGCTATGTCAATGCAGAGGGGGGGACTTCAATTGTTATTCGGGGAACTGGGTTTAGTGGGGTTATCGATGTAACGGTGGGGGGAAAGAGTTTAATTGGTTGGTCCCTCAGTGGGGACAAGACAGAGATCTCTGGAATTGCACCCGCATTAGCGGATGGCGTAGCTATCGGGCCAAAAGATGTAGAAGTGGAACGCCTTCTGATTGGAACCCTCACGGCCGTCGATGCGGTTGAATATTACAATCCTATGACTCTCACTTCGATGACACCGTTGATAGATTCTTATCTCGGTGGTCAATCCTTCACAATTACGGGTGAATTTATCCCGTCTGGAACTCTCCGTATAGAGTTCGGTGACCAAAGAACGATTACCCTCTCGGGTCAAGGGCCGAACACCATCACCGGAACCATTCCCCTTTGGCCCGATGAGCCAGAAGAGGTGACCATTAAAGTGATCGATCCTCTTCGTGATCAAGAAGTGACCCTACAGGATACTTTTAGGTATGTAGGTCCTTTTAGATTAGATGCGATGACTCCAGCGAGCATCAGTACTGATGATTCTCTTGAGTTCACAATCCGGGGTCGAGCGCTCACCCAGCGAACGACATTCCATCTGGAAGCTGCCGGTGGACAGACCTACAGCTTGAATCGTGTTGAATATTTAGGACAGGATCGAGTAGAGGTGGTGGTTGCCGAGCTGGAGTCGTTACCCGCTGGGGTTTATAGCTTAGAGGCACTCGATCCCACGCTTTCTCCTTCGTTAACCGCAACTCTCCCGAGGGCACTGACAGTAAGGGCACCCGCAGAGCCACCTTTGGTAGAGAGTGTTACTCCTGATGAAACTTCTTATCTAGGGGGAGAGTTTTTTGAGGTCGTCGGAGTGTTTCCTTTAGATTCAGAAGTTTTTATCGATGGAGTCTTAATTAAAGAGACCACATCTTCTCTGAGATTTCCGGGGCGAACCGTCATTCGGGGACAATTTCCCGCCCATGACCCTACGAGCCCAAACGCAGTCACTGTTGATGTTCGAGATCCAAGCACTTCGCTTACCGGCAGGTTGGGAAATGCCGTTGAGTATGTTGGGCCTCTTCAGATAACTGCTATCGAACCTTCGAGTATCCCCGCCGAAATTGAGATGGAGATTCAGATTTTAGGGGTGGGTTTTACCGATAGAAGTACGATTGAAATTGATGGCGTTCCGGTTGACACCACTTTTAGTTCTCTCAATGCGGTCGTTGCACAAGTTCCGGGGCTTTCTCCAGGTGAATATACATTAAGCGTTCGGGATAACGATGGAATCCAAACGGTCATTGCAAAGTATCTGGGAGATTTGATTGTCTATCCTACACTGGAGTTGTCTTCGGTTGAACCTAGTGAGCTATCCTACTTGGGTGGATCAGTAAGACTATCTGGAACCGGATTCTCAGAGGAGACGGAAGTCTATGCGATCGGAGCAGAACGAATTCTGATTGAGTCTTCCTACGAAAGTGATACTGGGGATCTCATTGCAGAGTTTAAAAATCATCCAATAGGAACCATCGACGTTGAAGTCGTCGATCCCGCTTTTGAACAGAGTGATCGCTTGAATGATGCCATCACTTTTCGCGGACCTCTCCGGATCGATGAAGTCACTCCTACGACTGTTCAAGCAGATCAACCTGGTCAGAGCCTTGAGATTCAAGGTTTAGGATTTACTTCTCAGACTGAGGTTAGGTTTGGGAATAGAGATTGGAATGAAGTCCCTCTGATTTTTGTTAATCTGAGAACCTTACGCTTAACCGCTCCTCCTCTTCCAGCAGGAAGCTATCGGATCGAACTCCGTGATCGAAGCGTGAATCCTCCAGTGACTGCTGAAGCTCCCGATCCCCTTTTGAGTCGGGGGGAAGAAATTCCCGTCATCCAATCGTTCTTTCCTGAAAGAGCGGATGCTTATCTCGATGGTCAAGACTTGATGGTCTCCGGCCGAAATTTTTCTTCTGATCATGAAGTGGGGCTCCGAGATGAAGCGGGTGAATTTCATTCCCTGGTGTTCGTGCTGGAGAATTCTTCGCAGCTGAGAGTCGCCCTATCTGAATTTCCGCCCGGTACCTATCAGGTTGCCCTTAGGCGAGAAGGTGAAATCGACCTCATCTTATCTGAAGCCAGCATTGAACTCTTCGATTTAGCCGCACCCGTTCCAGTGGAAATTGAAGCCACGGTGGTGGACGGTGTGGCTGAGCTGGAGTGGTTCAATCCCGTTGATTTTGAAAGTATTCACGTTTATAGAAATGGTTCATTTGTAACCACCTTACCTGGAGATGCGACTTCGTTTGTCGATTCTCAAACAGTTGAGGGGCACGCCGAATACGAACTTATTCTCGATCGGCTCGGCGAGAGTCGTCGGGGGAGAACTTGTTTCCTTGCAGGGATTTTTGCTTGTAGTGAACCAGCGGGGTTTACTTCGGGTATTAGGGGAGATCGCAATCTTCCCCTATTTGATCGCCATCCTCCCTATGTCGATATTGTGGATGGGATCAAAGATCCCGATTTACCGGATTCTGTTTATGAAGATCCTGTCACCAATACCGAAGGTGGGTATAAGTCAGTGATCATAGGTAATGACGGGGAGGCCCAGTTCAATTTCAAGTTTGACCAATTGACGGAGGCCATTCTATCACCGAATCAAGTGGTCACGGGATTTCGGCTCAGTGAGGAGACGAGGAAATTACGCATTGCGATTCATGGAACTAAAGTTGCGATCGCAGAAAATACTTCTCTGAGGGTTCTTATTGAACCAGCTGAACCTAGCCCGTGGAGTCCGGTCGAACTTATTCTCCCAAGTCCGCGAATGAACTTGAATCATGAATGGATCGAACTTGATTACAATACGGATAATCCACCCCCTCCCGGGCAAGTTCATCCAGATCCGGAATCACCTCAAGCTCCTCATGATCCCTTACCTCCAGGTCCCTATCGAGCCCGCTTTTATACCGTGGGAGGGAGTCTAAGTAATGTGAGTTTCTCTATCTCAACGGACCGGAGTACGGATCAGATGCCCATCGCAGGGGTGGGTTGTCCTCCTTATCCACTCGTGAGTATTCGACCCACCCAAAACTTTCCTCCGATCATTCACGGAATTCGTCAAACCGGTAATCCGATTATTGTTGAGGAGTACGAGCAACAAGGAGGGGGACGTGGAATCAAAGTGCGGGCTACTCTTAAAGCCGTGGTCTCTGATATCGATGGAGATGTGGTGCTTCGCTACAACTGGAGAGTTCAAGATGGCTCGAATCACTTGGATCACATCGAGAACGGAGTCGGGGATACGATCACTATGGTCTTTTGGAACTATGGAACCTACCTTGCCGAGCTGACCGTTTGGGACAGTCGTTGTGGGGAAACAATGAAGAAGCAGATCCCGGTGATTATCCATCCTCCATGTGTCACCAGATCAGACAGCCAACCTAATTTTATTTTCCCTAATCCAGACCCCAGAACGGTGCGTTTTGTCACAGGGCTCAATACGATTGAACGATTTGAAGAGGAAGTTCCCATGAGCTTTCGAATGTTCGTGGTCGACTCTCCTCTCAATCCCAACAGTGAGGCTTGTGACAGTTTAGCCAGAACATCGAGAGTCCAGATGCGGCTTCACGACGATGCGCCTAATGTACCCGATCAGATTGTAGAGGCCTGTCTTCTGGGTCGAAATTCGATCGGCCAGGAATGTTGTGTCGCATCCTTTCCCACCGGGAATTCTGGGATTGGTGAAACGGAGAGTGGTCAAGAGTGTAGGTTTGTGACCACCGGGGGGCGATTCTGGGTTGGGCATTTTGATTTGAAAAACCTTCAGCCCGTTCACGATGGGACTCCCGGAGCTAGGGGAGCATTCGGTCTTTGGGCCCGTGGCTATGACAGTGGTCTCAATCGTTGGAGTGATTGGTTTCCCGTCCAAATGATTGAGAATAATGGAACAGCCAATAATCCCCTTTGGGAAAGAATTGAAAAATCTGAGCGTTTTCAAGCCTTTAATCTACTTCAGGCTTTTAATGAGTCTGGATTTAGGACGGGATCCTACAATTGGCGGGATCGTAGTTTTCGCTTAACGGCTTCTGTGGTTGAACCGGGATCCGGTACGGGTTCTCACCCTTCAAATGAAGCCAATTTTTCACATCCAGATCACCCCGAGTTCACGGGCAAGTTGCCTTCTTCTTCAAACTCGGTTAGCGGAAATCAAATCCTCTTCACCATCTTTAACGGTGTACGAAGTCTTCGCGACTGGCAAGATGAGCAGGATGACCCGAATGGCTATCGAGTTAATCCCTGGGAGATTGAACGCCTTCGAAAAGTACAAAAAGGAACCATAATGGGGAGGAGGATTTATGAAGCATTTAATATTCCTCCTACCGAAGTCGACAAGAATCAAACTAAAGGACTCGAAGAAGATATCTGCGACCTCTTCTCGGTGGATGACTGTGAGTTTCATGATCTATTCGTCGAAGATTTTGAAACTCTATTGACCTCCATTCCAATCTTCGCAGACCCTCTGACGGGGGGGGTGATTTTCCTCGCTCGATTCTCGACTAGTGTGGGTGGTTTTTTTGCAGCAACCTTAGGTCATCATCTGTCACTTGAAGCTTGCCCTGGTGATGGTTCCGCATTTGATGGATCCCTTTGGTTTAAGGCTGGGGGAGGCTTCTATCTAAACGCTGAGATTGAGGTGGATGTTTTAACCGGGCTCTTCAGTTCTGACATCGGTGTCAATGCAGGAATTCAAGGTAGCCTACCCGTCGTCGTCCATACGAACTCAAGTGTTATTCCAGAGTTCGCATTTAACTTATCTTTCTTTTTAGATTTTGTTTTTGAAGTTTGCGGTCTGTGGGGAGCCATTTGTCATAGAGAAGTTGAGCCCTTAATCGATGACCTTGAAATTCTCAGCGTGGGTCGCACTCGGCCAGAGTCGAGTCCTGCTAAACTTTCTGAAGAAGTCGATTTAGCTAAAGCCTTGAATTGTAATCTTCCCAAACTCCTCAGGACCGAAAAGAAAAATCCAAAAGGACTTGGATTTGATATCCCCTTAAATTCACCTTCGAGACAGTTAGCCATCGCAAGCTCACCTCCTCGACCCGGAAACTTCATTGGATCTCGTCAGATCGCGGTTGGGCGTCGCTATGATGATCGACTTTTTTATCTTCTCAAAGGTCCCGCTGAAGATTGGCAATGGGAGCCTCGAGACATCGAACTCCCACCTTGGCAAGAGGAAGAGTATTCAGGATCTCAGGCTGATCCTGATATCATATTCTTAGATCAAAACACCGTTCGTTTAGTCTGGACGCAAGATTTCTCGCGTGAAGACACCTCTTGGGTGACGACACCTCCTCAACCTTCAGAGTTTCAAGAGTTAGAGAAGTACAATCGTCTGACAAGGCGATTAGAAATCGTTACCTGTACAGGAACCTGGGTTGCTGAACAAAATCCCGAAGGACCCGACAAGCCAGATGTTTTTAGAATAGAATGGAGTTCAGCCCGACGTCTTTGTGATATCAATGTTCCTGATAGTCAACTGCGTGCGGATGGGAAGGCAGATATTGCTATCGATCCCACTTCGCTCGAGGACCCGCAGGGCCCTTGGTGTTGGGTGACATGGGTACGTTATGATACGCCCGATATGGTTGAACTCGTTGGAGGAGTGCGACGGATACAACTCGATCTTACCGATGTTTATGTGCGTCGTGTGGGGCGTTTAACTTTAGGCCCTCGTCAGAAACTTTCATTAGAGGTTCCCCAAATTGACATTCAGCCTAGTCTTTCGATATCAAAAACGGGAACAGCTTGTGTGGTTTGGCTCAACGATGAGCATCACGAGAATTTGTATGAAGATAACACTGCGAGGCAAATTCTTTATTCGATATCGACCGGTCAGGATATCTGGACTACTCCTCAGTTGGCACTCTCAGATCCACTGAGGTATAAAGCCACGATGGAGCCCGAAATAGCTATGACCGGCAATGGCACAGGTACGTTGATTTTCACGGCACTTCCAAGTAATGCAGATCAAGATGATCTCGGGGTTGGAAGTGCTCGTCTTCTTTACTATTCCAATCTGTCAAATGCGACAACCCAGCCGATTTGGGAGCGGCCTATATTGGTAGGCGAACAGTGCGAAACGCCTATCTATGCTAGCGGAGCCGAGTTAGTTATTGTTCCTGAGCTTTTAGGTCGTCAAAAGGATGTCGATGATCTTGCTATTATCTACCAAAAATTAGGTGCCGCCGGATCCTTGGACGGAGCGGGTGCCGCGATGGCTACTTGTTTTAATCGCGCCAACAACCTATGGACTGAGCCGACAAACCTGACTCCCGATGGGCGAGTTCACATGGGAGTAGCGGCTACAATGTCTGCAAGCGGAGAAATCGTGGTTTTAAATCAGAGCCCCTATCCTGCAGATCCTGAAGAGGCACGGCTACAGTTTGTACGTAAGGGAAGAAAAGGATTAGAAGATAATCCCGAACCCGTTCCGGTTCCTGGTGGTCATCTCTATGGTGATATCATGGGTCAGAGTTTCCCCGCAGTGGCGGATCCTGCGATTACTTTCTGTCGTATTTCAGATGCTGTCCCTGCTCCAGGATCTCAGCTCTCCGCTCAAATGCGGATTGGCAACAAGGGTTTTGGACCGACTCCAGATGATTTGACAGTGACCCTCTTCCTCGATTTTGGAGACCTCCTCGAGCCTATTGAAAATATAGTAATCCCTGTCCTCGAGCCCGGAGATGAACATGAGCTCCGTTTTTCATTCACCATGCCTCGAGATCCCGTGATTTTTATCGCCCGGGTGGATATCGTTGAGAATGAATGGAACGAAGCTGACAACGAACGGGTTTGCCCGCTCGGCGCGCAAGCTCCAAGCGATTTCAGGGCTTATTATAGCTTTGGCACTCAGGATGTGAGGTTGACTTGGTCTAACAGTAGTCCGTATGAAACAGTAGAGGTATTTCGAGATGGAGAGCTACTCGCAGCTCTTCCCGGCTCGGCTAATTCCTATACAGATCTAGAGGTGGGCCATCACCCCAGGAATGGAGATGTGAATGAACACGAATATTGCATTCGTGGGTGTGCGGGGCTCTCTCGGTCCAGTAAAACAGATTCTGTTACAGTAAACTTATTTGTAAGCTCTGAACCGGAATTTCGGCGGGGGGATGTAAATAATGATCAGGAGGTCGATATCACCGATTCCATCAATATTCTTGCTTACCAATTTTTAGGTACCTTTGAAATCAACTGTCTCGATGCGGCTGATGCTAACGATGACGGGCGAGTGGATGTAAGTGATCCATTGACTTTACTCAGTTATCAGTTCCTCGGTGAAGCTCCACCTCCAGCTCCGGGCCCCAAATCCTGTGGCATTGATCCTTCACCAGATGATCTAGAGATTTGTGAAGGGGAGTGCGAGTGAGTTGATGAAGGCCGTCGGATAAGATGTTCATGCACTCAATTCTAGTAAAGCTTATGAGTAAAAACAATGAAGCGGGATTCAATGATCTTTTAAAAGCGGCTCAAGCTGGTGACTCTTCGGCGATGACAGAGCTTTTAAAATGTATCCGCTCCCATGTCGATCGAATCGCTTCGAAGTTCGTGGACGAACATGACCCTGGCAGTAGTGTCTCGGACCTCGTTCAGGAATCTTGGCTGCGGGCGTGGGACAATCTTGAGCGTTTCGACGGCGCGGAAGAGGATGAGGAATCTCGAAGAAAGTTTCTCGCCTGGGTGGGCCAGATTGTTAAAAACATCGGCATGCAATCCCGGCGAGATCGCGGGCGTCAAAAGCGAAAACCTCCTGGAAGGCGGGTGAGCCTTAAGTCTGGAAGAGGTTCAACCATCAGCAGGAAAGGTGGAGTTGAGCCCGCTTCAAAAGATCCCACTCCGAGTGAGATTTTTAGTGCTGAGGAAGAAGCTTTAAGAGTCCGTAAAGCCCTTTCTTCCATCTGTGATTCTACAGTTCGAGAGGTTGTCTTCCTGCGCTTCTTTGAGGGGTTAAATTTTCGTGAGATTGCCGCTCGGCTAGAACTCACCTACGATCAAGTTCGTGAACGATTCCATCGAGGGATGGGTGAGATCGATGATTTCTTCTAAGCCTGAAGAATCATAGATGGAGTTTTCTTGAAATTTTGAATTTTGATAAGATCTTTTCCGTTTCAGTTTATTGAGATAGTCTCAGTTGATTCAGCTCAATCGCAATATCTGTAACTCGCGCATCTTTAACGAAATCTACAAACAGGAAATTGATCTGATGATCCATACCATGATCCCGAATGAATTCCCCCAAATAGGGATTGGCGTACTTTGTTAATGCTCTAAGACTTAATTCTTTGGCGCTTACTCCAAGGTCTAAGATGGTTGCCGATGCTTGAATCGGATCGGTAGGGATTGTTAAGGTCCAAGAAAGATTGAATAATTCATCCGGATTTCCTGGATTGTTTTCTAACTTGTTGAGTTGATCAGATCTCATCTCTTCAAAAACGGGTGTATTCGCATAGCCGCAGCAGCGGTCAAGTCCGGCCCGGGGATATTGCCAAAATCCTTGGTTTTCCATTTCAATGGCATAATCATCCGAATAGAGCAAAAGGATTTTGGGGCTATCGGCAACGTACTCCCCAATGGTCTTAATCATTAAATTCCCTGTCTCCGTAGAGCCTTTGTAGAGAAACTCACCGATGGTCTGTTTAATCAAGTCCTGTAGTTTGGAATGAGGGAACTCTTCACTGTCTGAACAAAAATGACTGAGCTCTAAGATCACCAATTCATGGTTGACCTCTTCCATGAAGGTATGGAGTTGCTTAAGAGATTTTTCGATAGTTGCTCCTATTGCACCATGGTAGGAATAAAACTGACCGTCGGGATTTTCATCGTCAGAGATGAACACTGGACGTAGATCGAAGAAGCGTATTCCAGCATAGAGCTGTTCAATCATTTGAAGGGATTGTGTTTTGGCGAAAGCTGGAACCAAGGGGAGTAATTCATCGGGGACATCGTCTAATTCTCCGCACGGCGCACGCTCCGGTTGAAGTTCCGAAGTGCCACAATCATGAGAGCCCGGTAAGGTTACCTGCCATAAGGGCAGCTCTAATAAGCCTTCTAAATTCCCCATCCATGATCTACGCTGTTTGAAGAATGAACTCGAAGACTTTAATTGGTTCTCATTAACAGAATCACTGTGAACCTGAAGAACTAAATCACCCGAGGAAGCAAGAGAGGGGAATCGGCCAGAGTCAAACCTTTGGGGAGATCCCAACCACTCAATTTTTGGCTCGTTCGAGTGCCAGTCTTCGATCATGGCCACTCGTGAGTAGAGAGAGTCGCCACCTTGATGGGCCTCGATTAAAACAGGATAAGGAATGAGTCGAGGGTCTTCGCGGTGCAGGTGAATAGCGATTGTAGGATGTTGGCCTCGACCATAAGTTGCTTGTGGAGCCCAATTGGCTTCTTTGGATACAGTTGAAAATACTCCCATTTGAGATAGTAAAATATTTGAGCTTTGGGAAGCTAAGATGCAATGGATATTCGACGAGTCTGACAAATAGGTGGTAACAGATGGCTGTTTCCCAGCGCTGTGTACTTTGTCATAACTCCATGAAACAGAGTTTTCTTCAAAATTGATCTCACCAATTTTGAGGGCGACGGCCGTTCTTTCAACACCATCTTCAACGAATAGGGTTTCGTAAGCTAAGAACAAAATACTATTGTTAGCAAAACTAATGCTGGGATTTTGCCCTTCTCCGGCTGAGATACTTTCATTAAACTGAACCTTTTCAGTTTCTGGATCAAACGCTCCAAGCTTTAAAGACAACCCCGAGTTTTGATTTTCATAAGCAACTAAAACCTGATTATTCTTATCAATAACCACACTTGGCTGGGTTCCATGATCGATAGAGGAAGGCTCTGACCATTCGATGCCAAAAATTGAAGGAACACCCATTCGGTATTCTATTTCTTGCTTAGATGAATTTTGAAATACTTGAAGGGTTACTGAACGATTTGCAGAGAGGCTGGGGGTCGTGCCTAAGCCATCTGGTTTGCCTGCTCCGAGAATCACATCTATAGAGGAATTTGATTGAAGTGAGAAATCAACTTCAGCGCATACCCAGTTTGCTCCTTCACCGTCAGTGTCCATGGGAAAGAGAGAAGCATGCTCAATAGTGAAGTCTAAATTACTACCCTCAACTAATTCAAATGATGTATCGGGCAGTGGGATAGGCGGAAGTTTTAAATTGTTGACGGCTTGTGATAAATAGGGTGTAACTTGTTCAGAAACACCTACCATGAAATCGATTATTACTTCGTCCGGGAAGTCGAAAATTTCACGGGATAATCGAATGTTAAAATTGGAATTGTTACCTGGGTTTTCTAACGCACCAATCTGGCTTAATGCTGGACTCGCATCTAGCGTCATCACCAAAGAATCATCGTATACATCGAGATTGCCCTCGATGGTGAAATCTACACTCAAGCCAAAAAGCTCGGTTTCTTCAGCTGAGAGTAAGAGTTCTAAATCTTGAATTTCTAATTGAATAGGCAGAGAACCGCTGTATTCATCGGATTCACGAATGTTGAGCCGGGGGGGCATCATCAATCGAATTGAGAAGTAAACTTCAGAGTTCAGGTTTAAACCAGCAAAGCTCAATCGGGGATCGATCAGGGCTGAGAGGTCTCCTACGGTAGAAGGAATGATGGGTAAGTCACTCAATACTTCACTTAAGGGAAGGTCTAAATGGACTAATCCTCCCTTGCTACTTTCTAAAAACGCTTGATGAATGGAGTTCATCGAGAAGCAAAAGGTGGTGTCATTATGGGTCGAGAATGAGGTCGGTTTAGAGGTCGGTAAGAACTCAGAGCCCGGATACTTTGGGAAATCCTCTAACTCGCTTTTGGCGATCCAATTGGCCTTAAGATATTGAGAGTATGAAGTTTCATTCGCAGAAGAATCCTCACATTCTAATTCTGAAACTAAAGGACCTATATCTATAGGGGCTAAGTTGCTGATGCTGTCGGTGAAAGGTTTGAGGGTGGCTTTGATGTTGCTTTCAAATGAGCTCGTTACTTCATCCTCAACTCTCCCAGAAAAAATCTCATCGACTAAAACATCACAGAAGAAATCCATTTCTGTGAACTCAACGTCGTAAACGTTGTAGCTTACATCCGTAGAAATTTGGCAATCATTGAGATTTAAGGTGATCTTTGGATTGGCTCTGACATACATATTGTATACATCGTCATAGCATGGCCAACCAAAAATAGGATGGCAACGCTCGGTTTCTCCTCTGAGTCTTATGGACAAGCGGTCCATATCCAAGGTGATTTTTAAGCCCTCAGTGGTTGTTTCAATACTCGTATTAATCTCAGAGACGGAGGCCCCCCTACAGGCGAAGAATTTTAGAGTTCCGCAACCATCGGCGGTCACGGGATCAGCTTTAAGTTTCGAGTCAATTAAGCCTCTTAGTGTTGCTGCAAAACTATCCGGCTCTAGTAAGTTTGCAATGCTGGGATAAATTTTTGTAAATGCAGAGTCCGTTAAATTGACAGCCATCGATGAAGTAGATTCGCCTGAATGTAAGATTGGGGCTCGGCCTAAGGGGAGGTCCTTAAAGGCTGTTCTTCCGCAATTATCGATAGCTTCAATCCGGATTAAGTTCAATCCTTCTTGAAGGTTGATGACTCTGCTGTTCGTTCCTGGGAGCAATTCCTCACCATCGATGAGCAGCTTTACAATCTCACCATCACTATCTTCAGCGATAACTGAAATTTCAACACTATCATCGTTGATGATGCTACTCGGCTCTGGGGTTACTGAAACTATGATGGGTGGCAAGCTTAAGGGGCAATTTTCGCAAGGTGGGTATTGTTGGCAGTCGAGTAGATCTAAAGTGAGATCGAAACCACAGGAAGGGAAGGGTGCTTCTGGCTTTGACTCGCCAAAAAACAAATAGCGAAGTGTGAAAATAGCATCACTTAAGTCTAAAAGGCCATCATCGTTAGAATCTGCGGCATCTTTACATGCGGGTTGTTGACCTCCTACAAATAAAGCGCCTAATAAGTCGATCGGATCTGATAGATCTACTAATTTGTCGGTATTGACATCACCCCGTTTGAACCAATTGGTTTGGGCCTGAAGATCTGTTCTTGTGTATACAGAGAATAGAATTATTCCTAAGAGCAGTATTATTGTGCGAAGATTTATTGACATGGCTTATCCTCCCAATTTGTCCTGCGGAAAAATTAATTGACTCTCTATCAAAATTTTAGGCAGATGTGAGGAAGCAAAACACATACCAAATTGATATGAAATCTAAAGGTAGCTTAGGGGGAAGCTTAGTGACTTTAAAGTGGAAATTTTTAAAGTGAGAAGTCAACTTTTTCGCTTTGATGAGCGGAAAATTTCGATCAACAGTTTAACTAATGTTAATGAAAATCTAAGCTTGTCATTGAAGAGATCTCTTCAATTTAGAAATCTTTATCGATGGCCTCCTTTTTGTACTTCGCTATGAGCGGACATTAATAGTAGATCAAAGGATTCCTCTATTGCGACCCTCAGAATTTCGTTGCCGGGATCTCCCTGACAGATTTCAAATTTACAATTTACGTTAGGGAAGTGAGCGTTTATTAATTGTTCAAAGAGATTTTTAGATTGTTCTTTCATGGAATCATTTGCTTTGAATCGTGCTATTTATAAAAGAAGCTTAATTACCGCGAAATTATTGAGGCTGTTTTTACTCCCCTATCTTTCCTTACCATCTCATATCGTCGACATTCTGATTTTCAGTGCCTAAACCATTGAAAGTCTTTCAGGATGCTTTCATGAACTCAGCATGTTTAATCCATATTGCTTTGATCCAATAAGGGGGGAATTGTTCGCTAGTAATGAGAGATTTCCCGTAAAAAGTCATGAAAAAACACAGATGTTGCTGGTTGGGCTATCGGTACAGGTTTTGCTAATTGGTTTCTGTTGAATAAAGGTCGTTCCGACCTTTTTTCAAACGCTCCAAGCAGTTCTACGAACTGCGTCGCTCCACAAAACATAGGCTTTTAGCCTATGTTTGTGATTTGCGTGGTCCCACGCAAAT
>JANQLS010000017.1 GCA_028280485.1 Planctomycetota bacterium
CTCCGGCTCGGGCGGCTTCGATATTGGCATTGAGAGAGAGAACTTTGGTATCGGCCGCGAAGTCTTTGATGATATTTCCGATATTCCCAATCATGTGCTCGGAGTTTTCCATCTCGTTCATCGATTCCAAGATTTGGGTCATGGATTCGACGACTTCTCCCATACTATTTTCGGTTTCGTGGATGAATCCAAATTGGATTTTGGGATCTTGAATAGAGTTTTCTAAATCTTGAAAGACGAGAAGGATTTCTTGAAGGAAGTCAGCATATTCGGAATTTGAAGATGAGAGCGATTTTTTGAGCTCTTGAATTTGTTCGTCTTTATCGCTAAGAGCGCTTTTAAGGTCCTCAATTTCTTGAAGGTAGGTCTTTATTTTCAAATCAGAGTTCGAATCCCTGGGGGAATCCAGTGAATTCAATGCCTCCCCTGAAGGGGGAGTTGGACTCTTCTTTTTTACGATTTTTTTCCACCAACTCATTCTTGTTTCCTGGAACTAACATAGGGCTAACAAGAAAAATATCGGTTCAGAGCCTAGAGGACATTGATTAAAAAAAGAGCCAATAGCTTAATTTAATACAACAACCATAAAAATATTAAAAATCTTAAAACTGGTGGATGAGATGTCAGTTAGTACCTGTTGATTAAACCGGATCTAAGCCGAATTTTGATCAGCTCGGCCGCTGAGTGCAGGCTCTAAGAAGCCTGCACTTAGCGGCGTGAAAGCCGTGGCGGGCTATGCTTCCACGGCTGAAGCGAGCTCGGAAGGAGCTTGTTCAACTTAAGTAAATGAAAAAAAGCCCCCCGGTGGCAACTCCGGAAGGCTTTGATTGAAAGATATGATAGCGGATTTTAATTTTGTTTAAATTGAGGGAATCAATTTAACGCGGCTTGTGAATTTAACGCAGAGACGAGAACTGTCTTTTTATTGCTTAAATTCTGAGCGATTGTCGAGAGGGCTAATTCTTCATCGCCCGAAGCGATCGCATTCAGTAGGTCCTCGTTGGGTTTGAAAGCGTCGGCGGGAAAGTTCCCGTTCTGACTTTTGGAAATCAGAAGGGTTGCTTGGAGGATCCGCCCTCCGATGCTTGAGAGAATTTTAATAATCTCATCATTTCCCAATAACATTGCTGGAAGTAAGCTGAATTCTGATTCTCGGTGGTAAAGCGATTCTGGGCTGTTGGCTATTTCTTCAGACAGCTGACTCAACGAGTTTTTAAGAGATTGGTCGAGACCTTCAGGGGGGCGTGAGCAAAGTTTTTGGATGACGTGGGTTTCTAAAGCCAACCGAACTTGGAATAAGTTCTCTAATTCAGAAGGCTCGATGCGCCGAACGAGGATGCCTTGCTGGGGAGAGATCGAAAGAAACCCTTCACTTTCCAAGCGTTCGATGGCGGATCGAACCGGCGTGTTGCTCATATGAAGTTCTACGGCAAGTTTTCGTTCTGACAGGAGAGTGCCGGGAACTAAATGCCCTTGAATGAGAAACTTCTTCAGTTGAAGGTAGGCTTTTTCTTTGAGTTGAAGGGGTTTTGTGGGTTCCTTCGCGGGTTGGGTATCTCTAGTTGTAAACAATTGTGGCTGATTCACAGTAAAAGCTCTCTTCAGGGGGTTCGCTACCATTGAAATGAATCTTCATTTCAATCGCCCACAATGTAGGCCGTCTCAGTACGAAAGATCTGATCCCTCGAAGTAGCTCATATTCCTTTTTGAGAAGGATGACTTCGAGTGACTTCCAAGCTTGGATGAGAGGTGTGACTTGTGAATCAGAGATGTTTCCTAAGGAGATGTCCCTGGTGATAAAAAGCAGAGACGGCGCATGACACCCTTCAGGCGGGAGATACCTCAACCCAGATTTGATTTTAGATAGATTCTAAAATCACGTAGGCCCGCAAGGAGGGAGAAGTGCTTGATTTGGAATTTGGCTGACCCGGTTTTATAGAAGTAGCTAATCTAAAGTCGATCTCGGTTTAGAAAAAAGGTCTAAATCTAGGAAAGACCGGAGAAAGCCACACCCTTTCAGATCTCGAGAGCTTTCTCAAGCCGTCTAATGTTCTCAAATTGGATTGAGAGGTAGGAAGTTGAAGCGTCCTTTGAAGAGGGTGTCTTCTTATCGGGAGCAGTTGCAGGGGTGCCGTTCTCGACCACTTTTTCGGAGTTATCTCCGCTTTTATTCTCTGCGCCGCCGACTGGACTCTTCAAGCTTTCTGAAGAGGGTTGAGAATTCTCTCCCTTATTAGTTTCAGCCGGAGAGAATTCTAGCCCCCTCAAATTAAAATTTTTCTCATAAATAGTAGCAATTTCTGGAGATGGGGCAGATTCCCAGAGCAGAATTTTCGCGTGATGGTGTTCTAAGGCCTCTCGGATACTGTCCATAACTGCTTTGTCTGGAACAGCTTCTGGATCTAAGTCGAGATTGTGGATATTCCAATTGTACTGTTTGGCTAAATAATTAAATGCCGGATGGGAGCAGAAGAGGGGCGTGTCTTTGAGCCTCTGGGAGACTCTCACCAGCTCGGCGTCCAGCTTGAGGAGGTCTTTCTTGAGGCTCTCAAAGCCTGATTTGAAGAGGCTCGCGTGGTGGGGATCCATTTTGACCATACCATCCAGGATCGCCTTGGCTTGTTCGATGGCTAGAATCGGATTGAGCCACGTATGACCGTCGATGCCCTCGTGGGTGTGTTCCCCGCCGGGGCCGTGACTGTGGCTAAAGACCTTATCGTAGTGAAGCCAGCGCTTCTCGAATGAAGCGGCCGTCGAGACGACTTTGTTGATCGGCAGGCTCACCTTTTCTACCCATTTCTCAAACTGAGCCCCGTTTAAGACAATCAGATCGGATTCTTGAAAGGTCTTGAGGGCTTCCGGGGTGGGCTTCCAGTAAATAGGATCTTCTTCTGGTGGTACTGGGCAGATGACATCGGCGTGCCCCTTTGCGATTCTCTTAGCGAAATAGGTGGTGGGGTAAAAAGTCGTCGTCACTATCTTGTGATGATGAGAGTGACCCGAGCTTGAGCCTTTACCGCTGGAGTCGCAGCTGATGAAGAGAATCGAAGTGACAAAAACGATGAGTAGTTTTGGAATTATGAGAGTTAGCTTCATGTCTCAACTTTAAGAGTGAATCTTTAACCGAGGTTTTGGAGTAAGTCTGGGGTAAATGCAACAAAGCTCAACGCTAAAATCACGGAGAAGATGATGCTTACCCCCAAGAGCAGCAGGAGTTCAGTGGTGAAGAGCCAGAAGACCGTGCTTTGAGTGCAGCCTAATTTATGCAAGGTCTCCCTCTCCCTCGCTCTGAGTCTCAGGGATAATAAGACTACTAAGAGCATAAGTGAAGCGGTTGAAGTCGCAACGATTATAAAATGGAGATCGAAGAGTTTTTTGATCCTAAAAACGATTCCCAGGAGGTCTTCAGTGGTTTCCAAGGGATTCAATACTTGATAAGTTCCCCCGTCGACATTGTAGCGTGTCTTGAGGATCACTCTTTCCATGTCACTCTGCGGTAAAAGGATCAAGCTGGTGATCGGAAAGTCGTTCTGATTACCGTGGAAGTGAAAGCTCTCCATATTTTCAGGGGTGATCTTAACGTACTCATTCAATCCGACATTGGCTTTTAAGTGTTGTCCCTCTTGGGATTGAACGAAGGGTTTCCCTTTATCGCTTCTGAGATCATCGTGTCCGTGACCTAAGCCTTCGATGATCCAAGCCGTTTTGATATCCATAAAAACCGCTTGATCATCGATTGAGTGAGCGGGGGATAGAATTCCTACGACCTTGAGCTCAACGGGTACTTGCCCGGCCAAATCATATAGATTTCGCTGATCGGTGAGAAGCGTTGATCCTATTTTTATGTTCAGGTCTTGACTCACCCCATGGCCGATGACGACTTCTCCGAGGAAGCTCGGAAGGTTCCCTGCTTCCATTTTTAGATTCCTAAATTCAAAATAATCTAAGGTTGTTCCCACCAGGGGAGCTTCCTTTGCCGTGAATTTAATATGGAGTGGTATCGCTAAAGTTTTCTTTTCGGAAAGAATTTTATGCGTGAGACCGTAAGGGATGTTAGGCGAGTTTCCCTTCCGAAAGTAGAGTGATTTTAGGAGTAGATCGTAAGGATTACCGCGTGAGCCCAAAAGAAGTGGAGTCTGTCGAGAACGCTCGAGCATGCGTTGATCGTACTCGTCGAGTAAGAGACTGACGACTAAAGGGAAGATGAACAAGATCACCATGCTGGCGATCATGATCGAAGATTTCAGTTTGTGATAACAGATATACTGCCAGGCTAAAAAGAGGATCGATTTCATGGATTCGCTCCTTCAGCATAGGCAGTTCTGAATTGTTGAACATCGATGACCCGATCTAAATGCTGGAGTAGGCGAGTGTCGTGGGTCAATAAGATGAGAGTTGCATTCTGAGTCTCACAGTAATCATCGAAGAGTTGAATAACGAGTTCTGCGTGGGCTTCATCGAGGCTACTCGTCGGTTCATCGACTAACAATGTTTTGGGCTGAGAAAGTAATGCTCGGATGATGGCAACCCGTTGTTTTTCTCCCGTCGATAAGGATTTGGGATGAGCTTTAAGTTTGTCCTCGATTCCCAATTTTTTAGCCAATGGGAGGATTCTGAATTGAGCCTCTTCCTCCGCTTTATCTGATCGTTGTAGTTTTGCGGGTAAGAGTAAGTTTTGTTGAACGTTGAGGTACTCGATCAATTCAAATTCTTGGAAGATCAAGCCCAGGT
The DNA here is from genome assembly GCA_028280485.1 of Planctomycetota bacterium. Classification (GTDB taxonomy): domain Bacteria; phylum Planctomycetota; class UBA8108; order UBA8108; family JACQVS01; genus JANQLS01. The sequence continues at coordinate 4,732 of JANQLS010000017.1, forward strand.
GATTCAATCGAAACTCCCGAAGATCGGCATCGCTCATCCGGTGAAAGGAAGTTTCGCCGATCTGAATTTCACCTTCTTGGGGGAGTAAGATGCCCGCGATCAAATGAAGAAGGGTGGTCTTTCCCGATCCGCTGGGGCCAACTAAGGCTACTTTTTCTCCGCTTTCAATTTTGAGTTTGTCGATTTGAAGTGCGAAATCAGCATTGGGATAATGGAACTTGAGGTTCGATATCGTAATCACTTTTGTCGAACCTCAGTTTGCCCAGTCCGGTTCGGTTGGGGGGGAATCGGAGTTTGAGGATCGATCTTGCGCTGCTCCAAGATTTCCTGGTCGATGATTTTCCACGAGCCCTGTCGAGGAGCTATCTTGAATCTCGCTTTAAATTGCTGAGATTTTTCGTGAGTGTGTCCCCAGTGCTTCACTAAGCCGTGAACTCTCCAAGTGGCTAAAATTGAATATTCATTATCGCTTTCAGTTGGGCGAGACAAGCCCTCCCAGCGAAGCTGGATGATTTTCACCTCTCGGATTCTACAAACCGCACCGCCATCTTCGTGGAGGATGAGGCTGTCATAAATCCCTTTGAAAATTTCTTCTAACAATGGCCCATCCACACTCTGGGCTAAGGTTTTATAGATTTCTCGATCTGAGGTGTAATCGAAAGCTTTGTAGATGTTTTGAAGAAGTGCTCTGAAGACTTTCAGGCCCTTTTCTTCACTCAACTGACCCAGGGAATTATTGGGATCAATTTTAAGAGTGACGGAACCCACTTTGGTGGCGTAGCTGATGATCGCTAAAGCCAAAAATATGCCCGTGAGTACTCCTCGAATGTTTCCCTTAACGGTTTTCCGTTTGAGGGCTACTCCCAATCCTAAACCGATTAAGATGATCGCCGTAATGGGTAAAGCAATTTTTTTACCTTCGGTCGTCCCTTGCTTTAAAACATCATCAAAAGCTGAAGATTGGGTCGACTCGGAATGCCAGATATATTCCGGTTCTTTTTTTTGTAAAACGATGAGGCTGTTTTTCCCTTCAGCTTCAAATTGAACGACGATGAATTCGTTTCCAGTTTTTTTGACCTGATTTAAGGGAGAGTTTTTTTCATCGGCAGTAGGAAAGAGTTGCCAAACGATGCTGACCTGAGTGGGCGGGTGAGGCGTCTTATATTTTAAATCAAATTGAACGGCTGAAAATTTAAGTGACTTTGGACCCTCCTCGGGAGCATCTTTAAATTTAGGAATCTGAATTTCTAAATTGGAAGCATCGGGGGGAGGAAGGGGCTCTTGCCCTTCAGCTTGAACACCGATGTGCTTGAGCTTGACGAACTGCTCGCTAATTTGACGATAGACTTCATCAGGGTCTAAAGATCGGTAAACTTTCAGTGCTTCCGCTTCCCAGAAAGAGCCGTCAGCTTCATCTGAATTCTTTATCCTTTCAGCCGGAACTTCGATCTTCAGAACATCTTCTAAAAAGATCCGAAGGGGGATATGCACTCGAGAATGGACGCCATCGTTTTCAACCACAATTTCAACTTCGATGACCGGGAGCACCAAGGGAGAATTTCCATCGATGAGATGGGCTAAAGCATGCGACCCAAGGGTAACCAGGCTCAAGCCGATCAGGAGGAGTGAAAATAGAAATCTGTTAAATCGAGTGATTGAAATATTCATACGATGGGTTGTAGGAACAATTGAACTCGGTGCCTTCGCAGGTCCACTTTCTGCGAGCCTACCGATTATATCGGGGGGCTCACCCTCATAGGTTGTGAATTTTTAAGACTTCCAACTTAACTAGCCCGAAGCGCTAGCAAGGGGTCAACACGATTAAGAATGGGCCCCTCGCTAGCGCTTCGGGCTAGTTAAGGCCCTATTTAGATTAGATTGGAATCCAGCCCTAACTGAGCTTGATAAAAATTCACAGCCTCTAAAGGTGCACAAGATTCAAGTTTTAACCTATTTTGTAGGTCACTCCAATGAATCGCCCGAGTAAACTGTATTTTGTGAATGTTTGAATTCGCAGAGGAAATTCCCACCCATTTTAACTATCAAGTTTATTTTAGGCTCAACTGACGAGCTCAATTTAAGAATGGTTCGCTTGCAATCGTATTCAAAGACTTCAGGGGCAAATATTTTAGTGACCGGCGCCGGTGGTTTTATCGGTAGCCAACTCACTGAATATCTCCTCTCCTTGGGGCACCATGTGTGGGGACTGGATTCCTTCGATCCGTTCTATTCACCTCAGCTCAAAAGGGAAAATCTTCGCTTAGGTCTAGAAAGAGGCCTAAATTTTGAGTCGGTGGATCTCGCCAAAGAAGAGATTCCCTGGGCAGATATCCCATTCGATTACATTTTCCATCTCGCAGCACAAGCAGGTCTCGATCCCCATGCTCCCTTTTCGAGGTACGTTTCAGCCAATGTTTCGGCAACGGAGCGATTGGTTGAATTTGCCACTCAACAAGAGACCTTACGTTTATTCGTGCAGGTTTCCACTTCGAGTGTCTACGGCAAGGTGGCGATCCAAAGTGAAGATGCCCTGCCTCGTCCGATTTCACCTTACGGGGTGACGAAGTTGACCGCGGAACAAGTTGCGCTATCCAAGTGGAGAACCCAGGGCTTACCCGTTTGTGTCTTAAGGTTGTACTCGGTCTACGGACCGCGTGAACGCCCGGATAAGCTCTTTCCTCGGATGATCGAAGTGATGCGAAGTGGGGGGCAGCTTCCCTTAAGGCGAGGAAGTCTTCAGCATCGACGGTCGTTTACCTACGTCGAAGATGTCGTACGCGGCTTGGCATCCGTCTTAGATAAAGAAGACCGCTTATCGGGTGAAATTATCAATGTGGGCTCAGGCTCTGATGACCTCATCGAAGACGCCATTCACTTGGTGCAAGAGATCTGGGGAGCCAAGTGTAAATTCGCTTGGGTCGACCCCATTCCGGGAGATCCTCTACGAACTCAGGCTCACATTAAAAAGGCCGAGCGACTCTTGTCTTTTAATCCTCAGTATTCACTTCGCGAGGGATTGGCAAAGCAGTTGGATTGGGAGAAGGGACGGGGGCGTACGGTTTTGATTCAGCCGTCGTAGCCAAATTCGCCAGAATTTGGGTCGATTCACTTGAATGTCCAAATTGTCAGTTGAGGCGCATTTGAATCTTTTAAAACACCTGCTTGGCTCAGGGATTCGGGGCAGGCCTTATCCTTGGGGTTAACAATCAATGAAAATTGATCTCTGTAGGGGCGTCCCTTGTGGGCGCCCGTTTCCCGGGCAATGGTGAAAGATTTAAATCAGCTGTGTGATTCAAGGATTTGGGCAGGGGCAAGCCCTGCCCCTACAGACGAAATTTGACCTAGCCCTTCAAAAGCTGATTCAATCTCTCCATCATTTGCGTTTTACCCAATTGGGCGCGCTTCTTCCTATCTGACTTTCGGGAGAGGCGCCGAGTGATGCTGTTTCCGTGAATAGCCCAGTCCGAAATTTCGATTAACAAATCCTTTCCCTGAAAGCCGTCGATCAGAGAATTAAAGGCCGTATCAACTTTGTCTTCTGAATTTTTGGCGATCGATCTTAAAAATCCTGACAGCTCTCTGGTCATCGCCTCTAAGAGCTTAAATCCTCGAAGGTAACTTCCCTCTAAGTCGATGGTGACCAGTCGCTCCGGTTCGACCAGGATGTGTTCTAAGGTGCCGTGTTTGTGGATCAGTCGAACTTCATCGAGTTCTGCGGCTCGTTTATATCGAGCGCCTAAGTCTTGTCCCAAATGATGTAAGCGGCTGAATTTGTCGTCCCAGGAGATCTCTTTATTTTGAAAATAAGATAAGAGATGGGGTCCTTCACAAAACTCCATCCAAAGGGCCGGTTGTTGAATTCCTTCGGGGAATGGAGCTTCGATGATCTTGGGGACTTGAAAGCCCTCCTCACGCCATCGAGTGAGATTGTATTTTTCTGACTCGAAACGATCCGAGGTTTTCCCGGCTGTACGTCTCAGAACAGTTTTAGCTAAAAGATTTTCAGTGAACTCTTGCCAGGGTGACCAGCGGGAGCGATAGAGTTTCAGAATCCTGGGGTCTTCATCGGGGAATAGAACTTTGAAAACATAGTTACCCTTGCCATCAGGTCCGGGTGACTCGAAGATTTCAAAGTCGAATTCTTTTAAAGCTTCCAGGGGATCCATCGCCGAAAAAACTAACTGTCCATCATGTCGCGAAGCTTTTGAGCCACTTTGTATTTACTGGTGGGTTTTTGGGCTCGCTTGCGATACTTGCGATCTAAGGAGCGAGCGAAGCGCTCGATCGGATTGGGGTGATTATAGAAGTAGTCCCAAGTTTTATAGAGGCGATCACGATCGGGGTAGTGTTCGATTGTTTCTTGGAACAAGCGTTCCCGGATGTTTTCGGGAATGTTTTTATGGGTGTCCCAGAGATACTGAATGATCTCGTGGGAAATATGGCGTTCGACATTGGCGGGAGTTCTGAAGACCATCTCAAAATCGAACCAGAGGAATTTTCCGTCCTCTAAGATCATCACGTGTCCGCCATCTCCATTTTCGTGAACGAGCTTTGGTTCGCGTTCTCGGATGGCGATTTCATGTCTTCGGCCCCATTCTGGGAGCCATCTTCGGTAGAGGTCGAAGCGTTCATCTTCAGGAACGGATTCATCCTGGAGGATATCCAAGAGCTTGGGAGCTTCGACGTATTCAAAGAGACGGTAGCCATCGGGAACACAAGTTGGGGCTTCTACCCGGACATCATCGTAGATGTCGAAGACTCGGAAGCCATGTTTTCGCCAGATTTTTGCTGTTTCGTACTCGATCCTCTGTCGAGTCTTGGGCTGATAGGAGGTTTGATCGCTCAAGACGACATTGGCGAAGCTCTTTCTCAGGCGACCCCAGAAGCCTCGGCTGCCGTAGTAGACTTTGAGAACGGCCCAGTCTCCGCGGAAGGGAACTTTATAGAGGAAGTTTCCATTCTTAAGGAGTAGGTAAGGGTTTAGATCATCAAACTTTAATACTTCCACTTCGGAACTCATGGCAATCTACGATCTGGATTGAGAAATCGGCAAATGGGTGTTGTTATTCAGTGTACGAACCCCCTTCCTTATATTTTCCTGCCGATAAAATCAATTAAATTGCCTGCTTAAGAAATAAAAAAAGACCACGGTGAAAACCGTGGTCTTTTTATTTTGGTGGAGGATAGGGGACTTGAACCCCTGACCTCAGCACTGCCAGTGCTGCGCTCTCCCAGCTGAGCTAATCCCCCACGTAACTTTCTAATTGATTGATAATTACGTGTAATAGTGGGTGTCGATCTGGTCAGTTATTTTAGATCGATTTCAGATCCGCTCGAGAGATCTAGTCGATCCAAAATTATAGCAGGATCTCTATAGTTTCGTCGGAACGAAATGAATTCTGAAGGACTATCAGTTTTCAGTTTCTGAAGGACTTCATCATTGAGGTCCATTCTGATCTTGGGGGGCTTCTAAGCCCCTCGCGTCCCGACTCAAATAAGAAGGCGAGAATTAACCATTCCGTTCGATCCCTGTCAAGGGTTTTTCTTGGAACCTAGTGGGGGGAAAGGTATAATCCCCAAGCTAAAATTCTTGCTGTAAGCTCCCTTGATTTCAAGATATACGAAGCTTACTCCGGGGAATTATTAACAAGTTCATATTAATCTTTAAATTCAATCCGTCAATTTCGGCCTCAACTAATGAGAGCAGCCAGAGTTTCGATACTTCATTTCGATGGTTGTCAACATGCTGCTAAGGTTCGTGAATGAACGGGGAATAATAATTATCTCTCCACAGTCATTAGGTTCATCGTTTGAAGCCCACTGTGCCCGTTGAACCCGGTCCGATGAACTGGGCCCTGCTGAACTTGGAGAGATCGGAGAATTCATGAATACCAACGATGATCATGCTTCTGAAGGGTCCTCTCCTCAAAACTCGAATTCCAATCCCCGCGATGAGTCGGGGAACTCAGATGATATTCCCTTCGGTTTCGGATTAATCGAAGAGTCGACTCAAAAAGAACCTACCCCGAAGGAACCAACTCCTAAGGAACCCCCCAAGGAGGAACCGGATAAAACGGTTTCGTCTTCAGATTCAACGCCTCAATCACCTCCTGAGCCCGCTCCAGTCGAACGTTCCGAAGAACGCCCTTCCGATTCCAAAGTTGAATCAGAAAGTAAGGCAGAATCATTCAAGGAAGGGCCCCGAAAGGATTCCTCTCCAAGCGATCAGAAACAGGAGCCCGTCCAGGAACAAGGGGGAGGCGAATCCGAAAATCCCACTGCTTCAGAAGAGCCCACTTCCTCAGAAGACCCGACCTCCTCAGAAGACCCGACCTCCTCAGAAGACACAGATACCAAGAACGAAGAGTCTGATTCCCCGGGAGGGAAACGAAAACGTCGACGTTCTCGGAAAAAGCGAAGGCGCCGAAAAGGGGATCCTCAAGAAGACGGAGCTCCCACTCAAGAGTCTCCTGACGGTGATTCAGACGAAACGGTTCAGCCCTCAGTAGAGGAAACTGATCCTGAGACTCCGTCAGATCCCGAAAAATCTTCACGCTCATCGCGGTCCAAACGATCTGAAAATAAACCCAAGAAGTCTCGTAATAAATATTACGTTTTCACAACTCCAGTTCGTTCCACATTAGAGAATGGAGCGTGGACAGAGTTGCGTCGCTTCTTGATGGCGGATACTTACGTGCGGCACCAGAAGCTACAAGGAAAGGAAATACTCTTTCCTCCGGCGATGAGCTTTTGGCGCGATGCCACGAAAGAAAAGGCCTGTAAAGATGGCTCCCAAGAAGCTTGGGGAGAGGGTTCAAAAAATGCGGAACTACTGTTAGAAGCATTCCATAAACTCGATGTCGAACTTTCCAGTGAAGACTTCTTAAAAGATCGGGATCCCAAGTATTACCGCTGGACTCAATGGATCTTTCTCCAACTTTACCAAAAGCAGCTCTTGTCCTATTCACCTCGTGGACAAACCGGCCACATGGAAGGGCCTCAGCCTTTAGAGGAAGTGGAGTTTGAAGAGAGTCAACTCAGTACCGAGGATCAACCCGGCGGCGAAAAGCTTTGGATGCTCCGTACGGGTCCGTACGGAGACCGTCTCGTTAACGATCTGGGAAAATCCAATTGGAGTGTCCCCGACAAGATGGATCAAAGGCATCGCATCGGTCGCCGGAGAGGTTGTGAACTCGTTGTTCATCTCAGCCATCCGCTGAGAACGGAGATGGATGAATTGACGGTCTTTACCACCAAGATCGAAGCCATCTACGGGGCGACTTTCCTCTTGCTCCATCCCTGGCATCCCATCTTGGATGCTTGTGTTGAATCGATGTATGAGGACGAAGTCCTCTTCTATCGAGAACGCATTCTAAAGAACCAAGAGCCACGCTTGTCGGGAGTGAGGACCGGGGGATTTGCTATCAACCCCGCTACCCTACAGAAGATTCCTATCCTCGTCAGCCGATTGGCTATGGATCCCTCTTGTGGTGGAGCTATTCTGGGAATTCCCGCTCACAATCCCGTGCTTTTCGATTTAGCTCAACGAGTGAAATTGAAAGTAAAGGAAGTCATTCGGGGAGATGATTCAAAATACGATGTTCGTGGTCGCTTACAGGAAGCTTTTACTGGAGAGGGTGTTCTCACCAACTCGGGAAGCTTTAACGGCGTTCCTACACGATCCGCTCGTGATCGGGTGATCGGCTTTTTGAGCCGTCGAGGATTGTGCCGTCGCGCGACCCGATTCTTTTTTGATTGGATTCCTACGAGTCAAAGATCTCCTTGGGGAGTACCCGTTCCGATCATCCATTGTGATCGTTGTGGGACAGTTCCAGTCCCGATTCGCGATCTCCCGATCTTGCCGCCTCGCTTAGGGCGAGAGCGTTGGACGCGAAATAAAGATGGAGAACCAGAAGTTCCTCAGGATCTCTCTTACAGTCGAAAGTTCGTCGAAACTTCTTGTCCGGTCTGCGGGGAAGATGCGCGGAGGGATACCCAAGTTATCGTTCCCTGGTTGAACGAATCTTGGGCTCATCTGCGGCATCCTCTGCCGGAACTCAGTGGGGAAATCGAAGGTCTCAATCCTGAAGAGCAACCATCACTCAAATCCGATGAAGAAGTCTTCGACGAATCAGAAGATCCTCAAGAAGCTCCCAAGCATGCTTATACGATCGAAGATTTGGATAAGCTCGTTCTCTTTGATGATGAACCGGTTTCTTTAGATGAATATGCCGACGATGAAGAGTCCGACTCCGCCGAAGATGAGGCTTCGGAGGAAGCCGAGAGTGCTACTCCGCAAGAATCTAAAGATACTGAAACTGAAGATGAAGCTTCAGAGGACGACTCTCCTCAAGCTCTCTCCGATACCCGATCAGCTCAACATTACGAGGCTAAGTCGGGCTCGTCTGACTCTGAAGGAGAATCAGATTTCGATGGACCTGAAGATTCTGAAGAAGAGATCGATACATCATTCTTTCAAAAAGAAGATACATATGTGGGAGATGACTCGGACTCATTGATTACTGCCGAATCCGTCGCTCAGGATGATGACAGTGGGGACGCTGAGGATGATCTCGATGATGATGAAACTACTTTGAGTCTTGATGAAGATGAAGATGAAGATGAGGATGAAGATGAAGATGAGGATGAAGATGAAGCTTCCGACGATGATTCGGAAGGTTCTTTAGAAGAGGACAATTCTGATAAATCTCAAAGGCGTTCTCGCCGAAGAGATTCCCGGCGCCAACGTTCATCTCGATTGCAGCCCTTCAGAAAACCTGAAATCAAGAAATGGCTTTCAGTGGATCTCGCCATCGGGCAACCGGGAGAAGGCACGCTCGATCTGTTACGAACTCGTCTCCTCACCAAGTTCTTTTACGATATTCGTGAGGTTTCCTTCTACGAACCGTTTTATCGTTACATAAAATCGGGACGTATCGATGTCGAAGATACTTCGGGAAAAATCTCCCAGACGGAGCCCTTCAGTGGCTTTGATCAGTTGGATAAATTCAGTTCCGATGCGATCCGCTTGGCTCTCATCTCCGTTCCGAACATCGAAAACAGTCGCCAGTTAACCAAGGCAGACTTCTTTCACGCCGAACGATTTCTTTCTCGTTTAGAGCGTCATTTCATCAAGCGTATCGAGGTCGGAAAATTTGTTTCTTTGCGCATCCTCGTCGAGAAGCACAAGCTGATCCATCGAGTCTCTCAATCTCTCCATCGCCTCTGTCCCCACATGGCGACAGCCGCTTTGATGGGCTTCTTTCGTTTCTTAAGACGTGATGAAATCCAGATGGAAGAAATGGATAAAGACTCGATCCAAACCTTCCTCATCGTCTTAGGTCCCTTTGCGCCGAACCTCACTAAAAAGCTATGGGATCATGCGGGTTTTGAAGGCGATCCACGAACGAAGCCTTGGCCTGAGCCCAGTGATGAACTTCTCAAGGGTCATGAGGTTGAGATTCCGATTTACCTCGATAACAAACGGCTAACCCGACTTGAGGTTGAAGTCGGATTAGATTCAGAAGCCTTGAAGAAGGTGGTTCTCGACCACGATACCGTTCGTGAAGCCATCGGTGATCGAAAGACGAAGGCGATTTATGCCGTTCCCGGTCGGGTTGTCAGTATCTGTCTTGAAGCCGAAGCTGACGAACCGGTCGAAGTTGAAGATCCAGCTCTGAACGAACCAGGAGCTTGATTCGTTTATCGGCCTCACCCGTTTGAGAAACACCTTCCGAATATCAGGTTCCTCGTCACTTTTTTCACTTCCGGAAAAGAAGGTCGGTGGAAATGCCGACTATTTTAAGACCGAGCTCTGCCTCCAGCGAAGGTCGCTGGTGGAACATTGGAAGTGAATGCGGCATATCCAGGTGCGATTTTGCACCTCCTGCAGGACCATCGTACTCTCTTAAGATGATGTAAAGAGAGGGCGAAGCAGGAAATATATATTTCCCCTGCAAATAAGGATGCCGCCATGGTAGAGGAAACCCAGCACATGGGATCGTGGATCCAAAAACTAATTATTGAAGCTTCGAAGCTCAGCTTGATCGTCGCTATCGTGTTGTTGTTTCAAAGTCAATTTGCTGGCTTGAATTTCAATTCGAAGTCGGACTCGAATAATATTGCTGATGCTCACGCTCCAACGATTAAAAGCAATAAGAAGAACGATAAACTAGCCCAGTCTCTGGAGTCTTCTAAGGCCCAGTTAGTCAAGGTACAACGTGACCTTGAAACCACATTTGAAAGCATCAAAAGAGAACGTGAAGAATTCGAAGCCTTGATCTCGGATCAGGAAGAAAAGCTGAAAGATCAACTCGGTGGTGATTTTTCTTATTATCAAGGACATCTCAATGAAGCCTTGGCTTTATTGAAATCCAATGAGAGTCGAATTCACGTCGTTGAAAGTGCGTTACGCCGAGCCCAAGATTCCTCGATTCCTTCGTTCGAAGAATCCATGCTTTATCCCATCATCCAGCTCAAAGGGAATAAGACTGTGGGGAGCGGGGTGGTTATTTATTCGAAAACTCTCTCTAAAGGTGAGAAGAACGAACGAGAAGTTCAAACCTTTGCGGTTACGGCTTACCATGTCGTCAAAGAGATCTTAGGGGAAGATTTCCCCCTTGGAGTCCTCGATGACGTCAACGTTTTGGAGAATAAAACGGGACAGAAGATGAAGGTGAGTACGGCAGTCGTCGAAGCGTTCGATGCCGAAAAGGATCTTGCCTTGCTGCGCCTCCGATTGGACAAGCCCTTCCCCTATGTGGCTCGTGCATTGAATCCATCGACGGAGGATCAGCTTGATCTCTTCACCAAGGTTTACGCCGTCGGCTGTCCTCTAGGAAATAAACCCCTGCCCACTTACGGCGAGATTTCATCGAAAACCAAAGAGGTCGGTGATCAAGTCTTTTGGATGCTCACGGCTCCTACCTTTTTTGGAAACTCGGGTGGGGGGATCTTCCTCGCCTCGGATGGAAGCCTGGTGGGTATTTCAAGTATGATTTATACCTACACTTACGGTTCCAACCGGTCGATGGTCGTCCCCCACATGGGGCTCTTTGTTCCGATAAAAACCGTAAAAGAGTGGCTCAGAGAAGAAGGCTTCGGCCATCTCTTGAGTGAGATGGGAGCTCCTCCTGCACCTCAGGGGATCGAAATCGATATCTCTAAGCAGGAACTTCCTTTAGAAGAGAGAACTGACTGAAAAGCCCAGTAGCCTTGAAGCCGAATGGAAAAAAATCGCGAATTGCTACGATTTTGACCGATTGGCGATACCTGTTTTAAAAGGCTAATTGGGTTGAGCCCGAAAGTTTTCCGATTCTTCTCTTGAAGAGTCTTGGCAGCCCTCGGGGGAGCCAAAGCCGTTTTATCGAATTTCCAACGATACGCTGTTCAACTCTCAGCCATTCCAGGTTAGTCTGTTGCCAGTTTTCTGATCTCTGAAGGGGGAGTGCTCCTTCAGTTTCAATCACAATAACTCACCTTAGTAACTGAATTCTTAGAAAGGATTCTCACCGATGAGACCTTTATCGACTGCGATTTTAAGTTGGGCAACTTTAGCGCTCGCTTTCACCTTTGCCCTACCGGTAGCTCTTCACGCTCAAGGCAAGAATACGGATTCGTTGGTCTTGCCCCAAAAGGACACTGACCTTCCTGAACCTAAGAACGATCAGAAAGCTATCGATATCGTTGAGAAGTATCTGACTGCAATCGGCGGGCGAGAAGTTCTCAATTCTATCAAAGATAAAAGCATGACCTTCGAGACCACGAAGTATGCTCCCACCGGAAACACCAAAGCTAAGCTTCAACTCTTCCGTAAGCGGGGCTTCAAAGTCCGCGAACAGTGGGATATCCCTGGTTTCAAAATCAAAGATGCCCCTCTTAAGTTCGTTCAAGTTTATGACGGCTTCGATGGTTGGGTTCAAATGTTCGGTACCGTTTCCCCTTTGGAAGGACGTACCTTGAGTATCTTCGTTTGGGATAAGCCTATCGCCGATTTCTTCATGACTTGGAAGCAAGATGGTTACTCCTTAACCTACCTCGACCAAGGAGAGGTCAATGGAGAACCCGTTGAAATCGTTCAGTGTTTAGACTTCACCGGTAAGAATCGAGTTCGTTATTACTTCTCACAAAAATCAGGACTCCTTCTGAAGAAGCAATGGCGTGAAGACGGTCGTGATGGTTCAGTCAGTAAAGAAGATTTCTTCAAGAGTTATCGCTCGATCACCTTCCGCGACAATCCTAAGTTCAAGCTCAAAGTCGCTCTGGAACATGTGATTACCAAAGATGGTAAGCCCGACACCGATCGTACTTACACGAACTTTGTAATCAACTCTGGCTTAGACGATTCTATCTTTGCCAAGCCCAAGGGAGTCCCCTTCAAGAAGGGCGCTGGTGGAGCCAACGCAGCTCTCAATGCTCTCCAAAAAGCTCAAAAGGCTAAAGCGAATACAGAAGCAAAAAAGGATAAATAGAGCCGATTCGTTCCTTTGATCCGCTTTCGTTCTTAAATTTAAAAAAAGCCCTCTGCTTTTAGCAGAGGGCTTTTTTTTTTTTGAAAATCCAAATTTACTAATTCGGGTTTCATTCAGTTGTCGTGAATTTCGAACGGCGTATTATTGTTAGTAGGCGCTTCTATTATCCCTCGCTAAAGCTTCGGGCTTCCTGGGCGTGAATTGCCTTCGATGCAAAACTGCGGAATGAATCATCACCAAAGGCATCATTAAGCTGTAATCGAATTGACCAACCCTCCAAGCCCGAAGCTTTAGCGAGGGATCGGCAACTCATCACGTCCTGAATTCGCGGGAACGTACGGGCACAAAAAAATTGCCCCGGGCCTGGAGAGGGGCGCCCGGGGCAATTTAAATGGGAAGATTTAGAATCTTCCGAAATATTCAGGATCGACATCAGGGAGAAGGATGATGGATAAGGAGGGAGGAGTCGATGCCTAAATATTTAAAGAGAGAGGGATCAAGTAGGGGTCACAAAGATTTATGAAAGAAAAGATTGCAAGGCCCGTACCGACTTCAGGGTATTTCGTGCTCTAAGACTTACTGAAATTCTTAAGTGCTTACAATCTAAGGTTGAAAGAGTCGACAGGGGCAAGGATCTGGTGACTTTGGTTGAAGTCGGCGGGCGTTTTTGACTTTGTTTTCGGATCTCAGTGGATTCAATTTCGGAGAACTGTACGAATCACAGTCAAGATTTGTCGTCAGCGTGAAGGAGGGAGAGTTGGCCGCAAGCGCCTTGAATGTCTTCACCTCGACTACGGCGAATCATAATTTCGCCATCGAATCGAGTTGCGATCTCATTTCGAAACCATTGGATTTGCGGTACGGTCGGCTTGCCGTAGTGAGCTTGGGGGAAAGGATTAAATCCGATGAGGTTGACTCTCGAGGGAGTAGAGCGTGCGATTCGAGCTAAAGCTCGAGCATCCTCTTCGCTGTCGTTAACTCCCGGTAGGATGATGTATTCAAAGGTGACTTTCTTTCCCGTGATCCGATGGTGTTCTTTAATCGAACTCAAAAGCATCTCTAATGGATACTGTTTATTGAGGGGAATGATTTCATCACGAAGTTCATCATTAGTGGCGTGAAGAGATACAGCCAATTTCACTTGAGGATGAAGTTTGGCCAACTCGATGATTCTCTTTGGGATCCCTACTGTCGAGAGAGTCAAGCGTCGAGTTCCCAAACCTAACTGATCGGGAGCGGTTAGGATCTCAATCGATTTGTAAACATTCGGGGCGTTCAGGAGGGGTTCACCCATCCCCATAAAAACAATGTTCGTGGGGAGCATGCCGGTGGAATGACTGAGTTGAATCACTTGGTCGACGATTTGGCCGGGTGTCAATTGGCCATCAAATCCCCCGTAACCAGTCGCACAAAACGTACATTTAACGGGGCAGCCCGCTTGAGTGGAGATACAAAACGTTCTTCGATTCCCATCGGGAATGAACACGGACTCTAAAGCGTGGCCGCTATTGAGTCTCCACAAAAACTTTTCAGTTCCGTCTTCAGAAACTTGGCGGTTGGATTCGGTGAGGGGGTGCAGAATCGTTTTTTGGGCTAAGTTCTCTCTGAACGCTTTCGGCAGGTCGCTCATTTGGTCGAACGAAGTCGCCAAGTGTTTGAACACCCAGGAAGACAGAGTTTTTCCCCGGTAGGCAGGTTGTTTTTCTTCTTTAAGGAGAGCCCCGATCGATGCCTTCCATTCATCTCCCGTTAATCCCACCAACTCCAAGCGATCCTTGGGATCTTGGCTCGCGAGGGTAGGATCAGTATCAGAGATATTTTGAGGGGGATGATTGGGGGTGTTCAATTTTAGGAAGATTAGCTCTCTTAGATATTTCTGTTAAGACGGGAATGATTGAATCCAAGATTCTACCGGATGATTGAAGGAGAAAAATACAAATTTGAGGGGCGGGATGAGATTAATTGGCCTCTGAATGGGAAGGATTAACTTTTAAGAATGAGGAAGTCAAGTTAAGGGTCGTATTTAAGTTTTAATTGAGATTAATCAAATCTTGCTTGGTAAAGACTCACTGATGATGAGGATTGAAGGGGATCAAGCATAAGCTCATTGTTAAATTATAGTTCAGCTTTAGCTTTGCCTTGAAGGCTTGGTTTTATTCAAAAGCGAATTTACGCTTGTGGCGTCATTTCGCCAAGGGATAAACGTCCGTAATATCTTAGCCGATAGCTGAATTTTGCTTAAATAGCATGGTTTCATTTAAAAACGCTTTTGGATTTGAGGCGTACATTTCGCCAAGGGCTGAAAGCCCGCAATATCATAGCCCAGGGCAAAGCAGCGAAGCTGCGCCGCCCTGGGTTGGAAGATCATAAATCTGAGCCCTGTAAAGGGCGGCAATAATACTATATTGAATCCTTACATCCCTTTACTCGTTCACTAATATCTTCCGGTCCGGAGTGATTTGAATCTTGATCCCTGGCCGCAATCGAACTTCTGGTGGCTTTGCATTTTGAACTTTAGTTTTCGAATGATCATCAACGGATTTCTGGACCGACTCCGCTTCTTTTACTGATAGATACGCATGGTCTTCATCGTACCTAAAAACAAGATGATCAGGACCGATCAATAGTTCCTCGAAGGCTAAGTTTTGGTATTTGTTAACAGAGTGAACTTTGGGGGCAGCTCGTACTCGGTGGGGAGAGTATACGGGGCGAATTCCACTGGAATTTCTTTGTGTTGTCCCCTTTCGAACATCTCGGTATACCGCTCGCCACAAAAGTGCTGGCCTCCACGAGCCATCAGCGATAAAGGTGATCGGGATACCTCGGTAGTTGATGGTGAAATTACCTTCTCGTTCAAGAAAGAGATAGAGAGTGGATAAGGGCCAGGATGGATACCAAAATCCACCTATTAGAAATCGTTGATTGGCATAAAAGAATCCATGGTCCTCTCCAAAATCATAATACTCAATTCCCTTGTCCGAGCGGTGCATCTGGGGAATGATCCTTTTGGGTACATCGGTTCTTTCAACGATGATGGATGAACTGTGAAACGTTCCAAATGCCACTAGATTCTTTTTCTGAGGAAAATCGATGATTTGAACTTCGCTTTGAGTCAGTTCATTCATATCCTCCTGTACGGTCACACAAGAAGGCAGTAATACAATGGAAAATAGGGGAATGAGGAGGGACAGTTTGTGAATCATGATTTGATACTGGAAAAAGGAATTCTGCTGATCGACGAACGAATTAAAGCAAAAACAAGTCCTAAAGAAGTTTAATGTGAATCGAATCCAATTTGTAGTTGTTCTTTTAACCATTGGAAGCCCGAAGCTTTAGCGAGGGATAGCAAATGAGGACCGTATTGAAAATTATGATGAGTACGTGAGTCGAATTAATCTTAGCTGTCGTATCACCCAAGGGCTGTAAGCCCGCAACTTTATAGCCCGGGGCAGAGCGAAGCGCCGCCCTGGGAAAGAAGCGTAAGCGAGGGATGGCAAACAATTTTATGAATGTCAACAATTGTCTTTTGAAGCTAGGCTCCGTACCAAATTGAAGTCCAAAGCGATATTAAATCATAATCGTGTAGTCGCTAAAGCTTCGCGCTTGGAAGGATTGCCGAATTTTGGGAGAGAACCAGGGTGTATAAATTTCGACCACTTTGCGGGTCGCTTGATCAATAATCAAACAAAACGTAAATCAGACCCTCGGTCGACGAATCCCCAGTTTACTACACAAATACTTCAATTGGTGTCGGCTCAGTTTGAGCTGCTCTGAAGCCATCACGTAATTCCAATTGAACTGAGTGAGGGTTTGAGTGATGAGTTGGCGCTGGAAGATCTCAACTTGCTCTTGGAAGGGTTTGAGGTCGGCTTCTAAATTTGTCTTAGGTTTCGAACGGGGAGGTTCTTTTGGTTCTTCCCTCGGCTGAGATGTCCGTGAGCGAACAAATACAGGAAGATCGTGAACTCTTAAGATCTCGCCTTGAGTTGAAGCGACTGCGCATTCCAAAACGGCTTGCAATTCGCGGATATTGCCCGGCCACGAATAGTTCTTTAGGGTTTCTAAAGTTTGGCGTTCAAAGCGACGAACTTTCTTTCCGAATCGATTTGAAATCTCTTTTAACAAGAGGGTGGCTAGGCTCTCGACTTCATTCTTTCGATCTCTCAAGGGGGGGAGTTTGAGCTCGATTACTTTGATGCGGTAGTAAAGGTCATTTCTAAACTGACCTTCTTTAAGTTTGGCATCAAAGGATTCACTCGTCGAAGTGATCAAGCGGAAGTCGATCGGCTTGGAATGTTCGGCGCCTAAGGGATGAACTTCTTTTTCTTGGAGTGCTCTGAGAAGGCGAGTTTGATTGGGAAGGCTCAGGTGGTCGATGCCATCTAAAAAAAGTGTTCCCCCCGAGGCTGAAGGAATTTTTCCCAATCGAGATTTTATGGCACCCGTGAACGCTCCTCGTTGGTGGCCGAAGAGTTCGCTCTCGAAGAGTTCTTCGCGCAAGGTGCCACAGTCAACAGGCACGAAGGGACCTTTTTGCCGTGAGGAGTGTTGATGGATGAGCTTTGCCGTAAAGTCTTTCCCGGTTCCAGACTCTCCACTCAGGAGGATCGAAGAATCGGTAGAAGCTACCCGCTTAATAAGTGGCTGGAGGCGATTAGAAGTGACACTCATGCGCTCAGTTTAATTCGTAATTGGGGCTGTCTCAAGATTCCCATCTTGAATTTTAAGTGGTGATAAAGTTGTTCGCCGATAACTTGTGATACCTGGAACTTCGGGTTAAGCTCATACAGCCCTTCCACCGGGTGCCTGCCCTTCATCACTCCGTTTCCCTGATTAGAGTTCATCTTTATTTATTAAATGAACCCTGTAGCGCCACCCCAGATACGTTTCTAAACGGACAATCTGATACGTTTCTAAACGGACAATCTGATACGTTTCTAAACGGACAATCTGATACGTTTCTAAACGGACAATCTTGCGGGTGGCTGTCTTAAAAGCTCAAAGAATCTCTTAAGCAAATTTAAAACCATTTCACACGCTCCTGAAGTTTCGACGGCATTCGAGGCTTCTAATATGACATCCATTTACCATTCCAATTCTTCAACGCATGAAGACCATCGCTCGACCGAGTTTTTACTGAGTGCCCATCTCGCATTTTTATACCGGCCGGAACTCGTGAGTACTCTTTTAGATACTTTTCCAAGCTTGCCCCAGTTCTTTGCCATTTTAAATGGGAACTTCAAGCCGACACTCGCCCAAGAAGAATTCATCCAAAATTTAAATCCTCGGTTCAGAAAAAGGCTTCAAAAGGGGCATTGGCAGGGAGAGGCTCAAAAAGAAATTCACATTCTGAAAAAGCGGGGGGTAGAAGCTATCGACATCACCACTGCCGAGTATCCCCCGTTGCTCAAGGAGATTAGCCACGCTCCTCTGATCTTGTTTTCAAAGGGGAGCCCCATCCATTCTCTTCCACTCACGGTGGGTCTCATCGGTACTCGTCGTCCCAGTCCTTACGGGGAGCGCCAAGCTCAACGTTTCTCCCGCGAGTTGGCGAAAATGGGAGTGACGATCGTTAGCGGTTTAGCCCGTGGCGTCGACAGTTTAGGTCATCGAGCAGCTCTCGAAGTGGGAGGTCAGACCATCGCGGTGTTGGGTTCGGGTTTAGGCAAGATCTACCCCCATGAGAACAAGCGATTAGCTCAGCAGATTCAAGAGAAGAAGCAAGGTGCCCTCATTAGTGAATTCCCCTTTGACGTAAAACCCTTTAAGCATCACTTCCCTCTTCGTAACCGCTTGATCAGTGGAATGTCTCAGGCGCTGCTCGTCATCGAAGCGAGTGAAAAAAGTGGAACTCTTCATACCGTGGATTGGGCATTGGAACAAAATCGACCCGTGTTCGTCTTGCCGGGAAGAGTTGAAGATGAAGAAGCCCAGGGATGCCTTCACTTGATTCAAGGTGGAGCCTACCCGGTGGTTCATCCTAGAGAGATCTTAGACTTTCTCTCTTCTAAGGTTCCGTCCAAATTTCGTACGATTGAAGAGCGGCCATTATCGGAATGTCGGCCTGAGCAGAATCTTCAAGATCCATTTTTAAAGCGATTGCTACCCTTATTTAAACAAAAGGACCTCTGGCATCCCGATGAGCTTTCACAGTCCCTAAATGAAAGCCCTCTTGAGCTCTTAGCCAAGATCAACCAATTGGAAAACGAAGGGTATCTCAGTCGGCAGGGGGGCGGTTGTTACAGTTTAGGGATAAGTTCGGTTGAGTAGATTATCGGTCATTGGTTCTGCCAAACTCCTTCCTCCATCGTATCTTTGAATGACTCTCCGCAGGTCACCTGGAGAACAATTTAGTTTCTGTTAGAGCATCCTTCTTCGATTTATGGAACGGGAGCAGTCCGTTCGGGAAGGAGCAGAAACCTTGTTGTGTAGAGTTCATGATGGATGGGAGAACATTTCTCAGTGACGACAATTGGGCCTGAACCTCAGAATACGAATGCTCAGGGATCCACACCCGAAGGGGCGGGAGCCGAGTCAGCTTCTGCTCAAGAACGATCATTGATCGATCTGCGCTACGCGGTCAAACGAGTGATCGGTCAGGGTGGAATGGGGGCCGTCTATCTTGTCGAAGATCTCATCACCCGTCAGAAGATGGCGCTCAAGCAGATCCGAAAAGATCGAGCGGATAGTAAAAGCGTCCACATCCTTAAAAACGAGTTTCTCTCGTTAGCTCCACTCTCGCATCCCAATGTCGCAAAGGTCTACGACTTCGGTCACGATTGGCGTACGGGTGAATACTACTTCACCAGCGAATTCGTCCCGGGCCATCAACTCCTAAAAGCAACATCTTCTCTCAATCTGAGTCGTCCCGACCATCTCGACTTTCTTTTGAACATCATGACTCAAATCTTAAGAGGATTAGAGTTTGTTCATTCGAGGGGATTCGTTCATGGTGATTTGAAGCCCGAGAACATCTTAGTTGCCATCGAAGATGCGAACGAAAAGGGAGATAAGGTTAAGCCTGTCGTCAAAATCATCGACTTTGGTTTGACCAAGAAAGAAAAAGACTTCGGTGGTAAAAAGATCTTTGGAACCACTTTTTATATCGCTCCAGAGACGATCCTAGGTTCCCTCGTCGATCGCCGCACGGATATCTATTCCTTAGGGGTGGTGTTCTATCAGTTGTTAACACGACAGCTTCCCTTTAGAGGTTCCTCAAATTTAAAGATCCTCAAGGGGCACCTCGAAGAAGCTCCTCCTAATCCACAGCTCATCAACGGAACGATTCCAGAGGAGCTTGGAGAGGTCATCGTTCAGATGATGGAGAAGAAACCGAGTCAACGCCCGGCGAGTGCGCTAGAGGTGATTCGTAAATTTGAGCAAGCCCTCGGAAAAGACCTCGAGTTAGAAGTTGAAGACACCCGCTTATCCTACCTTCGTTGTGATAAACACATCGGTAGGGTTCAACTGCAACAAGAGTTGAGGTCTTACTTTCATAACATCTTTAATGTTAAAGAGACGGTAGGTGACGATGATCTGAGCTTGTCTTTCACTTCGAATAGTGCTGATATCGAATATTTAGAGGAACTGCAGGATCCTCCGGAAGGAAAGCTCATCCTTCTCAGAGGGGAGCAGGGCATCGGTAAATCGAGGGTGATCGATGACCTGCGCTTGTACTCTGAAGTCCGCGGGGTACCTTTCGTTCGAATTTCTATTCGCCCTGAGGATGTTGCTCGAAACTTAAACTTGCGTCGGTTTTTAGATGCGATCTCACGTGCTTTTTCTGAGAGTGAGCAAGAACATCGTAAATTGCAAGTTCAGCTGTTTCAAACTCTCGTCGGTGCCACGAAGAACGCCGCAGACTTGTTGGAAGACAAGAATCTCAATGCTTTAGCCAATCAGATTTTAAAGGGAAGTGTGAAGTCTCCTCTTCTCTTGTCATTCACCCGCTTAGATCTCGCTGAAGATCTTCTGTTGAGATTTATTCGTTCGCTGGTCAAGCAAGTCAGCTCTCCTGATCACCAAGAGGCGAAGTTGCTTCTCATCGTTCCTGCCCGCGATGAAGAATTAGAAGAGCCCGCATTAAAGCGCTTGTTTCTCTCACCGGAGATTCGTTCTAGTTACCGTGAAATCCCCATGGATCGACTCTCCTACGAGGGGATAAAAGAGATGCTGGAAGTGATGTTTGGAAGGAAGCAATTTTCCAAACCCTTCGCTCAGCGACTGTACGAAGAAACGGATGGCAACCCGGGAATTTTAAGAGAGATCCTCTCATTCTTCCTCGTTAAACGTAAATTGCGACGAACGGTCGACGGCTGGGAATTCCACGGGGAGATCGAGCGAGAGCCCATCCCAGCTAAGGTTCGACGAGAACTTAAAGAAAAGATTTATAACTTAACTGAAGAAGCTAAGAAGCTTGGAATTGCCTTCGCAGTTTTAGGGAATGGCTGTGATTTAGAAGTCGCCGCGAGGTTGTCGGGAATCGAAGCGGGGAAAATTTTGTCGGCGATTCTCACTCTTAAAAAAGAACGATTGCTGCGTGAAGACGGGCAGGCTTCAGAAGACACCTTCAGTTTCACCCATCAGAGTGCCCAAGAAATCTTCTTAAAACTTCTTCCAAAAGAGTCACTTTCAACGATTCACCTCAATGCCGGTAAATTGTTAGAAGAGAAGAAGGATAGTGGGCAAAAGATCGATCCCCGCAAGTTGGCTTACCACTTTCTGCAAGCGGGGGATACCGAGGCCGGTGTACGTTACGGTCTGTTGACCGCTCGCATGTATCAGAAGCGGCAGATGCCTCAAAAGACCTTAGAGCTTTACCGAGAAGTTCGAGAGGTTTGCGAAGATACCAAGGGAGCTCTGGTTCGAGATTTGGATTTCCAAATTGCGATGTTGGAATCGACCGTTGGAAATACTCCGAAGGCTTGTGAACTGCTCGCTCAATGGTTAGAGGATTTCCCACCGGGATCAAGGAAGCC
Organism: Planctomycetota bacterium; assembly: GCA_028280485.1. Taxonomy (GTDB): domain Bacteria; phylum Planctomycetota; class UBA8108; order UBA8108; family JACQVS01; genus JANQLS01. The sequence goes on from JANQLS010000017.1 coordinate 26,180, forward strand.
CAATTCAAAGGTGTTCCGCCCCGATGTTTTAACTGAGTTGGGGATATTTAAGTGTCGCATGGGGGACTTCCGAACGAGTGGAGCTCTCTTCCGAGAAGCTTATAAGTATTTTCAGGATGATGGGGTTTCCCCGGGTTTACTAAGGTTGTTGCTCGGCTTTGCGACCTTGTTCTATTACCGCGGAGATTACTCCGAGAGTCTCAAATACTGTGAGCGAGTGGTCGGCAATGCGAAGAATCTCAAGACTGATTCGTCTCGAGCCACTCTCTATCTCTTGCTCTCTGAATGTCATTGGCAACTGGGGAATTCCGAACGTTCCAAATTTTACTGTCGTACCAGTCTCGAGTTTTTAGATAAGGGCAAAGAAGTCGGCGCTGTGGGCTTTACGCTCTTCAATCTCGGTAAGTATTATAAAATTCGAGGGAACAAAGAGAAGGCTCTTAAACAGTTCCAACTCTGTCTCAACGTCTACCGAAAGATCGGCATTCGAGACCTCGAGGCGGACAGCCTACGGGAAGTTGGAATCCTTCTTTTAGAATTGGGAAATCCTGTTAAGGCTCAGATTGAACTCAACCGTGCTTTAGACATCTATGAGGCCACGGGGCATCTCTGGGCTAAAGTTGAGACGCTCATTCAACTGACTGAAACCTATCGTCAATTAGGTCGGTACGAAGAAGCCGAAAATTACCTCGAGCAAGCTCATCAAGGGAATGCCACGATGTGTAATCCCCTGAAAGCGTGGGAGGTTCTTTGTACTCAAGGGCGAATCTATTTAGATCAAGGTCAATTTGAGAAGGCCGCGAGAGTCTTCGATCAAGCACGCGAATGTGCTGAAGCTAATAACTTAAAAAGCGAAGACATCGTTGTCATCAACATGGAGCAACAATGTCGCTTGGCTCTGGCGCGTGGTGACTTTAAGAAAGCCTTGGATCTGACAGCGCTCGGTCTGATTCACGCAAAAGATATACAAAATAAGAATCACGCTGCGCCACTGTTAGAGCTGCGGCTCCGTGTATATCTGCGATTGGGGCGTCACCGCGAAATGACCCGTTTGATCAATGAGCTCTCAGACATTGGAAAACGGTACAAGCTCCAGATCGTCTCCGCCCAAGCGACATATTTTTCAGCGATTACTGCGATGGCTGATGGTTTCCATTCCGAAGCCGAGAATAAATTTGAAGAAGCATTGGAAGTGTTCCGTCATAAACGAAGTGAACGGCACTTAGCGGATCTCTACCTCGAATACGGCTTAGCGAAGATGCGAATGGGAGACTACGAACGCAGTTTCATTCTCTTTGAAGAGGGGGCGTTCCTTTCGAAGAAGCTGAGCCTCGTCGCTCTTCGGTGTCGATTTTTAACGGCGATGGGCTTGTTAGAATCGTGTCTCGATGAAGGAAAGACCAGCCAGGCGAAGCAGCATTTTCAAACCGCAGAAAAGCTCGCCCGTAAACATAACCTGTTGGAATCCTTGTGGAAGATTCTCTTCCGAGTCTCCCAACTGCTCGACCAGAACGGGCAGAAGGAGGTGGCCCTCAAGGCTCAGAACGAAGCGAAAGTCTATCTCAAGCGGGTTTTAGATCAGATTCCAGAGAAATTCCACGAGAGCTATCGCGATCTATTTAAATCCTCCGCGATTTCTACGGTTCCCGTGAAGGCCGAAGAGGAAATGGATAACGCGTAGGGGTAATGTTAAATCAAACTCCTAAATTGCTCGAATCCCACCATTAGTTTACTTAGGTAAATAACTAGCGCTTCGGGCTAGTTAACCCATTTCATTTTTAGGTCATTAGTAAGCCCGGAGCGTAAGCGACGGGATCAGGTAAAGGTATTGTGGGGTGTGGATCAAGGACTCGAGTTCCCTTGAGAGCGGATGGAAATCGTATTCAAAAGGAAAAGATCCCCTCGCTTACGCTCCGGGCTTACTAAGGGATTGTTTTGCAGAATCGCGACCTTTAAGAGGAAGTCATCGGGTTTTAGTACTCCCCATTTATTTAAAATTTTATATATTCAAGCCCCTACCCCCATAAAGGCCTGTTACCTCATATTCCGAAAAGGTATAATCTCCTCCTTTCTCTTTATCCGGCATCACCCCGTTGCTGCCCCATTGCTGCACCGCTGTGGGCTAGATTCCCCTACAAAATCAGGGTCTTGAGGCAAATTCATGCCTTGAGATGTCTCGTGGGAATTCCTTTCAGAAGGAATCGTAAGGTCTATTTGATTCTCACCCAATATTTTAGTTGGGTTTGCCGATAAAGAGATAATTTCTATAACCACATACATCATTTCCTGCAGAGGTAGATAGAGGCCCCAAAATGAGTATCGAGTCAGATTGGATGCGAAGAACCCACAAAACAGGTGAACTCAACAAATCCCAGGTGGGTGATACGGTCATCCTCAATGGTTGGGTGGAAAGTGTTCGTGATCACGGTGGCGTCCGATTTGTCGACCTGAGGGATCGATCTGGTATCTGCCAGGTGGTTTTACCTCAGGAGGCTGAATATGAAGAATTGGTTCGATCGATCCGAAGCGAATTTGTCTTGTCAGTGGAAGGCTTGGTTCGAGATCGACCCGATGGAATGATCAATCCCAAGATCGCCTCTGGGGAAATTGAAGTCGCCGTATCTAAGCTTGAAGTTCTGAACCCCGCTAACACTCCTCCTTTCGAAATCACCGAGAGTGGTCAGTACGAACCCAACGAAGAAATTCGCTTGAAGTATCGTTACTTAGACTTGAGGCGAACGAAGGTTCAAAAGAACATCATCCTTCGACATAGAATCACCCGTATCATCCGCGAAGTCTTAGAGGAGCACGGTTTCCTAGATATGGAAACTCCCATCCTCACTAAAAGTACGCCCGAGGGGGCTCGTGACTTCTTGGTTCCTTCCCGCGTTCAACAGGGCTCGTTCTACGCTTTACCCCAGTCGCCTCAGTTGTTCAAGCAGCTTTTTATGGTGGCGGGATTTGAGCGTTACTTCCAAATTTGCCGCTGTTTTCGGGATGAAGATTTGAGAGCTGACCGTCAGCCCGAGTTCACTCAATTAGACATCGAGATGTCCTTTATTAAAGAAGATGATGTTCGAACTCTGATCGACCAACTGATCGCCCGAGTCGTCAAAGAGGTTCGGGGAGTCGATGTTCCTTTGCCGATTGCAACCATGCCTTACGAAGAGGCGATGGCTCGTTTCGGATCCGATGCTCCTGATCTTAGATTCGGGATGGAGTTAAAAGACCTTACGGAAGCCGTCAGTGGTTTGGATTTTAATGTCTTTAAAAACGTCATCGGAAGTGGGGGAACCATCCGGGGAATTAAAGTTCCCAAAGAGCATGCCCTCACTCGGAAAGAGATTACCGAGGTTGAGGAACACGCCAAGCTGTTTGGTGCAATGGGACTTGCCTGGGTAAAGCTCGAGGCCGATGGGCCAGTCGGGCCGCTCTCTCGGTTTTTAGATGAGCCTTCGACTGCCGGCATCCGAGAAATCATGGAAGCTGGAGATGGCGATCAGGTTCTGATCGTTGCCGCTTCTAAAAAAATTGCGTTGACCTCCCTGGGTGAAGTTCGCAAGCTTCTGGGGAAACGCTTCGATTTGATCGATGAGAATGAACTCAATTTCGTGTGGGTTTTAGACTTCCCATTGTTGGATTACGACGAAGACGACAAGCGTTACGTAGCCTGTCACCACCCCTTTACCTCACCAAGGCCCGAGGATCTCGATCGCCTGGAAAGTGACCCAGGAAGCGTTCTTTCCCGTGCTTACGACATCGTTCTCAACGGGATTGAGCTGGGGGGCGGAAGTATTCGTATCCATCAGGAAGAAGTTCAGAAAAAGGTCTTTAAGGCTATCGACCTCTCCGATGAAGAGGCCCGAGAAAAGTTCGGTTTCCTCCTGGATGCCTTGTCTTACGGCGCGCCTCCTCACGGGGGAATCGCCCTGGGATTAGACCGATTCGTTATGTTGATGGTGGGGGCCGATTCCATCCGCGATGTAATCGCGTACCCGAAGACGGCCAGTGGAGCCTGCAGCATGACCGAAGCGCCAGGGCCCATTGGTGAAGGTCAAGCCCGGGAACTCGGGCTCGTCTTGAGACAGCCCGCTGAGGATTGAATTTAAGTCAATATTAGGATGAAAATCCAGTTGACCAAAGATTTCAACTAGAGCTATTATCTCCTTCGGACGAAACGGGTTTTGAAGCTTTTTTACCTGCTTCATTCAACTTCCGGTTCACCGTTTATTTCCAGCAGAGATCGGCTTAGGTTTTCGTCCTCAAGAATAGAAATTTATTGTTGTTACATTGAAAGCGTGAGGCTGTGTGTCGGTTCCTCGTCGTTTTCAAATGGGCTTCATCCTCTGAGCCCCAAATCATTTAGATGGGCAGGGATGAAGCTAAGGAAATAGTTCACAAACCGACTTACGATTTAAAAATGAGGTGTATTTATCCCTCCTCCCAGATTTAAAAGACGTCCCGACGCCCCCCGTGAGCGTCAACGTATCATCGACCGCCCCCGACCAGGCCAAATTCGCTTAATCGACGATGAAGGTAATCAGGTCGGAATTATGGAAATCGCTGAAGCCCTCGTCCTCAGCCAGGAAAAAGGATTGGATCTGGTGGAAATCGCTCCCCAGGCTAAACCTCCCACCTGCAAGCTGATGGATTATGGTAAATATAAATATCAGCAAAAAAAGCGAAGCCAGAAACAAAAGCGATCCGTCACCCGCCGAAAAGAGATCAAGCTCCGTCCCAAGACCGATGAGCACGATCGTCAGACCAAACTCGGCCACGCGCGAAAGTTCATCGAGAAGGGGCATAAAGTGCTTGTGACGATGGTCTTCCGGGGCCGTGAAACGATTCACCTGGATCGTGGTCGCGAAATCCTCATGGAATTTGCTGAGACCCTCGAAGATATCGCAAAGGTCGAGCAAGCTCCTTTACGCGAAGGCCGAAACCGAATGAATATGGTTTTAACTTCGAAGTAAGGGATGTTAATGCTGCTTTAAATTGAGGCAAAGCTGATGGGGCTGGTTTTAGACCAGCCCATTTCCTTTGGTGACGGCTTTGGTGACGGCTTTGGGGCACCGATTGATTTTAATAGCCGATCCTTAACTGGCCCGAAGCGCTAGCGAGGGTCATGATCCCCTCGCTAGCGCTTCGGGCTAGTTAACGGGATTTTATAGTTAGTTTGCAAAATTGAGGGGTTCCCATCAGGAGCAATATCGATTTTGAAATAGACCTGAACTGACCTTCCCTGGACCTCACTTAAATAAATCTCTCAGGGCTATCTAAGTACTTCTGAGTTAATAGTTTGGGGTGTTTCTGGGGCTGGCTCGAGAATTTTCCCCAAAGATGCTCACAGACTTTCCAAAGTTTTTGTTGCCTTTTGGGTGAGGCGGTTAAAATAGGGCCCTTTCGACTTATGTCAAAACGGGTCGGGAAATACCGATTCTTTTTTATCCAACTTAAAGCTCACATAGGGATTTAAGTTCACCTTTTGACTCTGAGGAAAAAGCCTGAGGGTCAAGGATAAGCTAAGTATTATGCCTAAGTTAAAAACGAACAAAAGTACTGCTAAACGGTTTAAAGTTACCGCAAGTGGCAAAATCAAAAGGTACAAAGCTGGTAAGCGTCACCTTCTGTCACATATGAGTAGCAAGCGTAAGCGTAACTTGCGTCAAGGTGGAATCGTTAAAGCGATCGAAACTCCAAAGCTCAAAAAGCTTTTGGGTCTCGGTTAATTCATTCCGCGGCTTCGTTTAGCCAAATCGTTAAAGAGTAAATTGTGTTTTAGAGAGATTTGTTTCTAATCTGAAACACAAGAATTCAAGCTGTAAAAGCTCAATCACCCAGTTTCGCGGCCCTATAAATCAGCGGCCGCATTTCGGGAGTTTCAAAGATGCGCGTTAAAAATTCCGTTCCCAAGTTGCGAAGCAAGCGACGCCTCATGCGTAAGGTCAAAGGTGCCCGCGGGGGACGTAGTAAACTTCTGAAGACTGCTAAGGAAACCCTTATCAGGGCCGAAGCATTCGCAACCCGTCACCGTCGAACTAAGAAACGCACCATGCGTTCTCTTTGGATCGTAAGGATCAATGCTGCCTGTCGTAATCGCGGTATTACCTACGGTCGATTTATCGATGGCCTCAAGAAGTCGAACGTAGACTTAGATCGCAAGGCTCTCTCCGAGCTCGCCATCCGCGACACTGCCGCCTTCGATCAACTCGTCGAGTTAGCTAAGAAAGCGAGTTGATGTCCGATGGCCGCAGATCAGGAGCCCTCTGCTTCATCTGCTGGTACTTTCCAACAAGCAGCAGATCAATTAAAGTCTGCCTTTGAAAGTCGTTTAGAAGCTCTCTCCTCGCAGGGAGCTTCTCCTGATGATGGCTTGAAGGCATTGGAGGAAATCCGCATTCAGTTCACGGGGAAGAAAAGTGAGCTGAGTACGTTGATGGCCTCGTTAAAAGACCTCCCAAAATCGGAGAAAGGTCAAGCCGGCAAGACTCTTAATCTCCTAAAGCGTGATTTAGAGCTCGGAATCAAAGAATTCAAGCAGAAACTCGAAGAGAGTAAGAAAGCTGCAGAACTGGCCCGGGAGTGGATTGACGTCACTCTCGATGATACCTATCTCGCTTCAAATACTCGAAGTCACCGAGGCCTCGGTAGTCTTCATCCCACGACCCGAATCCAGTACGAAATCGAAGATGTGTTCACTTCGTTAGGATTTGACATTCTTGATGGGCCTCATATCGAAACCGAATTTTATAACTTTGAAGCGCTAAATATCCATGAGAACCATCCCGCTCGGGATATGCAAGACACCTTCTACTTAAAAGATGGGAATCTATTAAGAACGCACACTTCCACGATCCAAGTCCGCGGCATGATGAACAATAAGCCTCCCTTTAAAGTGATCGGTCCAGGGAAGGTTTTTCGCTGTGAAAAGATCGATGCGAGTCATGAGTCGACTTTCCATCAGCTCGAAGGCATGATGGTCGATAAAGATATCAAAGTGGCTCATTTGATTTACTTCATGAAAACTCTTTTATCGCGAATCTTTGATCGTGATGACTTAGAGGTGCGACTACGCCCGGGATATTTCCCTTTCGTCGAACCTGGGTTTGAGCTCGACATTCGTTGTTTAATTTGTGAAGGCAAGGGATGTTCGGTCTGCAAGCAAGTGGGCTGGCTCGAATTACTCCCTTGTGGAATGTCGCATCCGAATGTTCTTCGCGCCGGAAATATCGATCCCGATGAATATTCGGGATTTGCCTTCGGCTTGGGTTTAGATCGTCTCGTCATGATGAGATTTCAAATCGATGACATCCGTCACTTGCACAGTGCGGACCTTCGTTTCCTTCAACAGTTCCCTTGATCAAAACCGCTCGGCGGTACTCTTTTAGATCCCATGTTAATCTCGCTGAATTGGGTCCGACAGCATTGTCCCTTCACGACTGAAGATTCCCCTCGCCGCATCGGTGAAATATTTTCTTTAGCCACGGCTGAAGTGGAGGGGGTCGAGCTCTTTGCTCAAGATCTCAACCGATTTGTCGTTGC
>JANQLS010000044.1 GCA_028280485.1 Planctomycetota bacterium
CTGACCCTGACCTTGACCCTGACCTTGACCTTGACCTTGACCTTGACCTTGACCTTGACCTTGACCTTGACCTTGACCTTGACCTTGACCTTGGCCTTGACCCAGAGCTTCACTTGCAGCTTGCAATGCACTTTGGCCTGCCATCATTTGGGCGGTTGCTTCTGGCGATTGCGGAACGAAACTCGATCCCATCGCAGCACTCGCTGAGGGTGAACCCGGTTGACCAGCAGCGGGTTGTCCTTGTGCGGGTTGCCCCTGACTGGGTTGACCTTCTCCTGCTTGACCGGCAGGGCTTGGAGCTTCAGCGCCTAATTCAGGCTGAGGTAGACCCGAAGCTAGATCCAATGCTTCTTGAAGCGGAGGATTCGCCAAAGTCGGTTGACCCGAAACTTCTTCTGCTCCCTGACCCGTTGCCAGTTGAGCTTGAGCGAATTGATTCGTCGCTTGTTGCAAGGCTTGAGCCTGAGCGGCGGAGGCCGGCTGTGAAGGAGATCCGGATGGAGATGAAGATTGAGATTCAAATGCTTCTCTCAAATCACCGATCGCTTCTGCGGCTTGGTTTTGAGCTTCAGTCAAACCTTGAATCGCTTCAGCGATTGCGAGATCTCTTCTCACTTGCTCTTCACGAGCTAAAAGATTCGCGGCTGCTCGACTCAAGGCATCTTCAACGGCCTGTTGAGATTCACTCGCTGAAGGTTGACTCCCTTGAGAAGGCGAAGGTGAAGCTGGGGATTGTGACTGCCCCGATGGAGATTGTGAGGAAGGAGATTCTGATGACGGTGAAGACTGCTGAGGAGAACCCGGTTGAGACGGTTGCGCTCCTGATTGAGCTTCACTCTGAGCATCACCTAAGGCATCGAAAGCTCCTGGATCTAATGGAAGTGCTTCTTCTTGGAGGTTCCCGGCTTCCGTTGCCTGATTCCCTAATCCACTCTGAGCTTCCTTTTCTAAGTTATCTAATGCTTCTTGAATTTGCTCTTGAGCTTTAGCTAAGTTTTTACTGGCTTCACTTTGGGAGGATGGACTTCCTTCACCCTGGCTCGATCCGGATTCACTTCCTTTTCCTTCGCCTTCGCCTTTTCCTTCGCCCTCACCTTCACCGGATGCTTGAGCTGCTTCAGAAGCAGATTCTTGAGCTTTCTTCAAACTCTCACTCGCTTCGGGAGCATCACCGGCTGCTAATTCACTCGCTTCTTTTGCCAATTCAGCGACTTCAGCTTGGGCTTGAGGATCGACCTTTCCGCTCGGGGTTTGAGCCTCACTTGCGGCTTTAGTTTTAGCCTTTTCTAATGCATCATTTAGAGCTTCACGAGCTTGAGTTCGACTTTCCTCTGCTGCATTAAAGTTTCCTTCAAGAGTTTCTTGAGCGGCTTTCTTCGCGGCTTCGCTAGCTTTTTCTAAAGCTTCACTCACTGATCCTTCTTCGGAATTGGCTTGAGCGGGAGCTGAGCTTTTGGCTTCTTCAGCCAACTTCTCGCTCGAATCAGCAACCTTTTGTTGTTGGTTCGTTGCTTCTAAGGGGCTGCTCTCCTTTCCCTTTGAAAGATCCTCGGCTGCTTGATCGGCAGCATTTTGTTCTTTGATGACCTCTCCGATTTTCTCAGCTAAATCCATAGCATCGAGAGCAGCTTGCTTTCCCTCCGCTTTTAATTGCTGTCGTTGAGCTTCCGATGTTTTAGCTTGAGCATCTTCCAACTTGGCTCGACGTTCAGCCAAGCTTTCTCGCTGATCTTGAGCGGCTTCTATAGCTTGATCGACGTTATCGCCGGCTTTTTCTAAATCATCAAGCTGCTCTAAACTTTCTTTGGCTAAGTCTTGAGCAACTTCTTTAACTTGGTCGCGAAGTTTCTCAGCTTGTTCCGAAAGGGCGTCGGCTAATTTGTTCGCTTGTTCTTCTACTTCACTTGCAGCTTCTTTTGCTGACTCGCCCTCTTCGTTCCCAGCCTCTTGAATATCTTTATTGAGGCCTTCTAAGTCCTTTGAGATCTCCTCCAAAGCTTCAGAAACCTCGGGGCTTTCAGCCTTCAATCCCTCCGCCACTTTTTCAGCGATATCTTCGATATCATCCTGAACTTTTGAAAGGGCCTCGGCTTCTTTTGGACTGAGCCCTTCTTCCTCAGAAGCTTCCTTAGCCGCTTCCGCGATTTGACGCTCAGCTGCAGCCGCACGCTCTAAAGATTCCGCCGCTCGAGCGAGCTCCCCGATTTCAACACCTAACGCTTCTCTTTTAGCTTCATTCAATTCCGACTGAACTTCAGAGAGCGCTCGATCGAGAGCGTCCTCCACATCTTCCACCGCTTCGGCAGGAGATTGAGGATCATCACTCGCTTGTGCATTGGGATCCAATTCTTCAGTAGCTTCTACTGCTTCTTCCAGAGCATTCTTTAACGCATTCTCAATTGAAGATGGTAACTCTTCATTGTTCGCCAGTGCTTCCAAAGCTTCAGCGATCTTTTCCTCTTGAGTCAATGCTTCAGGAATCTTGTCTTCTTCAATTAAATCTGAAACATTATCTTGCTGATCTTTAATCTCTTTTAAGTCTTCTAAAGTTTCCTCTAACTCTTTGACGAACTCTTTGTACTCTTCAGCCGTTTTTCCTTCCTCTTCAGGAAGGCTAGCTTCTAAGAGCTGCTTCTCTAAAGCTTGAAGGTTGGCGATCACTTTATTCTGCTCTTCGATCGCAGATTCAGGTTTTCGGTCGAAGATGTCTCCCGTAGCCTCATAAGCAGCTTGCCGGGCTTGATCCAAGAGAGATTCAGCCCCAGCTAAACTTTCGACACTTTCATCGAGTTGGCCGAGGTCCTTTTGAATAGCTAACTGATCTTCGATCAACTCTTTGGTTTCTTCCTCAGTGAGCTCTTCTTTCGTTTGATCGCGAATCTCTTCCTGGCGTTTCATCAGCTCGCGAACCATCGCTAATGCAGCTTCCAGGTCAGTACCGATCAAACCCTGCGTCTCTTCAAGTTTTTCTAATAGGAGGCTCAATCCTCGAATCACCTTCTTTTGGTGAGTCGAGGAGGCTTTCTCATCGGAGGCGCTCAATCGACCGACGGCATCATCTAAAGCTTGTCCCACTTGAGCAGCTTTGAGGATACGCAATCCATCAGCCGCGCCTTGACCGACTTGACCACCCCAACTAGAAACATCAGCGAGACTTTCAATCAAATTTACAAAGAGGGCGCCGATGTCTTTTTGATCTTGGATGGCTTTGAGAAGGCTAGCTTCTCTTTGAGTAACCGCTAAATTCGTTAAACTTTCAGTCGTTTTCAAATTCACGGTTTGAAGCTCGATCAAGCGCTTTGTCTGAGCGGCGAGTTCAGCTGCTTTGAGTCGACGTAAAAGATTCTGCCTTTCGACGGTGAGTCGAATGACGATCTCACGAATCATTTTCCGAGCGTCTTTAAACAGTTCGTCTCGTTTTGTTCCTTGTTGAGACTGAGCCTCAACGAGAACATCAACGACTTTAGCCATCTCCGCCTCTACTAATCCGTTGATGTTCTTTCGCATACCTTGAACATCTTTGTAGATGGGAAGATCCTGAAGACCGTTTTCGCTCAATTGTTGGAGCTGGACATCGAGAAGAGTCGAAACGAGATCTCGAGCCATATTTCGAGCCCGGTTTTGGGCCTCAAGCTTTCGCTCTAGGGTCTTCAGGTCGAGCTTCTGTGCCTGAAGGTTCGTGGTAAAACCAAAACAGAAAAAACTCAAACTTAAGAGGCTAAAGAGTGCTGTTTTCATAGAACTCATTCCTAACCTTATCGTGAATTCCCAATTCCGAGTTGCCGATCGATGATCGCATCGAGTTGCCTCGCCGATCGTTCATCGGTTTCAACCATCGCCGCTAAAACTCCGCGCTCATCGGTCACTTGTAAAATGACCGCTTGACTCACTGATTCTTGCCCGGGTTGCGATCCCCGAAAATCTTTGGCATGAATCACTGCTTTAACTCGATCCCCCATTTTGAGATCCAGTTGACTCAAATCTAAAGTATGTTTTCCTTTAACCAACTTTGGATGATCTTTTAACGCCGTCTCATCCCGAATCGATTCCTGACGTTCTTGAACGGTCTCTCCATCCCGAATGACTTCGAGCTTCACGTCGATACTGGAAAGACCATGGTCATCGACCGAACCGAAGGAAATACTGGGCTTCGCTTTCGATAAGACGTATCGAGTGATGACCGCTTGAGTCACGCGGGGTTTTCGATCTGTTTTAATTCTTAAATTACCAGTGAAGAGGGCTTCCGGTTTTAAGCCATCTTGGTCGACGATTTCTAATCGGTAGGATATTGCTTGAGTCAGTGAGTTTAATGGGGTTTTAAGATCAGGAGGCAATTGCCACGTAGATAGAGGATCTTCACTTTGGCGTTTGAGTGGAAATGCGGATTCGCCAATTTGAAGAACGACTTGATCCAATCTCTTATTCACTTCACTCACTTTAAGCTGAACTTGAGACCCTTCCTCAACAAAGAAGGTTCGTGCACCAGGAGGGATGGCTTCTTGGTTTTCCTGACTGATGTAATCAGGAGGCTCAACCTTAAAATGAGATTCGATCACCGGAAGAGGGATCACTTTAATTTTGAGGGGATCCGTCCAAGCATCACCAACATCAAAACGACAATTGAGCGGAAAGGACAAACGAGCCAAAGTACCAGAATAGTTTTTCGGCTTATCCCCTTGCTCCAGGGGGATGACCTTTTCAATATCTTGAGCTTCAGCTTTCAGCGTGACTTCTCTAATGGCAGGTTCTTTTCCCTCGACTTCCGCTTCTAATACTAAGGGTTGTCCGTATGGGAGGAAGATCTCTGCTTGACCCGTTTCCGCGAATGCCAACCAACGACCGTTGATACCCACTCTAACGATTTGAGTTTCCGTGGGGTAATGGTCACTTCCCAAAAGCAATCGTTTAAAGAAAACGATGGTGTGATCGACTTGGAAAGCAGCTAAGCCTCCCCAAAACGCAACACTCACTAGTGCTAAGATAAACCATTTCTTTTTGGGGGCATTGGAATAACCCCTTCTAAGATTCAGGCTTTGACTTAGCTTGGCCGCTTCATCGACAACCGCTTCTTGAAGATCTCCAGATCCCCAGCGGGTCGAGGTCGATCCTTCAAATTGAATCGCAGCGACTAAATCGTTATCGATCTTTTGCTCGCGCTCGACCAGCAAGGTCACTTCGATTCCTGGCTCATTCTGTTTTAACCACGGTAGGCTGTACCGAATGAGAGAATAGATCCAAGCTCCAAAACCGAGAGCGACCAGGACGAGCCGAACTTCGATACTCGATTCAAAGATCCAATCTAAAACAAAAATAGAGGCGAGCGCCCAGACAAAGAAAACGAGCAAGCTCAGGAAGGCTACCTGAAGGCGCTCATTTCTTCGTCGAGCTTTTAAGCTCAATATTTTTTGTTTGAGAGGATGAAGTTTGCTCATGATCTAAGGTAAGTGAATCAACTTTCGAATCAACCACTCGGTCAACAAGGCCAAGACAACGATGATGAAAAACAACCAAGTGTTCCAAAGCGGAACGATGGCAATTTTTGTCTCTTGAGTATCAGGTAATTTTAACTCATCGGGTAAGCGAGGCGCTTCCGCTAAACTGTAAGATTCCCCACCTGTTTTTTGGGCAATTTCACGCTCCAAATCTAAATTTCTCGTCGCCCGACGTCTCTCCAATGATTGACTGGCCACTTGAAAGATAGATTCGACGATTTCACCAGTGATCGGATCTTTCACTTGAACGCGATATTCTCCTTCGAGGAAAGGAGTTGTTTTCATTTCGAAAACGCCATCCCGCAATGGGCTTAAAAGTATGGGTTGCTCCGCTTGATCTCCCCCTTCGGGTAAATACAGAGTTCCCTCAAGTGAAGTGAGAGAATGCTTATCTAACTGAAGAGGAGTGTAATCTCGATCGAAAGCTTCCACTGTGATCACGACGGGGTCATCTGAACGGTAGGAAGTACGGTCGGTACGAACGACGAATCGCTTTTGAACTCCTAAGGAGTGACTTAAACCCAAGCGATGGATCATTTGCCCCCAGAACTGTCGGTAGTAGAGTTCTCCATACCGCTTTCTCAAACGCCAGGTCTCGTTAAAACCGAGATAGACGACCTCTCCCTTACCGTACCTTCGAATGGAGATGAGTGGTTGAGGAGTTTCACCGTCGGCACAAGTGTGTTCCGGATGCTGAGCGAGTACGGTAGCCAAGGGATGAACCTTCATCACCGGTTGATACCACGAGAGCTTACCTAAGTTTTGCCAAGCTTTTTGATTCTCGCGGGGATTCGATCCTAATTGCATGAAGTCGTACTGAGAAGCTTCAGGGTTCAACTCAAGGCTGAATTCTCGGTCATCCCGATACCTTCCATGCGATTCGAGAACCACGGGAAGCATATCCGCTAAGGGTGTGTTCCTCAGTTGCTGAGGGCCGTAACGAGGACCGCTTAAGATGACCAACCCGCCACCAAACTGACTGACCCATTCTTTCACCATTTCACAGAATCGATCGCTCAATGCGGATGAAGGCATATCGCCGATGAAGATCACATCGTTTTCGAAAAACTTACTTCTTCGAATATTTAGAGTCGGTAGAAACAGCTCATTGGTCTCTCTTACTCGCGGATCAGCCGATCGCAAAAACGTTCTAAAGCCTCTCGTTCCGACCAGCTTGTCTCGATGGAAAACTTCTTTGATGAATCTCCATTCCCAGGTAGGTTCATACTCGACAAATAAAAGCCTTAAAAAATCATCTCGAATACTGACCTCTCGTTCGGCCGTATTGTTTTGATCTAAGACTTCGCCTTCTTGTTTTGGTACTCGAGCTTCAAATGAAAACCGACCTGTAGTATCAGGCGTGAAATTGAATTCTACGCTCTGGGATTGGCTTTGGATGTCTACCGTTTTAGTTTCTACGACTTCTTCAACTCCGGCAGATTCCGATCCCTGACTCAGTTTTTTCTTAACTAGCTCGACTTCAACTTGCGAGCCATCTAAGCCTTGCTGCTTCAAGTTAACCGAAAGGGTTGATCGCTCTGATTTTTTCATCAACAGCGGTGCTTGAAGAGCAACCTCAAGATCGATCGCCGACTCTGGACCGATGCCCACGGTGTAAACGGGTACACCTAAACTCTCAGCCGATTCTGCCCCCGACGGACCTGTGTTTTGATCAAAGTCGCTGAAAAGAACTAAGCCCGCCAGTTTATCGATACCCTGCCGGCGAGAAAGATCTTTGATGCCCGAACCTAAAGCAGTCACCTCACCTTGCGTGGTCAACTTAGAATAAAAATCTTGAATCGCTTCTGACTCGTGAAAATCTTTATCTAAGTAATCTTCAACATTGGCGGGAAGCTCGAGAGCACGCACTCCATCTGGGCGATCGAGGAGGAATGAACGTAAGCGATACTTTTCTCCGAGCTTCCTCAAAAACTCACCGTTCTCTCGTTTCAGTAAAGCTTGAACGTACTCTTGTCGGGCGAGGGTTTCTTGAGCGCCGAGCCTTCCTAAGCTTCGATCTAAAGTATCTCGTTCTTCGTTGGGCAGTTCATCTTTGATTCCCATACTGTCGGTACCATCAAACATCAACCAGAGAAGAGGTCGTGGACGGTGAATAGAGGTTAAAAGCAGTACGGGCTCAGCTAAGATCAGAAGGAGCAAACACAAAGAGATCCCACGAAAGATACTGAGAAGAAAGGTGAGCTTAGGTCGTTTTTTGTTCTGAAATTTGAAGTAAAAAACAAAGGATAAGACTGAAAACAAAAGGCAGCCTAAGAAGACCCAAAAAGGTTCCGATTGAGCCCAGGAGGCCCCAAAAGAAGTTTCAATCTTCTCGATCGACTCTAGGTTTTCAATATTGAGGAGCTTTCCAATGAATTGGTTAAAGGTCATGCCTCGGCTCCTGCTTTTGCTTGAGGCTTAGCCATTAAAATAATTAAGCTCTCGACCACTAACAGAATGAGTGCCAGACTCATCAACCATTTCCAAAGGTGCTCTCCACCGACTCCAATGCCTTCGATCAGTATCGAGTCATCTTCTCCAACCCAATTCAACTTTCCTCCACTGGTCTCCGTAACCGCTTCCTCGTTCAGGTAAGTCAATTCGGATTCAGCCGTATGAACGTTTATCGCCAGAGGAATCTCTCGTACTCGACTTAAGTGAGAGTTATCTGAATTTGAATTCGATTGAGCTGAAGGGAAGGCATCTCGATCTAATACTGTGACTTGATAATCGCCGGCCGCGAAGAGTTGCCTAAACGTGAGACCAAATTGATTTTGACTGAAGGCTTCGACCATCATTTCACTGACAACGCCCGTAGGTGAGGTCAATTGAAATCGAGAGCGCCGTTCTTCAATTCGAACGGGCAACTGGAAATCGACCACTTCGCTTTGAGTTTGGTGAGGAAACGTTTCTGAGATGAGCGATCGTAGAATTTTATCCATCGCCAGTACAGCGTAGGTTCGAGTGAAGGTGTTCCACTTAGAATAGACACCACTCGAAATGAATAGAGTTTTTCCCTGACCGACGATCCGTTCGACCAAATAGGCTTTTCCATTGTCGTAACGGCCGCGGATGCTTGGTAAAAATCGTTGAAGATAGTCCTTATTATTATCGTTGCCTTTAAAGAGCAATTCCGGGGGAGACCAACGCAACCACCTTGGCTCTTTTTGCACTTGCTTGTTAGAAGTGCCTTGAACAAATCGAGTCTCAAGGACTAAGGCCTCCTCCAGCTTTGCACGAATCGGAACATCTTCTAAAACTTCTGTGGCCTTAAAAAAGTAAGGCAAAGTAAAGAGATCAGCGAGCTCTTCTTGCGAAACTGACGGCAGTTGATAATAAGAGTGAGTTAATGTTTTAGGATCGAGCTGAAAGATTTCGGGCTCCCGCGAAGTGTCATCGGGAACGAAACCGATAAAGCTTTCAGAAAGAGGTAGCGGTAAAAAACCTTTTCCATCCGCCCAAGCCGAATCGTTCCAAGCTCGAGGATCAAATTTCCCTCCCGCAGCGATCACCAATCGTCCGCCTTGTTCGACGTATTCCATCAACCAATCTTTGATAGAAGTTGGGTCCGCTATGGCTGCGACGATGACTAACCGCGCATCTTCTAGATCGGTTCGTTCTAATGAACGAATACTTCGATGGCGAATTTTGATGAGCCCTCGTGAGTCCTCAGCCGAAATAACCGGAGCTAAAAGCCGTCTGAGGTGAAAAGTTTCGCCGTATCGACCTTCCGAAGGATTTTCATCTTCACCGATCGAGTCTACAAAGACGACAGGTAATTCGGATACGACTGGCACTGCTAAGAATGCTTGATCATCAGAGGTGAGTTGATCCGCAGGAATTTTTACTGAAGCCATGACGTGCTCCACTTCCCCCGAATCCACCGGCCTTTCAAGCGTAAATTCAAACTCCAACTCCCGAGTTTGTCCCGGTTGAAGTTCGATCACTTGGCTTGCCACTTCCACTCGATCGATGATCAATGAAACCTCTAATCCCTTTCGAGGTTCAGCTCCTTCGTGTCGCACCTCTACGATGAAGGTCGCAGGAGAACTGGTGTCGGCGATGGCATCACGTAGTTCGAAACGGGAGATCCAAGTGTTTTCCCGAGTACTAGGTTGAACTTGAACGACTTGAACTTCGGGAAGCCCCTCTAAGCTGGCTTCTATATTTCCTTGGGGCCAGTTCGATCGCTGTTGATCACCGATGAAGATGACTCGCTTAGCCGGCATGTCGAGTTCACGTTGACAGGCATCGCGGGCGAGATCAAGAGCGACTCGCAACTCTCCCAATCGATCGGTTTTATTAATAGAGCCTAATGCTTCCAGTGCATCATCCGCTGAACGGTAAGCATCAGATGATATTCCGATTTCCGTTCCACAGAGAGGAATCAAGGTGATACGACTCCCAGGAGGCACGCGCTCGATAAAGGCCCTAGCTCTTGCTTTTGCTTTATCAATTAGGCGACCTTCAAGGTTTTCTAAGCCCATGCTCATACTGTTGTCGATGATGATAACGGCATGAAAGGGTTGATCCGGATCGGCTGCAACCCCTGAACTTGAAAGGTAGGGTCTCGCCATCGCCAAACCAAATAAGATAAGAACGAGCGTTCTTAAGAGGAGGAGAAGGAGGTCTCGTAGCCTCAAAAATTTTCGATTACGCTCGAGGGCTTGTCGTAAAAAATCCATCGCTGCCCATTCCATCACTCGGAATCGTCGACGATTCAACATGTGGATTAAGAACGGTCCGATAGCAACGATTAAACCAGCTATAGCGAAGGGAAGGGCAAAGAAACTCATCGATTAGCGCTTCCCCAACGATTCAATCTTGCCTTCTTGAAGGATTGGCAAGTAACGGTTTGGAATAGATAGAACGAAACAGCCCACCGCAGTCCCAAACAATCTTGAAGGGCGTCCGCCTAAGTGCTTCCCGGCTTCCCAGAATCCGGACTCACTGGAAGAAGCCGAAGACCGGGCTTGGTTCTTGATGAGATCATCGCGAAGAATGGGATAACAGTCTTTCCAGGCTTTGCCTCCGACCTGGTAAATCCCTTGAGCCAAATAGTAAAGAGTATAGGCATCAAAAGTAACTTTACGATTAGCACTATGTTTATTGGACTTACCTTTTTTGCGAACTTCTAAGACCGCTTGATGAAGTACATCTAAGTTCTTTTGAATTCGCCAATCGTTGTAACGGCCGTATTCTTGAAGGCAAACCATTCCGGCTGCGGCCATCGCGAGTGTTCCTCGATTTCCATCGTAGGTGAACTGACCCGGTTCTCTTCGTTGCTGAGCTTCGCTTTTTCTTCCTCTACCACTTTTGGGGCGGTAGTGATCAATCACACTGATAACCGCTTTTTCAGTTACGGCCTCAGAAACTTCTAAACCACTATCCATCGCTCCTCGCAAAGCCTTGGCTTGCATGACCGCCAAGCTCAGATCATGACCACGCTTTTGGCGACGAGCTTCGTAGTCCCAACCCCCATCTTGGCATTGAGTAGCCGCAATCAATTTTAAAGCTTTGTCTAAAACCTCACTTAAGCGAGGATCATTGGTCATCCCGTAGGCCTGGCTTAAAACAAAAGTTGCTAAGCCATGGTTGTACATGTCTCGTTTTTTGTTACTTCGATTGAGGAGCCCCGATGGCTTGGCATTTTGTAGAACGTAGTCGAGAGCCTTTTTAACATGGGTGCCGTACTTTCCCCGGCCGGGAAGATGCCCATCCGAAAGAAAAGCCAATGCTCCGAGAGCTACTAAGCCCAAATCGTCAGAGTCCCAGTTCCCCCTCGGTCCTTGATGCTTAGCTAACCATTGAAGGCCTCTTTCAAGGGCTTGCTCGGAAGTTTTTGTGACCTCCCAATCACCTTCAGCAAAAAGAGATGGAGTTGGCCCCAAAAACGCCAAGTAAATCACCATGAAAATGGGAAGAATCTTGAGATAACCTCTTTGCATCGCCACGAATTTTAGCTCGACTTTAGTTTAGGAAATAATGGAATAAGGAACCGACCGGGGGGCAAAAATGAGCCAAACAACATTATCTAGGATGACTGATAGAGATTGTTGAAAAAACAGCCGAGGTTACGAAAAAAATGGGTTTAATTATTAAATTCGAAGGGAATAACCAATAGGCAAATTCGTCAGAATTTGGGAGAGAGAATTTTGAAGCGCCTCGATCCAATCTCTGGCGAGATTGGCGAAAAAGCGAGATCGGATATGAGTTTTTTAATTCTGCGGATCTAAAGTAAGCACTCCGCGTTTCTTACCATTCTGTAAGCGTTCGAAGATGGCATGGACGGCATAAAACTCCCCTCGATGAAAGATCCACGGCCCCATCGACACATCTTCAGCGAATTCAACTTTCCGTCTCTTATTGCGATCCCCCACGTCCACCAAGCGGGAATCGAGTTCCCTACCCGTCTTTAAATCCATCCAAGAGATTTCAAAGGCACGAGCATTTCTTTTTTCAGGCTGCGGTTGGACGTACCACGCGATGACTCGGGAAGGATTAGGAACAATCGCAGCCCCCATGAAGCCTTCCGCTCCTGAGGCCATCCGCCAGTTCATCTTCCCATCACGACGATCAAGATTGACGATAGCATCGTAGAGTTCAATCACCAGCTGGTCTTGCTCAACTCCGACGATCCTTCTTAGATTGAAGAAAGATTTCACCCAATTCCGCTGTCCCGTTTTTCTATCGAAAGATGAGACAGAACAAACATGAGGCTGGCAAACAAAAGCCGTGTCTTTTGTAAGAACTGGTGGCTCCCAAAGCTGGGATTGAAATCCCGAGTGAATTCCTGATGGAACGCCCTGATGGCGGTAAAGCCAACTGAGTTGACCTGAATGATTTAAACTAAATGAGGAATAAGATCCGGAAGCCACTGCCCCATCCGCATCACTCGCTACTTGAAACCGAGCGATTTGTTCTTCATTCAAGTTTAAGTTGAATAAAAAATTACGCTTGATGATTTCACCCTTCGAACCCAATTGCGTCAGATAGAGAGAGCGAAAAAGAGCATCACCATCTTCAAGTTCCAAAACAGAGAGTTTTCCCCCTAATACAAAGGCATCGGAAACAGCTTTCCCTCTCAAATCGGCAGCCCATGACCGAGTGCCGTTTTTGACATCGATCGCGAAAATTCGCACGTCCCCCTCAAGAGGGAAACGGCAGATTAGAGTTCCATTAGTGAGGACTAAAGCTCCCATAGGCTCCAGAGGCCATTCACCACTTTCCCTTCCGTACTTAAACGACCAATCATTCTTTTTAGCTTTTAAATTATAGGCGACAACGGACGTTCGATCGCGAATGTACAAGTGATCGCCATGAGCGTTGAGAGAATAAAGTGACCTCTCCCAATCTTTGAGATCTCGGCCTAATTGGCTGAGCTTTCTTTGAGTTATCCGTTCATACTCAAATAGGCCTTTATACAAGAATTCAGAGGGGAGTTCTTTTTTAGATAAATTCGGTGAACCTGTCTCTGCCTCAACTTCATCCACCTGAACGATTGTCGATGCTTCTTTCGCCTTCAAACGTAGCTCATCCAACAAATCATTGAACTTTTCTGGTGAATAATCTTCTCCGCCCAATTGAACGGATCCAGAATCTTCGTACTTAAGATCCTCACCGAGCAAGGCATGAACTAAACAAACTTTATATGAGGCAGCAGCTCTTTGATGGCTTGAGCTTTGTTGTTGGAGCTTACTGAAATACTCTTTAGCGTCTGCGAAATCTCCGGAAGCGAGGGCTCGATTCCCCAACCATTCCAGCCCCTGCAATTGTGTCTTCGTATAAGGAAACTGCGAAATAATTTGTTTCACAGTCCCCGCCTGTCCCATTCGAATCGCCCGGTTCAGCCGCAATTCTCCGATCGGATTAAACTCTGTTTGAATCGTGTTTAAGAATTCAGGATAAGCGTTTAAAAGAACTTGAACCGTACTTTCAAACGAAAGTAATAAGTTGGGATCATTCACTGAGGGTAACAGACCCGATAATTGTTCCGTCCGCGGCTCCGTAAGAATTCTCGCCGCATCGGCCCATGCCTCTCCCTTCAAAGCTTCCACCAATTCCACGTAGGTATTGTAGGCTGATTTGTTGAAATCATGACTGAAGGGATGGTGCCAAAGGAGATCAGGAAATTCATCCAAGTCTAATATGCCTGCTGGGCTCGGTATTTCACAGATCATTGATGACCAAAAAAGTAAGGCGAGAGATCTGTTTAATCCTCGATGAGTTTCATGCGATCGGGAGGAGGAAGGGCTTATGTAGTAATTGAGCTTCTTGGTGATTCGGTGTAGGGAATCGAGATCCCCCGAATAAATCCCCTTGAGAAGATCGTGAGTCATCCAAGAATTAAAGAAGTATCGAATCGACTTATCGCTCTCCAAGGGTGCAAGCAAAAGAGAGTCAGCAAGCTCATCAAAAATATAACGGTCATGAATCAAGGCCTCATAGAGAAGCCGTTGCTCGATGCTATCTACAAGGGCTAAAAGATACTTGTGAGCGTAAGACGCTGAGGAAACATCTGAAATCAATGCTAATTCAGCTAAAAACTCAGGGTAAGAATCTTTAGCGAGTTCAAGCTTCTCGGCTCTCTTCAAAACCTCAACAAGTAAGCTATTCACTAAATTGATTGGGCCACCCTCTTGAATGGTTCGAACCGTGCAAGCGAGCTTCCAACGATCAAACGAAAGACCTTCAGGCTTCGTTGAGTTCACCCGATTCTGCCACTCCTTGGTCGAAAAGTCCTCATCGAGCTTGAAAGCAGTGCTCAACTGGCGAGATTGAGGATCGAGTAGCTTATCCAAGAAATCAATTTTACGAATTTTAATCGACTGAACTTTGATTTGTTTTTTAGGTGGAACTTCAAAACCCAGGCTTTTAATGGGTATCAAACCGTGCACATTGCGAATCCCCTTCGACAGAGGAGCCCAGTTCTTCCCATCCACCCCGAGGTAGAGCTTGAGTATATTAGGACCTAAGATCCATCGTAGAAAAACTTTCTCCTCAGCCCAAGGAACAACTGCATTTGCAAGCGATGATGATTCCTGACGAGCTTGGCGAGTACCTCGGGTCACATGAAGAATGGAATCGGCATGTTGAGTCCGATCGGCCTGAGCAGCCACCAAACAAAATCGATTACCCAAAAGATCAGTAAAAAAGATTCCCGAACCTACGGGAAAAGAATCCAACTCAAGGATCCCTTCCTGCAATTGGCTTTGAGGTAAAACCAGTTGAACTAGTTCTGATTTATTCTCATCACCTGAGGTCATCGTAACTGACTGATCGGCATTCATTTGAATGGGAGTAGAAACCTCATCTGAGGAGGATTGCCATTCATTAGCCTTTAAATCTAGTTCCTTAAACTCAGAGGTGAGGATTTTTTTGTTCGCCCCTTTCGAAGGGATTGGAATAGGTTCACTCAGAAAATGGCGAATGCTTTTAATTCGAAATCTACCATCCAGGCATACTTCTTGAGGTAATCCAAGGAAGGGTGCTCGCAGAAGGGGGATTTCACTTCGACTCATCACGAGTTCTCCATTTTGAACTCGTATTTCAAATGCGCCCTGGGCCAATTGATAATGTCGCTTATTATCCGTCGAGACAAGAGCAAAGCGCTGAGGCCTTGGAGCCCGCGTACTTCGACTCACCTTATAAGCAGCCCAAGTCTTATTTGTTGGCGTGTAGTTGAGTGAAACCCCACGATCACCATTCCAAAAGAGAAGCTGAAGCCTCGTCCTAATTTCAAAAAGTGATAATTGGAGAACTGAATTTTCTAACCAAGGAGAGCGCAATCGGGCTAAGCCAGAATAATTGACCAACAGTTGAGAACCGCTGCGTTGATCATGAAGCTTAAAGGACTGCCCCGGAACTGACTTAAACCATTTAATTACTTTTTTAGAATCAAGGAACAATTGCTCGGGTGACGGGCGCATGAAAGCCGCTTCCGAAAATGGAACAATGCGTCCGGCCTCAACTAAAGTAGGATCAAATTCAAAAGAAGACTCGGCGTTGGATTCAAAATGTGGCTCAAAGGCAATCTTATCGATGTGAGGAAACATGCCATGAGCTTCTAACCTAAAGGTATTTGTTCCTTTATTGAGGTGACAAATAGCTTCGTCAAACCAACGTTGACCATCGGGTCCCCAAGAATCGGTGATCTCTTTACCGGCATCATCAGAAACCAACTTACCGTTGACGGAAATTTTAATTGGGCGGGAGAGCTTTGAGGTATAGCGAAGTTTTATTAGGTAGTTCCCCGAGTTGGGCGAAACAAAATTATAATTCGACCAATTGGGTTGTTTTCCTGAATTATGGATAACCCCAACCTTACCCCCGGACTCATTTCCGTGAGAGACGCTCGCATTCGCCGAGGCAAATTTTTCAGCTTCTAAAATAATTGAAGATTCGAGGGGAAGCGTTTCTTCAGTTGGCTTTGTAACTTCAACAAGCTCTGGTTCTGTAGTTTGATTTTCATCTTCTGTAGAAACTGTCGAGATTGTTTCATCCGCTTCCTGCTTCGGCTCTTGAATCGGGTCAGCTACCGATTCCTTTTGATTCGAAGATTCAGAGGTTTTTGAAACTTGAACTGGAAGGGGCTCTCTCTGAGCGATATCTTCTTCTGCTTCTTGCTCTTTAGGCTCTTGGTTATTGTCTTGAGTTACAGAAACTTGAGAAAAATGGTGAGTCCAAACATAGTAGAATCCACCCCCAACTCCCAACGTGAGCAAGATTAAAAACAACCAAAGAAGTTTACTCGAACCGGAACTCTCATTTTGAATACGGCTTAAGACCGCATCTCCCATAGCTTCATTTGAAAGAGTGACCGCGGTTAAGACTTGCTCGAAACGAATTTCATCCGCTAAAGCTTTTTGCAGTGCTTCCGATTGCTTTAGAGCCTGAAGGAGATCTTGAATCTCTTCGAAGCTTAATTCATCAGGGCTCTTTTCGTCGAGTAGTTTGAGGAGACGAGCTTCGAGTTCAGGATTCATCACTAATCTTTCCCTCTAAGCAGCTCTTAAGTGCTCTCCGAGCTCGAAAGATCAATAACTTGATGGCTCCTTCACTTCGTTTCAATCGATCCCCAATTTCACTCAATGCCATCGAGCCGGTGTATTTAAGGTCGATCGCCTTCTTTGCACTCTGCCCCAATGAAGACATACACTCGGGCAAGTGAGTCATCGCTTCGTCGAGAGGGCCCTCAGCTTGAGGATAACAAGCATCGAGTTCTAAACAGAGTTGGGTCCAAGCCACTTCTCGATCTTTCGTGCGTTTTGCTTTTCGCACATGCTCACGGAGCAAATTACGAGCGATGCCGATCAACCACGGCAAGACATCGTTATCTGAATCAAACTTACTACTTTGAGTATAAAATCTTAGAAACACTTCCTGGGTGAGATCATCCGCATCGGTTGCTTGAAACAACCTTGCTCGCAAGTAGCCATAGACTGCTTTTTGGTGATTCTTCACCAAAAGCGAAAAGGCTTCTCGATCTCCTTTTTTGATTTTTAAGATTAACTCTTTTTCGTTCATAGTGATTCAGTCAGCTGCTGTCAATCTGTGCAGCAAATCAGTGAATTTGAATGTCATCCCAGTGGACTCTTGCAGTTGGACCTTTCTCCAATTGAGTGATCTTGACGTTGACCTCTTTACCGGCAAATTGCCCCAGAGGCACGATTAAGGGAGGGTGTCGGTGCTGAGAGTTCCAGTTCGGAACCGTATACACCCGAGGTTTTTCGTTCTCAACTTGAACAATAAATTGAACGTTCCAATAGGAATGACTGGGCTTCCCGACAAAGAGTTCGATACGACTCTTTTCATCTTTAACCTGAATGGGTCGCTCTAACCTCAAAAACGGAGGGCGAGGATGAACAGCTTGTCGAAAGTGGGGAGCTTTATAATTGTGGCGATCTAAAAAATTATCGCGTTTAAAAGAATAGCCCTTCGAACCCACAACATTCCAACCGACCCAAGCGGGAATAAACTGTTCAACCCGGCTCTGGATTTTTTTGTTGAGGATAAAAGGATCTAATTTCACTTTGGGTTCGAGCCAATTGAGATGATCGCGAATATCTAGAGGATCCGCCCCTGAAGGTCGACGATCTCCTAAGACGGCATCACAGACCAAAGTAATCTTTTTGTTTCCGACGGTCTGTCCAAACTGAACCCATTGAGTGTCGTAAGTTTTTTCAGAGCCAACCACGATGGGGCTTTGATAGAGCTCTTTTCCCAAACCATCTAAAATGAAAACCTGAACACAGCCTCCTTGACCGACTGAGGGATCGAGAGAAAAACGACTTTGAAGCGCGATGGCTTCTTCGGGGAATGAGAAAGTCATCGAGGTTTCTGCGTGAACTCCGAATCCCCATCCGAAATCTTGATCCTGAGATTGAAGGATGCCACCTAAGACATTTGAGTTGATCTTCAATGGGAAGATCACTCCTAGAGGCTGTCGGTAGAGCACATTTTCTACTTCAAAGAATGAAAGAGGGGGTTCTTCAGGCTCAAAGTATTGGCGTTTATAAATCTCGATATGTTTGACCCAAATCGGATCTAAACTCCAAACCGGCTGCAGGAGATGAAACCAATTGTCTTCTTTATTGGAGTTGCCCCCTCGAACATCGGGTAGAAAACGATCGGTGGTGCTGGTTAATTTCACTCCACCGGATGTTTCAACTCGAAAGATTCTAGCGTCGGCTGAAGGGGACAATCCGGCTAAAAGGTCGATATAAACTTCCCAAGGCTTCCTCTGGGAATAGTGAACTTCTTGTAGGTTTGAAAGTTCAAACTTTTCTAAACCAGATTCGGTAAGAGCTTCGATGCCACCATCACGCCAGCGAAGAGACCGTGCGTTGATATTTTTACCGTCTCGAGTTCGAAGAGTATTTGGCTCCAATCGAGAATATTCTCGATCTGCTGCTTCGACGATGCGCTGAACCCAACTTTCTTTAACTCGTATGCTCTTTTGTTCTGAATTGGGCAAGCTAAATGAAAAAGCGGGATCGACCACAAGAACAGATTCGGCTCTTCCTCCAACTTGCCGTTGCTCGATCACTCGCCCGGGAAGGATGTCCCCGCCATAGAGTTCAATGTAAGAAAGAGGAGTTTGAGGCTCTTCAATTTGGTTGTTCTTAAACCAAACAATTTGTTTCTTCGTTGAAAAGAGCTTCTTGCCATCCAAGGTGGGTTCGCGGTCGGGCTTATTCCAACTCGATAGACGACTACCCGAGTACCAACTTCCATCATCAAAGGCGCAGGTATAAGGAGGGAGTTTCTCATTCGCGTACCCCAGCCGACCCAACTCTGAGTACAGAGTTAGGCTCAAGAGTATCCCTAGAAGAGAAAGAATAGTTTTTAGATTGAGCCGAGTTGAGAAGCCAATCTTCATTTGCGCGCCATATGCTTGAGGATCGAACTCCAAATCGAGTACAGCCATAGATTGAGTCGAAGGGAGTCTATTATTGAACCCCGCTTCTGAAAGAAATTTGTGAGCTCGGCTTTACCCGGTCTGAATAGGCTAATTTTAGCACAAAAAAAAGCTACTCTCGTACTTCGAGTACGAGAGTAGCTTCAGAAAATCTTCTAGCATCTGCAAACAGCAAGCTGAAAAGCGCCGAGAAAGAGACGATCCTAGGCTTAATCCTAATGGTTCTCTTTTATCGAATTCGGCAGAATGACTTCAAAAAGGTGAAATCAGTCGGCTTTTTTCTTTTCAGGTTTTGCAGCAGAAATCAAACCTGCTTCTAACAAAGTGCGGTAAGCGCCTTTTTTCGTGATAGTTCTCAAGGCCTTGGCCGAGATTCTGACACGAACATATTGGTTGAGCTCAGCAACCCAGAGTCGCTTCCAGTGCAAGTTGATTTTAAATTTACGCTTGGTGATACCGGTGGTCTTCTTACCAACTCCACCTTTGGCCTTGGCGAGACCTCTTCGAGAGACCTTGTGTCCTGAAGCAGTTTTCTTACCGGTTACTTGGCAAACCCTACTCATGATGAACTTCCTAGTTCGAGTTCGTTTTCTCGTGATAGAGAAAGTCTTGCTGATCAGGATCGAATTCTTGGAAAGCCCAAAGGCGACCCTGATATTGTTCTAAAAAATATCGCTGACTGGGTGTAGCCAGCGCCACGTGTAAAAACCGGAGACTCAACATCTCTTCGGCTTCATCCTTGGTCCAATTGAGGTATTCTAGGCCGTAAATCGCCGAGGCTAAGCCCGAGCGGTCAGCACCACCCTGACAGTGAACCAAGATAGGCCTCTCAGCCCGTTGGTAGATTTTTAAGAGGTCTACTAACTCTTGTTTTCGTGGGATCCGCCGGGCGCTCAGACCAATATTGAAGTACTGAACTCCTAATCGACTGCAGGTCATGAGTTCAGAGAGAAACCAAGTTTTATGAGAATTGGCACCTCTGAGATTGATGACCGTTTTAATCCCGTTTTCTTGAACGTAGCCTTCGAGATCTTCTGAAGAAAGTTGAGCTGAACGATAAAACTTGCCAGGGCTCACCTCGTAGAAGTTCGTGTAGGAACATCCAGAAGAGATCAAGAGGCAAAAGCTTAATGTCAGCAGTGCTTTCATTCTTTAGAACTCTATGATTAGTATGCGTTCTAAGAATTATTTTCGTTTGATCTTATGAAGCGTATGCTTGCGAAGTCGGGGGCAATATTTTTGCAACCCTTCTTTGAGCTTCGCAGGGATACCACCCTTGACGTTGATTGAAGTACGGTAGTTGAGATCTTTAGTCTCAGTGCACTGCAACCAAACGTATTCGCGGGCGAGTTTTTTCTTCGCCATGTCACAAATCCTTTCATTGCAAACTCGGTGACGGGAGTGATTTATCCGAATAACGAATTCAGAATTCACTCGGTCTCCACTCTGGGATCACGAGCCGGAATTCGCCTTGACAGCTCCCATCGGGGAACCTCTTAGAATAAGCGAATCAGCCTTTCAGTCAACAGGCTGCTTGGTGGGTTCTTGAAAAAGATCAAAAAACCTGACGATTCTCTCTAAGGCCTTATATATTAATAATTTAAGACTCAGCTCCCTAAAACCTGAAAACTAAAGAAACCAACCACCCCTAAGGCATTACATCAAAAAAACTTAAGACATTTCTCGCTGGCTATTTATAGACGCTTTTTTGAATATCTGTGGAAAGAAGTCAGAATATTATAGAGAACTGAATTGAACCAGAAAGCTGAATCTCTCAGTCTCAGGGGCTGGATTCGATAAAAAATCGCTGAATTACGTTACTGTCGGGCAAATATCAGGGCGAAATAGAAGTAATCGGGAAGTTCAATTAAGAATTGCTGACACAGCCTCGGCTTCCGAGTATTCTTTATCCCGCTCAGAAAAGGGTGAAATATTTCCTGCTTCGCAGTTCCCCGTTTTTGAGTGAACTGTTAATAATTATATGTCGTAACTGAATTTCAATTAGAAGTGGGCATCAGTTTTGATCCCCAGTCGAAATTTCAAAGTCTGATTCCAAATCACCAATAAGCATTTCAAGTAAGGAGCTTGTAATGGAAAACCAAGATTATGGATTCCCCCAAGCAGTATCCCAGTCCACCCAGAGTGTTCGGACTACTTTTATTCAAAAGACTTACCTGAATTTGGCGGGAGCGATCCTAGCCTTTGTAGGTGTATGTACTATCTTACTTCACCTCCCCTTCACCGATAGTCTCGTTCGAGCAATGATCGGAACCCAGTTTTCATGGATCATCGTCATGATTCTATTCATGGTCGTATCCTCGGTTGCTGATCGGTGGGCCCGTAGTTCAACAAGTCGCTCGACTCAATACTTAGGTTTAGGCGTTTTCATTATCGCCAAAGCATTCGTTACTATCCCACTTCTCTACATTGCTCTACACCATTATCCTAGTGAAAACCTCATTGGACAAGCCGGGGTGATCACCTTAGCTTTATTTGGAGCCCTAACGCTGATAGCGTTCACTACGAAGAAAGATTTTTCATTCCTCGGAGGAATCTTAAAGGTCGCAAGTTTCGTCGCACTGGGAACTATCATTGCTTCATTTATTTTCCCATTCACTCTCGGAATTTTCTTTTGCTCAGCTATGGTTCTTATTGCTGGTGGATCGATACTTTACAGCACCTCAAATATTATCCATCACTACCGCGAAGATCAGTATGTAGCTGCTTCCCTTTCACTCTTTGCTAGCATTGCCTTACTCTTCTGGTACATCTTGCAAATCCTCATGAGTCTCGCAAGCAGCGACTGATAGGTGAAAACCTCTTACTAAATTCAAACTACCGATTGAATAAAAAAGCCCTGAGAGCATGCTCTCAGGGCTTTTTTTTGTGCCCACAAAAGTAGTCGATTCAGCCTTCAAGCCCGAAGCGTGAGCGAGGGGACGAAACGCCTAGTTGATTTTAGATAACCTCAATCTACGTAAAGTGGATATGACTCAATTCCACTACTTAAAAACTTTAATGCCAATTTATTCTTTTACCCTCGCTCACGCTTCGGACTTGAAGGCTGAGCGGACTACTTCAATCTGCTATTTCAAATTCCCACAAAACCACACCCAGGGTTCAGGGTTAGATAAGTCAGAAGGCGCACTTCTGATAGAAAGATCGCTATAAACTTCTAAATAGTTTATGACGAGCAGGAAGATCAGAGAATCCTCCTGAATCCCTCAAGGTTTTATTAGAATTCAACCGACAGTTTGCGGCAGAATAAATTTCTGAACTCATTGGCGCACACTAGTAAAAAGGAATATTGATGAATATTAAATCTAAACTATCACTCGTTGCATCTTTAGCTGCGGTGTTGAGCTTAGCTCCGTTAAATCTCCAAGCAGCTGACGATGGCGATAAAAAAGATTCGCCCGAGTCTAAAGCTCGAGACGGTGACAGAAGTCGAGGTCCCCGGGGAAGACGCAGTAATGATAGACGCGGTAGTGATCGAGATCGGTCACGATCCAGTACTCGTCGACGCGGTGGTGATAGTGAAGCAAGAAGACCCTCATCGCGCGGCCAGTCCGACAGAAGCTCTTCTTCAAGTCGAAGATCTCGTAGTGATTCAAGAGGGGCTGAATCAAGGCGACCTGATTCACGAGGCTCTGATTCAAGAAGGGGCCCTTCAAGAGGCGGACCTCCAAAATGGGTCATCGAACGCTTTGATAAAAACAAAGATGGAAAGGTCGACGAGAAAGAACGCGAAGCCGCCCGAAAAAATCTCCAGAGCCGCTCTTCATCGGGGAGGCGTTCATTCGGCCAACGTCCTTCTTCACGTAGCGGAAGAGGTGGACCTCCTCCCGGTATCGTCAATCGATTCGACAAAAACAAAGACGGAAAAATCGACGACAAAGAACGTCAGGCAGCCAGAGATGAAATGAGAAAAAGATTTTCACGCAGTCGCGGAACAAGCCCTCGTTCAAGTCGTGGCGGACCGCCTTGGACAAGACGATCCAAAGACAGCGATGAAAAGAAGGCTGACAAGAAAAAGGGCGATAAAAAGTCGAAGTCTAAAAAAGATTCAAAGAAAGACAAAGATAAGAAGAGTAAGAAAAAAGGTAAGAAGGACAAGAAAGACAAAGACAAGAAAAAGAAATCGAAGTCGAAGTCAAAATCAGATGGTTCAAAATGCAAAGAACGATCCGAACGCAGCAAAAGACATTCGATGCGATCTAAAAGAGGCGGCCCTCGAAGCCCACGTTTTTCTCGCGGACATCGTGGAGGAGAGTTCCGAGGACGAGGCCCTTCCTTCGGACGCCGAGGTCCTCGACCCGGATTCGGCAAAGGTCCTTTCGGTAGAGGACCCAGTCGCCGATAAGCTGAGTATCAATTTAAATTCCTTAAACCCAGCCTTGATCCTTCAAGGTTGGGTTTAACTCTATTTAAGACATAAAACAACTTCATTGAACGAGCCCAATCCCACACCATCCCCAGAACGACTTGAAAGGTTTAGAGAGTACCTTCGGCTCATGGTTCGCCTTCAGCTTAAAGATCCGTTGACGAATCGAGTCGATGCTTCAGATATCGTTCAAGAAACGATGATACGTGCTCATGAAACTATCGATCAATGGCGGGGTGAGAATGATGCCCAACTAGCTCAATGGCTCAGAACGATCCTAGAGAGAAAAATTCATGACTTGCACCAATTTCACTCTCGGGATAAACGAGACGTCAAGAGAGAGGTCAGAGCGCAAGAAGCCACGACGACTCCTTCTTTGGATGCCAACTCGTTTCGTTCGGAACTCCCCAGCCCGAGTAATGAGTTTCTACAATCTGAGTTAGCGCATATCGTAGCTGAGGCTTTATCAAAGTTATCTGAAGAACAACAAGAAGCCTTCATCCTCAATCGGCTTCAAGGGATTTCCATTGAAAACGTCGCACAAAGGATGGGGAAGACTTTACCCGCCATCGCCGGATTATTGAGAAGAGCAACCGAATCACTAGCTGAAGCCATCGATGCATGGAGAGGTGTAATTAAATAAAGCCTATTCAACAACTGGTTTTCTACCTGCCCAAACCCCCAACTCACCGTAATTCGTCTTATCTCCTCCTACCGAAAACAAAGTGCATCCATCTGAGGTAAATCTTAAAACCTCAATGTATTTTGAGTGCTTCTTCCAACTCGCAATCTCAATGGCGATGTTTTGCCCTCGGTCAGTGCCAATATCCCAGATCTTAATTTCTCCGTCTTTAGAGCTCGAAACAAGGCGTTCCGAATCCGGAGAAAAAGTTAAGGCGTTCACTGGAGATTCGTGAGCATTAAAATCTAATAAAAAATCATGGCTTTCGAGATCCCAAAGACTGATGACTCCTTCAACTGTTCCACAAATGAGCCACCGGGAATTGGGAGTGATTGTAATCACACTAATTTTTCCATCCTTATCTAAAACCTTCATTTGATTCCAATCGGTCTCTGAATGACATGGATTTTTGATTACAAATATGCCGGAAGTCAATCCAGACCCTAAAACCAAGTACTCTAAATTGGGCGAAAACATTATGTGTTGGAATCGCTGTTTACGTAATACTTCATTGACGACCTTCCACTGTCCCTTCTCATCTCGAGAATAGTGACTCAATAAGTTATTGTGAAATGAAATCACGAAGTGTTGACCATCACTTGAGAAGCCTGCACCGGACAATCTTTCGTCTTTCTCTTTAGGGATAAATCCTTCTAGAAGAAGACTGAGTTCAGGCGAAGAAACATCGATTTTAAAAATTCGAAGATCTCCATTTTCTTGAATAGCTGCTACTCGCTCCCCTCCTGGTTGTAGGTATAAAAAATCAGGAACCTCATCTTCACACAACTTCTTAACATCGACAGGTCGAACCTCATTTGGATCTGAAGGGGGGAAAGACCGAACAGCCAGCTCCGAAGTCCAACTCGTGGTGATGAGTTTTTTATGCTCATCATTTACTTCCAAGCTGACTAACATTTCTCCCGGAACCTTACGGGGCAAAAATCCTACTGTGCTATCGAGGTTCCAAATCCTTGTAGCACCATCCTCTCCGGTTGTCATAAACCGGTTTGAGTCATCAATAAACTTCAAGGACTTCACCCAACCTTGATGGGCGCGAATTTCCCGTACCCTTTCAGGGTAACCAAGCTTCCAAACTAAAAGATCGCCTTGATCGGAGCCAGCTAAAACGGTTTTCCCATCAGGGGAACTTGCTACACAAGTTAACTGCTGCAGACGAGCCGTTCGTTCTGGGGATTGAATAATGAGATTTTTAACCTCAGGATCCTTTAATGAAGATTGAACAAGCACTGGGCCAATTCCTGGAATGTTAGGAATACCCGAATACCCGGCACAATAATAAGTATCGGCATCTTCAGCGAAAGAAATAGCATGGGTCACAAGGGTGTAGCCTTCTCCATAGCTTTTATTAAGCCGTTCCCATGAACCTACATGGTAGGTCTCAAAAAGATTCGAACTATGGATAAACACCACGATCAAGCTCTTTCCATCTTTTGAAAAGATTAATTCAGTGGGCTTCCTTCCTCGTTTTTCAAAATCACCTTCCAGTACAACTTCTTTTTTCTCTGTACTGTAAACTTTAAAACTCATGGGTTTACTAAAATCATCCCCCAATATAAGAGCCAACCATTTTGAATCTGGTGAAACTGTAGCTCTTTTGATGATTTGTGAAAGTTGAATAGAAAAGTTTAAGCTTCCATCATTGTTTAAGATGTGCCCCTCAGCTAAATCTGACCATGCAAAGATAGTCTTCCCGTTTCTACCGACGGCCAGATGTTGATATTTTTGGGAAAGTTTTTGGTCTTTTAAAACTGAGTATGGCGGTTTTGAAGATCTTGTTCGTAGTGTGTCATTTTGAA
This sequence comes from Planctomycetota bacterium, assembly GCA_028280485.1. Classification (GTDB taxonomy): domain Bacteria; phylum Planctomycetota; class UBA8108; order UBA8108; family JACQVS01; genus JANQLS01. The sequence goes on from JANQLS010000044.1 coordinate 25,796, forward strand.
ATAAACTGATCAGCTGATGATCTTCAATTTGATTTAAGTGATCCTTCGAATGAATTAAGAATGTGTGAGGTTCATCGGGAAACTCAAAATCGTAACCCTGAGTAAAATCTTTAAAATAGTAGTACTCAAAGCCTCGTAAATGATCTTCCTCTATACCCGCGATCTCTAAAACCTGTTTTGCCTCTTCGATCTTTCTTCGATCTAAAAAACTTTGAACTTGCTTGATGTCATTGGCGTACTCAAAATGCCTCAGCTCTTCTACGATGATGGTCAAGTTTCGGGCATGCAACCAGCTCAATACCGTAAAGCCAAGGAGCGCAAAAATGATGACGATCAACAACGCCGCTAAAGTTGGGCTTCTCTGAACCCACTTGACCGTCTTATCTAAAGGTGTTGCCCGCTTTGCGTGAATGGGTTTTCGATTTTGAAATCGATTGAGATCTTCAGCCAGCTCTAAGGCCGATGAGTATCGAAGACTTGGTTTTTTCTCTAAGCACTTTAAACAAATAGTTTCTAGATCCCGGGGAACGCTAGGATTCAACCGTGAAGGACTCTGAGGCTCTTCATTCACCACCCGGTGAATGACCTCGATATTTGTTCTCCCCTTGATGGGCACGTCCCCCGTCAACAATTCATAAAGAATCACCCCTAAACTGTAGACATCGGTTGGAGCACCAATTTCTTCCTTAGCCCCTTGAGCCTGTTCGGGTGACATGTATATCGGGGTACCAACGGCAGATTGGCTTCCCGTCGCCCCGCGGTCTTGATCGATAAAACGGGCTAATCCAAAGTCAGCGACGTGAGGTCGACCTCGCTGGTCTAAAAGAATATTTGCCGGCTTGATATCTCGATGAAGAATGCCTCTGGAGTGAGCGTGTTCCACTCCCCGAGCCACCGACTCTAGTAAATTTGCAATCTTGAGGGGATCTCCAATATAGGAGTTCATCTTTTGTTGAAGATCTCCCCCCGCGATAAATTGCATCGAAATCGTTTGAAAGCCGTTGTACTCACCCACTTCATAGACAGTCACGACATTGCGGTGATCGAGGCTCGCCGCAGCTTGGGCTTCCACTTGAATCCGATTCAAATCAGATTGAGGAAGAAGAGGATTGAATACTTTTAATGCAACTTCCCTTCCAAGTTGAGTATCTCGAACGAGATAAATGAGTGCTTTGGACCCTCGAGCCAGCTCCGCTATGATTTCGAATTTACCGAGCTTATGACCTGTCCCTAAAAATGAGGCAAAACTTTCTAGAGATTCTTCGGGGGGCGGAGCCGCGCCAATTAAATCGAGAACGTGATCGACACGACTGTTTTTCGTAATAAAGGCTTCTAATTCTCTCGATACACTTGGGTATCGGCTCATCAAATCTGACGTTGAGGGCTCCTCACCATTATCGACCATCCTGAGGTATTCAGAAATCGCTTCGTTGAGGGTCTCATTAACTTCAGCTTCGTGATCGTGCATAACGCCTCATGCTCATTCATAAAGAAAATCGATTGAGACTAGAATGTTACATCGGCCGATCATTTTTGAACCAGAGGAAACTGGATATTCCTTTCTATTTAGTTCCTATTGAATCAAAGGTAATTCTTGCTACTTAGGTTTTGATCCCTCGCTAAAGCTTCGGGCCTGGAGGGCGTGAGCTCCCATAAATGTAATTACCAACCCCCCAAGCCCGAAGCTTTAGCGAGGGATAATGAAACGCTATTTGGCTCACAAATTTGATTTACTTAAAAAATTTAGCCTTGGAGAGGAAGCTACAACCCCGAAATGGGCAATGCCAAAAAATAACGTAGATTTACTTCAATATAAACAAATCATTCCCACTCACATTCCGTGGGCTGGATGCGATCGTTGATAGCGTTTTCTAACTTTGTCGAGTTTAAACTGACATCGCCGATTCTCGGCGGGCCGTCAACTTCTAAATGTCGGTAGGAGGGTATAAGTAAGTCAGTGTCGTAACCCCCTCGGCTCAAGACTAACTCGCCAATTTCGAAAAGAGTCCATGGCCTTGGCCCACCCAAATGGAATAATCCTTTGAGGTCTTGATCAAAGATTTTAAGGAAGGTACGAGCAATTTCCTTACACGCGATGCAGCTACGAAGTTCATCGTGAAAAAGAGTGGCCTTCAAGCCTCTACGGAAACGACCTTCGATCCAATCGTAGGCTCCTTTACTCCCTTGGCAAGAAGGTCCCAAGGGGAGGGCGACCCTGAGGATGGTGGAGTCAGAGTGTCCAGTAAAAACTTGCTCAGCCCCAAAGTAAGTTTTTCCTACAACGCTAACGGGATCTACCGTGATGTCTTCAGAATATCCACCTTCAGGGGGGTTAGTCCCCGAATAGACAAGGTCACTTGAGAAGTAGTAAATTCTAGCTTTGGGAAACAACTCTAAGAGGGTTTCCGCTCCACCCACATTGATGGAATGAGCCCATTGGGGTCGCACTTCACAAACATCTAAATCACAAACCCCGCCCGCATGGATGATGACATCCGGAGAGAAGGCCTGGCTGAGCTCATTCAGGCCTGCTTTATCGGTTAAGCAAAGAGAGCTCAAACTAGCTGAGCTCGATTCGATGACCCCCTTAGGCGGCTGAACCCCCCACAGCTTTTCTTCAGGCCAGATTTCTTTCATGGCTTGATAGATCGGCCAACCGTGAATCGAGGTGACTCCAGTGATGAGTACACTCGGCAAGGCTTCACGTTCAACGGAAAGTAAATGAGTAAATCCCTCGGTCTTCAATAGAGTCACTTTTCTTCAACCTTTACCGGTGACTCCAACAGAGACAACTTCAGTTGACTGGCATCTAAACGAACTTTAGACCCGAAGGGCAAAGTAGCTTGGTCGGGAAGATGACCCGCGGCAAATCCTGACATCACTGGGATATTTAGGCCCCCTAAATATTGCTTGAGCACCTCTTCGGTACTGAAGCTAGTTGCTATTGAACGCGGCACACAACGAGTAAATCCGCCGAGCACCACCCCTTTAAGATGCTTCAATTTCCCAGCTAAATGAAGCTGTAATAGCATTCGATCAATTCGAAAAGGCTCTTCATTGACATCTTCCAAAAAGAGGATTTTGCCTCGGGTGTCAATTTCGTAAGGAGTTCCCAGCAAGGCTACGAGAGTACTTAAATTACCACCGATCAATTCTCCTTCTGCGACTCCAGGAGAAATCATTTTTCGTTTCCCGAGTCGTTCGGAAGCCCCCGCTCCCCAATCGTTGAAGAGCTTGGCGATAGAATCATTCTTAGGCTTTTGTAGCAAATTCCAAAAGTACCGACTTGAATAAGGAGCTAAGCCGTACTTTCCAGAAAAGTCTCCCATCGCCATGGGTCCGTGGAAAGTTACGAACCCTGATTTTTGGGAAAGGGCGATGAGAAGAGCTGTAATGTCACTGTAACCCACAAAAATCTTGGGATGTTTTTTGAGTTCCTCAAAATCGATCAGCTCTAAAAGTCGAGGGGAACCGTACCCTCCTCTCAAGCAAAGAATCATTTTTACTTCAGGATCACGAAACGAGGCGAGGAGGTCATTCAGTCGATTCGGATCAGATCCGGCTAAGTATCCATCCGTTTTATAAACACCGGGTTGAATTTTAACTTTGTAGCCCAGGCTTTGAATGTTTCGAACGGCTTCACGAACTTTACTCGACGTGACTCTTCCTGCGGGCGCGATCAGCGCAATCGTGTCCCCTAGCTTCAATGCAGGAGGGCGAACTTTTTTACTTTTGGTAGGGAGTGACTTCGGAGATAAGGAGCTTTGTGCGCTCTTAGCTTCTTCAGAATGGGTGGATTGAGCGAAAATCGAAGGAGAGAGGCCGGCCAGGCAGCCGCCTAAAAGGGCGAGTAAAACTAAAGACCCAGAAAAAGACGCAGAAAAAGACCCCGTAAAGGACTCAGTTATTGACCAAGGGGATGAGTTCTCGGAGTCTTTTCGATTCCGGGAAGTCCCGCAGACCTTGTTGAAGCATAGCATCGGCAAGCTTATTAAACTTCTTCTCCAAATAGTACCGTGCTGCGAGTAAACAGATTTTCTCATTGGGTCTCAGGTTGTAAGATTCTCTAAACTTATCAGCTGCTTCTTTTAAATCACCAGCTTTACTGAAGGCATGTCCCCAGTACTGGTAGAGCTCGGGAGTTTCAAACCCGCTCTTCCGGGCCTGAGCGAAGCGTTGTCGAGCCTTCTTATACTCAGCTTTGTCCTTTTTGCCGCGCTCATAATAACAACGCCCGGCCATATAGTACCCTTCGCCAATTTGAATTCCAGCCCTGCTTTTATCCTCGGTCGAATAAATAAATTTATTGATCGCTTTGCCCAACATCGTGAAGCGTTCGTCGGGATCGGATATGTGATCGGAGATCTTGTAGAAACTCTCGGCCTGATGGAAGAGAAGGCTCGAATCTCTCGTCGTATTATTATCCGCAAACTTAATGGCTTCTATAAGCTTGGAAGGCGATCGATCGTAGACGGCGCAACGAGCAAGATAGGTATAAGCTTTGGCTTTAAGATGCTTTTTACCACGTTCTTCATCCAGCAGATTGACGGCTGAATTAAGGTTGATTCGAGCATTCTCCAAGTCTTTAGAATCAGATTGAGTTTCTTCAAACAAAGCTAACCAAGTGATTCCAAATTCAAAGGCCAGTTCACCCAAAAGGAAATTGTTATCGAACAAACCTGGAACTTCCCGAGCTTCCAAGGTGATCTCTTTAAATGCAGAAAGAGATTTTTGAAATTCACCCACGTAACGAAGCGATTGAGCGTACTTCATCGAAGTTTCGTGACTGGGCTCTTTGAGTAAGAGTTCGGGAGCTTTTTCAACGACCACGGCGTAGTCTTTAGCTTCAAAGGCTTCCGCTACTTCTGTACGAAGTTTTTCTAAAGCGAGAGCTCGCTGTTTGGGCAAGTCGACAAAGTATTTTTGATGCATGGCATCGACGACTTCAGATTTAATTTGCTCTTTTTTCGCCCTCAAGATAGCCGTTTTAATAAACTCTTCTTGTTCATCTGCATCCAAGATCGAGATCAGGCTTTCAGTGGCCTCCAAATTTTTGGGATCAACTTCTAAAGCCTTTTCTAAATACATCTCTGCCGTTGAAGGATCCTCTTGACCTTCCCTCGTCGACATTTTAGCCAAGTACAAAAAGAGATCGACTGGAATATCCTTACTGGCTTTTTCATCCGAAGAATAAAGGGCGAAAGCGGTCTCTAACGACACTTCTGCTTGAGCCCAAAATTTTTCGTGGAATTCAGCAATACCTTTGAGCAGGTGAGCTTCAGCCAACATGTTGTTGAGCTCGATCGCTTCGACACATTGCTCACGTAGAGATTTCCAATCTTCGGTAATTCTATAAGTTCTCGCTTCTGCTAAGTACTCAAGTGCCTTTTTCTCTTTGAGAGCTTTTAACTTCGCTTTCTTTTCAGGGGTGAGTTCATCATCTTTGCTGAGATCGAGTTCATCCCCAGATTTTTTGGTGGTTTGATTGACGAGTGGAGACTTCGTAGGCTCTTTTTTAACGGGATTGACGATGGGCTTGTCGATAGGATCATCGGAGACACCTGTCTTTCCACCGCCACCGAAGATGGCATCCTTAAACAGGAGTAAGCCAACGATACCACCCACCAAAATCGTTGCTGCCGCGACCATGCCGACAGGGCTTTGACTTTTCTTTTTCCAAGCCCTCGATGCATTACCGTTTCGGCGACGAGGAGCTTTAGCGGCTTGAGACGACCCACCCCGGTTAGCTTGAGGCTTGGCTTCTGATTTTTTAGCCATCGCCTTTTCTTTAGCCTGCGTCATCACCTCGTTCAAGGCTTGAAAGAACTCCCTTGCCGCTTGGAAGCGGTTGTCGGGGTTACGTTCTAAAGCCTTCATGATCAGATCATCGAGACCAGGGAACTGAAGAATGTCGGAGTTGAGTTCGGAGGGTCGCTGGGGAACACGACTTTTGATGTCGTTGTAAATCTCTTGAGCGGTTTTTCCGGTGTAAGGTTTTTTTCCCGTGACACACTCGTAGAGCATAACCCCTACAGAATAGAGATCAGTGTAGACTCCCAGTTTTTCTCCCAAAAACTGTTCTGGAGGCATGTAGAGAGGGCTACCTAAAAATTTGCCCTTCTTCAGAGTTTGTCCTTCAACTGCAGTAGCGATTCCGAAATCGAGAAGGCGCGCAGTTTCTTTCCCTTCTTGACCTTCGACCATGACGTTTCCGGGCTTTAAATCACGGTGGATCACACCCGAATCATGAGCGGTATATAGAGCCCGAAGGACTCGCATGATCAACATGATCGAACGAGTAATTTGAAGCTTCCCTTCTTCCTTCAGAATCTCGGAGAGGGTCTTCCCGGGAGAGTAGTCCATGGTGTAGTAAAGCTGACCTTCTTCGGTCATCCCGACATCACGGACCTGAATGATGTATTTATTAACCAGCTTCATCGCGACGCGAATCTCATTGATGAAGCGGTTTCGAATCTTTTCTTCTCGACTGAGTTCTTCAGGAATGATTTTGAGTGCGAGCTTCTCACCGACCATCCCCGCCGTGATCTCTACTAGATAAACCGTACCAAAACCACCTCTCCCAAGGATGGAGATGACCTTGTATTTATCAGCGAGCACTTGACCAATCAGGGGATCGGAATCTGAATGAGAATCAACCTGAGACACTACTTTCCTCGTAACTCTTCCGTTTCAGTTCAATTGAAACAGTAAATAAGAACTCAATTAAGTACTTCCTGTTGAATCACAGGGACTAATTAATTTTGCGATTTGCCCACAAACAGGCATGAGTATTTTAATCACTTAAGCTTGAAGGCCAACCTTTACCACCCCATGAAGCAGAGAATTGAATGATTTTAGAGGCTTCTCTGTGAGCAGCCATAAATCTCCAATCGTCGCTTCACTTCTTCCTACCTCGATGGGTTCGAAAGAATTGACGGATTGAATTATCTCTGATTGATAGGTGAACGCAAAACTCGGCTCTTCATCTCAAATCTAAATGATCAGGTAACTTAAGAGTTCGCACTACCGTTAGATAAGGCTGGGTTTCTTCAAGAAAATCTAACTCAATTCCCAGATTGGAAACCGTTTAGATGGATTCTTGGCGGGTACTTCAGTGAAAAGGTAGCCCAAAGTGAAACTACAAGTATATCCTCTTCTAGTTCTTAGGGAAACGGCTACTTTTAACCCTAAACTATGCTTTTACAATCGATGACAATCCCTGCACTTTTCAGGGGCGCCCCGCCGAAAGGAAACGTCACAAGGAATTATTTAAAAACAACTTACAAGAAACTCATTTCTTAGCCTTGAACTGTCTAAAATCCATTCAAAAGTTCAATCTGGGCCAGAATTTCTTCAGCGATCGGGCTTTCAGGCGCGAGAAGCTCACTCTGGGTCTAAGATTTATATCGAGGAGCCGTTGAAACGCAGGGTCATTCACGGGTGAATTAACGTTTCCATCGACGATTTTTCCGCTTATAAACGCTACTTCTTGGGTCATTCAAACGAACGATTAGATCTGCCTTGATTACAGACAGGTCTGCTTCCTCACAACAATTATCGATATCAATATGTTCACTTGTCAGAGATTTTCTAGTTCCGCATTAAAAGTGAGTACCTTGACGGTTATTCTCACCCTTTTGTCGAATGGGGCTTGGGCGCAAAAGGAAGCAGAGATCTCTCTTTTTAGGAGGGCTTTCCTTCCAACCACCCTCACCATTGAAGCCGGAGGCACGGTGACCTGGGTTTGGGAGGCGGGAACTCATATGATTACAAGTGGAGCATCCTCCAACCCCGAAGATCAACCGGGCGAATTGTTTGAACAACTCGTCGATGAGAACAATCCTACTTTCTCATTCACCTTTTCTGAGCCCGGTAACTACTCCTTCTTCGATGCTGAAAATGAACAAGCGGGAGGTGTTGGAGTCATCACCGTTCTTTCCGATGCGAGAACCTTTCGCGTTGGAGTCGTCGACAACGCTTACATTCCTGAAGACATCGCCATTTTCGAAGGGGACACTATTCACTGGGAGCACGAACCGATGGAAGCCTTCCATACCGTCACCAGCGGAGCTTCCTCGGCTCCAGAACACAATCCCGGGGCCTTGTTCGACGAAGAATCATCGGAAGCGAAACCCAACTTCTTTTACACGTTTGAAGAAGCTGATTTCTATCCCTACTTTTGTCGCCCGCATGAACATTTAGATATGGTGGGAACGGTCTTAGTTCAAACGAAGTTTATTCGTGGGGATTTTAATTTAGACCAAAAGCTCAACCTTGGAGATGCGGTTCACATGTTGAGGCATCAATTCTTAGGTGAAAAGATAACGGGCTGTTTAGATGCGGCCGACTTCAATGACGATGGGCAAAACAACTTGTCGGATCCCATCGAGTTCCTCAACTTTCAGTTCCTGGGAGGTCCGGCTCCTCGAGCGCCCTATCCCGGACGTGGACCCGACCGAACCGACGATGGCCTCGTCTGTGTTGTGGCTGCTGAATAAGTTCAAACTCTAGGAGTTTGAACTCCCGTATTTAAGCACGTGGTACTGATCAATTTTTAAGTCTTTAAAGACTTCAACCTTTTTATCAGGCCAACGGATCTCAACTTGTTGAATTTGAGTTTCTTTTCCCAAGCCACAAACAATTCTGGGATCGTGAGCTGACAGGTAACTACTAGCTGTTCGACATTCAAAAATTTGCTTTTTCCCTGATTTTGAAGTCACCACAACCTTTGATCCGTAAGCATCTCGGTTCACCTTTTTTCCATCCCCTTCTAATTTGAAACCCACCCAATGATTGCCTTTTGAGGCTTGGTTCTTGAGCAAAACGGCCGGTCCCTCAATATTTGAAACCAAAATATCTCGGTCACCATCGTTGTCGTAATCAGCAAATGCCATCGCTCTTCCTAAAAGCTTGCGCTTAAACCAAGCTCCTGACTGTTTCGATGATTCTTTAAATTTCCCCTTCCCATCGTTGAGAAACAGCATGTCCGGCTGAAGGCGCACTTCTCCACTTCGAGGATAGAGTTTTTCGATCAAGGCAGACACATGTCCACAAGCGACATAGATATCGAGATCTCCATCGAGCTCTAAGTCAAAGAATCCCGTTCCGAAACCTAAAGGCAAAAAGGTGGGACCGGCTATGCCTCGGATGGCTCCAGACTCCATGAAGAACCCTGCTTTGTGTTTCATGAAGAGTGTGTTGCTCTCTTTAGAAAAATTAGTGATGGTGTAGTCGATCAATCCATCTCCATTCACATCCCCACCATCAACTCCCATTCCGGCCAAGGCTTTTCCATCGGGATTCAATGCGATTCCCATTTCGAGGCCGACGTCCTGGAATTTAAAATTACCATCGTTTCGCCAAACTTGATTCGGCACCGAGTCATTAGCAATGAGGAGATCGACATCCCCATCATCGTCGATGTCAGTTGGAAGGATTCCCAAGCCCTTCCCGGCAAACATATCAGCGTGGCCAATGCCGGCAGCTTTGGTGACATCTAAGAATTGCCCTTGACCGTTCCCTTTAAAAATTTGGTCGTTTTCACCCGGGAATCGATTGGGGTGACAATAATCGGGACTTTTAAGTCGATTCCCTTTACAGATGAACTTCGGATTGGTTTCGTACTTGAGGTAGTTGACTAAGTACAGATCTAAGATTCCATCGGAATCGAAGTCGGCAAAACTCGCCGCGGTGCTCCACTTCGAGCTACCAATCCCAGAAGCTTGTGTGATGTTTTTAAACGTGCCATCGCCCTGATTGAGGTAAAGAGTATTCTGACCAAAGTTGGTGACATAGAGATCGGTATCTCCATCATTGTCGATGTCTCCGACGGCTAATCCCGATCCATAATTTCGATCCGCGACGCCCGCAGGAATCGAAACATCTTCAAAAGTACCGTCACCTCGATTTCGATAAAGGACGTTGTGTTGTTGACCCGGTGATTTGGCGGCATTCACATTCGAATGGGACTGAACGAGGTAGATATCAAACCATCCGTCCCCATCGTAATCTAGCCAACCACCACCACCTCCCATGGTCTCAACCAAGTATCGATTTCCCGTTTCGACTCCCGAAACGTGCTTAAATTTGAGCCCTGCCGACTGAGTGACATCGACCAAGGGATCCTGGGAATGAGTCGACAACGGAAAGATAAGAAAAATGAGACTTAGCGATAGAAATATTGGGCGCATCGGGTAAAAGAGTGGGTTTTTCGAAGTTAGAATTTGGTTCAGACTTCTATTCTCTGTGGAATAGGTAAAATGAGTTCCTGGTACAACGAACCATTTAGCTTACTCTGATTGCGCGGTGGTGAACACCGCTAATAGCGAAGAATACAAATTCTTAGCTGATCGGATCGTTAGAGACTTAAACCATCACAATATTTGACATTTTACGAAGAGGGATTTTGCTGTGTCTCAACAAAAAAGGGCGCTCGTCAGTGTTTCGGATAAAACTGGCTTAGTAGAATTTGGCCAAAAGTTAGAGGCATTGGAATTCGAGATTCTTTCAACGGGAGGCACCGCCCGAACGTTGCGAGAGGCTGGTATCCAGGTTACCGATGTGAGTGACTACACCGGCTTCCCTGAAATGATGGACGGACGAGTGAAGACGCTTCACCCCAAAGTGCACGGCGGCTTGTTGTACCTACGCGATAATCCCGAACACCAAAATGCAGCGCAGCAACACAACATTTCGACCATCGATATGGTAGTCGTAAACCTTTATCCCTTTGAAGCCACGATCGCTCGCGAAGGAGTGACGACTGAAGAAGCGATTGAGCAAATCGATATCGGCGGCCCGAGTATGGTGAGAAGCGCCGCCAAGAATCATCGTTTTGTGACCATCGTTTGTGACCCCGCGTATTACGGTCAAGTCGCAGAAGAGTTAGATGCGAACAATGGGGAAACTTCTTTAGAACTTAAGAAGCACTTAGCAGCGATTGCATTTGACCACACGGCCAAGTACGACCGAATGATCGCTGATTACTTAAAGAGTAAACTGACGGACTCAAGCGAATCAGAAAGCGAAGCCTTAGCGCCCAAGATCAAAGTAGAAGCACCGCTCGCATTAGAGATGAGATACGGGGAGAATCCTCACCAGAAAGCCGGTTACTACGGCAATCTCGAAGAATACTTTAAGAAGCTTCACGGTAAAGATCTCTCTTACAACAATCTTATTGATTTAGCAGCTGCGGTAGAATTGATCGAAGAGTTCGATCAAGATAAACAAGCTGCCTTAGCCATCATCAAACACACGAATCCCTGTGGAATCGCCTTGGGAAGCAGTGTTTCTCAAGCTTGGACGCGAGCGTTATCAACGGATCAAGATTCGGCTAACGGAGGCATCGTTG
>JANQLS010000045.1 GCA_028280485.1 Planctomycetota bacterium
CTTCTTCTTCGATTCTTTGAACTTCTTCGAACGCAGCGTGAACATTCTCAGCGAGGATGACCTCAGCTCCTAAGTTTCTGCACGTCTCGACGCGCTCGGGATTAGAGGTGATCATCATCACGACTTTAGCAGAAGTCGAAAGGGCCTTAGCAGCAGTCGATACGGCGATGGCATGGTTCCCTGCCGATACAGCCGTGACTCCTCTAGCGAGTTCTTCTTCATTGAGGCTCATCATATTGAGGAGGGCTCCCCTCAATTTGAAGGTTCCCGAAAGCTGAAAGAGTTCAAGTTTCAGCCAAACCTCAGCGTTGGACTCGATTTCTTTTTTTAGATACTCTGAGGGCCACACTGGGGTTTTTAGGACCTGGCTTTCAAGAATCTTTTGCGCTGCTTGAATATCTGAAAGAGTGGGAATATTGATTTCCATCGGAATGTCTCTAAGTCTCTAAGCTTTCGATAGTTGATTCATAGCTAAACTGAAGAAAGAGATAAAGAGGATGATGTTTGAGGAGTGGAAGCGTTTTGTTTAAGGCCTCCTTGATGGCAGGAAGAGTCGACCGGGCTTGCTCATCCAAGAGTTCGATAGCGCGAGCGGCTCTCAAGCGATCGTGAAGGTGAGGTGAATTCAGTTCCTGAAGCAATACTTCCAAGCCATTTTCGGTTCGACCATTTTCAACCAAGGCGGTGGCTGCCTCAATTCTTACTGAAGCTGATTTGTCTTTTAAAAGTTGGATCAATTGTTCGTTGAGTTCTGATTCGTCCCTCTTTTGGATTCTCAACTGGATGACTGACCAAAATCGAATCGTAGGATTCGAACTCTTCAAGCCGGCTTCGGCATCGGGTTGGTCGAAAAACTTTAGGATGGATTTGAGATCGAGGCGTTCGTCAATGCTTTTTAATTCGTAGGTTGAAACTGCTGGACCTCTCTCTAGAAGTTTCCAGCGTTGAGACTCTGGGAAGAAACCGAGATCGTGGATTCTCATCAAATGTTCGCGGTTTTCTTTTCTAAATATTTTGAGGACCTCTTGGTGTTTGGGTGAGTCCACTAAGTTTTTGACTTGATGAGAATCTAAAGTCACATCGTAGAGTTCTTCTATTTGGCGCTGAGTTCCGGCATAGGCTCTTTGGTAGGGTGATAGACTATCTTCCGTTGAAAGTTTAAGAATTTGACGCCTGACCGCTGAATTATCCGAATAGCGTTCTCTTTGTCCCCAAGGTAAGTGCGGCATGTAGTTTCGAATATAGAGATAGTTCTGGCTTCTGACTGAACGCGCTAGATCGTAGACTTCATCCACTCGATCCCGGGCAGCAAAAACATAATCTCGCCCTCGGTCCGATCCTTTACCTAGGAATGGAAAACCTTGCATGTAATCCGGAATGCTAATTCCTGCTAAACTGAGAAGGGTGGGGGGAAAGTCGATAAAACTCACCAAACGATTTTCAGTTTCACCTGGTCTCTTAGAAGCCCAGGTGGAATACTTCTGAGGGAATCGAATCATGAGGGGGACTTTTAAGCCTGAATCTTGAAGGACTCGTTTCCCTCTCGGCATACCCATGCCGTGATCAGAGTAAAAGAAAACAATAGTGTTCTCTTTCAGTCCATCGGCTTCAAGCCGTTTGAGTATGGATCCTACTTGCTGATCCATGACGGAGATGCAATCGTAGTATCTCGCCAATCCTCTTCGAACTAATGGCGTGTCGGGATAAAACGGAGGAACGGGCGCCTGAGCTGGATCGTGTCTTTTATCCTGAGGAAGTTGACTTGCGATTTTCTTTTCAAATTCTTCGTAGGGCCAAACGCTGGTCCGTGATTGGTGAGTCGTCATCAAATTGATGACGCAAAAAAACGGTTGCCCATCTTTTCGACCCCGCCAGTCGGCTTTTGGTTTGCAGGCGTCCCAAGAGGATTGAATCAATTGATGTTCTTGTTGGCAGTTGTAATCGGTCTTGACGTCGTTTGATGTGTAGTAACCTTGTTCTCTCAAAAATGCAGGAACGCCTTTGAGGTTCTTCGGTAATGGAAAAACCGAACGCAGGTTTTCAGTTCCTAAACTGTTCGCGTAAATTCCCGTGATTAAACAAGATCTCGCCGGCGAGCAAACCGGTGCAGTGGCGAAAGCTTGCGTGTACCTCACACTTTCTTTTGAAAATTGATCTAAATTGGGGGTTGTAGCGTAAGTATCTCCATAGCAACCCAAATTGGGGCTCATGTCTTCCGCCGTAATCCATAAAATGTTGGGGCGAGAATCGGAGAACGCATTTACAGGAATAAGAAGGCTTGTGAGCAAAAGGATGAAAAGGGAAGAGGTACGCATAAGTCGGCTCTTTTGATAGAAATTTGTGAGGGCTCTTTAGGTGTTTATGAATTCGTCCAAAAGTTTACCAGAAAACTCGGGGAGTCTCCTCAATCGCAATCCCACTTTCTTAAGATAAATCTGGTAGAATAATTAGCTAGTATTTAAGGGTCTAAATTTCGATTAGTCTTCCCTCAAAACATTACATTAGATCATTACTGTCGATCTATTCAGTCGGTCAGCTACTAAATCGTTTTTTGATATCGAGATGGGCTGATGCACGAAATTAAGTACAGGAGCTTTTAAATGAAACTGCGAGTGCCTCAATTTTACGTACACTTGGTATTGATGGCGATGGTGACCTTCGGGACTTGTTTTCTCTATCAATCAACCATAGGGAAAGAACGTGAAGGATGGCATAAGGGATTGCCGAAACAGTATAACTCTATTTGGTTGGTTCACGATGATAATCGTCCGAAGCCTCCTTACGTAAAAACTGGTAAGAAAGTTACGGATGCGCCTTCCGATGCTATCGTCCTCTTCGATGGGACGGATCTTTCCAATTGGGTCGGAAAGTGGAATGTGAAAGATGGATATATGGAAGTCAACCACACTGGAGGCATCCGCACAAAGGGTGAATTCGGGGATTGTCAACTTCACTTAGAGTATCGTTCTCCTACTCCCGTACAGCGAAAATCACAAGCTCGAGGAAACAGTGGGATCATGCTCATGAAGCGATATGAGATTCAAGTTTTGGATAACTACGAAAATGAATCTTATGCCGATGGATACATGGGTGCGGTTTACGGTCAGCATCCTCCGATGGTGAATGCCTGTAAGCCACCCGGTGAATGGCAAACCTATGACATCATCTTCCGTCGTCCTCGCTTTGATGAGAACAAAAAGCTGGTCGAACCTGCCCGTGTAACCGTAATGATCAATGGAGTCGTCGTTCAACACAACGCTGAAATCTACGGAAGGGTCACCTACCGAGGTCTCGCAAAATACCAATGGCATGATGATGAAGAGCCAATCGTTCTTCAAGATCACGGCGACCGTCAAAACCCCAGATTCAGAAATATCTGGATCAGGAAGCTCGACTTGTCTCACGAAGCTTTAGACAATCGACCCAAGAAATAAGAATTTCGCTTCAAGCTTTTGCTAAAGACGATTCTATAAAAAGAAAAAAGGCCTGCCAAGTTCACTTGGCAGGCCTTTTTCGATTAGGGAGGTGTTTCTCAATTTACGGGGTTGAGGAAAAACTCATTGATTAGGATTCAAAATCACTTTCGTTTGGATCGTCACTGAGTTCTTCTTCTGTTTCCGTTTCTTCTTCTGAGCTGAGCTCCTCTTCGAACTCTTGATTGTCATCAACAGAAGTTTCATCTTCAGCAGAAGTGAAAGGTTCTTCTTGGAAAATGTCGGCTTCTTCAATTGAAGAAGCTTCTTCTGTTTCGTCAATCTCTTCTGAATCTAATTCTGAAGCGGATTCAGGAAGGAAGTTTTCTTCTTCGTAGTCGAAGGGATTAGCTTCTTCAGTCGTTTCCTCAGACTCTTCTGAGGCTGGAGTGATCGCGGTTTCGGGTTGGGCATTTTCTTCTGTCTCGGTGGCTGAAACAGGCTCAACTTTAGCTTGACCTTCTTCTGAAGTTGACGGCAGTGGCTGTGCTTCAGGAATATCGGTTTGGCTGACAAAATCTTCGGGAGTGGTCTCGAAGCTCTCATCTTCGGGATCTTGGTTTTCCAGAGATTCTGGAATGTTGACATCCGCGACCTCTTCGGAGGGGCTGGTTTCAGTTTCAATTTCTGATTTAGGAGTCAGTTCGACAGATTCAACCGGAGAAACCAATTCAGCTGGTTCTTCGATCACTTCTTGTTCTTCTTCCAATTGGAAGTCGGTATCGGGAGTATCTTCTTCAGCAAGCTCAACTTTCTCACTGATGTCATCCTTGGCAGCCTCAATAATTTCCTTTTCCTCAGCGTGAGCTTTTGAGGAACAGATTGTACATTCCTTATCTGAGAGCTCTTTTTGGAGTCGGCAGATTTCTTCTTGATAGGCCTCTTTTATCGCTAAGCGAATGGCTTCGTCACGCTCGGCGAGAAGACGCTGAAATTCTTGTGAAAACTCCTGATTGATCTCAGCAATCTTCTTACTAAAAATGTCAGGGAGTTCTGGGTTATCAGTTGGAGATCCGAATACAGGTTGAAATAACAAAAGGATGAGTGGATAGCTTACAAGTAGCTTTAACTTAGTCTTTGCGCGCATGGTGCGTTCCCTCTCGCGAAAGTGGTTGCATGAGGCTCGAGGCCTCTGAAGAAAACTTCTGCTTCTGCCCATTCAGCAGATAAACAGTTAAATAGTGAGCAAAACTCACCTATTCCTCATCGTTATCGGTAGGGGACCGATAAGGCTTTAACGCGAATAGGAAACTTTTTAGGGTAGAGTTATTGGGGTTTGTTCCGATAATTTTTGGTCGTTTGGGGCCCTATCATCACAAAAAAAGCTCTCAGTTTTATCAACTGAGAGCTTCTAAATTTTGTTAGCAGAGCTGCTTTATTATGCAGCTAATTTTTTGCGACGGCGGCGAGCTGCGTAAGCACTACCAGCAGCACCGAGACCTAAGAGCGCCATGGTGGTGGGCTCAGGAACGGCGGTGAATCCACCGACGTTGAAGTCGCTTGAGTTGATGCTCAATCCTTGAGTTAGACCAGGGTCGGTGTGGAAACTGGCATCTTGAATTCGGATTTGACCACCGAAATCGATAAAGAGGTTTCCGTCGACGTCAGCGTTAGCACCGTCAAAGTTGATGGTTTGTGACTTATTGATCACTACGTAACCAGAGTCATCATCTTGGAGGTTGGTAACCCAGATACCGCCGAGGTGGCGTCCTTTACGACGGAACTTGATTTTGAGAGTTTCGTCGTGGTCGACTTCATTGGGATTCATACCATTGTGAATGGATCCATCCACACCGAGTCCGTAAGTAGAGTCTTGGTGTAAGACGCTTCGGATTGCTGTGGTCGTCGCTAAGATATTGTCGACTTCATAAGAGTTCTGTCCGTCGGCACCTGTCCAAGTACGGAAATCTACAGCTAAATCAGATGACCCGGTGTTGATCGTACCGGCTTGCACTGTACTGGCAACAAAGATTGCTACCATTAAGGTGAAAGTCGTTTTAAGCATTTCGTTGATCCTCAAATTAAGTAGGTGAAACTAAAAATTAACAAGACATTCAGAGGATCAAATGCAAAACAGAGGCCGTTCAGCGAGTTAGAGATTGAGGAATTTTTAGTGAACGGATCTTCGTATGAATTTATAGATAAGAAGACTATTTTGGTTGAGATTTCGAATGTTGGGCATTTCTTTTAAGTTCAGAATTATTCAAATCTTAATCAGGAAGTCTCCTCGGCCTTGTCATAAACTTGGACAATGATGGGGGCGAGATTCTACTTTTTGACCTCAATTCCTTTTACAATAGGTGGAATAAAAATCTTTATTCTCATAGAGAAAATACGAGATTTATAAATGGGTCTGGGATAAATACTGCCAAATATCTTGATGCTTAAAGTCGATTTCATTCCATTGTTGAAGGCCTTGCTTAGGAGCCTGTGCACACGTTTTTTGGGCTTATTGCTCATCGGGCTTGGATGCGGGCTCTCTTCATCAGTTTACGCCCAGTTAGATTTCATTTCACTTGAAGCTAAAGTTTTCAGTGGAGCCGTTCGTCCGGGAGGTCCCCTCAAAGTAGAAGTGACCCTCACTTCGAAATCGCCGGGCTTAATTGAGGGCGATCTTGTTTTCGAGATTGAAGAAGTGAGAGGTGTTCAAAGGATAAAAATTCCTAAGAGCACCATCGTATCGGGGGAGCAAAGCCACCAACTGCTCTTTTCTCCCATTCAACCTCGGTCTTTGGAGCCTTTGCTCCTTAAGGCAAAGATAATTGTTAAAGACACGACGATTGAATTGGGAGAGCAAAATCTGATTCCCTCAGTGTTCTCAGGTCATCCGTTTATTATGGGGGTGGGTGGTGATGGAGATACCTTAAGGCAGTATGCAACTCTGTTGGAAGAATTGAAGGTCGAGAAGCATTATGAAGATGCCATTTTGAACCAAACCCCTAACTTTGAAAAAGTTCAAACTTTCCCCCTCGCTGTTTCACCACTTCCAACCGATCCCGCGCTTTACTGTGACCTTGATACGTTGATCCTTTTCGAGGAGTATCTCCCTGGGATCAACTCGGGTCAGTGGGAAGCTCTCATTAAATGGTTAAAGTCTGGCGGCAGCT
The DNA here is from genome assembly GCA_028280485.1 of Planctomycetota bacterium. Classification (GTDB taxonomy): domain Bacteria; phylum Planctomycetota; class UBA8108; order UBA8108; family JACQVS01; genus JANQLS01. Next base: position 6,581 of record JANQLS010000045.1, read on the forward strand.
TAGCGATCAGTCACGGGGAACCATCAGAAAAGATAAAAGGTTTTATTCAAGGTCTACACGATGAAGCAGATTTTGTAACTCCAGGCGAATTCCAACACGGTCGAGTGGGCTTAGGGAATTTTGTACTCGTTAAATCTTGGCCCGAAGGAGATGATTTTCGCTCTGATGAATGGGAAAGATTAGTTGGTTTTCTTTGGAATGTGAAGCTGATTCATCGAGATAATAGTCGAGCGGTGGACGCTCAATGGGCTAAACCCATAGATCCAAAGAAAAGTGTAGATTATGAGCTTTGGAAAAGAAGGCACGAGACCCTTTCGGCTCCAGTGAATACCACTCAAGATGATCCCTACAAGCCATTGCATTGGGTCCTTCCCGAGTTACTGACCCCGAAAAATCTTTCATTCATACCCCCGAAAACAATTCTTTACTTTTTGATTACCCTTTTCATATTGCTCGTTCCAATCGATTACTTCTTCCTTGGGATTATTAAGAAACGTCATTGGACTTGGATACTCACATTGATTTTGAGTGTGTCGGGTACCGTTTATGCCCTGAATTTAGCGGATACTAATTTGGGTCAACATTCCTCCAAAAGAACTCTCTCCATCGTTGATCTGGGGAAGAGAGGACAAGTCCTTCGAGAAAATCAGTTTGATTTAGTTTTTCCCCAAGAAGAAAAAGAGTTCAAGATTACGCTTAAAGAGCAACTGTTCTCAGCGATGACCTTCGATATCGATGAAGAATCACCTTGGTCTCTTTACAAAGGAGGAATTAATAATGAGACCACGGTTACCCTTCCTCCCTTGACGGGTGAGCGAGTCCTCACTCGAGATTTAATTCATTGGCGCCCCGAGCTTCATCGAAACTATTTCTATAATAAAGAATCACCCAGCGGCCAAACGGAGTGGGATAGCTTTTGGAATGCTGACGAAAGTAAGCTTTTAAATTTGCCAGAATTACATGAAAGAGTTAAAGAATTATACAAAGTGGAAGAGGTGACCCTGATTAGCATAAACGGGATAACAGAGATCCAATCTCAAGGCCGAGACGGAGATACACCACTCGGGAGACTGTTAATCCGGTTAACAGTACCGGAATGGCTTTCACCCCTAGGTGCATTCAGGTCTGTTTCTCCAGCAGGAGGTATGAGGTTGGATGATCTTTCGATCATCGACACGAGCGACCCTCAACAATGGGCCCTGATTGTCCTCCTCAGAGTGGGGGATTCCTATCAAGTTTACCGCCGACTTTACGGAAAGGAATCTTCATGAGTATGATCGTCGTCGAAAACCTAAAGGTCACTTTCGGATCGATCGATGCCGTTAGGACGATTAGTTTTGAAGTTCCCGAAGGAGATGTCTTTGGTTTCATCGGCCCAAATGGAGCGGGTAAAACAACCACTCTAAAAGTATTAGCGACTTTACAAAAACCTACTTCAGGTGATGTCATCATCGATGGAAAACATCTTTTAGCTGATCCTCAGGAGATTCGTCGAGTAGTGGGTTATGTGCCAGATGTGTTTGGTACCTATGACGACTTTACCGTGCGCGAGTTTTTGTTCTTTTTCCAGGCTGCCTACGGAATTGAAGCTTCAAAGCGGGAACAACTCCTCACGGATGTTCTGAATTTAACGGATCTCCAGGATCGTGTGGAGCAAAAGGTCGATACACTTTCTCGGGGAATGAAGCAAAGGCTCAGCATCGCCCGAGTTCTTTTGCATGATCCCAAGGTCTTACTCCTCGATGAGCCTGCGAGTGGGTTAGATCCGCGGGCTCGTATCGAACTTCGGGAACTCCTCAAAGAACTTCAAAAGATGGGGAAGACGATTATTATTTCTAGCCACATTCTTCATGAGTTATCACAACTTTGTACCTGCCTCGGCATATTGGAGTCAGGTCGATTAATTGCTGAGGGTTCAGTAAAGGAAATCTATCAAGAAGTGGGTTTAATGCGATTGATTCATGTCGGTCTTGAAAATCCGACTGAGGAGCTACGAGCTGAGGTGGCCCAAATAGATGGGGTGATGGATGTTCAGCTTCAAAGCGATCGATTGTCGATTGAAGTTCAAGAAGGGAAAATTTCACCTGCAGAGCTACTCCATCGAATTCAAGATATGGGAGCAAGGGTTTACATGTACCAACCCGAGGCTTTAGACATGGAAACTGCATTTATTAAACTCACTCAATCTCCGTAAGCGATTTTAATGATCTTTGCATTACCTCTCGCTGGTAGAGAACTTCATCGCCTGGCTCTTCGACCCCGAATCCATCTTCTTAAGATGATTTTCGTAGGAGGGGTCTTTTCGTTGGTTTATCTCTACTATCAATCTCTTTATCAGGTCACCACCGAGCAAAGTGGATTCCTTCAAGTGATGGGGCGTGGTCGGGACTTGTTTCACTTTATTTTCAGAGTGCAGCACTATTCCATATGTTTGGTTCTTCCTCTTTTGATGTCGGGAGCCGTGACGCAAGAAAAAGAAAATGGTACTTTAGATGTGCTCTTGGTGACTCCCATCGGCCCGGGTGGTTTGATGAAGCAATTGTTTCTGAGCCGCGCAGTACCGATGCTGATCTTCTTGTTCATCTTACTACCCCTCCAAGCTATCGCGTACTCTCTCGGCGGAGTGACGGTCCAAGATATTCTTCAGGCGATCGCTGCCTTAGTGATATCCGGTTTAGCGGTTGGAGCCTTTTCCCTCGCCATCTCAAGTGTAGCTCAAACCACCCTTTCAGCTATGCTCAGCGTTTACTTACTAGGTGGATTTCTCTGGGGAATCTTTTGTTTGCCGTTAACTTTGTTTTCCGCCCGTTTGAAGGGTCGAGAGGAAAATGCGCTCGGCGCCTACGTGATCTTGAGCTTATTTATTATCTCTAATTTAGTCTTAGCTCGTGTCTTGTTAGTCAAAGAGCACTTCTACTGGAAAGAAAACATTCAGTCTTCAGTTAAGAAGAAGATTCTTTGGTTGTTTGAAAAGCTCAAGCTTTACTCTCCAGACTTGCGAGTTTTACCGAATCAGGATCCCTTGTACTGGAAAGAAGTTGAACGCTGTTGGTGGGGGAGACGAGGCTTGTTCATAACCGCCCTATTGACGATGAGTATGATCACTTGTCTCTGTTGTCTTGGGCTTCGGTCAGGATCCGTTACGTTCCTCTACCAAATTCACACGATCCCGCAGTTCACCTTAGTTCTTTGGGGAGCTGTTTTTTTGGTGATGACTTTGTGTTCCATCCCCGTTCTTGCATTGGAAAGAGATCGAAAAACTCTAGATGTAATCTTAACGACTCCGCTTAGTGGGAGAGAAATTCTAAGCGGAAAGATCAGCGGGCTGAGGCGACTCGTTTGGCTTCTTGGTCTCCCCCTCAGTGTGAGCTTCTTATTTCATCTGGGTCTTGAGGAGTTTGGTTGGCAGTACTATGTGACGCAAGTGCTGTTGTTTTTTAGCCTGTTGCCCGCAGTGGTTTGGATTTCCATTTGGGTTAGCATCAAGACACGTTCTCGCACCCGGGCTTCGGTTGTTGTTGTGATCGGACTATTAAGCTGGTGCTGCGTCTTGGGAGTTTTAACCTTCCTCATTCCTTCAATGAAGGCGGTATTCATTCCCCTCAATCCTCTTCACGTGCTTTACGCTCAAGAGATGGGCTGGAATCAACAGAACTACCTCGTGTGGGTTTGCATCGCCATCTTCAGCCTTCTTTCCTTTACGCTTCGGGCTTGGATGTTGAACAATGCGGATAGAATCTTGGGCCGATTTTAGAAGGTAAGATGGATCCCGAAAACGGGGCCTTCAAAAGTGACGTCGACATCACTTCCTGATTTTTCCTCAGTGAATCGCTGTTTTCTCCAAGCTCCAAAGATTCCCAATCCCTGTTGAGGAAGAATCTCAAAACCTGCTTCGAGGATTTGTTGATTGGCTAAGCGGCTCGAAAAAGCTACCGAAGAGATTTGCCTGCCGTAGATTCGAAAATGAGGGTCGGGTTGGATTCCGAGTTGGAGCCCCGAGTAGGGGCCGACATTCCACTGATTTCGGGAAAGACGTTGAGTTGAAGAATCTATTTCGTATTGAGCTTGGTTAGCCCACACACCTAAGAGACTTTCGATTGAAAACCAACCTCCAAATAAGCCCCCGATTTTGGCTCCGACTCGGGTATCGAAATAATTAACTTCCGTTCTAACGTTGGTGGGGCCATCCATTCTCGCTCCCCCGAAATCAAAATGTTCACCCGCTCTGAGTTCCTGAGAGAATTTTCCGTGAGAGGGAGATAATTCTAAATTCATTCCTAAAAGTAAAATAGCCACGGGAACTTCAGTAGGTTGGTCCGTCTGTTTATTATTGGGATCAGGTACTGGAACGGTGAGTTTTTCAGGAACAAAATTTTTGATGAGTGACCCGGTGGGGGTTTCACCTAAAAAGTTAACGGAAGCCCTCAATGATGGAAACATCACGGTGTGGTCGGTTCCTTCGAATTCTTGATTTCCGACGATGCAACTACTGAGGAGGCTTGATCCAGCAAGCAATAAGATGAGGTTTAGCCCTAGTGGGTATTTTTCCTTTAATCTCAACATAGTTCCTCCAATGAGTTCAGCGTTGTACTCTAGACGGTGGGCTGGAAACTCGGGAATCAGAGTCTGAGTTTCTTTTTCTGGGTATGAGAACAATGAGTTTGTTGGATTCACGGTGGGGAAGGATTCTTGCATCGGCGCCGTGCTTACTTTGCATCAACGGTAATAAAGTATCAGCAAGATCCTGTACGTTAGCCCAGCGGGTTTCGTAGATGATGATGTCTCCATTGACGGATGGTTTTTTATCGACAATTCTCAATGTGTCATCACCCCAATGATTTTTCATCGATTCAACTTTTTCTTGTACAGTGCTGTGAATCTTAGGAGGCACTTTTCGACTGCGTTGCCTTGGCTGACAGCCTAAACAAGAAAGGAGTATCGTTGAAAGCAGTATTAAAGAGTGAAGTGGTATCGCATTACTGCGTAGGAAATTCAACAGATCTAATATTCCCCTGAGGGTAGAGAGGATCGCCCTCTTCGGTGAGTCGGTCGGTGACGAAGAGCAATCCATTGGCAATCAATTGATGGAATTCCATCTGATCAAATGTTTCTAAACCGTGCCCCAATGTTGTTGCGAACACCTGGGATTCACCAACTTTGTTCACCCAGGCTATGACATGATCTTTGTTACTTTCAACTGAAAAAGCGTTTAAAACAGCGGTAGCGGTGTCGTGAAATTCTACATTTTGGTACAGTTCATCTTTGTCGATGACCCAACCTTCAGGAAATTTTTTCACAATGGGATGAAGAGGAGTGGCTCGTTTCGTTGCGTAAGAGCGTTGGTGATCGTGCTTTTTGGTATTCAAGCCTGTGAACTTGGACCAATCCGGAAATGGAACTCCGGAATGGTTTTCAGACCAGGCTTTTTTCAGCGCAGGTTGATTTTTTCCTTTTCGACTATCGACAGTTCCAAAGCTCACCCAGAAGGTATGCATGGCGCAGTGAATTAAAACTGCGGGGACTCCATTCGTGCGAGTTTGCTCGATCATATTGTGAGCCATCTCCATATCTTCGTTGTGCGCCATACAGAGATTGTAGATGATCGCGTCGTAGCCTTTGGCGAAATCGGGAGCTTTAAGAAGTTTGTAAGTTCCTTCTATGTTTTCGGTCTTGAGTGTAACTTCGACATTAGCGAGTTTGGGAAGAAGACCCATGATCGACTCTGTCTGAGCTTTGTAATCATGGTACTTGCCGGGGTAGTGAGTGATATAAAGAACTTTCAGGGGAGTGATGGGATCTGGAGTCGAAGTCTCCTTCGAAGTGCTTTCGCAACTTGAAAGCCCAACAAGCAAGATCCCGAAGATGGTTAAAGCCTTTAAATGATTGAGAGCCAATGTCTTTCTCCTACTCACTCTATTGATGGGATTAGTAGTAACGAGATCCAGCATCACCTTGCCACATATCGGGATTGGGTCCCAATGTATTCTTAAGTTCTTGAGTGGCCTCATTAAGTTTTTCAATTACATCGTTAGGCAGTGATTGTTCCAAGCCGGCGATGTTTCTCTCTAGTTGCTTTCTAGTTCTCGCGCCTGCGATGATCCCGGTTACACCTTCTTGAGCATCTAACCAACCCAAGGCGACGTCGGCCATCGGTCTTCCTAGATCGTCAGCGATCGATTGTATAGCGGCTAATGTTTTGAATGTCAGTTCTTCGTGTCCAGCTTCTCCGTGCCTAGCTAAGGATCTCGAATCTGAGAAGTGTCGCGTTCGGGCTCGAGGATCGGGAACATCACTTGCCGAATTATAATTTCCTGCAAGGAGACCGTGCATCAAAGGGCTGTAAACTAAGATTCCCATGTTGCGTTCAGTTGATGCGAGAACGATAGCGGTTTCGATCGCCCTCCACAGTAAGTTGTAGGGGAGTTGGTTGCTGACGGGGATTTCTGAGGCATCGAGAGTGCTAAGATCTTGAACTCCAGCGTTACAAACTCCGATCGAGCGCACTTTTCCTTGCTCTTTGAGTTGGATCATCGCAGCCCAAGAATCTTCGACGGGGATATCACGATCCATAAACCAGTGAGTTTGGTAGAGATCGAGATAATCTGTTTGCAAACGTTTGAGCGAATTCTCACAGGCTTCGATGACTTTTTCAGGGTGCATATTCTCGGGGCGAACTTTACTGGCGATCACCGCCTGATCTCTTCTGCCTTTTAGAGCTCGACCTAAAAGTTCTTCACTGTCTCCATCGGCATACATTTCGGCGGTGTCAAAAAACTGAACACCGAGTTCTAACGCGGCATCGATGGCGCCTAAAGATTCTTCTTCTTTTCGATCTTTCCACTGAAAGTCATTGGTGATGCCCCAACACCCGAAGACCAAACGGGAAACTTTAATTCCAGTATTTCCTAACTCGACTTGCCTCATAAGATTTTCTTTCGTTTGAAAAACTCTAACACTCTTCAATTGAAGTTAGCTGAATTGTTTGCAGGCTTTAGCTTACAATAGTGCTTACCTTACGAAGAATGGCTGAACGCTTCAAGTGAACTGTTTAACTCATTTGAAATTACTTAGAAACTCTTGTGATCTTATGAACTATTTTTTCTTACTCTCTCTTCTCTTCATGCCCGAGATTCCTGATAAATGGAATCGACATACGATCGATGATCAGTCTCAAGGTGCCGACGGGGTTCGCTTGGCTGATTTTAATGGTGATGGTCTACTCGATGTGGTTACGGGCTGGGAAGAAGGCGGGATTGTGAGAGTGTATCAACACCCTTCACCTAAAATGAGTAAAAAACTATGGCCAAAAGTTACGGTTGGAAAGGTTCCTCAACCTGAGGACGCCGTATTTATCGACCTAGATGGAGATAATATTTTAGATGTCATCAGTTGTTGCGAAGGAAGAAAGCAATCCATCAATCTTCATTGGGCCCCGAAGGGAAAAGAGCATTACTTTAAGGAAGATCGTTGGGTGGTTCAGGAACTTCCCGCATCTAAGAACGTTTCTCGTTGGATGTTTGCGTTACCGTTAAGCGATCAGGGTGAAAAGCAGGCGTTTACAATTGTGGGATCTAAAAACCCAAAAGCACAGATTAGCTTGTTATTTCCGATGGGTGATATTAGAGATTTGAACTCATGGAAAATTTTTCCTATTTTTGAAGCTGGTTGGATCATGTCTCTTCAAGCAATCGACATGGATCGCGATGGCGATATGGATGTTTTAGCGAGCGATAGAAAAGGAAAATCGAGATCCATCCTCTGGTTAGAAAATCCGGGTATTAAAAAGAAACGAAATCCGGCCGCCTGGAAAACCCATCGCTTACTCACCGGGAAAGAGTTTATGTTTTTGAATCATGGAGATCTCAACAAGGATGGCTTGATCGATATCGTTTGCGCGGTGAAGGGCGCGGGGATACAGGTTCTGATTCAGAATGAAAAAGCGGAAACTCCTTGGAAACACTTTGAGATTCCGATGCCAAAGAATTGTGGGACGGGTAAAGGGGTAGCTATCGGCGATATGAACTTAGACGGAAAAAACGATATCGTCTTCAGCTGTGAGGGAGCCACTGGAGCTAAAAGTGGTTTACGTTGGCTTGCTCAGCCTAAAAAGGGTTTGGAAGGAGTATGGAAAGATTATGAAATCAGCGGTCCTAAAGGAGTGAAATTCGATCGTATCGAACTCTTAGACATCGACCGTGATGGAGATCTCGATGTAATGACTTGCGAGGAGCGAGATGGCCTGGGTGTGATTTGGTATGAGAATCCTCAGAAATCATCGTAGCCAAACCTTTACAAGTTCAGCTACATCAATATTATTTTTCAATCGGAACTAGGCGCATCGTTCTAAGATCAATCAGCTCACCCTTCGGAGCTCCTTTAGGCCTCATTAGAATACGATTGATCCCTTTTTTTAGTTTTATCGCTCCGAAATCTTCTTCGACAAATTTATCGAATCCACCTGTAGAAGCTACCTTCCCGGATAAATAGGATAAGTTTGACTCGATAACGAAGCTGTTGCCCTTATTTTTGTCATCCATCGCATACAAGATCTTCACTCGGTAGGTTCCCGGGTTTTTGGAATCCACTTGCCACATCGCGGCATCTCCCTCTAAGACCCACGGACCGATGAGATCTAAATTGGGATGGTAACGAAGTCTTTGAGCTAAAAGTTCAGCGACTTGGGCTTGAAGCACGAAAATCCCTTTTTGATTAGCTTGGATGGATTGCGTTCTAACTGGAGCTGCCTTGCCTTTGAATTCTTCGGCGGTCCAGGGAAGAGTTCGGTTTTTGGAAAGCTTTCTTTGTTGAGTGATGAGCGAGGGTGAGATGGGGTCTCCGCGGTTACCCCAAGCTCGTCGAATGAAAGTTAAAATGGCGGCGAACTCACGATCGTTAAAGATCCCGGAGTCGGCTAAGCCGGGCATGTAGAGATTCCATTTTTTTCCTCGAACTTCGATCGGGCCCACTAATCCTTTGAGTACGATTTGAGCCAGGGTTTCGGGTGAGCCGTTGACCCATTCACTTTTGGAGAGAGGGGGAGCTAAGCCTTTGGCTCCACTGCCATCGGCTTGATGGCAGCTGGCACAAAGCATGGCATATTTTTCGGCTCCTAATTTCGTTAACTCGACCTGATCTGGTGTAAGTGGTTTCAAATCAATTCGAACGGCTTGCCATGGAGTGTTACCCGGCCAGTTTGCATACTTTCTCAATCTCATCGAGAGTTTGTTGTCTTGTGGATTATCCGAGTCGGCTAAGATCTTTATTAAGGAAGGTTCTTTCGATAAATTGATCGGATCACTTTTAACTGATAAAAGGCCTTCCAGAATCTTTCTTTGAACGGTCGATGAAATTTTCGAATTCGATAAGTTATTAAGAAGTCGTTCGATTTGATCCTGTTGTTTTGCTTGAGAGACGATACGAGCTAATTCAGGAAGAAAGCTCTCTAATCCCTTAAGTTCGTTATCAATTCGATAGTCCTTGAGTAGGTAGTCGAGAAATGCACTTTCCTTTTTGTTTAAGCTTGATAGCAATGCGGTCTGCCCGAGGGGATCGTTTCTTTTTTTCAATAAGCTGATAAAAAGGCTAAACAGATCATCCGATCCTTTCAGAATACCCAAAGACAGTAGGGCTTGCTGAAGTACGATTGGATTCTTTTCTTCTCGCTCAAGAATAAGTTGTTTAACAGATTCTAATAATTCTTTTCCATGCTCCGATTGGTAAATCAATTCCAATACACGTAAGCCGGTAGCTCTTACGTAAGGATGAGGATCCGTTAAGGAGGAGGACACTGTTTTCCAATCCAGCTTTTGCATTCCCGAGAGAGTCCAAAGCGCATGCCGGCGAGCAGTCGAGGTACGACCCTTTGAAACCATTTTTTTCAAATGAGGTATAGCTTCGTATTTCTTTTGATCGATAAGGAGTCGTTGCGCGGTGTCACGCCTCCAACCGTTGGGGCTTTCAAGAGTGCTAACGAGTTTCTGGGGAGATGCTGAAGATAGCTGAGGTGACCGACGTGAAATCGGCTTTTTAGTAGAAACAATCCTCCAGATTCTTCCTTTGTCATTCCCGGTTTCAAGATTCCGTTCTTTGATTTGATTAGCGAGCCAAGGAACCATGAAGATCACGTGCTCGATGACCCCTTTATATAAGTCGGCGATATACAAAGCGCCATCGGGGCCGGTACGAGCGTTGATGGGGCGAAACCGTTCATCGGTTGAAGCTAAGAGCTCTTGTTGAGGGGGATAGAATCGTTTAGCTTTCGGTTGAAGTTGGCCATCTAAAACCAATCGACCGATGAGATGACCACCAGCTTCGGGAACGAATAAATTTCCGTAGGCATCTTCAGGGAATTGATCGCCGCGATAGAAGCAAGTGCCCGAAGCGATCGTATAGGTTCTCAGGGTTCCATCATCACGAAGTTCTAACCCTCCTAAGGTGATTTGAGGAGTGGGGCGGATCGGAAAGACTTCTTGTGCGTTTCTCGTAATATGAACTCGTATACCGAATCGGTCACGATTTCCTCCTCTTTTGTAAAGAGACCAGAGATGAGGATTTCGACGAATGTATTCTTCCGGGATGTAATCTTGGACTGCAGCGATGTTTTCACGACAAGAAATAAATCTTCCGAGATCATCGAAGCTCACCCCAAACTGGCCGCGGTGCAAGGTGTTCTCAATGATGAGACGGCCGTTTTGAAATCGATGACGTTGACCCCAGTCAGCGGAGTGAAGCCAGTTGTCGATGCCGCGCCGTAATCCATTCGCAGTGTGCTGGGGATTTCCGGCAACGCCGTAATGACCAACTCTTTCTTTGACATCACATTTGAAGTCATTATCAGTATCGCGACAGTACCAGAGATTCGGGGGCTCAGCGAGAAGAACTCCTCCTTCGACAAAGGCGAAGCTCCTCGGCATAACGAGTTGATCCAAGTAAGTGATACTTTTATCTGCTCGGCCGTCTTCATCGGTATCTTCCATGATGACCATTCGGCAAGAAGGATCGGCTTCTCCATTTCCATCGAGATCTCTCATGTAACCCCGATACTCCAGCGCCCAAATGCGTCCGTCGGCATCGAATTCAAAGAAGACAGGATTGGCGATCATCGGTTCTGAAGCGACAAGTTCAACTTTGTACCCTTCGGCAAGTTTAAACGTTTGAAGTTGTTCTTCTGCCGTTCTCACAGGGGCAGCGGGAACTTGAACTCGTTTAAATATCTCTTTAGCCCGATCCCAATCAGCCCATCCCTTTAGAGCAGAGGCGGGTCGAATAGCGGGGCGCTCTTTAGGTACAGAACCCACTTTTTGAACGGGTTTTCCCGGTTTCATTCCGCTGAGTCGTTCGATGACATTTTTTGTTATTTGCGGAACGGGATTAGATCCTTTTCCCCCCACATCGAATTGAATGCGAAAGTTGGGGATGGATGCATCGGGGCCAGATATCTTGGCGATTTGAAAGCCCATCACATCGCTAAAGCTTCGATCTAGGTTGTCGTAGATCATCGTGATGGCATCATCGGGTTTTTCGATGGTGATCTTCGCCCTGGCGTAGTTTCCATCTTGAGTGGGTTTGGCTTCCATCCACTCCGTTCTGCTTCCACCTCGTCGAACGAACGAGTTTCCTTTCACTTGATGGATGTTTTTACCCACCGCCCACTCGTAGCGATCTTCAATGGGAGCGGCGAAGTGCCGTAAGAGTGCGAAAACTTCGTAAGTTCCTTTGGGGAGATTTCGAATGCGCACTCCGGCTTGCTCACGATCCCCGGAGCTCCACAGCATGTCATTCATCAATTCGTTGTTACCGACTCCCTGAGGGGCGCTCGAATTCAGATGATAATTTTGATTGATCTTTCCCCAGTTCTTGATGGGTTGATCTTGACCTGCAGCCCCAAATTCGATGCTCAATAGATAGGGTAGCGGTTTTCCGTTCTCGTCGATGACCTTTCCCTTGAAGTGATTGTTGAGAGCGTTCCAAGCACCACCCTTAAAAACTCCAGCTTTGTGGCCGGGTCCGAGGGACCCTTGAGCCGTTTGTCTCTGGGAGCTTTTTAATCCGTGGGACCAATCCGTTGTTGCAGCAGTAAAAACCGTTCCTCCATTAGGTTTGGTGTAAATACCCATCGTGCCGTGTTCGTGGGGTTTTGATTTCCATTGGTCGTGCGCCTTTTTATACCAACCGAGATCCCCTTCACCCCAACGTGCGGGCGCTGTCGCTAAGATTATAAAATTCTTTGGTGTTCCATCGCGTCCGGTGGGCACGGGCTTACCATCTTTGATGATGAACTCTGCACCATCGCACTCGTAACCGACGATCGTATCGTCGCCCCCAAATTCTTGCCCTTCGATGAGACCGGTTCCTGAAAAGACCCAGTGGTCAGGACGGTGAACCGTATAAGCTCCTGATTCGTCCAAGAGTTGCCCATTTGATTTGTGAAAGCCACCGTGAAGAAAACCAACTCCCGTCAATTGATTTTCGGGTCGCTTCACTAAATGGTGACTCCAAAGAGTGCTCAATAAAGGATGGCCTTCAGGTTTGTATAAAGGATCCTGATCTACCGCTTCCTTCCAACAAACCATATCCTTTCCTTCATCATCAAAACGCACTTGCCAGCAACAAGTGTTTCCGCTGAAGAAGGCAACGTTTCCGCCTTTAGCGATGAAGGTTTCTAAGTGGTCTCGCATCGGAGCCGACCAATACTCGTCATGCCCGACACTTAAAACTAACTTATAGCGCTTTAAGAGTTCTGGGTGGAATTCGAGGTCACTATTGATGGCGTAATCTAATGGGTATCCATTTTTTTCTGCCCACTGAATAAAGGGAAGTTCCCATCTTTTATCCATACCATTAAAGGGGCGTTGGAAGGTCACCCTACGGCCTAAGACATCGCCGGGTTTGTGTTTTACATTCCATTTACCCCAATAGGTGTAGAGGCTGTAGCCTCCCCAACCGTTGTAGGCATTGTAGGTGTTGGTAGAAAGCTGAAGGAGAATTTTGGAGTGCTCACCAGGTTCCGATGAGCGCACCACGAAGAACATGCGATTGCTCTTCGCTGATTTATTATTTTGAGCCGCTTCAGCCCAAGCTTCGTAGACTCCGGTTTTCCAAGATTTTGGAATGGATATGGATGCTGCGGCGGGCCAATCGCATCCATGAGAACTTGCTTGAGAGGGGATGGGATGGGTGGTGGCAGAGATCGCCTTTTTGCTCCAGACGATCTCTTCGTTTAAACCCATGCGTGCAACGACTAAATTCAGCTTGGGAGCTGAGGAGGAGAGATGGAAACTTACTATTTCCCCAGCTACAAAGCTTCGCTTATTCGGGTACCCAAGAATGGAAGGCTCATTCGAACTTATCGATTCTGGCTGAACGACAAGTAGAAACAAAAAGCAAAATGACAATGCATGAGCCAGGAGATTCATGAGGTGCTTTCTCCAAGCAATTTAATGATGAAGATGGTTTAGTGATCGCTGTGATTATGCCCACATTCCCCGCTGGGTTTTAGCTGAATGTAGTCTAATCCAAAGACGGAGTTTTTTGAAGCGGCAGGATTTACTCCGACCAGCTTAATCGATAGCTTTTGTTGTCCTGGATTTAATTTGAACTTCCCTAACTTGATTTGCCCCGAAGTGATGACGTGGGGGTAATTGAATAAGTCGAAAGTTTCCTTGATGGTTTTTCCATTGAGGGTGAGTTGATAAATTCCAAAATCCTTAGCCATGCAGAATACAGCAAAGAGATCGTATTCACCGGCAGTTTCTACATTGAAGCCTAACTCAAGTTCAGCACCTTGTTCTGTGGGCTTCCAGAAGAGCTGCTTACCATTACTCCATCGGTCTGTTTTAAAGCCCTTCATGTTTTGAGCGGTGGGCTTGTTAGCCGTTACTTTTAGAACTTCCAATTCTTCCCCTTCGAGGGCATTGGGAACTTTCCCTGTCTTGGGATCGATGGGAGAAGCAGGGCCTCGATCAAAGCTGCCATCGTTACCAGAGTAAACGTCAGGAACGGTGTCGTACCATTCTTGAAGGGTTACTTTCTTTTGGCTTTGAAGATTGATATTCGCGCCTTTCATGCCACCAGTGAGTACGTCAGGGATTCCATCGGCATTGAGGTCGGCTACTCGCACTTGGCGGCCGATACCCGAATCTTTGTTGATCAGGTAGGGAACCCAATCCACCCCGTTTTTAGTTCTAACTAGTTTGAACCAGTAGACGACGGCCCCCGCATCCCACATGGGGCTTTGACGATGGTGAGAGTAATATGTTTTCCCTGTGATGATGTCTTTCAAGCCATCGCCATCGATGTCGACTAGGTTGACTGAATGGGGTTCGCTAAAAACTAAACCGTATCGGTTATGGCTTTTTCGGTAACCCATGATGAGATGTTGCTTGAACGTTCGTTTGCCTTTGCTCGTTTGATTTTCAAACCAAGCTAAACCGAAGTCGTGAGCGGCGAGACTGGTGATGACATCGTTATCTCCATCTCCATCCACATCGTAAACCCGCATTTCAGCTCCTCCGTAGGAGTCCGTGAAGGCAACAGGATGAAACTTCCAGTGTTTGTCATTTAAGGTCTCAGGTTGTTCGTACCAACCTTTGTACTGAATAATATCGACACGGCCATCGCTATTAAGATCGCCGATGCCTAATCCGTGTCCAAATCGTTTGGAAGCCACCGCGGGAGACACTTCGTGGAATGTCCAAGCCTTGAAGGGGGCACTCCAATCGATTGTAGCGTAACCAAATTTTCCGTCGCGAGTGCAGACCAATTCGGGGCGATCATCGCCGACGATTTGAGCGAACCAGGGCGACTCATTGGAGACCCAGTCGAAGACTTGGTGCTTTTTCCAGTGTCCTTTGAGCTTACCTTTACCAGGGTTTTGGTAGACGTGAGCGGGAGTTCCAGGGAACCCAACGGTGAAGACATCGTTGGCTCCATCTCGATCAAAGTCGTAAACCCAACTGAAAAAATTGTTGGCGTAACGATTTCGATCTTGAGCTTTAGCGGGGTAAATCTCGTGGCTTTCCTTAAATTCAGGGCCCTTGTACCAGTGAGGCCCGTAGATGACATCGGTTTTGCCGTCACCATCGATATCTCCACTCGAAATACCTTCAGAGTAGTAGGTATCGGTGAGTTGCTGATTTTTAAATTTAGAGATTTGTTTTTCTTTGTCTGCTCCGAGAACGACGCTGTTGAGGGATAATAATGAAAGGAGCAGGAGAAGTGATATGCGATTGATCATGATTAAACCGTAATTAAGTGGGTTGGGGTGAAGTCAATATTTTACGGTTTTGATGAGGGATAAGTGAAAGTCTATTTTTGTATTTGGGGTTTAAATGAGGGAAAGGTTTTTTGAATGGTGTTTAGAAAGGTAAGAACCCCTTTCTATCCATCAATTGCTAATCCGTCATTATCAAATCCTTTCATATGAAACGTAAAAAGAAAATCTGATAGTTCAGAACTGCAGGAAATTTCCCATTCGTAAGGAGTTTCACTAAGGTTTTCGAAATGGATTGAAATGACTTCTAAGCAATTGAGAATCTCAGTTGTACTCGGCTCTTGGGTATCGGTAGGATCTTCTACTTCTTCGATCGTTTCTTTGATTACTTTTTCCAGTATTATTGAAAAATTAGATTCTATTTCTTTAAAAAAATCGACTTGAATTGTACTTGGCAGTTCTTCTCCAGAATTGATAGAGATGTCAAATTTCTCATTTAAAGATTCAAAAATATTACTTGGTTCCCATTGTCCAGCGGAGTTTTTCGTGGGCGTTCCTGAAGATTCATCTTGAGCGGTATTGGTTTCAGATTTTTTGAATAGAGAGGTTAAGAATTTAAAGGGCATGGTAAATGTGTTGAGTGAATTAGTGTTAATGTCGTTCGAAAATTATCAGCGTGGTAACTTACGTTTAATTCTAATCGCGAAGCGCATTTTTCTTCAATTTCCATCTATACCAAATTTAGCAAAACGCCAAGGGCTTACAGCCCTTGGCGTTTCCCCTCCTGACATCTTAAATGGATGGCTAAAGTTAGTTTTCGTCCTAAGAATGAAATTTTTGAACTTAGTATATTTAATAAAGGCCTAAGTGCTCACAAAAAAACGCCTGGGAAACCCCAGGCGTTTTTTGAATTGTTGAAATCTAACGAGCTCACTTATCCGCCATCATATCCGGGATCTCGTCGATGATTTCTCCGTTGGGGTTGTACACCTTGAGAGAGATTTTTTCGGCTGTGGCATCAAAAATGAGTAAGTTTTCTTGAGAGGAAAAATAAAACCCGGTCATGTTGGTTTTCGGGGTTTTCTTATCCTTCCAATGTTGATTCCAAGGAGTGTCTTCTTCTGAGTAGTAAGGAGCTCCACCTCCACCCCCGACGACGTACCAAGTACCGTTTTCTAAGTCGGTCAATGGACTGGCAGTTTCACCGATATCGATATCAATTTTTCCGCTGAGATTGCGATCATCTTTAGGGAAGTTTCCGATTGGGACGGTTCTATCGATAAACGTTCGGTGGTAGGCGTGTTCATCCGAACCTAAAACGGCAGCGACTTTTTTATGTCGCGCAATCATACGAACGAATTTGTTTCTTAGAATTACGATGCCGTCTTCGGCGGGGATAACTTTATTGTCTTTGACAAAATATGCCCGTTTTCGGTTATCGCCGTTGTACCACATGGAGTCAGCGAGATGTCCACCGTTAGGAAAGATGGGTTCTTGAGCGTAAAGTAAAACGTACTTCACCCTGGGATCTTGCTCAGCCGAGTTAAGTTCGTTCTCAAGCCACTCCATCTGATCGGGAAGTATGTATCCTTCGGGGCAACCACCATATCCAGTTTCGTTATAGGAAACCCAGTAGTTGTTGTTGAAGGCGATGAGCTTGGTGCAACCGTACTGGAACGAATACACGTTTTCTTTGTATGTCGGGCGACGAGGGTCACTAGGAACGGGGCCATTCTCGGGATGGCAAAACGTTTGGGCGAAAACTGCTTCGGCGCTTTCCGTGTCGTAAGGCCAGCGGTCGAGACGAATATTACCAACGAATTTTCTTAGCAATGATTCGTGATTACCCATCGCGGCGTAGATGGGGCGTTCGCTCCAAAAACCCAACAAGGCTTGTTTCCAGGCGTGGAGCTGAGCTTGAAAATCAGCTTTTACTGTTGTGTAACCGTTGACTAAGTCACCGCCCATGATAATGAAATCGGCATCCATTTTTCGTGCCAGTAGAGCATGCTTTTGAAGCGTCTCGTAGTTTACTCCCATAAACGCTTTCATACCTCCACCGACACCTTCTCGTGAATCTCCGAAATAAGCGAAGCGAGATCCTTCAGTCGAACTTCGTTGAGGAGCCACGGGCAGCTCGAAGCGTCGAGTGGAATGGGGACCCACGGACACGGTGTACTCGTACTCTTTGGCTGGGTCTAAATCTTTTAATGCAATTTCATGACGATCTTGGGATTTGGTTAGGAAGGTGTTGAAAGGAAGCTTTTCTCCCTTTTCAAAAAGTAAAAGTTTTCCAGTGGCCGCTTCTAAAGTTCTAAATGAGATAACGGCTTCACCGCGCGAATCACTTTGAATGCGATTGACGAAGGGGCCCTCAAAAATCGTGGGGACCTTCTTGAATCCATCTTTGTCTTTTGTGAAACCGATGATGATGTCGTAGGTTCCCAGGTTGCGATCTTTATATTTATGTTCGAGGATGATTTTAAATCGAAGGATGAGCTGTCCGTGATCCGTCCAGCGTTCACTGTTGTATTTAGATTGGAAGAGATCTTTGACATTGACCCAGGCGACTCCGGCTCCGATACCCGGTGAATGACGAAATCGGCGATAGTATATATCCGTTTCTTTGCTTTCGAATGGATAAGGGCCAAAGTAGACATTGCCATAAATCATTTTGGGGTCGATCTCGGAGTTATCTAAAAGTTTTTTGATTCCAGTGAGATCGATCTTAAATCCATCGTGCCCATTGTTATGAACGCAATCGTAGAGTTGTTTGAGAGAATAGAGATTTCGAATATCTCCCTTCTCTTCCTTTTTTCCCTTGAGGGCCGAGTACTTGATGGGTAAGTCAGGATCTTCAGCTCTAACGGTAGTTGGCAGAATCGTCAGTACAGCAGTTAGGAGAAGAAGAGCTTTTAGAGGATGCAGCAATCTCATGATGAGTTGTCAAACTTTCGGAGATTAGAACACAGAGATAGATCTCTAGATCGAATCGATCATCGATTTGAGGTTATTGAACAAATTGTAATGGGGGACTTGGGGAAAATGGATTTCCCAAAGGCTCCTACTATCTTTATCGACTGGGAAGCCCTTGGCTATAGAAGATCCTGGATTTATAAGAAATTAACATCCTGGAGATGTTAAGTTTTTTTCTCCGCCGGAGGCGCAGGGGCCTTGAGTTCACAGTAAAGAACTTTCTGGTGCCCAACTGCTTGAAGGGAGAGTTGATCTTCCGAGAAAGCAAACTCATGAACGTGCATCGGGGCTTGAACTTCATGAATGGCTTTGGGCTTTTCAGCCTCGAGGTCGAGGAAAATGAAGAAACCTTTTTGTTGGTTTCCACCGCCGCCTAAAACCCATTTTCCGTCGTGAGAGAATTCTAAGTGATTGACCAAGCCTTGTTGACCACTTTGAAACTCGATGAGTTTCTTTTTGTTTTTCCAATCGAAAACAGAAATTCGGGCTTTGCCTCCGAGGCCATCAACATTGCCGATCTTTCCGACTCCACTCACTGCGAGCTTCGTTCCATCGGGAGAGAAACAAACCGAACGCGCTCCGCCGATCGAGTGAAATCTCTGTCGATCATCCCAGGTGTAAAGTTCTGGTGCCTTGAGTCGAACGAGTTCTTTTTTCGATTCTAAGTCCCAAATGATCACGTCGCCGATCTTATCCGCACTCGCCAAGTATTTGCTATCGGGAGAAAATCGAGCCGTAAAGAGCATCGAAGGAAAATCAGTGGGAGTGGTAACTGCATGCCCCTTGAGATCTTTGACGAGTTCTTGGGAAGCGGCATTCCACAATTTGACGATCATGTCATCGGAGGTACTCGCAATCCACTTCCCGTCGGGAGAGGCAGAGACGGCGCGAATCCATTTATCGTGGGCGTCGATCTTCTTGACGACCATGCCCTCTTTAGCATTCCACCAAATGAGTTTTTTATCCCAAGCGCCTGAAACTAAGTGAGGTCCGGCTTGCGCGATCCCGGAGACGTAACTTGTGTGCCCCCCTTCGAGTGCCTTCGATTGTGGTTTTTCATCACGAGCATTCAGGAGATGGATTTTACTGTCGGAGCTTCCACAAAAAATGGAGTTCGACTTCTGATCCATATGAACACTGAAAAGGATGTCTTTCCTTTTGTGCTCGCGAACAATCTTGAACTTCTTGGGATCGGGCTTCATTTCAATGGGGTCGTCATTAACTGAGAACATCGCGTACGGGTTCAATTCCTGGATCTACCAGGGGAACGGGGCGGGCGCCCACGTGATACTCTTTGGAGGAATCGATTCCGGCTGCTTCTAAAACAGTTGCCACGAACTGACCGGCATTGACGGGATTTTTCTTTACGTGTTCACCGTTCTCATCGGTTTCACCGTAAACCGAACCGCCGACGACTCCCGCTCCAGAGAGCGATGCACTCCAGGCGCGAGCGAAGTGGTCTCTACCCATCCCGGGATTGATGCGAGGAGTTCTACCGAATTCGCCGAGGGTGATCACCAAAGTGTTATCGAGCATGCCTCGAGCTTTAAGATCATCGAGAAGCGCCGACATGACTCGGTCTAACTCGGGAACCAATTCTAAGTGAGTTTCAAAGTTTTGGGCGTGGCTGTCCCACCAAGCGCGTGCGACTCTCACGAAGGGAACTCCCGCTTCTACCATTCTACGCGCCATCAAGGCTTGTTGACCGAACAAGGTGGGGCCGTACATGTCTTTGATGTACTGAGGTTCATCCGAGATGTCGAAAAGCTTTTGACTGCTCATCAAGCCGTTCACACGTGCGAAGGCGGCGGCGTGACTTTCAGCGACGGAAGTTTTCCTCGAACTTAAGAATCTTTGATTGAGAAGACTCTGAAGTTGGCTTCGACGTTCGTGATCTCCCTGGGAGATTTTATCCAACTTTTCGAGGTTCGGTGGTTTCATCGATTCCTCTAAACGCATCGGAGCGTAACGTCCCGGTAAGAATCCCTGTGATAACCGAGAAAATCTTCTACCTTCAGTAGCGGAGAACAGTGAGACGTAATCAGGAACTTGACTCTCTTTTTGAGCGAGTTCCCGCGCGACCATCGCACCGAAATCTGGGTAAGCCAAATTGGGTTCGTCTCTTCGGCCTCGCATCATGAGCTGGGATCCACTGACGTGGTCGGCGTTGCCCGTGCTCAAGGAACGGATCAAACAAGTCGTATCCATTCGCTTCGCCATTTTGGGCATGAGTTCAGAGATCTTAACGCCAGTGATGTTCGTAGGAATCTCACCGAAGGGACCGCCGGTAGGTCGGCCCGGTTTCGGATCAAAAGTTTCGAACTGGCTGGCTCCTCCGGCTAACCAGAGTAAGATCACCCGACGATCCTTAGCTTTGAGCACTTTGGTGAATTCCGGTTCACTCAAGGCATGAACAGGATTCACGCCACTTAAACCGGCGACTCCACAGGCTGTTAATCCGCCTAAGAACGCTCTTCGCCCGATCTCATGATCGAACGAACCACAGCTTTGAGTATTATGAGATTTCGACATAGTTCGAATCTTGAAACTTAGTAATTAAAACGAAATTCACTACTTGTCAGCAAAGCCCAAATGAGCTGCTCACAAGGAGGACTTCCCTTTTCTTTCGTCTCTGAGCAGTCGGCTAAGAAACTGACGAGAATACTTTTTTCTTCTTGTGTGGGAGGACGGTTGAGAATCGTCCATACCGCGGTTTCGACGAGCTTGTCGGGGCTGTCTAAATCCTTTAAATGAGTTGAGAGTCTCTCTTTGTTGTGAGAGGCGATCAATTCAATGTGAGCTTTGTTGTTGTTGCTAAGGTAGAGAGCCTCATCGACGTTGACCTGGAAGTTATCTCCAGGAGCCGTGAAGCTTGAAGCTAATTGTTTACTCGTATTTTGAAGTTGTAACAGTTTGTTCTGGCGCTGATCAGCGGGAATATCTTCAGCGAAGAACTTGGGATTCGTGCTCGCAACTTTGAGTGAGTATGCGTACTGCTCACGACTTAAAGGGCGAGTCGATCCCACCGCGAAGTTATCGGCATCGGGTTTTTCAGTTTTGTGATTCCATTCGGATGATCTCGAATAAGTTTTGCTTAAAACGATGCCCTTGATAAGCCTTTTTAAGTTGTAGCCGTTGTTTCTAAAGTCGCGGGCTAACCAGTCTAAGAGTTCTGGGTGACTGGGAATATTGGCTTCGTGAAGTTGATCTAAAGGCTCAACAAGGCCTCTTCCGATGAGGCGATGCCAAACGCGATTGACCAAAGATTTTGACAAATAAGCACCCTTAGATTCATCTAAGCCCTGCTCGATGAGTTTTTCTCTTAAGCTGACTTGGGGAGGTGGAGGGGCTTTCTTTTCCTTTTTTGATTTTTCGAAGAGTTTCTTCTCTTCAGCTCTTTGCTTCCCATCGGGTTCTTTAGGCTTAGGAACTTCGACATTGGTTAGAAAGAGGAGCTTCGCTTGCTTTTCTTGGCCTTCGGTCGTTTTAAATTTGATTGAGCCGTGGCTTCGTTCAGCTAAATAACCCCCATTGTCGAAAGTTCGGCTCAGGAAGGACTTCATCCCGAAGTAATGATCTTGTTTCCAAACTGGAACTGTAGGATGGTCATGGCACTGGGCACAGCTGATGTTGATTCCGAAGAAAGCTACGCTGACGTCATTCGTCAAGCGATCTTGATCTCTCAGGCGATCCTTTAAGAAGCGTTCTTCGTCGGGCGTTTTATCATCCTCAGATTTTCCCCGAATGAGTTCTTTAAAGACATCATCCCAGCTTCGCTCGGTTTCGAAAACTCGCTTGAAGTAATTTCGAAGATCCGATTGAGTGCTCCCATAAAGCATACGGTTAAATTCGTTGGCTTGGTGGGGAATGTACTCGGGGGATTTCAGCAAGCGTTCGACGAGCTCTGCTCGCTTTGCTTTGGATTCAGATATCGAATAACTCTTCGATTCCTGGAGGGTGGGGATTCTGCCGACAAGATCCAAGGTGGTTCGACGGATGAGGGTAAAGTCGTTGAGCTGTTCAGCCGTCGTAATTTTCTTGGCTTGGATTCGAGCATCGATGTAATGATCGATGGCCTCCTCAATAGGAGTGCTCGGATCGAGGAGGTCCTTGGCCCAAAGGCTGGGGGAGGTGATGACTAGGACAATGAGTCCCACCGTGATTCGAATCATGGTCGGTCGATTTACAGATGCGCGCAGTGTTAAAAATCTCCCACTTGAGAGTTTCACTCTCTTCGAGTGCCCATGAGACCATCTCTCGTTGACGAAATGAGAGGGGCAGGTGGGAGAGACAATTTACGTAAGTCGTTGACGATATAAGATTTTGACCGATACCTAGGGGATGGCTCAAGTTTAAAAAGGGGAGTGTTGAGTGAAATTCTAATCTAAATAATCAGGTCTTTGCTTTCCCCCGGTGTTTTCCTCGTAGAGATCGCAAACACTTTGTCGAGTGAGAGTTATGAGAGTGAAGATTCCGAGGGCGGTTCCCAAGGGCATGCTGAGGAGATTGAGGCAGGCCATGACAATAGAGAAAATTCTATTGCGATGTTCTCCTAAGTATTTTCCAGACAGTATGTTGAGTATGCTTCCGACGAGTCCGATCACGCAAAATACGACGACCATGATCAACATGAGGGAGCCAAAAAACTCGGTACCCTCTTTAACACTAAAAGCTTCACTAAATTCATTAAAATCAGGGTGAAAGCTTTCGGAATTTTCTCTGCTCATTTGTTCAGCATGCCTTCTTAGTTCTTCGTCGAATTTTTCTGAGTTACTGATGAAGAAACTAAGAAAAATACTCTGAAATGCGCAGAAGATCACTGTCCCAAAGATTCCAAGCCCGCCGTAGACGAAATGAAGAATCTTAAGCAAATTGAGGTGATTGAGGTCTTCTTTTCGGTTTGACATCGGAATTTACGGCTCCACAACGCAGATGTATTGAGTTTTTTGATTTATAAAAAGTTACTGAAGGATTGATTCTATTTTTCAACATGCTGATGATGAGAACTCAATTATTGGGTCGTTATTAAAACGTATTTCTGAATCTTTCCCTCGCGTCTCATCGGAATAACATTGTAAGGGAGTCGAATCCAATATGTCTCCTCTTTCACACTATTCTGAATAATTCTTAAATCAGGACTACCCCTCATGAAAAAGCAATTTTTATTCTTAACTCTCGTTGCCTTAGTTTCGCTATTCAATTCGTCAACGTTGGTTGCAAAAGATTATCGAGTTCTCGCTGCCGATTCGAGTAAACGCCGCATCGCCATCATCGGAGCCGATGGCAAGACGGAATGGGAATATAAGATTGGTCCCATTCACGATCTCCATCTTCTTCCCAATGGAAATATCCTGTTTCAAAAGAATTGGACTCATCTTCTTGAGATCCATCCAAAGACAGGAAAAACAGTTTGGGAATACGATTCAGCTACAATGAATGGTAACAAGGGTAAGCGGGTTGAAGTACACGCCTTTCAACGCCTTGAAAATGGTTTGACGATGATCGCTGAGAGTGGGGTCAGTCGAATTATCGAAGTGAATAAAAAAGGTGAGATTCAAAAGGAAATTAAACTCAAAGTTAAAAAACCGCATCCTCACAAAGACACTCGCTTAGTTCGAAAAATCGCGAATGGTAATTACTTGGTGAGTCACGAAGGTCAAGGGATCGTTCGGGAATACAACGCTAAGGGAAAAGTGGTTTGGGAATTTGAAGTTCCACTTTTCGGTAAGAAGAAAAAGGGCGGTCACGGTTTAGGGGCCTTCGGTAATTCCACATTTTGCTCCCTTCGTTTAAAGAATGGAAACACTTTGATTTCTACGGGAAATGGGCACAGCGTAATCGAAGTGACTCCCGAGAAGAAGATCGTATGGAAGCTCGATCAAAACGATTTAAAAGGAATCCAATTAGCTTGGGTCACAACCTTAGAAGTGCATCCCAATGGAAACATTATTTTGGGGAATTGTCACGCGGGTCCGAAGAATCCACAGATCATCGAGATCACTAAAGATAAAAAAGTGGTTTGGACGTTTAAAGATTTTGAACGCTTCGGAAACTCCCTTTCGAACTCGCAAGTTCTGGGGAAGAATTGGAAGAAGGTGATCCGCTAGATTCACACGTGATCAACACACAGTAGCCAAAGTCGCCAGACTTTGAACGAAAAACGCCTTAAAGGTTTCAGTCTCTAGATCTTGATAGATTGAGAATTGAAACCTTTAAGGCGTATATGGACCAAATTCTGGCGAATTTGGCTACAAGTTTTGAATTTGGTTACATTTGAATTGAAGCGTTAGTCAAGGACACGAATTCAACCAAATCGTAATCGCCTCTCCCTGATCACTAGCGACGGCGATATCTAACGATCCATCGCCATCTACATCATCAAGTTTTACAGCGACGGGATATGCTTCCGTTTCGTAATAGAATGGATCTAAAGCAGTGAGAGTTCCCGCTGCGTCTCCCTTCATGATAGCGAAGCGTGGTTCGTTTTGATCTAGGCTGATGATGTCGTCGTAACCATCTCCAGTGATATCACCCACCGCATGACGGTAGGGGTAGTGGTCGCCAGGAGCGTCGATATAGTATTCAGGTGGGAAAGAACCATCGCCATTACCGATGTAGACATAATAGCGAAGTCTCTCTAATCCGGTTCCCGTGATATCCGTGATTCCATCACCATTGATATCTCCAGTACTCACTGAATAGAACCCGGCATCCACAGACAGGTATTGGTCCTGAGTGAATCCACCACCAGCGTTGGAAAGGTAGGTGACTAAGTCCCAGGCGATGTAGGCGAAGTCATCCCTTCCATCACCATTGAAGTCGCCTACAGTCACTCCCTCATTGTATTCGGTGAGTACGTAGGCATGAGTGAAACCACCGGCGCCATCTCCATGATAGATCGATATGCTATCTTCGCTTCTTGCGAGAAGATCTAAGTTTCCATCGTCATTAAAATCACCGGTTTTTAACGTGGTGGGGGAACCATCGTCAACATGGCTGATATCCAGAGTACCACCATCGAAGAACTTGATGTTGATTTCGTCGGCTCCAGTCGCAGCGATAGCAATGTCTTTACCTCCTGCAGCCGAAGTATTGTCGAATCGAGCGACGACGGCATCGTGGGGTTCAGATGCAACGATGTTTCCTACCGTAAAATCAGTCCCATCAAAATCGGTATAACTGATAACCGCACTGTTCACGTGTCGACACGCGAAGACATCGGCTTTTCCATCGTTGTCGGAATCACCCAGACCTAAACCCGCCAAGAAGCTACCGGCATCGTGATGACCACCGAAGCTCAGTGGGCCGCATCCGCCTCCTACTTGTTCTTTTCGAGCGAGAGAGAAGTATCGACGCCCCAAGATGATATCGGTCAATGTTCCTACTCCCGTGTCGGGATCGATGTTGACCATCTTCGTTTCGTTTTGATTGGGGAGAGTGGTCGACAATCCTAAAAGCGTTCCATCGCTTTTTTCCAGGAGCCCAAAGATTCCGGGAAATCCTATGTCCCCAATGACTTGGATCTCGCTTCCATCGGTTGGATCAAGCTCAACCAGGGTATCGGTGGTGTCATCTTTTTTGATGGCAACTAAAAGCCGTTGGTCTTTGAAGACGAGAACTCCATGGATCGGTCCACTTTGGAGTGCACCTAAATCGGTGACAAGGCCAGTTGCTGGATCAATTGTTAACAGTTGATTTGTGGGTGCGAATAAAGACCAAGAGCCGAAGAATACTCCTTCACCAGGATGGTAAGAAAGCTGGTATGTGAGTCGAGTTTCATTACCGGCTGTTTCTAAGGGCCCTCTTGTTGTACCTAATGCAGCCGTAAAAGGATCGGCTTCGACGAGTTCAGCCGGTATTTGAGGCGACATGAAGTACTGGCCCGCATTGTCAAAGGCATGTCCAAAGCCTAAGGTTAATCCGGGAAGATCACCCAACTTTCCGGTTCGCGCGTTGGCTTCATCTAAGACATAGAGTGAACGACCACTTTGAACGAGGATGGTTCCATTAGGCAATTCCGTGGGAAAACTTCCTGAAAGTAATGGGTTCGTACCCAAAATGATTTCAGCGCCATCACTGTGATTATCACCATCAGAGTCTTCGTGGAGTGGACTCAACCCTAAACCGGTGAGCTCCGGTCCATCGGGAATTCCATCTTGATCTGTATCCGGATTTAATGGTTCCGTTCCTACAGCCACTTCGTGACCGTCGTTAAGGCCATCCCCATCGGTGTCCGGATTATCTGGATCAGTATTCGTTAATTGTGTTTCATCATCATCAGAAAGCCCATCACCATCACGATCCGGGGCGAGGACTAAAACCTGTTTCACCAAGAATTCAATCGTGGTGGGATCGACGACTCGATTGAATCCTTGGCCTAATTGAATTTGTTTGGATACTCCGCCCGTGAAATCATAATTGACGGTGCTTTGGTTCTCAGGAGTAATGGAGGCTCCTCCACTTCTAATCGGCGTGACATTCAACAGTAGTCTGTTCGTGACCATAAAGCCAATTTCAGTGGGATCCAAGATGGGGCCGCGTACCCGATAGAGACCTATGGGTCCATTCGAAGCGGGATTAAATTGGAATGATGTACTCCAATTACCATTGACGGGATCAACAAAAGTGACTCCACCTTCTCCCGACTCTCCTCCATGGGCACGCAGGCTGTTGGGATTCGGGTTTTCTAATCCCGTGCTCGCTTGAAGCATCAAGTCTCCACCACGGCCACCGCCACCGCCTCCCCCAGGAGCTGCGGGTATAAAGGGCACTTCGTCCCCGATGGTTGCGAAGCTAAAGAAGACATCAAATTGTAAAATTCCATCGGTCGAACCATCACCTCCATCGCCACCCATCGTAGAGATCGAACCCGTTATCGTAGCGTTTCCGGGAGTTAAGATGCGCACGGGTCTTCCACCCGAACCACCAGCTCCTCCGCCACCACCGTAAAGTCGGCAGGCAGCGACGACGGCATCGATGGAGAAACGAGATCCTCCGCCACCGCCTCCTCCATCTGAAGAAATATCATCATTGGGTCCGGGCTGGAAGGTTCGTACAGCTCCAAAGCCTCTTCCACCGATGAATCTTTCGGTGGCTAAGTTGCTGATACCATCGACGATGGTCGCCACTTCTAATCCAAAGCTGATGCAAGCTTCGATATCCCCATCGACACAAAGAGCGAGATCTAAGAGATCTCCTACGTCGATTCCAAAATTAAATCCAGGCCAACCCCCTAAACCTTCGGGTTCAGTTCTTCCACTTCCGGTTAGAGGATCACAGGATTGTCTTTGACGAGGGAAGTCTGCGGGAAATCCTTTGCAGTAATTACCGTGGTTACCAAAGTTTTCAGGCTCAGATTCATCCCAGTCATCACAAAAGATACTAAAGATATCATGGAAACAACCGTTGTCTCTTCGACCATCACCACCGCTTCCATGGCCGCCTTCCGAATTGTTGGGAGCTCCGGTCGTTAGATGGGCGTCGGCTCCTGGAACTCCCTCCGCATCGATACGGCCGGACACTTCGATATAGTTCGTGACTTCAATGTTGAGCTCTTCTCGGTTAGGTACGACGACTGTACCGTCGATAATGACTCTTGAGTAACGCAAATCACCAAAGAGGTTGATGGTTGAATTCTCAGGAACGAAGAGTTCGGGAAGTCCGAGTACGGTAAAGGATTCTTCATCAAATTCGCCGTTGGGGCGAGTTAAGCGTAGATATCGAACTAAGCCCCCGAGAGGGTCTGGATCTAAATCTTCTAAGACTGGGATTTGTACGGCGACTCCGGCATTGTTGTTCAGAGTGTATAAAGTACCTACTGAGAAACGAGTATCTTCGTCCCCGTTTTCATCTACAACGGTTGCGATGAGATCAGGGGTTAGCCTTAAGCCAGTGATTCTAAAGGGGACTTTTCTTCCTTCTTCATATCCTGGATTGACTAAATCATCTGTTTCAAGGGGGCTCTCGATGCTTGAGATCACTGGAGCGGGGAGATCCGGCTCGGTTTGATCCATGAACGAGATCCAGTTTGAGAAGTGAGTGATCGTTGCTACGGCGCGGTTACCATTTTCATTGACGATGGCGACTCCTTCTTCAACCCATTCATCATCACCTTCATCGAAATAGGCCAGAGTTAACTCCGTTCCCGGAGGTAAGTAATTGGTCAGCGGCATTACGATGGTGACCGGTGCATCGAAGACTAAGCCGTCAGGACCAAACTCGATAGAACTAAAGATCCGCTCATCATCGGGCGCGGGAGGGAGAAGTGAAATCGGATGAGTTTCTATTGTAATGACAGTTGTTTCGGGAAGGGCTAGTGGAGGAATAATAATCGTGGCAAAACCATCTTCAGAGATGACTCTTCCACCAACGCTTCTCAGGATCTCGGCTTCACCGGGGTAACTTGCAGGTGGGCAAATTTCAACCGTCGCTGAACCGATGATGGCTTCGTCTCCAACAAGAACGGCAGAAACATCCACAGTAGGAGGATTCGGAATGTCATCGGGAGCGGTATAAACTCCGTTTTGATCAATCGTACCTACGGTTGCGTTACCACCTACGATTCCATCGACACTCCATTCTAAGGTCGATCCAGCGATGGGGATGACTAAGGCATCAAATTCGATGGTATTCTCTATCGATACTTTGGTGGTTTCTGGGCTCAGTGTTATCGAGGGAGGGACAACAAACTGAGTGGGGGCCACCGCACGACCATTTCGATTGCTGATGATAAAGGCACCTGTTTCAGAACCCGCCGGAATTTCAACCTCGATGGTGTCTTCAGTGATCGATTGGATCGGCAAAATTGTTGAGTTGAGTTCGATGACATTTTGTTCAAGATTGTCAGCATCGAATCCAATTCCTTCGATCGTCACCAAAGTTCCAGCTCCGCCTGTCGGAGGATTAAAGCTGGTAATATCCACCACAATGGAGCCTCCTGACTCTACCAGCTCAACTGAAGTTGTTTCGGTGGTACTAACGTTCGCATTTTGATCGATGATCGTGAGTTCAAAGTTATAGGTTCCTAATGTACTTTCAGAACTAAACTCAAAAAAGTTACGTTCGAGAGTTGCGTTATCACCGGGTAAATTAAATGCTTCCAAGGAAAATTCATTGACGATGAGGTCTTCCCCAGGTTGCTGAATACCGACTCGCATCCAAGCGGCATCGCCATCGAGATCTTCGTAGGTTAAGTTCAGAGGAACTTTAACTAAGGAATGTGGATTAGTAGGTCGGTTTTGTTGGGGGATGGAAGCATCGAATTGTGAAATAGTTGGCGCATTGCCACCAGCATTTCCGGCGATGATGTTTAATGTTGCTTCAGCTGTGTTTCCTTCATTACCCACAGCATCCACCAGTTGCACTCTGATCGTGACAATTCCAAAGGGAAATTCTGAAGTTGGGATTTCAAATTGCGTTGAGCCCGACATTCCTTCGATACCAAAGAGCTTGGCCGAGACTTCTTCATTCTGAGTTTGTAACTCATCCTCAAGCCCAAACCTCACGATGGCGATGTCTTCTTCATCGTCTTCCCAATCAAAGCTAAGAGTAGCGATTTCGCCTCGAACTAACTCTTCTTCAATTAAAAGCTGAGTGACTTGAGGTCGAGAAACGGGTGGGTCGACCCGAATCAATACATCATCGGTAGCCGTTCCCCCTTCATTGTCAGTAACAGTAACAGTTACGGTGTAATCGCCGGCTGCTTCGTAGCTGTAAGAAGTTTGAGCTTCGAGTTCTTGGGGATCAGAGCCATCGCCAAAGTCCCATGTGAAAGACACGATTTCTCCATCGGTATCTTCGGCATTGGATGCATCGAATTGAACTTCGAGCGGTGCTTCTCCAAATGTGGGGTCAGCAGTGAGTACGACAGAGGGATCTTCGTTCACCGGGCAAAGAGAATATTCTTCACAACCGAGTTCATCTTCAGTCGGATCGATACCACATTCCGTATGTGGAGCTGGTGGTGGAGATCCACCTAAGAATTGCCAAGTTAAGCTGGCGATGGGATCAGTGAGATCAAATTCACCTGAGTCATCGAAGTCTAATGCATCGATACAAGTGGGTTCTACTTGGTCGCCGAACAGGGCGAATAAGCTATAGACGGCATCACCTAAATTTCTTTTTCCATCGACATTCGCATCTCCACGAATAAAGCGGGGAACTTGAGCAGAAACGTGTTGATTGAGAAAGGTAAAGCTACCTAAGAATAAGAAACATCCTGTAATCAGGAAGGTGTTGATATTCAAACGTTGACGGGCGACCCGGTGACCTTGCATGTTAGATTACCCCTCTTATTGGCACGATCTCTTGGAGATCGGCAGATAAAAGATTGGAATAAATAATTAGTTCCTGTTGAATAAACAGGAGCTAAGCCGAGTTGGGATCAACTCGGCCGCGAACTTAGGGTCGGAGACCCTATGTTTAGCGGAGTGAAAGCAAATCTATGATTTGCTGGAACGGTTGAAGTTGCCTCCGAAGGAGCAAGATTCAACTGAATCTAATTAGATCTAAAGTGTTAATAGACCTTGAGCGGAAAAACCATGAATCCCCACAATTGGCATTCAAATGGTTACGCTTAAATATGAGAATTGTCGTTCGACCCTAACGTATAAATTATAGAATTAAATTCAGCTGAGCTGAAGGCTATAAATTAAGAGTCCTGATTTCTTTAAATGAGGAGCAGGCGAAATATTTAACGTTTCACTGAGAGAGAAACGGGGGGTGAAGTTTCAGTTGCTGGTATTTAAATTTAGGTGAATTGTGTGAGTGAGTTGAAAGCCTATTATTTATAGGTTTATAGCTAAAGGGCTTAAGTTGCAGGAGTGAATGGAGTTGAATTTAAAGAAGTAAAAAAGCCGCACGTCTTCGATCAGGAGGCGTGCGGCTTTTTTTTATTACTCGATAGAAAACTTTTAATTTATGAAAGATCTAAGGCTCCACCTTTACAGAAAACGGGGTTTCCGAAGGTGTCGATCTTGTGATCAAAAGAGTGAGCTAAAGACATCAAGAAGCGATTGTGAGGGACGCGTCGCAATTTAAGTGAACGCCCCATCTTGAATCCTAAGCCTTCTCCGACGAGAACAAAAGGAATGTTGCTTAAGGTGTGGGAGTTACCTTTACCAAGTTCGTTCGTCCAAATGATCGTTGTGTTATCTAGCAATGAACCCTTGCCACCAGGTTCGGGAGTGCTGGCTAACTTGTTGGCCATATAGGCAAGTTGTTCGGCGTACCATTTGTTGATACGAGTTAGTTTGGCTTGCGCATCTTTGTCACTGTCAGGTTTATGCGAAAGTTGGTGGTGGCCTTCTTCTACACCTAACCACTTCATTCTGGCGTTACCGACCGAATGAGTGAATTGGAAGGTTGACACGCGAGCGAAGTCAGCAGCAAAAGCAGAGACGAGTAGGTCGATATTCATCTTCGAGATTCGAGGCATGTTCTCGTTTTTCTCTTCGATGCCAGGATCGAGTTCCGGAACTGCATGTCCGATGAGTTTGGTATCGACTTGGAGTTCCTTTTCCATCTCTCGAACACGCTGGGCGTGTTCGTCGAGGAGATGTTGGTCTTCCTTGCTCAACTCTTTGCGTAACTTTTTAAGATCAGCTTTTAAGTCATCTAAGATGCTCTTCAAGGATTCACGGTCTTTCATTTTTCCGTAAAGCTTGGAGAACATTTGGTAAGGATCATCGATTGGGGCGATGGGTTGATTCGGACCAGCGTAGGACATGCGAGTCCAGGTATCCGCTCGGTCGCGAACTAAAACACCAAACTCAAGAGATCCAAATCGAGTGCGTGTTTGGGGATCTTTTTGAAGCTTATTCTTGATCTCTTGATCGATCGAGATTCCGCTCGACCAACCCGCAGGAGTGTGGGAGCCACCCTGAATGTTACCGGGGAAGAGTTCGGCACCTGTCATCAAGCAACCGATGCCTCTCATGTGGTTGTCACCATCACCACGAATCTTACTGTCTAAGCCATGGATGATTAGAGTGCGGTCTTTCAAAGATTGCAAAGGCTTCAAGCTTTCCTTCAGGGTAAAGTTTGAACCTTTTTCATCGGGCCAAAAATTCTTGGGCACGATCCCGTTTGGACTGAACATGACGATCAGTCGTTTGCGTTGTTGAGGGTTGACCTCTTTAGCAAATGCAGGGCTTGAAAGATTGAAGAGGAAGGGAGCTGCGGCTGCGCTAATGCCCATATCCCTAATGAATTCGCGACGCGTTCGTTGACTTGACATATTCGATTTCTCTCCGAAACCGGTTTCTCTCTTACGGATCATCGGCAGAGTAATATCTACCGATACTTGCAATTTAATATTGAGGGTTCACTGAGGCTTCGTCTTCAGTGGCTCTCAAAACGTTTACCTGTTTAAAAGTACTCCTTAGAAGGGGCTTTAAAACAGGTCACTATCATACCAAGGCTTTGTTTGATTTGCGAAATCGATAACCAGCAAAGCCCACTTGCAAGGATCATCATTCCTTGCGGAAAATCTCTCACTAAAATGCCATCGGGCCTTTCCCCGAGCTTGTTGGGGAAGCCGCAAAATTGATGATTCCTTCTAATGCCGACCGGCTGGCAATTTCAGCTAAGAGCTTTTGAATATTATACTTATCGTTTTTGAATTGGCGCCTGAATTCACCGGGCGTGTCTTTCCCGTAAGCCAAAATCGGCTGTTGAACCAAGTGATGGAACACTTGAGTGATGAACGAAGTTTGTACTTCTTCGTGACCCCTCAAAAACGTTGCAAGAGAGCGTGCGCCTTCAAATTTTTGCTGATTACCGGACGGTAGAAGGTAAGACCCACTCTCATCGATAGGGCTGCCATTGTCTTTTGAACGGTGACGTCCAACGGCATCGTAGCTCTCTAATGCGAAGCCCAGTGAATTGATTTTCTCATGACAACCCATACAAAACTGGGGTCGAGTTTGGAGCTCGAGACGTTGACGGGTTGTTAATTTGGGATGAAGTTCAGCAGCGACCGGAGTAAAAGCTTCCGGTGGAGGATGCAAAATATTACCCAGGATGTTTCGTAACAAAAACACTCCGCGGTGAACCGGCGAACTTGCATCGTGGTAGGCGAGATTGGCAAGGATATAAGGTTGAGTGATCAAGCCTTGCCGATGACCTTTGGTGATCTCCATCTTTTCAAAGCCTTCGCCTTTAGGTTCAGGGAATCCATAGAACTTGGCGATTCTTTTATTCACATAGAGACTTTTACTTTCAAAGAGTTCTTTGAAATTTGACGATTTGCTCCAAATCACACTTTCAACAAACTTCACCACCGACTCTTCTAAGTCGTAAGCGAGAGCATCATTAAATTCTGGGAATAGCTTTTTGCTTTTACTCAATTCTCCTCGAATGCCGATTTCGAGCCAATGATGGATGAAACGCCTCATTTTCAATTTGGCTTTGGGATTCTTCAGCATCCTCAAGGCTTGTTCTTTAATTTGTTCTGGAGTGCTTAGGCGGTTCTCTTTTGCCGCTCTGAGCAAAGTTTTGTCTGGAATGGAATCCCAGAGTGAATAAGAGAGACGACTCGCTACTTCATAGGGGCTCGCGTTTTCTTTGGCTTGATTGAGGTACAAAAATCGAGGCGAACTGAGCACCATAATCAGAGATCTCTTTAAACCTAATTTAGGACTGGGCGCTTTATTGAATTGGGCAGCAATATAGAGTTTCTTTTCAACGCTTTTTAATGGGCGTCTAAAAGCACGTTCAGCGAATTCTTCAGCGAACTGAATGAGCTTGTTTTTGAAGTCTTTCGATCCTTTTTTTGCATTAGAAAGTTCCGCTAGGTGATCCAAGATATAGTTAGAAACTTCTATTGCAGCCGAGGTATTGGCTTCGGCCCACGCTTTTGAAATTGAAGTTCCTCGAGTGAATCCCGTGCTGGAATCATCAGGAGGAAAAGTTGTTTTTCCCACAAAGAATTCCGCTCCGCGATTGGGCTGTAAGTAGTGACTCGGTATGAGTTCTAAAGCACCGTGCGGTTTCTTCCACCAAAGTTCGATGAAGGCTTCAACGGGTTTCGCGTTATTCTTTTTATTTCTTACGCCTTGGGTATAGGCAGAGAATTCGAGTTGAATGGAGTAATCTCTCCCCCCGAGAAGGAAGAGCGATTTTTTGAAAGAAGTGTCGCTTCCAGACTTGACCCAACGATCCATCAACGGTTCTCGCATGTCGTTGATCCACAGCTTCATGCCGTGGTCGGTCTTGACGATGAAATCATAAATCCCGGTTTTTGGGGCATGAACACGACCCTGCCAACGAGCTGAAAATCCATTAGGATTGAGTTCTTTAGGAGCGGGCTGATCTTTGTTAACTCGGAATCGAACTTTCGAATCTATTCGTTTGATTCGGCTTTTTCTTCCCGGAGTGCGGTCATTAAAGTATTCACCCACCAATCCGCTATCTTTGGCTCGAGGGGGAATCCAGCGAAAGTGATGAACTAAATCTGAAACACTGTTTTGATATTGAACTCCAGTTAATCGAGCAAGGTCGATCGTTGCCGGTCGATTTCGAGTTTGAGCAATTGGCGAATAAAACTCGTAGTAAACATATTTAGCAACTTTTACGGCATCATCGCCTTGAATCAGTTCAGGCTTTTCTTCCGGCATATACTTTTCAATATACCGGCTCAGTTTTGGGATCGACATTTCTCCCACTAGAGGCCGTTTGTATTTGCCTTTAACGCCTTCGCCATTTTGACCGTGACAAGAAGCGCAGGATTTATTGTAGATGGCCTTTCCTGCTCCTTCATCGCTTGAAAGGGAAGAAGATCCTAGAGAGAAGATCGAAAGCGTAAGGAGAAAGGCGAAGGTGTTTAAGCGTGTAGACATAACAAACGGGCTACAATCGAAGGAATGGTTGGGAGTTGACTGGTGAACTTTGAAGGACTGAAAAGCTATTTCAGTACAGTATTTAAGTTCTCGGTCTCTAACTAACTGTGCGTAAGCAAGTGCATTTTTGAGCGCAGTTGTTAGAAATTCTTTAGTCCACTCGGGTCAATTCTTCAATTATAGCCCGTATCGATTCTAAAAACTTTAAACTAAAAGCTGTTTAATTTGTCGCAGAAGCGTGGATCTCACTCTAAGCAAGGCGTTAAGCCATCAGGAGTTGGATCGAAGCCAGGATTGGGGAACGGCGCTGGAGGTGGAGAGGCCCCCCGGAAGAGATAGGAGAGAGCGTAAACGACATCACTGATATCTTTTCTTCCGTCATCGTTAACATCCCGAGCATCTTCACAGGGAGCGAGGGCTTGGATGCCCTGAAAAACTTCCTGAAGAATTCCGATGGGGTCGGCGATGTCAATGCGAGCATCGTCGTTCACATCCATTCGTAAAAACTGTTGGAACGGAGGATCGTCGGGCGGAGGATCTACCGTAAAGGTGACAAAGGAACCTACGTATTGAAGGCTTCCATTTTCAGGGCTTACCTGCACTGCGATTCCATCATCGGTTAAGACCATCAAATAACCCGATTCGGTAATGACCACGATTTCAGTGTCTCCATCTTGATCAAGATCACCGATGCGTAAACTCGTGGCATCGATATCTGCGAATGGAAATTGCAAACCCGTTCTCGGATTGAGAAAAATGACGAAGCCCGTCTCCGTCACCATGAAGACTCCGGGTTTGCCGTCGGCCGCGGTTTTCCCGACTTCCAGATCTTTGATGGTTCCATTGGTTGAGATCAAGGTGGAGGTGCCTAAGTCGAGATCGACCTTAAACACTCCGATCCCCGCTACAGAGGCGACCACTTCGTCAATACCATCGTCATCGACATCTCCCGTTGCGACGGCCACTGGAGCGAGGTCACTCACATAAGTTGAACCCAGCGTTCGGTCCACATGAAAGATTCCGCCTCCCGGAGGTGCGAACACGGGATGCCCAGTACTGTCGGCTGGTTTGATCAAAGCGGAGAGGGCCCGAACGGGACTTCCTTGTAGCAAGTTAAAAGTTGTGGTGGGTGGAATGAAGTCATAGAGCCCGGAAACGGGGTATCCCACCGCCCAGTCTTCAGCATTACCCGGACCGTTGGACAGAACTGCTAATTTGTTCGAGGGCGGTCCGATGATGATGGTTCCATCATCTTGGATGGCCAAACGATCTGCATGGAGCGGATTGAGAAGGCAGACAAATCCCAATATCAAAAAGAGAGATTTCCAGCTTCGAGTTGAGTTGAAGCGTTGTTGTAGCATCATTTGAATTCGACCTTGTTGAATTCTGATCTGTTAATTAGTTCCTGTTGAATAAACAGGAACTAAGCCGAGTTGGGATCAACTCGGCCGCGGACAT
>JANQLS010000056.1 GCA_028280485.1 Planctomycetota bacterium
CGGGCTAGTTAGGACCACAAGTTCAATCAAACGGCACTTTCATAGATTGGGCAGGCACGAGCCCTGCCCCTACAGGGGAATCTTAAAATCACACTAAAACTTTATCCCCTCCCATAGCGCAGGATTCTTCTTCTGCTCTCGTTGAAAGACCTCTTTGTACTCGGCGTTCAATTCGAGCGTCTTCTTGAGTGCTCGAAGAGCTTCCACTTTTTTCCCGGCGCGTAAATAAAGTAGGCCTACTTGAAAGTAGAGGTTGTCGTAATCGGGCTGCTTCTTTAAGGCCTCGACGATGAGCTTTTCCATCGCCTGGCTGTTTTTTTGACGACGTTCAAATTCCGCCGCTTGTAAAAACGGGCTGGGATCGTTTGGGGTGAGCGCCATGCTCTCTTTAAAGTACTGGCGCGCTTCTTCGACAGATCCTTGGCGCCAAGACCTATAGGCTTTGGACAAGGGGCCCTTTCTCATTTTCATGTCGTAGAGGCGACGGAGCTCCCGGATAGGATTGGGGTGGTCATCCACGGTCAACCAGACCCAGCGGTCGTTCTTTCCGTAACCAGCGCCCTTTTTTAAGACTCGTAAGGCAGCGGATTGTTTTCCCCGGGCGTCTCCTCCGGCGGCTTGACCAGCTTCCAGAGCGGACATGAGGCGTTCTCCCAATGGAGCGTCTGGATTGGAAAGGAAAGCCTTCTCCATGTCGAGCACGGTTTTTTCACTCACCAGTATATTCCCCTGAACGGCGTAGTTCGGTCCGTGTTTTCCCCCCGCCCAAGCGTGGCAGCGAGATCCCGTAAACGTGGCAGAGCCCCCTTTGGAATCAACGATGCCAACTTGTCGAAGCTCTCGTTGAGGATCCGACTTTAAAAGCTGCTTCAGCGTTTCGTCGGCGGTTTTTCCTTCTGCTAATAATCGCAGGCCTTCAGGGCCAAATTTTGTATTGGCGTACGATTGAGTCGCGATGGCTCCAGATTCTAAGCTCAACCACGGTACGACGGGGCCCACCCCGAAGAATTTAGATTGCACGGCGATGCCGATCTCACCCGTTTTCGGATCTCTTCCGACGATCGAGAAGGTGCTCGGAAAAGAATGTAGGTTTGGAGTGTCAAAGAGAGCTAACTCTTGAGGCTTAGTGGGGGAGCCGTTAGCATTCAGTTTTCCAGCTTCAACTGAACTGTGCTTTGATGCGTGTGCCTGAGAGGTTCGCTTTTGCGGGCTACAACCACTCATTACCAGAGCACACAGGATCATGCTAAGAAAAGTGATTCGTGATTTCATATTGATGGGACCTTTTAGGACGATTTTGAATACCGACCCTCGCTGACGCTTCGGGCTTGAAATTTCAAGCCCGAAGCGTCAGCGAGGGTTAGGGTAGATTCCAATTGAACTACACCCTACCCCTTTAGGCGTAGCGCGAGCAGCTAAAACGATCGACAATTCCAAACCTCATTCTCACTGAGAACTCCTGGAGATGGAACGGGCTATGGTTAAAAAAACAAACCGATTTGAACTCAACTTAGAGACTTTAAAAGAAGGTGAAAAGTGGCTTCTCAAGTCCGATCCCAAGTTGGCTCGATGGATGAAGAAGGTCGAGGGAATATCTCTCAGAAGAAAATCGTACCAATTTGGGGCTCTCTGCCAGTCGATCGTTTCACAGCAAATCAGTGCTCAAGCTGCAAAAACCATCTACGGTCGGTTTCTTGAGATGTTTCCAGATGGGAAGCCGGATCCTCTTCGATTGGGTCGAGTCACAGAAAACAAACTCAAATCCTGTGGGCTTTCAAAGCAGAAAACATCCTACCTAAAGTCTCTTGCCCATGAGTATGTCAAGGGGGATCTCGGTTCCAAAAAACTGGGCTCAATGAGCGAAGATGAGGTTATTCAACATCTTACGAAAGTTAAAGGCATCGGGGTTTGGACCGCTGAAATGTTTCTCATCTTCAGTTTAGGGCGAATCGATGTCTTCAGTGTAGGAGACCTCGCCCTGAGATCAGCCGTTGAAAAGATTGAGAATAAGAAGATGGCTCCCAGGGCGATTGAAATTCGAGCCCAAGCTTGGTCTCCTTACCGAAGTGTCGCTAGTTTATACCTTTGGAAGATTTCTCAGTTGTAATGAAGTATCACAATTTCCCCTGATTAACGAGGTAATTGAGAGCGCTGATCGGTATACTTGTGGTTGAACAAGCTTGCGAAGGGGCTTAAATACTCTCTCTTAATCTTTCTGATTAGGTCTGAGTAGAACTGAATCGATTTACTTCACTCTAGCTCAGCAGAAGACAGTGATTCCATCTGCTGTTAGAGAAACTTCAGTTTTTATCCAGTTGGTTTTGGATACTCTCAATACAATCTTCCTTCTGCAAGTTTCCAATTCTTAAGGGGTTTACCCGTTTTAGGTCTCTGATTAAGCGCTGAGGCTCAAAATTGAGAGTTGGTTTAGGGTCGTCGTTTATTGTTATTTAACTTAAGTAGAGGACATAGATAACAAGGGAACGTTTTGTTTTCCCTCGTCAGAGTTGGTGTTGTCACCACCTTTTTAATTTCTGTGTATACATAAGTTAGACCTTGGCGTTGGTGTTGAATCTTAAATGCTCCTTCAGCTCTGGTATGAGCAGAGAAGTAACCGCAGAAAAGTTTCAGGCCAGTGTCGATATTCGGCTGAATCCAACCTGTTTTGCTGTAACCGATACGTGGAATTCGATGGTGGTTGATCGAATGGATTAAAGAGGATAAGAAGTGCCTCTTTTAGTGCTGTCTCGGAGAGTGAAAATTGCAGAAAAACTTTGAAGGGAAAATTTATCTGAGTTCAGAGCTCCGCGCTCCTCGAGTGGAGGAATCTCCACGACCGGCGGCGCTGGAGGTGAGCTCTCGTACGGAACGTGAGGTCGTTCTCTATAAACCCCCACAGAGTCACTCACTCCGCGAAGCTAAGACGTTAATATCCTTACTCCTCGCCTCGTCTGCTGACTTGTATTTAAAAAACAGCTTCCGAGTTCTTAAGAAGCATGTTCACTCCCCGTTGGCTGATATCGATGCTGCTCTTTCGGGAAGCATCGCCATCGAAGCTTCTAAGCCCCAAACTCCTGATCACCGACTTTTCAGTCGGTATCAAGCCTCTCCCACACCTCAAGATCAAGCGTACGCCCGAGATCGATTATTCGCTCCCGAACAGAGATTGATCGATGAGTTCTTTTGGTTTTGGCCCCAATCTCCTGGTGATGTTTGGGATGAAGGTTTGCGCTTGATGGTCCAAGACAATATCAAAGAAGGTGGCAAGCTTTGGCTCTTACAAGAGAAGCAGCATGGAAATGACTCTATTGCCCTTCACAATCTCGCAGTCCTCTACCACTTGAGTGCTATCAATGTCGATTTAGAGCGATTGGAAAAAGAGATCTCCCCGAGGCGTCAAGAATTCGGAGAGAGCTGTTGGAAGCAAAGTTTTAATCGGTGGGAACTCTTACTGAGAAATGAGGGAGTTTGGAAACGATTTGAAGAACGAGCTTCCATCGTGATGGGACCCACCCAGGGGATTAGTTTTGTTCAAGACTTCAGAAAGACTCTACCTCGAGCTTTGATCGCCCTTCAAGTCGATCTCGCTCGTCGCGCCGCCGACTTGGGTTTAACTGAGGAAGTGCAAAAGCACAAAGCTCGTTTAAATCTCCTGCCATTCGATCCGATTGAGGTCAGAGAAGCCATCGAGAGTTCGCTCCATCCGGTGAGTTCAAGAATTTGGGATCTGTGTGAAGAATTTTCGGTAGAGAACTCCGATGTGAGAACGCCTTTATCTTTGAAGGCGGTAGGAGTTTTCTTCGATCAGGTGGAGCCTTTAGTTCAGCTTTTGGATACCTTCTTAGAAAAAGATGCCGAAGATCTCACTCACACTCGAAATCACGTTGCTCGAGTGATCTTATCTCGCGCGAAGCATTCCAATTGGGCGGGAGACTCGGGAGCTGCAGTCGTCGATGCTTTAAGGCGAGCTCAGGGAATTGCCTTAGACCCGGAACTCGAGCAGCAAATCAGCCAAACTGAAACCGAGCTTACTGAAGTCATCGAAGTTCTCAATACGTGTTTCTTCACTTCTAATGGAAGAGAAAAGTCTGATCCCGAGGCGGCTGTTTCAATATCGATTCACGGTGAGGTGGGTTTGAATTGCAACTTTGGTCAAGTTGCTGAACTCACTTGGGAACGTCGAGATTTTTTAGTTCCCCGCTCTACGAACGCTAAAAAGATTCATCAGGCACAGAAAGCCTTTAAAACGGCTTTCGTCATTTCAACCGTTTCGGTCATCGCGTTGATCTCTTGCCTTCCCTTCGATTTCGTCAGCGCGAGTGCCTGGGGAGAAACGCTTCTCGGTGTGGGTTTCTGTGTTGCCTCAATTGCGTTTCTAAGTTCCTGGGTGGGTTGGTTTGTCTATCAACTCAAGGCCAAGAAGTTCAACATTCGCCCCTACGAATACGCCTGGCAATACCCTGGGATTCAAGAATTGCTGAACCAAGGTTGGAGCCGAGGCGAGAAGCCAAAATCGGCTCCTAAGTTCTGATTCTTTTATGTTGAAGCAAGCTCCTTCGGAGCGTGCTTCAACCGCTCCGGCAAATCAAAGATTTACCTTCACTCCGCTAAACATAGACTCTACGAGTCTACATTCGCGGCCGAGTTGATCCCAACTCGGCTTAGTTCCAGTTGAATCAACAGGAACTGATTCTTTTATGTTGAATCAAGCTCCTTCGGAGCGTGCTTCAACCGCTCCGGTAAATCAAAGATTTACCTTCACTCCGTTGAACATAGACTCTACGAGTCTACGCAGTAATGCTGGAATAAAGACCTATTGGACTTTATTCATGGCCGAGTTGAGGCCAGCTCGGCTTAGTTCCTGTCGAATCAACAGGAACTGATACTTTTATGTTGAATCAAGCTCCTTCGGAGCGTGCTTATAGATCATCCTTTAAACCATCGATAGGCGTAAAATCTTTCGGTGGTTTTTTGTTGGGATTGGGATTGGGATTGGGATTGGGCTTCGGCTGAGTTTTAGCAGCATTGGGATCAGGTTTCAGTACAAACATGATCTTCTCAGGGAGTGGGTCATGAACTTTGAACTCTCGGGTGTCATCTAAGAATCCCGCCATCCGAGCGACCATAGTGGCTTTCCAGGGCCACATTTTCTCTGCCAGAGGACTATCAAAAGTGTATTCATAGGGGGTGATGCCGATGTATTCCCCCTCGATTTCCACATGAGCCCCGGCGGGATCGGAGTCCAAAAGGATGGTTTGTGGTGCGACACAACCCACGGATAAAAATGTTATCGATAGAATTGCAACAAATAAGTACTTCATGTTCCCTCCAATGATCCTCGATCGCAATTCACTTACTATCGAGTTCTCATCCCAATAAGAATAGGTACCCGTAAAACACCATAAAGGTCTTCAAAGCACCTGAGACTTCAAGTTTTGTTCTGAGTTTTATTGCGTCTGATTCTAACTTTTGAGAGCCAGATCGAAAATGAGGAATTTCATTCCTTCAACGAGATCCTAATATCCTTACTTCATAACGGCTTAAATTGGTAGTCCGGACGTTAAATTTTGATAAATATGAACCTTAGGCCCCGATTGAGGAGCTGTTTTTAAGATTTGAGCTCAGTCTTTAATTTGAGAATAGGCTGAAATTTCGGCCCATTTCAGTCCTTGAGCAGAGAGAAATCCCGACTAGAAATTGAACAAAACCAGTGGATCTCTCAGAGTTGGGGGTAGGGAGTTAGGGAAAATTCTGCGCTTTTAAATTCTCTTGTAGAGCAAAGTGGTGAAATGGTTTATGTATATTCCATTGAATGGGTAGGATTCGTCTCACGTCAAATCTATATTCGATCGAATCTTTCCCCTCGTGACTTCTCGCTCGATAGTGCCCACGCCAGGATTAACTAAAATAGGGCGTCCAAATATCGCCTTGAGATCGTTATTCATGGGTAATAGAGGTGATTTGCCTCTTCAGGGCGGGCTGATGTTTAAGCGTCCAGCTTCCTTCTTTTCAACCTGAGGATCAGACCTCGGTTGAGAGAAGGGCGGTGAATCTCAAATATCAACCCATGTTGAAAGTACATCAAAGACAGTGAGTCCGATCTTTCCGTAGTTGATCTGCGGGAAGTTGGGATGAATTAAAGGCAAGGTAACTTATGGGTACCGAAGACGAAATCCTCAAGGATCCATTTTTACGTGAAGTTCCTGAGCTTGATGGATTTAAGATTCTCGATCCTTGCGTCCTTTACGCTCGCATAGGTAAAGGGGGGATGGGAGCAGTCTATCGGGGGCGACACGTCAAATTTGACATGGATGTAGGTGTCAAGTGTTTGCTTCCCCACCTTGCCCAAGGTTCTGAACAGATCGTTCTTAGATTTGAAAGGGAAGCTCAGCTTGCAGCCCGATTGAATCATCCTAACTTGGTTCGAGTTTTCGATGTCGACCATCGCCATGGGGTTCACTACTTGGTGATGGAATATGTTCGAGGCGAAACGGCCCGAGAGCGAGTGGGAAGAAAAGGTCAGCTCAACATCGGAGAGGCCGTCACTATCGCGCTACAGGCTTCAAAGGGCTTAGCTGCTGCGCACACTCGCGGAATTGTTCACCGCGATATCAAGCCAGATAATATTCTCATCTCCCGTGAAGGCGAAGTGAAGCTCGCCGATTTGGGCTTAGGGAACACGCGTGAAGCTGGAGGCAGTGGATTAACTGTTTCCGACGTCACCATGGGAACTCCTCGCTACATGCCACCAGAGCAATGGGATGGCTTAAATAAAGTCGGCCCTCCAGGGGACGTCTGGGCGATGGGAGCCACGCTTTACTTCTTGCTCGCTGGGGGAGATGCCTACGAGGGAGATAGCATGACTTCGGTCATGAAAAAAGTCTGCTCAGCTCCCTTTCCCCTGATTTCGGATGTGAGAAAAGATATTCCTCAATCGGTCATCGACATCATCAACAAGTCGACGGCTTCAGATGCTGAAGATCGGTATCCCGAAGCTCAAGATCTCGTTGAGGCTTTAGAAGGTGTAGTCAAGGCTGAGGATCTAAAGGGAACTCTTTCAGATCCCCTTACCGGTACGGGAACGCAACGCTGTGAATTGGTTTCCCCTCCACCCGCTGAACTCTTGGCTAAAGTTCGAGTTCAGCTCGATGAAGAGACCAAATCGTCCACCAAGGGAGAGTTCGAGGCCGATGTCACTCAAGCCCTGCCGAGTGAGATGGCTGCTCCATCCCCTTCTCCCAAAAAAGCACCTCCGCCACCCGTCCAGGCTGAAAAAAGTCGAACTATGCTCTGGGTCATCCTCGTATTGATCCTCATTGGCTTAGGAGGAGGCGGTTTTTATATTCTCTCTGATCTCAACAAGGATTCTGGTGATCCACTCGCCAACACGAATAAGGATAACGAAGACTCCGATAAGGAAACTCCGAAGCAGCCTGAGAATCCGAATTCTTCCTCCAGGACTAAAAATAATCAGAACGAGGTAGCGATCACCGAGTCCCCTTCAAATCAAGGAAACACGAATCAGGAAAATACTGAAGACGTCACCGAGAAGACTCCTGATCCACAAG
This sequence comes from Planctomycetota bacterium, assembly GCA_028280485.1. Taxonomy (GTDB): domain Bacteria; phylum Planctomycetota; class UBA8108; order UBA8108; family JACQVS01; genus JANQLS01. Next base: position 7,569 of record JANQLS010000056.1, read on the forward strand.
TTCAGATGCGAGAGGCGATCGATCAGTTCAGCTCGAGTTACTCGACTTTCCAAACTGCCGCTGATCTCAAGAATGCGTATTCCTCATTAGAACAAAAGTTTGAATCCTTCGAGTTATCTGAGGAAGAGTTGGCTAATTACAACCGACGCCTTATCGAGCTTCATCTCGCTCAAAATGAGGCTGTCGAGGCCTTTGATTTATTTGAGAGCATCGAATCTCCGAATCCTGAAATCGCAAACATGAAGGCTGCGATTGACAGTGCGATCGTGGCCCTAATTTTAAAATCCTTAGCTTTCACTCAGCCCGAAGGTCTGAATGAAGACGATCCACTTAAACTTCCTGAGAATTCGATTCAAGTCGCGGGGGGCCTCAGTTCTCTCTCCAAGGTTCACGAAATTAAGATTCAAGAGCAAGTCGTGAGTCTTAATGATGGTCAATTTCAATTAGAAGTTAAGGACCTTCCCGAAGGAAAGACTCAGCTGACGGTAGAGGTGACCTACTCGAATGGAGATGGTCCCAAAGCTCAAGCGGAGTACCCTCTCTACGTCGATACGCTGGCTCCAACACTCACTCTCGAGTCTGGAGATGAAAAAATCTATCTCCTTAGAAACCCATTGAGCCTCAAAGGGCAGGTCAGTGATGGTTCCAATTTTACCCTGACGGTCGATGGAAAACCGGTAGAGGTGACAGAGGGAGAATTTAATGCTGAGATCACCTTAATAAAAGACGAACTCACCGTTTTAACCGTAGTCGCTGAAGATGAACTCGGCCGTAAATCGGAGCAAAAAGTTCAAGCCTTTCTCGATAGTCAGCCTCCGGTCATCACTTTGCTCGAACCGAATCCCAATCAGTCATTGGTTAAGACCAAGACATTAAATCTATTGATTCAGGTCGAAGATGGAGGTGGAGTTAAAGAGGTTTATCTCGATGATCAGCTTCTCTCTCCCAATCCTGAAGGGGTTTATGCAGGAAAAGTTGAAGTGGGAAATAAGCATAAGCAAGTTGTAGTAAGAGCTATCGATAACCTCAATCGAGAATCAGAGGCCAAGTGGGTCTTTTTGATGGATATCAAGCCTCCTGTCTTCAACGCCATCGGTTTCGATCGGGATGTCCAAACGGGAAAATGGTACTTAAAGGGTGTTGTGAGCGATAACCATACGATTCCCTCCAAGTTGAAGCTGACGATCGATGAGAAGCCCATCAAAATTAAAGACTTTGGAAGTTTTTCCTACATGACGGAATCGAAGGCGGCCACGCCTCCCAAACTCTCTATCATGCTCAGTGACGAAGCCGGGAACGAAGCGGAGCCTCCTGCAGACCGTATTATGGTCCGAGTCGATCCACCTAAAAAGAAAGAAGGGGAACCCACGAAACCGGTTAACCCTAAAGAACAAGAAGAACCAAAAAATACTGAACCATCCAAGCCAGAGAAAGTGGTCGAAAAGCCAAAGGAAGCTCAACTTCCTGAGATTCCTGGCTTTAAAGCTCTCAAGAAAAATGCCGAGGGCTTGCCGGAGTATCGTCATGAAAAGACCGGCATCATTATGGTCCAACTTCCTAAAGGTAAGTTCCAGCAAGGATCAAAAGACGGTGCTTCCGACGAAGCTCCTGTTCATGAGGTTGAGCTAGATTCTTTCCTTATCGCTAAATATGAAGTGAGTCAAAGTGAATGGGATAAGGTCCTTCGCCCAAACCCATCCCAATTTAAGGGAGGGAATTTACCCGTAGAGAATGTTCACTGGAAAGCAGCCGAAACCTTCTGCAAAATCTCTGGCCTGAGTCTACCTTCAGAGTCACAGTGGGAATACGCAGCGAGGGCTGGAAGTTCAGATGCGTTTTCATTCGGTAAAAATTTAACTCAAGAGAACGCCAATTTCTCAGCTGGTAACAAGAGCAAGACTGTCCCTGTTAATAGCTTGAAGCCGAATGCATTCGGACTGCACCACATGCACGGAAATGTGGCCGAATGGTGTCGCGATATCTACAACAAGAATTTCTACGCTTCTAAAGAAGCTAAGGTGAAAAATCCGGTCGCAAATAGCGGAAGCGTCGGACGAGTTTTTCGTGGGGGAGGATTCACCAGTAAGCAAGAAGCTTGTCGATCCTCTGCTCGTGGTGCAGCAAAGCCTGAGCTTCAAAATCCAAGTTTAGGATTTAGGCCAGTATTCGAATTGAAATAGTTCCAAGATTCGGTCACCAAGGTAACGAAAAAGTTTTTTTCGTCGTCATATATTGCATGGCTTCGATGACGCCTTCTTTGATCCCTAAACCCGAATCTTTGATTCCTCCAAAGGGTGAACTCTCGATGCGATAGCCTGGAACTTCGTTGATATTCACCGTTCCCGTCCGAATATTTTTAATGGCGTAGAGGGCAGAGGTGAGATTTTCGGTCACGACTCCCGCTGACAAGCCAAACGCGGTGGAGTTCGCTAAGGCGACGGCATCCTCGAGGCCTTGAACTTCCATCAGGGGAGCCAAGGGGCCGAAAGACTCTTCTACCACCATCTCCGCTTCTCTCGGAACATCGTCGATTACAGTGGGTTCCAATTGAGCTCCTTGACGCTTCCCTCCGTAAAGAACCTTGGCTCCCATTTCGACGGCAGCTTGAACCCGATTTTCTAATTGAATCGCCGCGTTCTCATCGATGACCGTACCCACTCGTGTGGTGGGAGAGGCGGGGTCTCCTGCGGGATACTCCTTAACAAGCGATAAAAAGCGTTCGATAAATTCTTCTTTGATGGAATGCTCGATTAGGACTCGCTTCACAGCGGTGCAACGTTGACCAGAATTTCGAAAGCAACCTTCTGCGGCAAGTTTTGTGGCCAGCTCAAGATTCGCATCTCGAAGGATGATCAAGGGAGAGTTTCCTCCTAACTCTAAGCAAAGCTTTTTATAACCCGCAATCTTAGAGATGTGCTTGCCCACTTGAGCACTTCCCGTAAACGAGACCAAAGCCACTCTCGGATCTTGGATCAGAGGTTCGATAACACCTTCGATGGATCCCACGAGAGTACTCAAGCGTTCTTCTGGGAGACCGGATTCGTAAAGAAGCTCCGTAAATTTAAGGGCCGTTAGGGGAGTTTTGTCTGAAGGTTTTAAGATCGTGGGAACATCGGCTGCGATCGCGGGTCCTAACTTATGAACCACTTGATTGAGAGGATGATTAAAGGGGGTGATCGCGGCAATCAAAGAAAGAGGTTCACGAGTGGTGAAGATTTTTCGATTTTTGCCTTGAGGAGAAATGTCACAGGAGAAAATTTCTCCATCGTCCTTGAGGGCTTCCATGGCAGAAAACTTTAAGACGTCGAGAGCCCTTCCTACTTCGTATTCCGTTTCACGTTGGCAGAGTCCCGATTCTAACCGGATCCACTCTGCGAATTGAACTCGTCGAGACTCCAGTAGGCTTCGGGCTCGTTCGAGAATTTCACTTCGCTCATAGCGATTGAGAACGATCTTTTTTTCCAGTGCTCGCTCGATGGCTCGATTTAAGTCGGATGGTTGAGCCTGGACGACCGTTCCAACGAGGGATTGATCGTAAGGATTAAAGACTTCGAGAACTTGCGAGCGATCGACGGGCTTTGAAGCGATGAGACTCGCGAGATTGAGGACGGGGGAAGTCATGAATCTTCTCCATTACAAGTGAATTCAAAGACGTCGAAGTTTCGGGGATCTCCAACCGCTTTTTGTAAGTACGTGGAGTTGAGGGGGAATGAAAAGATAAAGGGGACCATCTCTTCGTAGCGCCCGCCGTGAGATCTCAATCCTTTGGCGACATGACTGAGGTCGTGATCTTTTTCAGTTCTACCGATGACCGTATCGCGACCACTCAAGATAACGAGATCACCGATGCGTTCTTCGGGAAGCTCCAATCGGTGCGCAGCTTCACTTCGCGTGTAAACTTCAGTGATCCCATCGAGTTGAAAGATCTTTTCTTGAATACGGGGGATATCGGACTCCTCTTCGATGTGCACCATGACCAGAGAACCTAAAGCGCCGTGATGAACTACGTAGGGATCGGTGATCGGACAGATCACTCGAGTTTGAATTCCGAGCTGATCTTGGATCCACGATTCTAAAAAGATGACGTTGGCCGAGCCATCGGGCTGAGTTTTTGAATTCATACCGTGATCAGCAGTGATTCCGATTTTAGCTCCAAGCTCTAATAGAAGCCCAATTTGTTCATCGATGTTCTGATGAAACGTTAGCGATTCTTCTTCCCAGGGGCAAAACTTGTGTTGCATGTAATCGGTTAATGAAAGGTAGAGGAAGTCAGCTAACCCTTCTCGAATCAATGCAACTCCCGCTTTCAAAACATAAAGGCTGGCATCCGCAGAATAAATTTCTGGAGCAGGCTCCCCGATCAGGGATTCTACATTTTCGATACCGTGAGTGTCGAGCTTGGCTTCCTTGGCCTTTTCTGAACTGAAAGCGATACCTTCCAATTGATGGGAAAGGATGTCTCTGAGTTTTTCCTTCGCAGTGACCATCCCTACCTTGCGACCACTTTGAGCGGCGTGCGAGAGAAGAGTTTCTTTCCACAGATACTTAGAAGAGTTCATCATGATCTCTTCTTCAGTGTCGGGATCTAAAAAGAAATTTCCGCTAATCCCGTGCTCACGGGGACTCAAGCCGGTGGCGATGGAAGCATTGTTGACGTTGGTAAAGGACGGCAGCGCTCCTCGGGCTAAGCCGCGATATCCATTCTTGGTCAAGCTCAACAAATGAGGCATCACACCTTGAGCCATCGAAGTTGAAAGGTATTCATCGGCACAGCCATCGACACAGATCACTACGATGGGGTGAGGGCCTGGATGGTAGTGGCGTCCGTTACAGGTAAAGGATTCCGTTGAGATGGTGGGGGAATTCATTTTGGCTTGAACTCAGGGTTTCAGGAACTTCGATAAATCGAACAGATATTGAACGTTTTAAAACTTGATAATGCACATCCCGGATCTATCGGGAAGTAAATACGGCCTGAAATCTTAAATCATTCCATTTCATGAACACAACCCTAACATGTGTCGAATACTTACTTCGAGAGGCTGAAAATCTAGGAACACTTCTTAATCATATACCGATCACCGGTTCGGAGTTTGAGTATGACTACTCTTGCGCTTAATCCTGCAGATACTGCCAACGGTCCTCTGGGAATCCAGCCCCTGGAAGATTCTCAAAAAGTTACCGTAAAGAAGACCGATGTAGAGAAACTCACTCTTCAAGCTAAAGAGTCTGAGAAGACCGGAGAGGTCGATAAAGTCGATGTGAAGCACGTGGATCGGGATCTGCTTCGAGTCGTTCAAGAAAACGACGAAGAACGCCTGGTTGTAGTAGAGAAGAATCTCGATAAGGTGCGCTTGACGGTCAAAGGTGATATCGAGGAATTTACCGAGCGCAGTCAAAATCTCGAGGAGAGCGCCCGGGAACGAGTCGAAGCGATCACTCAGCAATTTGATCAATCTGTCGATGAAGCGATTGCGAAAGAGGCTCAAGCTGAAGAACCCAGCGTAGAGAAGGTGATCAATAGTTTCTCCATCACCTTTCAACGAGCGATTCAAGATCTTGGAGATATCGCTGAAGGCGAAGAGGCCTTTGCGAATTTTGATTTACCGCAAGACGGTTCGGGCGGAGTCCTGGGAGCTTTGCCCCCTGAGGAGCAAGTCGAAGGAGCCGTTCAGTACTTCAACTTGAACCGAGAGACAGTGGTGATCAATACTCCAGATGGACCGGTCACCCAGGTTCGTACTCGAATCGAAACATTTGTACTGACACCTGAAGATCAAGCTCAAAAGGCTGAAGACGCCGAAGATCCGGCCCAAAATATTTACTATTATCGGCAAGATCAAACTAAGGTCCTCTCCAGAGATAATGGAGAATACTTAGAAAGCGTTACGACGGATACAATCAAGTTCGAAGGAACAATCGGTTCGACAGCTGGTAAATCAAATGGAGCTGGTGATGCCGATTCTGGCTTACAGCTTCCCTTTTCTGAGCTGACGGGAACTTTGGGAAACGTACTCTCAGAAGATCAAAAATTGCAAAATTTTGAAGTTCTAAAAACTTCAAAGGAAGAATTGCTCTTCAGAAGTGAAGATGGGCAAGCTCGAGTTGTCAGTGAAAGCTCTATTCGTTACGAACGGACTCTCAAAGAAATTTCCGAAGAAGAGACTGAAAGTCCAAAGCCCAAGCCTGCATTAACTGTTGCTTCTGATACTGAAGAAGTCGAGGCTAACTCTCAGGCATTGACAGCTGAGAACGTCATCGTCAATCCGCCCAGTACTTCAACGAGTACTGACCCCGAAGATTTACTCGCCTTGTCAGATTCTCTCGTTGGGGAAAATCCTCCTACGGTTGCAGGAGGCGCGGTAGCGGAAGAAGCTGCTCAACCTATTCAGGGAAGTGACCTCAATTTAAATTTCAAAATTGAAACGAAGTCCCGTACGAGATTGACCGCTAACGAAGATCGCACTTCCTTGACTGCTCGTGAGGAGCTCAAAGTCGAGTCTGGAGATGAGGATGATCTTCTGACTGCTCGAAGAGAATTAAAATTAAAAATTGCGGGCGAAAATCGACTACGCCTGACTTTAGCGACTCAATTTTATCGCGAATCTCTTCAGCCAGCGGAAGTGGGGAATCCCGCGACTGAAAAACCAGAGCCTGAAGCCGGAGATACCGATGGTGCTCCCGAACTCGTTAAAGATTACAATCTTTTTGCGGATGCTAAGAATGGCTCGATCCCTTTAGACACCTTCATCGATCGGCTGCAAAACAAGGTGGCCCTTCAACTCAATCAATTAAGCCAAGGGATCAAAGCGGATTTAAATCCACCGAGTGAGGGGCTCTCTCTTTACAATCGCCGCTCCTTAGTCCGAGCTGATCGATTCAACGGACCTCGTAATCACTTGAACTACAAAGTTTAATTCGATCACAATAAATCAAAAACTAGTGGGAATGACCGAGCAGCACTTTATCAAGCTGCGGATGATCTTTTGCGCCGGTACGCTGGTTCTCCCGACCCTTTTAATATAAATATAAATAAGATCAAGCCCACACTGAAGAATCCGAGCAAGCCCCAAACCAGTTGATAGGCGAACTCATTTCTTTCTGCTGCTGCTGATTCTTCTTCTTCCTCGGTTGCAGAGCCGATCACATTGGAATGAACCAAGAGCGAAGCGTCACTCAAGCCTGAATCAACATATGCTTCCCACTCTGTTCGTGTACAAGAGTAGAAAATTTTCGTTTGTTCTCCCTCTAATTCGAAATGGAATGGACGGGAGTTTTTCAGGTAGAGCTTTAGAGTTTGGAGTGAGGGATAAATTTCGAAGCTTAGGTGAATGATTTCAGCCATCAACAAATTCAAGTCTTCGACAAGTAGAGAAGCAGTCTTAGCTGTCGGTGCAAGCTCGTAGGTTATCGATTGGGGTGATTTTGAGCTGGCGCTTGCAGTCGATTCTAAGAGTTTGAAATTGTTTCTTCGAATGTGTGCTCGAAGGTTTCCTTTAAGGGTGATACTTTTTTCCGATTCATTCTCTAATTTTTGAGAACTTTTTTGTTCGGTAAGCGCTTGTTGATTTTTTCTTTTGTATTCGACCGATTGGTGAACGTAGAGCTCTTTAAGCTTTTTGATGTCGAGTAAATTTTTATCTAAGCTCTTTTGTCTGATTTGTAAGAACTCTAAGCTTTCTTGAATATCTTTGTGATGCTTTTTTTGGTTTCTAATAATGGCTCGAAACGGTCTCAACTCTTGAATGACCGTATCTTCTTCGCTCTTCTTCTTCTCATCCAACCACTGCGTGACCGTCTCTTGGATTTCTTTGACTTTGTCTCGGACTTGATCGAGATTGTAGATTTGAGCCTTAAACTCTCGTAGCTTGTCTTCTTGCTTCTGGTTCGTCTTTAAATGGTTTTGGCTTTTCTTGGAGAGACTTTCGTGGACATCTTTAACGCCCCAGTACTCATTTCTCAGCGAGCTGGACTGTGGTTTTTCAGGAAGGGGTAAGCTTAAAATTTCATCGAGGAAAGGCTCGATGGTCGCCTCGTGTTCCTCGTGAATTTTTTGGATACTGTCGGATTCTTTTTGAATCTCATCGCATTCGGCGATGATTGATTTCGATTGATGGATGATTGAAATCATACTCTCGACGAGGTCACCCTGAACGGGAACTTCCTTAGCTGAGTTTTTTGATCTCGATTTACGGCAAGACTTGCAGGGTATTTTCTTTTCCCCGTTACAACTTTGACATTCCCCAGGGAAAAACTTCTTTCCTAAGCAGGTAGGGCATTTCCGATCACCACTCTTACAGAGCTTACAGTCGACTCTACCGGTTTGTTTGCACGTGACGCAATTGACTCGCTTGGTGTGAGTTCCTCCGGTGTTGACGGAGATATATTTTTTAAACTTGAATCCTCGTCCCTTACAGTTGGTGCAGGTTTTTAATCCGTTTTCACAGGTCTTGCCCTGGCAATCGACACGCCCTTTGGCTTTACACCTCGCGCACTTTATTTTTCCTACACCAGTACCCTCGCATTTAGGGCAGTTGATTTCGAGAGTATCACTACAGGCTCGACAAGACTCCTTGTCGGCATGGGCCTCGTGATTAGAAGTCAGTGGAGTGAAGAGAGAGAGGACGCCAATCAAGGAGAGAAGATAGAGTAGAGCGAGGAGGGCACCCATTTTTCCCGGAATGCGCAATGATTCTTCTTCTTCTTCCTGGGGTGGATTCCCTGGTTTGACGGAAGTATTTAAAGAATTTGATGTGTGGAGATGGAGTTCTGAATTGGAGAACACTTTTCCTGTGAACACCTGTGCGCAAGTTTCCTTCTGTTCTAGTCGGACTACCAAGAAGCTATTCTACCACGGCATAGAACTTCTAAGGCCCCAAAGGAGCTGTATTTATATAAATTTAAACTGAATCTTAGCTCAGTGGGGAAGGCCCGGAAGTCCTACCGTGGTGATAGACCGTCTGTACGGAATAGACTTTGTTTTTGTCTTAACGTGTGTCCGTCGGAGAGTTTGGGAAAGATCTTCATCGAAGATATCAGAGATCAGAAGTGAAGCCAGGAATAAATTTAATTTAAGGCTGAACTTAGGGACTCATACCTAAATTCGATTTGCGTCTTATAGTCGTGTTTTCGATTTTTTACCGGGGAGCTCTTGGACGTACTTCGGAACTAAATAGCCCGGTAGATTAGCCTCTAAATCTTCTATGATTGCTCGTCCATTCTCAACGGGAACTTGAAAGTGAGCGGCACCGATGACGGGATCTAACTGATGGAGATAGTAGGGGAGGACAGAGCACTCCAAAAGGCGTTCGGATAACCTCTTCAATTCGATTGAACTATCATTGATTCCTTTTAATAGCACAGTTTGATTGAGTAAAGCAGAAGTCACTTTCGAGAGTTTGAATAGGGCTTCCCGGCAGGAGTCGTCGATTTCGCGGTGATGGTTCACATGAACGACGACGACGGTTTTGAGCGGACTTGAGGTTAAGCTGTTCAATAGCTCTTCAGTCACTCTCTGGGGGATCACTGTCGGCAGCCTCGTATGGATACGCAGGCGTTCAACGTGATCGATCGATGCGATTTCTTTGAGGAGCGAGCTCAATTGAGGGTCGGATAGGCTTAGGGGGTCACCCCCACTCAAGAGGACTTCGGTGATCGTAGAGTCAGCACGCAGACGGTCGAGGCTCTCCTTCCAGGCTTCGATTCCACGAGGGCTATCAGCGTAGGGAAAATGCCGTCTGAAGCAGTAACGGCAATGAATGGCGCAAATCCCAGTCGTCACTAAAAGAGCCCTTCCATGATACTTTTGGAGGACTCCGGGGCTGATCAGCGCCTCATCTTCACCAAGAGGATCTGCCGTATAACCATCGGGCGAATGTTCTTCGAGGCCTAAGGGTAAAACTTGTAAGAGTAAAGGATCTTTAGGGTTACCGATTTCAATCCGTGAGAGATAGGGTTGAGGGACGACCAAAGGGAAGAGTTCGCAAGCTCGTTGGGCCTCGGGGAGTAAAGAAGGTGGAAGTTCCAATAAATGGAGGAGTTCCTTGGGGTCTCGAACCGCAGAGGCCAAGATTTTCTTCCAGGATTCCGATATGGAACTAGGGACTTCTAAACTTCGGGAGACTAAAGGGTAGTCCTCCGTCTGGTTTGTGATATTCTGCAAGGCTCGAAATGGACCTCAGGGGTTGATTTTGAGAGCGCATTTAGGTGTCGTCTAAGAGTCGAGCATAGACATTCGTCCAGAACTCAAACTGGAAAAAGACGGGACAACTTGCGCAGGATTCTTTTCGGAAAAAACCGGATTATTCGACCGGATAAAATTGAGTATGAAGTAGAGCATCAGCAAGGTCATCGGAGTCGATTTTCGACTCTATTGCGACATGTTTTACTTCCAAATTCAAGCTTCTGCTCTCAGGACTTTTGAATCCATTCTTAAGAACGGTTCTGAAGCATAGTATTTTCAAGGCATAAACAATGGCTAACGAGTACTCCACCAGTGATTTTAGGAAAGGGCTTCGAGTCTTAATTGACGGTGAACCCTATTTGGTAACTGAATCGACATTCATGAAACCGGGAAAAGGTTCTGCGGTTTATCGATTGAAGCTCAAAAACCTCGTTTCGGGAAATGTACTCGATCGAACCTATCGTTCGGGTGACAAAGTTGAGGCCGCTGACGTGGAAGATCAATCGGTTCAGTACCTTTACAACGACACCGCGGAATGGCATTTCATGCATCCCGAATCCTTCGAGCAATACGCGATTTCAAAGGACAACCTCGGAGACACCTGGAAGTATCTCAAAGAGGAAACTCGAGTGGATGTGGTCTTTTGGAATGGCCAACCGATCACAGTTTCGCCCCCGAATCACGTCGAATTAGAAATCACTTACTGTGAGCCGGGCGCCAAAGGAAACACCGCGACGAACGTCAAGAAACCAGCTACCGTCGAAACCAATGCCGAAGTGATGGTACCGATCTTTATGAATGTCGGAGATGTCATCAAGATCGATACTCGTACCGGTGATTACGTCGAACGGGTTTCCCGAGCTTAATTTTATACTCGTTATGAATCTGAGAAGTATTCTTGAAGAAAGAGCCCGCATTCTGAAAAGGACGCGGGCTTTTTTTGATCAACGCGATTACCTGGAGGTCGAGACTCCTTCTTTGTGTCGTGGTGTTCTCGTCGAGCATACCATCGATCCCTATAAGCTTCAGGATTTGAATAATGGGGAGAACTTTTACCTTCACACTTCTCCTGAAGCCGGAATGAAGCGACTTCTCGTTCGGGGGAGTGGTCCTATTTATCAAATCTCGCGGGTCTTCCGACAGGGGGAAGTCGGAGAAGTTCATCAGCCCGAATTCACGCTCTTGGAATGGTACCGCCCCGGTTGGGGACCTCAGGAGTTGATGAAGGAAGTGAGTGAACTCTTAGAAGACATCCTTGGTGTTCAACCAGCAGATAAAATTTCTTATCGCGATCTCTTTAAAAATCAACTTGAGATCGATCCTTTCACCGCATCGATTGATAATTTAGAAGCACTCGTAAAAAAGCATTCCGTTCCCCTTCCTCCCTCGATGCCGACTGAGAACCGGGATGCCTGGCTCGAGCTTCTCATCTCTTTCGTACTTCAACCTGACTTAGGAAATGACCGCCCACTGTTTCTTTTCGATTATCCGGCGAGTCAAGCGGCCTTTGCTCAAATTCGCTGCGAAGGTGAACTGGATTTCGGAGAACGATTTGAGGTGTATTTCCAGGGGATTGAACTGTGTAACGGCTACCACGAGCTATTAGATCCAAATGAATACCGATTGCGATTTGAACAAGCCAATGAACTTCGTTTAAAAGAAGGTCGCGAAGAATTAAAGTTGGATGAACAATTTTTAGAAGAGATGGAAGCGAGATTGCCCGCGTGTTCGGGAGTGGCCTTGGGTTTAGATCGATTGATTTTATTGGCTTTAAAGAAGCAGAGTTTGAAAGAGGTTTTGCCCCTCACGATTGATGATGTTTGATAGCACCTACTCCGAAATATTCCGCTTTTGCATTTAGTTAGCTCACAATTAAGATTACGATTCCACCAAGGGCTGAACGCCCGCAATAGCCTAACCCAGGGCAGAAGCGAAGCGTCGCCCTGGGTTAGAGATTTATAAAGAACGAGCCCTGTAAGGGCGGTAATAAAATTTTAACTTGCAGGGTGTAATTAAATTTACATGAGCATTAAGAACCGGAGCCTAGGGCTAATTAGCGTTGTCCCACCCACATGATCCTCACGTTCGGAGCTCGCTGAGCGCTCGCGTGAGGAATCCGCGTCCCGCCGCTTCTTCCTCACACTCCTTCTCGGCGGTCCCATCCTGCCTAAATCGGGGGAGAGCTGGTTACTCGGCACTAACTTTCCTCGCCAATTCAGGGTTAGTACCTCGAAGGAGGCTAGCTTTATGTATGCACAGGGCAAAATCCTACTTTAGAACTCACCTTGCCTGGGCAAGGTATGAGGGCTGTTTGGATTTAGAATGATAAAATTTTAGATCAACACTTTACCCCTTAATATTTAGATCGAATTACCATTTAGCTAACTCACATTTAAGATTACGAATCCACCTAGGGCTGAAAGCCCGCAATAACCTAGCCCAGGGCAGAGCGAAGCGTCGCCCTGGGTAGGGGATAGATTGAGAGCGAGCCCTGTAAGGGCGGCAATAACACTTTAGTTGGCTGGATGTATTTAACTACGGATTAAGTGACCGAAAAAGGGGGTGGGCAACTGAATTTCAGAACCACCCTACGGGCTTGACGCCCGAGTGCGAGGAACCAGCGACTCGCCGCAGTTTCCTCCCGCACCTCCTTAGCGATCCCATCCTGCCTGAATAGGGAGAGAGCTGGTTAGTCTGCACTACCCTTCTTCGCCAATTCAGGGTTAGCACATCGTTAGAGGCAAGTTTTAAGTGTGCACAGGGTAAAATCAAACTTTAGAACTCACCTTGCCTGGGCAAGGTCACCTTAATGAAATTGATCCTCGTAGAAATCCGGGAAGAAACGCTGAGCTTCATAAAGATTATGACTCTGACAAAGGGCTCTTAAATTATCAGGCTGGTTCGATCCTCCAAGCGCCCAGGGAATCACATGATCAATTTGAAGGTGAGTTCGTTGAGAACATCGCATTCCCGAATTGGAATGGAATTCACATTGATAGTTTGCTCTTTCAAGAACGACCTCCCTCGTTTTGTCTGGAATATAACGAGATCTTTCTGTCGGTTGACTTGGTTTTACTTTCTTGACTGATTTTGTCTCAGGGGAGTTCTTTTTCTTCTCTTGCCTCTTCCTCCTTCGCTCGAGTTTTCTTTGAGGATCTTTTTTATCCAACGCGAATTCTAACGCTTTATCAATGACCTCTTCTAAATTGCCTTGAGGGTTATCGACTCCCAAGATTTCAGCTAAGCGCTCAATCTTCTCTTTAAATCCCTCACCCGCAGAGAATCTAAAATTATAGATTTCTTCCTGAGCGGGCTCTAC
>JANQLS010000099.1 GCA_028280485.1 Planctomycetota bacterium
CTTAATCTTAGTCTTAGTGATTAGTGTGGTATTAGCGGGCCTCGCTGCCTTCACCATCGCAATCTCATTTAATGCGACTCAAGTGAGTGCTGAGTGGGAAGACCTCAGCCAAGAGGGAATTTCGTGCGAATCGGTTTCAGATTTATTACGAAATGAACTCGTCAATGATCTTAGGAATTCCGGCCTCACCGCTTCTGCTTGGTTAGCTGAGGTTCGAGACGGTACTCGATTTAATCCGAACACTCCTAAAACCTTTCCAGGATTCCCTGGAGTCGAAGGAGTGGTTGAAGCCGTTTCACCGGCGGGATCTGGCGCACTTTGGATCGATATCAAGGCCTCGACCAATATCAATAATAGTGAAACTGATCAGGGAGTGATTCAGCGCATCCGCATCGGCTCTAGCAGCATGATGGAATTCGCGATGCTCACGAAGAATACCAACTGCATGTTCTGCCATATGAAAATCAAAGGAGATGTAGGTTCTTTAGCCGACCTTGAACCCGGCTGGGGAGCGGCGAATTCAGGAGCTGGATCATCCATCGATGGAAATGTTTATGTTGCCGGTCAAGCGGTTGAGGGAACGGGAGCACATACGGGTACTATCAATGGAACGGATGTAACTGGGACAGTTTACGAAGATCACGTTAGCTCTAAACTCCCTGAAGACACTGACGGAGATGGGGAACCCGATTTTCCAGCCATCGACCCCGTCATAGCAGCCCAAAAAGCCACCGGGAGTATTTGGGCTGGCGACACCGCTAATTCTGGGTCGGACGGATCAGGAGTGTGGGTCACTCCTCTAATGGGTGATTGGGACTCGAGTGTAACGAGTACAGTCACTACAATTCCAGCCGGACATACTGGAGCTACTTGGAAACCCGCGAGTGACTCTGTTCTGAATTCGACGATCGAGGGCAACTTAACTTTGATCGGAACCGATGCCAATCCCATTCAACTCAATGGAGATATCTTTGTAACGGGCGACGTTGTCATCAAAGGAAAAGTATCGGGTAAAGGAGCGATCTATGCCGGAAGAAATGTTTATATCGCCGGTGATCTCGTCTATGCCAATGCTCCGACTTCAATGGATAATGATGCCGATGCTATCGCCGCGATCGCTGCGAATAAAGATGAGCTACGCTTAGCTGCACGATCCAACATCGTGATGGGGGATTGGACCTATATGGAAGACGATGGAACTACGATCCAAAGGATGCGGGACCGCCAAGGCCAAGCCTTCATGACTTCCTCTATGGACCTCAGAGCCACCCGTTACTTCAAAGCGACCGATAATGGAACGTCCTCCAGCGAACTCAATTATATCGATGGATCTTATTTCGATGATCAAGGAAACGAAGTTCCCAGCTCTCAGGTCGTCACCATCAACGATTCCGATGAGCTTGGCTTTGCCGGGAACCATACTTCCATCGGAGATGCCGATCTCAAAGTAACGGTTAAACCGGATAACTTTGATTCTCTATTAGCTCCCGCTCAAGTTCAAAGCGATGGATCCCTTCACCACTGGATGGATCAATCTGAATTCAGATCCATTCTAGGCACTAAAACTTATAGCGATATGATGTACCGTTACCCCACGACGGATGACGATGACATCAACGTCAGGCAACTCGGTGCTGGAGGTGAAGATATCGACCTCATGCCCAACAACACATCACACTACGATGATGATTTTTACGGAAGCGCTGGTGAAGGTAGATACGTGAAAAAAACGTCTTACTTTACTTACGCGATCGAAACCGGTGAAAAAGACTGGCCCACGCATGTTACCCGAGTCGATGCCTTCCTCTACAGCAACAAACGAATCACCGGGCTCACCCCTATGGTGAACGGTTTAGTGCTCAACGGCGGCATGGTCTCTGAAGAGATTCAAGTCTTAGCTCCCGGGCGAGGCAACATGATGAACTGGGCCACCCCGTCAACTTACGGTGACGCCAGCCCCACCACGGGTTTATCCTTTCAAGACACCGCGACTCCTAATGAACACGGTGACTTGATGGATTCGTTTTATCTAAACTTCGACTATCGTCTCAGAAATGGTGGCCTGGGTTACAACTTGATCGCTAACAGTACCGGTGATCGAGTTATGTTCCGTCGGCTGATTGCCGGGGAATCGTAGTCCGCACGCTCCAAGGTTCTGAATTTTTGAGCAATTCATTAACTAGCCCGGAGCGTGAGCGACGGGATGTGTCATCATGATGAATTCCCACTTTGACAGGTTTTAATGAATAGCTAAGACAAGTAGTTTCCGCCCAATAACACTTTAGCAATATCCCGTCGCTTACGCTCCGGGCTAGTTAACGGTATTTAGGTGAACTTAAAAAGAACGCCCCTTGCTAGCGTAAAAGGCTAGCAAGGGGCGTTCTTTCATCACACAGGCATAATCTTTGTTTGAGTTAGCTTTACTCAAAATTACGGTATTGCTTCGTGCGGCTCGAAGGTCGAGCCTATCACTAACTAGCCCGGAGCGTGAGCAAAGTGAACTTGCACGATGGAGCAGTCATTGCAGCGACTATCATTACGGGTACGACTCGCGGAGCGAGCCTACTACCTTAGCGCCTGCTCAATATCCCGCTTGAGATCTTCGACATCTTCGATACCTACGGAACACCTTAACAAGCCAGGGCTAATTCCACTCGCTGCTAAATCTTCTTCACTTAGCATACCGTGAGTCATCGTCGCTGGGTGTTGTATGATGGATTCTACACCTCCTAAACTCACCGCTAATCGAATCACCTTTAAAGATTCAACAAACCGACGACTGATCCCTTTGCCCCCTTTAAGCTCAAAGGACACCATTCCTCCCCCCGCCTGCATTTGCCGTTCAGCGAGGGTCTTTTGGGGGTGAGAGTCTAAGAACGGATAATAAACTCTTTCAACTTCGTCGAGTGATTCAAGAAATTTCGCCAAAGCAAAGGCGTTATTACATTGCTGTTGAACTCGCAAGGGTAAGGTTTTAACGCCCCTCAAGAGCAACCAAGCTTCGAAGGGGCTGATACATGCTCCAAAGAGCTTTAAATACTTCCAACACTCTTGAATAAAGGATTCACTCGATGCTAAAACTCCAGCGGTCAAATCGCTATGCCCCCCTAAATACTTTGTACCCGAGTGCAACACGATGTCGAATCCCAGCTCGATGGGACGTTGAAGGTAAGGCGAAGCCAAGGTGCTATCCACCGCTGTTTTAATGGAATTGTGCTTACCAATATCGGCGATGGCCTCTAAATCGATGATTCCGAGAACGGGATTAGATGGGGATTCTATAAAAATCAAAGACGTGTTTTCTTGAACTGCGCTTTCAACTTCTTTAAGGTTCGTTGCATCGACGAAAGTGTGCTCGACTCCAATTTTCTTAAAAAAGCCTCGTACGAGCTCCGTTGATCCTGCATACATAGAATTATGAATAACGACGTGAGAGCCGGGATCTAAAGCTCCGAGCAACGCAGCTGAAATCGCCCCCATTCCTGAAGAAAATAATAATGCAGCTTCCGCGCCCTCTAATTGGGCGAGCACTTTCTGCGCTTGGGAAATGGTGGGATTTCCCCAGCGGGTATAGAACTCAGATGGATTATGGGCGGCACAAAATTCTGCCCCCATGTCGACATTTTCTAATTCGAAGACCGACGTTTGAAAGATCGGTGGCACGAGAGCTTGAGTAAAATTCTCTTCGGATCCAGCGTGGAGAGCCAAGGTGTCAAAATTTAAATCGGATTGGGATTCTTTGTTATTCCCAGATGAATTTTTCATATTCGATGACATAGGTTTACTTATAATTTTGGTTGTGTAGTCAGTTTATGTAGAATTAGCACACTGGCTTGTATCAAAAAATGGATCGTGGAGTCACCTCCTTTCTGATATTTAGAATAGACAACACAAGGAATTATTAAAAATAAACTATGGATACCTTTGTCGCTGACGGAATCTATATCGATACGCCCCCGGAACAAGTCTTTCAAGGCCTATTGAATGCTGAAGATATCTTAATTTGGTTCGATGCCAAAGAAGTGAGCATCGATCCCCAAGAAGGAGGGCAATTGAAGGTCTCCCGCTGGGATGGGTCGGAAGTATCAGGCACAATTAAAAATATGAATCCGCCCGAAAAGCTCGAAATACAAAATTACTATTGGAAAAAAGATGGCGTACAACGAGGTCCGATGCAAGTTTCTTTTGAGCTGATGCCGAAATTTGGAGGTGTTTGGATCATGGTTCAACAGTCGGATCTTGACCACGGAGATGATTGGAAGAAGTTTGCTCAGGCCACTCTCAAGGAATGGCGACAATCGACTCTGGCATTAAAGCGCCATATCGACGGTATCTAAGACATTCGATGAAGCTCCTTTGTTTTCAAGCCAAAGAATTTAGCTGGAAGAGTTTTTCGAAAACCCTCGACGATGTGCCCGAAATTGAAGTTTCTGATCGACTCAAGGATTGTGTTGTGGTTTTCCTCCATGCCGAACAAAAAGACATGGAAGAGGATAGCCGTAAGCGAGCCTTCAAACACACCTTGAAGCACATCAAGTGGTTAGCGAATAAACGCGAATTTAAAAACATCGTCCTCCACTCCTTCACTCATCTAGGAGCTGAAAACGCCGATTCCGACTTCGCCTCCCAGTTCATCCTCGAACTCGGAGAGAGGCTCCAAAATACGGATTACCAAGTGAAGACCACACCTTTCGGTTATTTCTGTGAATGGAATCTAGACGTTTACGGCGAGAGCTTGGCCAAAGTTTGGAAAGAAATTTAAGCCAAGTCATGCCCACTAGGATCGCTCACTTCACCGATATTCACTTCACCGCTTCGCCCGAAGAAATTCCTTGGAGCAATTTACTCTCAAAGCGCCTCTTGGGTTGGTGTAATCTAAAATTCCGAGGGCGAATCCATCACTTTAAAGCCACTCCCAAAATCGTCGAGGCTTTTGTTCGTGATTTGAATTCCCAGCAATTAGACGGAATCATCTTTACTGGGGATGTCACCGGTCTTTCCTTAGAAACCGAGTTTTCTCAGGCCCTTCAAAGCTTAGGCAATTTAGTGAACGATTCCCGCGTCGTCGGCCTCCCCGGCAATCACGACGTCTATATCAAAGATGTAGAGAGAAAGAATCGGTTTGAATCGTTGTTTCCCGCGTGGGTTCGATCCGATTGCTCCCGTGAAGAATTTCCAGACGAATCCAAGTCGGAATACCCCTATCCACTCCTTCGCTTTTTTGGAGACGATGTCGCCTTCATCGGACTTAAAGATTCCAAAGCTTCACCCTTTTATGATTCGAGTGGAAGGATCCCTCAACATCAAATCGAAGCCCTCAGACAGTTGTTAGACCGAGAGGATGTGAAGTCCCGACAGATCTTCTTGGGCCTCCACTACAGCTTATTAACTCGAGAGGGTCGTCGAGACAGTTGGGTGCATCGGCTGAGAAACGATGAAGAATTTATTGACCTATTGAAATCATCCAATATACGTATTGTTCTATCGGGACATATCCACCATCGGATCGTCCACCCTCAAGCATTTCAAACTTCATGCTCCCTGATCAATCCTGGTTCGTTAACTTTCGAAGGGCGAGACCAAGCCTATCATATCTTCGAAGTCGAAAAGGATTCGATCCAAGCTTCTGCCAGAAAGTACGACCCTCAAACCGATTCGTTTACTTCGTGGGAGCCCGGAAAAATTAACTCTCTTTAATTAATATCAACACATGAATTCATCCACGTATTCCATCGCCGTCCACGGAGGCGCTGGAAAACTGTCACAAAAACGCATGGTCCCCGATCAACGAAAAGGCTATGAAGATGCGCTGGCTCATGCTTTAAAGGTCGGAGAAACCATTCTCGAAAAAGGTGGATCGGCAGTTGAAGCCGTAGTAGCGGCAGTTTCGGCCCTGGAAGATGACCATCATTTCAATGCAGGGCTTGGAGCGGCTCTTTGTCGAGATGGGAAATCCGAACTGAGCGCCTCCGTCATGGAAGGATCTACCGGTCAAGCGGGTGCCATCGCCGGAGCGCGCAGAACAAAAAATCCAGTCCAAGGGGCTTATCGCTTACTCAACCATTCACACGCTTTTTTAGTGGGCCCTGAAGCCGACAACTTCACCCGAAGTGAAGGATTGGAACACGCTCCTCTTTATTACTTCATCACTTCCCAACGACTCTCCCAATGGGAACGCTACCGAGGTGAAGACATCATGACCCTCGATCACAATGAGGGAGATGAAAGCAAGGGAACGGTCGGCAGTGTCGCTAAAGATAAAAATGGAAATCTAGCGGCGGCGACATCTACGGGTGGCTTAGTCAATCAGCTTCCCGGCCGCGTGGGCGATTCTCCCATCATCGGAGCGGGGACTTGGGCGGCAAATCAAGTTTGTGCCATCAGCGCGACGGGTACTGGGGACTCATTTGCTCGAATGGCCTTCGCTCGGAGAGTAGCCGATCTCATCGAACTCGGAGGACGCTCTCCAGAAGAGGCAGGATTAGAAGCCTTAAAAGAAATTGAGCGCTTAGGCGGCGAGGGCGGTTGCTTGATTATCGATCCAACGGGTGAAGTTTATACTCCATTCACGAGCCCTCATTTATTGAGAGCACAAGTGAAGGAAGGGGAAGCGGTGTTTGTGGGGATCGAGCCGTAGTAGTAGGCTCGACCTTCGAGCCGTATGAAACGATTCATTCTTATTCGCCCCAGTTACAATTAAAAACAGCAGAGTGGAACTTAAAAAGAATGCCCCTTGTTAGCATAAAAAGCTATCAAGGGGCGTTTTTTCATCAAACAAGCGAAATCATTCTTTAAGTATTTTATCTCATAATGATGGTTTTGCTTCGTACGGCTCGAGCCTACTACTAACTAGCCCGAAGCGCTAGCGAGGGGTCTTTTTTCATCAAACAAGCGCAATCTTTATTTGAGTTTGTTTGATTCTAAAATACGACTTTGCTTCGACGGCACACAGCGTGTGCCTACTACCCTGTAAACAACTTCAACTGATCCCACTCTTTCCCGAGGACCTTCTTCGAGCTCACGCCGACGACTTGATCCAATAAGGTGGCGTAAACCGAACGGAAATCTGTATCGAATTTGACGTCACCGCGATAGAGATTAGCCAAATCAGGCACGTTACCGATCATTCCGCCCTGAACCGATCCGGAGACGACGAAGACGGGACCCGCTGAACCGTGGTCAGTTCCTTGAGATCCATTCTCTTGCACTCGTCTTCCAAACTCACTGAAGGCTACGAGAACCACCTCTTTACTCTTCCCAACCTTTTCCATATGGTTCTGAAACGCAGCGACGGCATTCGAAAACTCGGCGAGCAATCGCTCGTGACTTTCCTTTTGGCGTGCGTGAGTGTCGAAGCCTGGCATTCGAGTGTAAAAGATCTTGGAGGGATAATCACCCGCGATGAGTTGCCCCGTCCATTCGAGCTTTTTAGCCAAATAAGAATTGGGATACTCCACCACCGGGCGATTGTTACGGATTTTTTCAAGCTTACCTAATTGAGTAAAAGTCGCTTGAGTTGCTCCTTGAAGAAAGCCGAGATCCCCCGAGAGTCGACGCTTTTGAATTTTCGAGAAAAGGCTACGGAGTTCTCGACCTGAAGAAGAGAACAGGGTGTCCAGCCAATCTAAATTTTGAAGCGCCGGAACTTGAACCCCCTCTTCGGCTAAAGCTAATGGAGGAGAGTCATCCCCCATCACCAAGGCGCCTACGTTGCGGCTTTTAAGCGTTCGACCCAACCACCCATTTCGCGTCGATTCACTTTCAGGCCTCGCCGTGTGCCAAATCTCAGCGGATCGAAAGTGTGAGCGATTTGAATTGGGATATCCCACATTATTTATCACCGTCACTTTGCCTTCGTCGTAGAGCTCATGGAATTTATCCATCACCGGGTGGAAACCGAGCAAAGCATCCTTGCCCATCTTCAGAGCTTGAGACTTTCCCACGCTCAATGCGGGGCGCGCGTTGTAATACCGCGAATCTTCGATTGGGATAACGGTATTCAATCCATCGTTACCTCCCGCAAGTTCTAAAACGACCAAAGTTTTTCCGGCGGCTGATTTCTCAGCGGATAAACCCTGGGAAGCGGAAACGAAGATACCAGGCAGAGGACTCGCACTGAGGGCTGCGATCTTCAAAAACTCTCTTCGGTTCCAATCGGTGGATTGTGAACGAGTGTTCTTTTGAGAAGCCATGGTGAATCCTTTTTAAATGGTGTGTGATTCGGGTAATTGTAAACAGAGGGCTAAGAGTTCTTTTCGACCGTGGTCGGTGCCCAACGCTTCTTTGATGGTTGGGACTAACTCTGTTAAATCTTCTCCGGGAAAGAGCCTTCCCAAAAGATCTTGGATCAACGATTCAGAGGATGGATCCAACTTCAGCTTCGCCCAAGGAATTCTGACCTTTAAATCTTCGTTTTCTTGACTCAACTGCAAGCTAAATCGCAGTCGAGCAACAAGGCCTGTCGTTCCGACCCAAGTCCTTCCTCCATCCCAACCTTTCACATTCGGTGGCTTGAGGAGTTCTTGTCCCATGCGGGCCATGTGCTCAACGAGGGGCGTGGCGGCGACTCGAGCTTGAAGAGTCCTTACAACTCCCACGCAAAAATCGACCGGTGAACAGATGATCGCTCGCATGACTTCGTCAGAGTAAAAGAGCTTACTCTTGAAGAGAGCTTTCAAGTACGCCCCGGTGTTGCGCTCGACTTTGATATAAAGATCAGCTAAATGATCGATCAGTTTGTTGTTAGGACGGGGATGCACATAAAAGCGAAACAACTTACCGGCGATGAAACGAGCCGAAGCTTTTCTCTCAACGCAGCGCCGCACGACTTCATCCCCATTTTCGATGCCCCCTTTACCGAAAACCTTTTTCTCGCCGTGATCGTGAGCATTTTTGTTGAACCAAAAACGCCCTCGTTTCACATGCCAACCTGTAAAGGCCCGGGCTGCTTCTTGAATGTCTTTTTCGGTGTAATTTCCGATTCCAAGGGTGAAGAGCTCCATCAGCTCCCGAGCGTAGTTTTCGTTTGGAGTCCCCTTCCGATTGAGATTCCCATCCAACCAGATCACCATCGCGGGATCTTTGGAGATCTCTTGAACCAGATACTCAAAGGGACCTGCACCGTGTTTTCTGAAAAGTTGAATCTGATCCATCATCAGACGGTACTTATCCACTTTTTCAGCGGAAGTGGCGAAGTGACCGTGCCAGAACAGAGCCAGCTTTTCTCTAAAGGGCGAAGCTCCCCTCAAGAATTCGTGAGCCCACCAACCTTGCACTCCTTCAAGACTCCCGACTGAACGCACCGATTCCACTGTCTGTGGATCGGAGTTCAGCGAGTCGTCTTCAAGAGCTAAAAGGTGATCGACCGCTTGATCCACCGAGACCTTCACCAAATTCTCGATCATAGGTTCCGGTGCCCCCAGAGTCGCCCTGCGAAGAAGGTGAGCGACTTTCTTAGGATCCCAAGAAGAATTGGCTTCTTGACTCATGGGTTCTAAGTCTTTCTTTGAACCCGATAGCAGTTCACTCGAGGGAGTTGCCTTGGTACCTGATAGGGTAGCCATGCCAAATTCCTTTCTCTAAAGGTTTAGAGGGATTCCTTCACTGGAGTTTTAGGTTCAGCTAATTGGATCAGTAAGCGAGCTTGAGCTTGACCTTCAGAAATTCGGGTCGAAAGACGCACACTTTTAAAAAGTCGGATCAACTGATCGATGACTTTTAGTCGCGTGACCGCTTCTTCACGATCGATTCCATCGTTGAGCACCATTTGAGTTGCAAGAGTACTCTCGTTGATCTTTAAAAGATCGGCTACTTGCTCAGCTTGAACGACAAGGCGATCTACCGCTCCAGTAGCTTTGGCAACTGCAGTTTTACTTTCAGTTACGGCTTTGAGCTCATTGATTAAAAAGAGAGTGAATTCACGATTGGACCCGATGATGACTCGATTTCCGACGATGGCGAAACTGGGCGAGAAATTGTACTCAATCCCCAAGTTGTTCTTGGACTCGATATCGTCGAGATCGTTCACGGCGGTGAACATCTTTACTTTCCCCACTCGTTCAGTCTCGACGAGGAAAGTACTGTCTTTTCCTTCTTGGGCTTGATTCACATTGATAAATCCGATGATCGATTGGAAGCCTGCTTGTAGGTTACGTCGGAACTTACTCGCATCTTCGATTCTGAAAATCGCAGCAAAGCCGGGAAGGGCAGGGCTAGGAGCTTTGCCTAACTCGGAAAACTCAACTCGTCGAGCTAAAAGAGTGATGCCTTCTTTAAACTTGGGAAGAACTTCATCCTGAAAGGACTTTCCTCCGAATAAAAGGTTCATCACATTGTTGAATTCGACGATCGATCGCTGACCTTTGGGATTGAGAAATTGATCTTTGATATCCCACCACTTCTTCATATCTCTTCTAAGGTGAATCACTCCCGCGATTCCCTTGTCGAGCAATCGCTTGAGTTCTTGAGATTCGAGATTGCCCTTTTCAGAGGGAAAGAAGACCGATTGATGCTTCAGAGCTTCACTCGCATCTGCCGGCTTAGTGTCAGCCACTAAAGAAACACCTTTAGATCCGTAACGAAGTTTTACCGAGAATCGATCGCTGTGCTTCAGTGTTTCCAGCCAACCACTCGCAAGCAAGCTAGCTAAAAAGTTGTCAACCTCACGAGGAATTTGATCGATGAAGCCGGGGATATAACGAGGCATGACTCCAGCGGTAATAAAGGGCTCACCCTTTTTCCCATCACCCGAAAACACTTCCTTAAAGCTATCTGAAGTTTCGAGATTCTTTTTCTTCTTATCGATGGAGAGATCGATCATGTCTCTCACGGCCCGCGGAGTGTTCGAAGCGAAAAACGTATTTCCATCGACACAGAAGATAAACTGCTTGTTGATTCGTTCGAGAGTCCGCCCTTTGTAATCGACCTTTTCTGTTTCCGGGAAAGCCCCCGCACGTTGGGCGATTGTGTCTTTAATCTTTTTGACTCCCTTTGCCATGTCTTCTTTCGACTTGGCTCTCACGGCTCCGAGAACTTCCGGAGGAAAGCTCAATCGAACCCCCACGATCGCTCCATCGCCAAGGACTTCATTTACAAGCTCGGTAGCTTTGAAGCCTGAATCTTTTTCGAACTTCTCAATCTCTTTTAGGCCCTTAGCGAAATTTTCGTCTTGGAGCATCGCCTGGTAAAAATCAGAACTTTGAATCTTCTTTAAAAGATCCGAGCTCAGAAAAGATTCGGCTGCCTTACCGGGATCTTTAATTTTGACGAAACCGATCACGTCGGCGGGCAACAGAGACTCTAAAGCCCCATCACTTGCGAATGAAACCGAAGAAAGCCCTGCGAACAAGACGGCCCCCAAAATGAGAGCTTGTTTCTTTGCTTTTAAAAGGCTCAGCTTTATAGTTTGTGAATTCATCGAATTCCTCCTAATGGATAGTATTGAGGATTTTAATGAGGCATATTTAGTACTGCCTCGATTCACCGACCTCAAATACGCATTTTCGCTCAATTGAACTGAATTTGGGCTGAACCGCTTCTTGAACAAGCTCGATCGATCGGACCTCATTCCCGGCTCAATCCCTATAACAAGAAGACCACGTTTCACCTGAAAAAACCATTTCAAAGGTGTTGGAAGAGGTCGTCATTTGTCGCCAATTGTCTGCTTGGTAATTCCCGATGCGAGAAGATACACGTATACAAAGCTTTAGCGAACCCCGAGACCAAGCGGGAGAACCCGTTTCCCCGCCGATTTGCCGAACTTCGCTCTTTACATTCCCCGATTGTGAGTCCTTCGAAAAGACCTATTCGAAGGAACTCGACCATCCTTTGTACAGCCGGGTTTCCAATCCCACCACCACTGTACTCAATCAAAAATTAGCTGATTTAGAGCACGCTCAGGAAGCCTTGTCTTTCTCCTCTGGCATGGCCGCGATCTCTACCACCTTGCTTGCCCTATTGAAACACGGTGATCGTCTCGTCCTTCAAGATACAGCTTACAGCCCCACCTTAGCTTTAGCTCGAGATCACCTAACTCGCTTTGGAATTGAAGTCATCGATCGTTCTATCGATCAACTTCACGATCTCGAACAGCATTTACCCGAAGAAACCAAGCTCGTGTATTTAGAATCGCCGGCGAGCATCACATTCGAACTTTTAGATTTAGAACGCATCGTTCTACAAGCCAAGAAGAAAGACATCCCCATCATCTTCGACAATTCTTGGGCGAGCCCTCTCTTCAGTCAGCCGCTTGACTGGGGAGTTGATATCGTACTTCATTCAGTAACGAAATATATCAACGGTCACTCTGATGTCGTCGCCGGGACTGTTGCGGGATCTGGAGAACACTTTGAAAAGATTAAAAGCTTCGCTCCTCTTCACGGTGGATTCTTAGCTCCCGATGAATCGAGCTTAGTGTTGCGAGGGTTGCGAACTCTCCCCCTTCGCATGAGGCAACACGAGCAAGCAGGCCTGAAGATTGCCTCATTCTTAGAAGTTTTCAATGGAGTGGAAAAAGTCTTCCATCCCGCACTCGAAAGCTCTTCTCAACATTCGCTCTTTAAAAAGTACTTCACTGGCAGCAGTGGTCTCTTCAGTTTCCGCTACAAGGGAGACGTGAGGAAATGTGTGGATGCTCTGAAGCTCTTCCACATTGGAGTTTCTTGGGGAGGGTTTGAAAGCTTGGTGTTACCAACCGATTTACTACTTTCCAATTCCAACGATAAAAGACTGCGACCGGATGTTCCAGAGGGATTGATTCGGTTGTCGATCGGATTGGAGGATGTCGATGATCTAATTGAAGATTTGGAGCGAGGATTGAAAGCGGGATTGAGCTAGCTGAGTTCATTTATAAACATTTAAGCAAACCCGCTTAACTAGCCCGAGACTAGTAGTAGGCTCGACCCTCGAGCCGTACGAAGCGATTCAGCTTCGCTGCTTCAAACCATCAACATATACATAAAGATAGAGCTCGAAGGAAACAGCCACAACGAACCCGAAGCGCTAGCGAGGGGCGTAATCTCATCAAACAAGCGAAATGATTCTTTAAGTTTGCTGGGCTCAGAACTATCGTTTTGCTCCGTACGGACTCGCGGAGCGAGCCTACTACTCCTGAGGATAAATCAACTCAGCGTCGAGGCTTCACCTTGACTTCCTTCTTCACTAAACAGAAAAAGTCGAGATCAACGTCAAAGTTCTTCTTATCCGGCATCTGTAAGAAAATGTTCTCGATTTGACTCCAATTCGGTTTTCCGTAGGGTCGCATCTCTTTAGTCGACACTTGAATACGAGACCAAGCGTTCCCTCTGGTCTTCAGCAACTTCACTTTCTTCATGTAAGCGTTAATTTGCTGACCCGTCTTGCCCTTACAACGAACCGCCACCTGCAGCTCAGTCTGTACCCGACATCGAACCCAAAAGA
Organism: Planctomycetota bacterium; assembly: GCA_028280485.1. Taxonomy (GTDB): domain Bacteria; phylum Planctomycetota; class UBA8108; order UBA8108; family JACQVS01; genus JANQLS01. The sequence continues at coordinate 13,417 of JANQLS010000099.1, forward strand.
CGATACTGTCGTAATGAACAAAGCTTTTGGGAGCTTTTTTAAATCTTAGTTGATGAGCATCTTTTTTAGGATTCTGAGCCCATTTGAGATAGTTGCGACCGTTGTAAGCATCTTTGGCGTTTAAGAAATATTTTTTACCGTAACGCTCGGACAACTTGTTGTCTTGAATCTCAAAATCATCGATTTCGTATACGACCTCACCCTGAAGGTCGTTAATTAAGTTTCTATAACCTTTATAAATTGGAGTTCCCACAAACTTTTGAGATTCATCGAGAACCGCAAAGAACGTTTTCGACTTCGAACCCTTCTTTGCCAGCACTTTATACTTTTCTAACGCAATTCCTCCGATACAAGCCGCGATCCATTTATTGACGATCGTCTTGTCATCTTTGGTCGCTGTACCACTCGCCGATCGCTTGAAGTTCTTTTGAGCCTGCTTGTACTCTTTTTTCTTGTAGTACTCGAGCCCCTTCTCAAAGGAAGCTTTTTGAGCCTTTCGGGTCTTTTTGAAGGTAGGGGTAAAGGCTTTATCATCGGCGTTGGCCTCTGGAGCCGCATCCGGATTGGCGTCTGCATCCAGGCCCATCAGAGCTGTCCCTTCCATGGACAACCCAAAAAGGAAAGCCAAAACGGTTGTAAATACGAGTTGCTTCTTCAGTAAAGAAAGCATTTCTGCACCTCTCAAAAATATAAATGCTGTATCGGGCTCCGAGAGCGAATGAATTTAAAACTCCTGAATACCTATAAGGTAATGAATTTTGACGGTGGGCCAAAGAAGATTTACTCGAGAGTTGGAAGATGAATTAAGAAAATTCCTAAGATCCCCGCTTCACTGGGTAGCCCTGAGCTGACGACTCGTTATAATCTATGGCTTCGAAGAGCGTCCCCCGATAGATCTTAGGACCTTCTCTCCCAATTTCCCTCGGGCTCTCGGACGCCTTCTGACCATTTCAAATAGGTTCATTCATCAACAACGGGCATCCTCTTCCCATCCTCAAGCTAAGGCTTTGCCTGGCCAAATCCGGCTGGCTGAGGAGGGGCTCGCGACTCATGGAGATCTAAAATGGAAGTCATTCTGACTGACAGTGCTTCACTCGCCGCCGATGCTGTGGCTAATGAAATTCTCGATGCACTAGAAACAAAACCCAACCTCGTTTTGGGCCTGGCGACGGGCTCAACCCCAATCGAAGTTTATCGAAGATTAGGTGCTGCTCACCATAAAGAAGGTGTCGACTTCTCAAAAGTACACACCTTCAATTTAGATGAGTATCTCGATCTTCCCGGAGATCACCCGCAAAGTTACAAATACTTTATGCAGGAACATCTCTTCGATCATGTGAATATTCCTCAAGACAATATTCACTTCCCTCCCTCTGAGGGCGACAACCTCGTTCGTCGATGCCGAGAATACGAACAGAAGATTCGAGAAGTTGGCGGGATCGACATTCAGATCTTAGGTTTGGGCTCCAATGGTCACATTGGCTTCAATGAACCGACGTCATCGTTAAAGTCGCGCACTCGAATCAAGACCCTGACCGCGAAAACGATTAAAGACAATTCTCGCTTCTACAGTGACGGTGAAGAACAGCCTGTCGTGGCTTCCACGATGGGAATCGGAACCATCATGGATACCAAACGAATCTTGCTTCAAGCTTTCGGTAAAAAGAAAGCCGAAGCCGTCAGGAACGCCGTGGAGGGCCCGATCTCAAGCTTGTGCCCCGGTAGCGTTCTTCAGCTCCATCCCCTCACGACCTTCTTCGTCGATTCAGAAGCCGCAGATCTTTTGACGATGAAAGATTACTACCTCGCCACGATTCGCGAGAATGATCGATTGAGAGCTGAGGGTCGGTTGTAGTAGTAGGCTCGCTCCGCGAGTCGTACGAAGCGATTCAACTTCACTACGTCAAATCATCGCTAAAAACAGTAATGTGAGGCTCGGAGATATGATTTCATCTAGCCCCACCCTCTAGATGCTGTGAATTTTTCAAGAAAACCCGACTTCAAGTTGTTAAGAGTTCCACTATTCCTCGCTAAAGCTTCGGGTTTGAGGGGCAAGAACCGCTTTCAATGTTGAAGCTGTTGCAAGGGATTTCACAGTATTCAGCTATGAGTTATGATGAAATTACCAACCTCCCAAGCCCGAAGCTTTAGCGAGGGATAGTGAAGCGCCATTTGGTTTGAAATTTGATTTGATCTAAAAATT
>JANQLS010000122.1 GCA_028280485.1 Planctomycetota bacterium
GGCGACATTGAATCAAATTCAAAGTCCCGTCTCTTTCTTTGTTGCGATCGGTGATCCCATCGCTCGACGAGAAGTCTGCGAACGGTGGTTGGAAAAAGGGCATCAATTGATTTCGGTTTTCCATCCTCAAGCTACCATCAGCCCTTCGGCAAAAATAGCTTCAGGTACTTGCATTATGGCGGGAGCCGTCGTTCAAGCCGAAGCTCAGGTGGGGCGTTGTTCCATCATCAACACGAATGCATCGGTGGATCATGATTGTCAGCTAGAAGAATACGTCCATGTGGCTCCTCGAGCAGTTCTCGCAGGTGGAGTAACGGTCGGAAGAAACAGTTGGGTGGGCTTAGGTGCCGTTGTTCGAGAAGGGATTACGATCGGAGCGAATTCTCTCGTGGGCGCCGGTGCGGTTGTTATTCGAAATCTACCTGAAAAAGTAGAAGCTTACGGCGTGCCCGCGCAGGTGATTCGGGATTATCAAGCGGCGTTGTGAGGTTTAATGAAGAAACCGCTAGGACGAGTTTGAATTTATGCGACCAAGTTAACTAGCCCGGAGCGTAAGCGACGGGATTTGATCGTGCTGAATTTCTATCTGACCTGGCTTAATGTCGAATCCGTGCTGAACAATTTCAAACGCAAAATATATTAACTATAACTCAACCCGTTACCCGTCGCTTACGCTCCGGGCTTACTAAGTGAATATTGAGTATTATTCTTCTATTCAACGCTTTGAAATTTATAGTTTTGTTGTGAAGGCAAATTGTTAGAGGTTGAGCGTTGAAAGTTGAACGTTTTTTATCCCTCGCTAAAGCTTCGGGCTTCCCGGGCGTAAACCGCCTTTGGGGTTTAGAGAAGCTTTACGACCACTTCATTCGCATACGAACCCCACGCGAGGAAACGGCGTCTTTAATTCCCTGGCAGGTATGAGTTCCGAAGTGAACCATGCTCGCGATCAACGCAGCATCGGCTTTGCCTTCAGTCAAGACATCGTAGATATGATCTTCGGTTCCGGCGCCCCCTGAGGCGATCACCGGAATCCCGACGGCTTCACTCATCATCGAGGTGATATTGAGTTCGTAACCTTCTTTGGTGCCATCGGCATCAATCGAATTTAAACAGATTTCCCCGACCCCTAATTCTTCAGCCTTTTTCGCCCATTCCATGGCATCGATGCCCGTGCGTTCTCGACCACCCTTGACGACGATCTCGTATCCCGAAGGAACCGAATCGGTTTCAGGAACTTTGAGAGCATCCATTCCTAAGACGATACACTGGCTCCCGAAGGCGCGGGCGCCTTCGGCGATGATTTCAGGGTTTCGAACGGCGAGGGAATTCACGCTCACTTTTTCGGCGCCCGCAAGAAGCACTCTTCTCATGTCATCGACATTGCGGATACCTCCACCGACCGAAAACGGAATGAAGATGCGTTCGGCGACTTCGCGAACCATGTCGATGTCGATCGGCCGTCCTTCAGCGGAAGCGGTGATGTCGTAGAATACGAGTTCATCGACGCCATCGTGGTAGTAACGTTCCGCCATCTCGACGGGATCACCCAGATCGACATTGCCCTTGAACTTTACCCCTTTTGTGGTCATCCGATCTCGGACGTCTAAGCAAATGATAAGTCGTTTAGATAACATTTTAGATGTCTTGCGTTTTATGAGGGGTTCCACTCAAGGAAATTTTTGATGATTCGAAGCCCGGGGGGACCGCTCTTTTCGGCGTGAAATTGAACGGCGACTAAGTTGTCTTTCGCTAAGGCTGCGGTGAACTCAATTTCCCCGTAAACGCTGGTCCCTTGGACTGTGCTGGGATCTTCAGGTTGGCAATGGTAGCTGTGGACGAAGTAAAACTCAGTTCCCGATTCAATCCCCTCGAAAACGGGGTGTAGGTTTTCTTGTTTGAAGGTGACTTGGTTCCAGCCCATGTGAGGGATTTTGCGACTCACTCCCTCAGGGAAAGCAAATCGAACGACGTTCCCCGGGATGAAGCCGAGTCCTTTCACTCCACCATCTTCGGCCGAATGATCTAAGATGACTTGGCTGCCGACACAGATCCCTAAAACCGGTTTACCGCTTTCAACCGCGTGTTTCAGTTCGATATCCAAGCCTAATTCTTTAAGACTCTCCATCGATGATCCGGCGGCGCCCACTCCGGGGAAGATCACTCTATCACTCGAGCGGATCTCCTCGGGATTTCGCGTGACCTTGCCATCGCCACCCAAAAATTGAACGGCTCGTTGTACGCTGGTTAAGTTACCGGCTTCGTAATCGATAATGGCGGTTTTACTGGGTGGAGTACTCATGAAATGTTGGGGTGGGAAGGAAATTCCGTCGAAGGTAGTTGAAACCAAGGAGAGAATGATATCATGCTCCTTCGGGGGTTGGAACCATACATTTAAAGTTTGGAAGGTAGTAGGCACACGCCGTGTGCCGTCACTTTTTAGTATCCGAGTGATCAAAATGGTTTCCAACTTAATAGAAATACAGCCCTAACTAGCCCGAAGCGCTAGCGAGGGGTGCTTCCCTCGCTAGCACTTCGGGCTAGTTAATGAATTGTAAAAGTTTAGAAAGAGAACCCTCCTTTGCCTCGTCCTTCAAAATCTTCCTCGAAATCAAAAAAACAACTGAGCCTGATGGCACGAAGCTTTTCGATGCATTTCAAGGTCGAGGAGGTGTTTCATAACGATGGGCTATGGGTTCTCAATAAACCTTCCAAAGTGCTTTCTCACCCGAATCCACCGGCGAAAGAAGCGAAGAATGCGATTTTGCAGGTTCCCTACGACTCACAGAGAGAGGTGTTCATTTCTAAAAATGAGCATGGGGGAGTCGAGGAGGTGGAGCTTCTTCATCGCCTCGATCAGGACACGAGTGGGTTGATTCTGTTGTGTACGGATTTCGAGTTGGGGGCGCAGCTCAAGGAACTCTTTTTTAGGCACGAAATCCGCAAGGAGTACCTCGCCTTAGTCGGGGGAGTTCCCCGTTCTAAAGAGGGAATTTGGGCAGACCGATTGACTCGCCAAAAGCAAGGCAAGCAAGTTAAAGTCGTCGTTCAAAAGGGCGGGCGGCCCAATGCTGAAACTCGCTTTCGAGTCCTCAAAACCTTTGATAACGGCGGATTGAGCCTCCTGAGCTTGAGCCCCATCACGGGTAAAACACACCAATTGCGAGTGCAGTGTGCTTCCCGTGGGCATCCGATCGCCGGGGACGAGCGCTACGGAGATTTCAAATGGAATCGGCAATTAAAGGAGGCGATCGAACTGAGGCGAATGTACCTTCACGCCAGCCGAATGAGCTTTCGTCATCCTAAAACTGGACGGAATTTGAAGTTCGAGGCTTCCGGTGGAAGGAGTTTGGAGGCTCCCATCGAGAATTTGAGCTGAGCTCGAATTTTGGAAATCTCATTGCGAATCTCCAATCTCGGGGGAACTGATAATATAATGACTTCTCTTTTTTTACTTCGTAGCCGAATTCGTAAGATTTTGGCCAAAGTACGTATCCAGCCAAATTCTGACGAATTCGGCTACGGACGCTAACCCCATTTAGAAATCAAAAAATGAAGACCCTTATAGAACTCACTATTTTAGTCGCACTGGCTATGGGAATCGGTCTTGTCGGGCATCTCGTTCGACCTGACAAAGAAAACAAAATCAAATTTGTGACTAAAAAATATGATTTTGTGAACCCGGTTAAAAAGACTCCAAAGAAAGAGGATCCAGTCGTCAACACTGAGGTCAAGGCTGAGACCCAGGATCCGCCCCATCCTCAGGGAAACAAAACTGAGATCGTTAAGCCCGAAACTCAAGTTCAAGAGACGAAGACTGAAGTCACTACCAACCAAGGGACGAATCAGCAAGACACCGAGTCTAATGATGATCACGATCACGACCATGGAGTCGAAGAGATCCTTGCAAAGGAAGCTTATAAAGATTATCAAGATGGCGGGGTATGGTTCATCGATGTCAGACGAACCAAAGCCTTCAAAGAAGGGCACGTTGAAGGGGCGATTCATATCTCTCTTCACGAAGCCTTGTACGACCAGCAATTCAGCGAGTTCCTTGAAGAACACGGTCAAGAGGAACCCCTTATCATTTACTGTAATGGCGGTTCCTGCGAAGATTCCCACACAGTTGCCAATAAGTTTCAGGCAGCAGGATTTGAAAATGTCCGGGTGATGAAGGATGGTTATCCCGGTTGGCTTGAGAATGAATACCCCACTGCCAAAGGAGCTCAATCCGAGTAAGGCCCCATGACCTCTGAATCTGAATCCACCTCGACTTTTCAACCCATCAGCCATCCCTTGCAGATCTTAAGAATCTTAGCTCAGATCGGACTCGGTGGGTTTTTCATCTACGCGGCCTACACTAAGATTTTAGATCCGCCGCTCTTTGCCTCTCAAGTAGCTGCTTACAAGCTGGCTCCAGGTTGGACGATCAACCTTGTAGCTATTTTCTTACCTTGGATTGAACTCATCCTTGGACTCGCCTTGGTCTTTAACAAGGGATATCGAGGAGCCAACCTCGCAACCGCGGCACTGTTGGTGCTATTTATCGTCTTGATCAGTATCAACCTCGCTCGGGATCTTCCCATCGATTGTGGTTGTACTGGGGGACCTGATTCTCAACTCACCGATGCTGAGAAATTCACCAAGATGTGGGTGACGATTTGGCGTGATGTTGGGATGTTAGTCCTCTGCGGAATCATCGCGTTTGCCCAAAAGAAGGATGGTTCGCGGTGGGGGCATATCATCGCTCCTAAAGCCAGCGCTTAATGGGGGATTATTCCCTGTAGGGGCAGGGCTTGTCCCTGCCCTTTACCCAAGCAAACGTGAACCTTTTAAAAAAAACTCTTCGCATTTGCTAAGGAGGAGGGCGCCCACAAGGGACGCCCCTACAGATGATATATTGTTTTTAAACGAATCACATTCTGTAGGTACAAGGGCACACAGTTTGATTCACATAACGATGAGAATTGAATCCACCCACCTTTCAAGCCCGAAGCTTTAGCGAGGGATCCAATAGTTAAATGCAGCTTAACCATTAAAAAAGCCCGTGTGTTCAAAGAACACACGGGCTTTTTTTCCGCTGAACTCGAAAGTATAACTCAGTCTTAACCACCCTTCGCAATGATAGGGGCGATCACCAGGCTGACCACACTGATCAATTTGATCAAGATGTTGATCGAAGGACCGGCGGTATCTTTGAATGGATCACCTACGGTGTCTCCAACTACTGCAGCTTTGTGGGCTTCAGAGTTTTTACCGCCAGCGTGACCTTCTTCAATAAATTTTTTGGCATTATCCCAGGCCCCTCCAGCGTTCGACATGAAGATCGCGAGGAGAACTCCGGAAGCGGTGACTCCAGCCAAGACACCTGACAACATGTATTTGTCTTGAAGAACAAGTCCGAAGAAAACAGGAACTATGATTGCCAAGAGACCGGGAAGAACCATTTGTTTGATCGCAGCTTGAGTTGCAATATCGACACAACGCGCGTAATCAGCCCGCACTCCTTCTTTTCCTTCTTTCAATCCTTGAATGTCGCGGAATTGGCGTCTCACCTCTTCAATCATCTCGAAGGCGGCGTTACTGACGGCTTCCATAGCAAAGGAAGAAAACAAGAAGGGAAGCATGGCTCCGACCAACAATCCAACCATAATCTTAGGCTGAGAGACATCGATCGACTCGATGCCTGCTTGTGATTGGAACGCGCTGAATAAGGCTAATGAGGTTAAGGCTGCAGATCCAATGGCGAATCCTTTACCGATGGCGGCGGTCGTGTTACCTACGGCATCGAGTTTATCTGTTCGTTCTCGAACTTCCTTCGGAAGCCCGGCCATTTCTGCGCAACCTCCAGCATTGTCGGCGATGGGACCATAGGCATCGACCGCCAACTGAATTCCAGTCGTTGCTAACATTCCTAAACCAGCGATTGCAATTCCGTAGAGTTCAGCAAAATCGTAGGCAAGATAAATTCCTCCACCGATCACTAAGATTGGAAGGGCAGTCGACTGCATTCCGACTCCGAGCCCACTGATAATATTTGTTGCGGCGCCCGTACCAGAAGCTTTAACAATCTTTTGAGTGGGGCGGCGTCGCTCTGCTGTATAGTACTCGGTTAAAAGACCGACCAGGATTCCCGCCACCAATCCCGTTATGGTTGCGTAGAACACGTTCAGGGGAAGGGGGCCTAAATCTTTTCCTGCGGCTTGTGCGGCTGCGATGGTGGCTTCATCGTAAGAAGCCGGGAGGGTGTATTGAGTCAAAAAGTACGTCGCCACGATCATGATGGCACCTGCTCCAAACGTCCCCATATTAAGAGCGGTTTGGGGATTTCCTTTTTCACTCGTGCGAACCAGGAAAGTGCCGAAGATCGAAACGATAATTCCCGTGCCGGCTAAGGCTAAAGGGAATATTACAAATTTTTCATTTTCAGTATAAAAAGATAAGGCCAAAACCATACTGGCGATGACTGAACCCACGTAACTTTCAAAGAGATCGGCCCCCATGCCGGCGACGTCTCCTACGTTGTCCCCCACATTATCAGCTATAGTAGCCGGGTTACGAGGATCGTCTTCAGGAATTCCGGCTTCTACCTTTCCTACCAAGTCAGCTCCGACGTCGGCTGCTTTAGTAAAGATTCCTCCGCCAACTCGAGCGAAGAGGGCGATACTGGATGCACCCATACTGAAGCCCGTGATGCGGGTGACGAGTTCGGAAAGGCTCGGGTTACCGGTCTGTGAGTAGATGACGTAGAGTCCTCCCAAACCGAGTACTCCCAGTCCTACAACTGACATGCCCATCACGACTCCACCCGAGAAAGCTACATTGAGGGCTTTGGGAAGACCACCATCGTAAGCGGCTTGAGTGGTTCGAATGTTGGATGCTGTCGCGACACGCATGCCGAAGAAGCCAGCTAAGGATGAGCAGAGAGCACCGACAATAAATGAGGCTGCGATCAGCTCATTGCCATCTTCACGGTTTCCCCACCAAAGCAATCCAGCTACCAGGAGCACGAAGATAGAGAGAACTTTGTACTCGCGAGCTAAGAAAGCCATCGCTCCTTCACGGACGGCTTTCCCGATCTCTTGCATGCGTTCATTACCGGGATCTTGTGAATTAATCCAGAGCGCTTTTATCCAGGCAAAAACCAAAGCCAGTACGCCAGCACCGATCGTAATGTAGGGCCAATTCATTTCCCTCTAAGACCTCTGATACTTGAATGCCATAGTTCAAATACCGGTTCTGTAAATGAGCTAAGCATTGCATTGGGTGATAAAAAGTTGCTTGTCCGTAAGTAGGAGTTGCGTCTTCACTTCCTTGATTCGTCCTTGATTCTTGCTTGAATCGATTTCTCTTTAAGCCGCAAAATACGAACTTTATAGGACGATGAACGGGCACGATAACGCAGATCCATTGAGGATCAAGCTTTCTCAAGGAGCTTTTAAAGAAGTTTCTTTTTAAAGCACCTTAAAAATCCAATCAGTCCATTGCACAATTAGACCCTGGTGGATCTAAATGTATTCGAGAAGGCTTCCTGTTTTTCAATCACTAGGAGGTCGACACTCATTCCTGGGAATCGAGGCTAGGGATGAAAAGGGCCGCCTTTTCTCAGCTAAGACTAGGTCCCCGGGAAGAGACTTTAGGTTAGCCGTATGGAATGTATCGGATGGTCTCGGGTGGAGCTGTAGAACTCAATAGCAGCAAATCCAGATCGGATCATTATCTACAGAGATTTAAGGGCGGATTTAGGTCAAAACTGGATCCGAGAAAGCATGGGTTCGTCCAAATAGACTCGCTTTATCTCTTCATACCGAGAAAGAGGAATAGAACTCTGCAAATCATTGATGACCTTCATGTGAAAGTGCTGAAGTTCAAGGTCATCGAAGCTCTTGCCCTCAAAGCAGTAAATATAAAGGTTGGCGTTAATCTTGAGAGACATCTCGTGGTCTTTAATGGCTAGGAGGCGGCTTGAGATCTGCTGGTAAATTTCAGGGTAACTCTTGCGAGAGCGGGTGAGGTTGGTGCTCTGTAAAAGTAAAGACTCTGCTTCTAAAGACTCTAATCGATAACTTTGAGTTGTTTTGAGGCATTTTGTAGCGAGGTCGAAGCTCTTGACGATATCCCCTGAATAGAGGGCGAAGTGAGCCCAGCCCAGCTTGAGCATGATTTGAAGGTCTTTGGGACCTCCTCGATGCCTTCTGAGAATGTTCTGAGCTTGTCGTAGATGTTTTTGGGTCGATTGAAGCTTCGAAGTGAGTTTTGATGGATTATCAGACCTTGGAAGCGATAGCTGGGCTTCAACCAAAGATTTTAATGCTCGGACTTGAAACGGAGTTCGGTTTCCCTGAAGAAGCTTCTGCGCGTGTCGGAGTAGCTTTTTCGCGAGAGTCAGTTTAAGACCCTGGCCGGCAAACCAGGCCGCATTGAGGAGATGGAGGGCTTCCACCCAGGGTGAATCGGGAGTCGACTCTTTTAGTACCTCCGCAGAGTTTTCGAACAAATTGAGGCCTTCCTGCCTCAGCACCACGATTCTCGCTCGATCGACCATCCTTTTGAGGCGAGACCACCAAAGTTTTGTAGCTGCTCGGTGCGCCAATGACAGTTGGTCTAATGCGAGATCGGACTTTCCACGATGGGTGAGCGTGTGAGCGATTTGAAGCCGGCAGATGGCTTTTTGGTATGTCGCTTCCGGAGATCGAATCTTGGAAAACTTATTTAACGCTTTCCGATAAGTTTTTTCGGTGAGTTCCCACCTTCCTTCGGTTTCTTGGAGGCTTCCGATCAAGAGCAGCCTTGTCGCTCGATCGTAGGAACTGGATTCGAAACTCAAGGGATGTTGACGAAGGTGAACTTTGGCCTGCTCGATTTGGGAATCGCTGACTAAAACCGCAAGTTGAAAATGGGTGAGCCAGGGAGGTCTGGAAGTGAACGTTTTTAATTTTCGATGATTTCGTTTGAAGAATTTCTGGCCGGCTTCAAGGTCAAAACAGGAAAACTGAAATCGGGCCTTGAGGGCTTCGAGCTGTAATTTCAGATTTGAGGAAGTCGATTGCGATTTAAATAAAGATTCCGTTTGCGCTAACCACTCCCGGGCTTCGGGTTGCCAATCTAAAATCGCTGCCAAATCTAAAGAGGCCCTCAATACTTCGAGGAGTCGAGGCAAGTCTTGAGCCTCGGGCTTCGACCAATATGCGGTTAAGGCGTGGCGGGCCCCGACGGGATCAGCCTGAAGGATGGATTTCCGAACCTGATTCAGTGGGTGAGCCCCTTTTGGTTTGCGCGTCATTTTTCCCCCCGATGAAACCTTTCTCTTTGCCTAAAGAAGCCCCAGAGCTTTTTACTTGTTTAACAGGAACTGAGCCGAGTTGGGATCAACTCGGCCGCAAGTGTAGGCTCGAAGAGCCTGCGCTTGGCGGAGTGAAGGCAAATCTTGGATTTGCCGTAACGGTTGAATCGAGCTCCGAAGTAGCTTGATTCAACTTAAAAAGACTTAGTTCCTGATTGACAGGAACTGAGTGCCGAGTTGGGATCAACTCGGCCGCGAGTGTAGGCTCAAAGAGCCTGCGCTTAGCGGAGTGAAGGCAAATCTTGTATTTGCCGTAACGGTTGAAACGAGCTCCAAAGGAGCTTGATTCAACTTAAAAAGCACTGCCTCAGTCCTTCCACGTCGAAACTGCCGCTGGAGTTCCATCTAAGTTCAGTTGAACTTTCCAGGTCTCTTGGGAGATCCCATCGACATCGCCAGCATTTTGCCAAATCAAATTTAGTTGATGGTCGAGTTCCGGAATGGGAGAGCTGATGCCTAAGCTTTCAAAGGAATAAACCGTCACTTCGACCAAGGTGGACTCGGCTTCGGACGTCGACAGGGTCTGTTTTAACTTTTCGAAAAAGGCAGGATTTTTCAAGGCTTGAATAAGAGCCGTCAAGGAGTGCTCGGTCGCCATGACGGGTTGAATGCTGGTCGTTTCGATGGAAGCGTAGCTTTGATCCCGGTGGGTGATCTGAAAATCCGTCGTTCCAATTTCACGACTCAAGCGATAACTCATCCTGAAGACACGACCCAGTCCCTTTTCTTGCTGAGTGAGGCCATCGACCGAACTGGGGATGGGAGGGAGAGCAAAATCGAAATGAAAATCGAAGCTTTCTGAATTGTCGGGTACTTGGTGGGGAGGGGTTTCACTCCCGCAGACTCTCCAAAGAGGAAGTTCACCCGATACCTCTTTCAAGGAGACGGTGTTTTCAGAGCTGGTCAATAAATCTTTTAATGCTTCGGCTCCAGGGATCGAATTTGTGATCACGATCGGAGGAAGGATCACTGCAAAGACAGCTGTCAGGGTGAAGCAGCCAACCAGAATCATTGGGATTAAATAAGACCAATGGAATCGCTTTGAGTGAAGAGCGCGACGGCAGTCGGGGTTTGTTGGCATCGAGAAGCTCCATTAAATCTTCTAAATCTTAGATGAAAGAACGAGTTTAACTGAAGCGGTAGAAACGAATCTATAATCGCCATCAAGATACGCAACCCTCAGGGATTTCATCAAGAAGTTTTCTTTACTTCGGGAACTTCGAATTCGATAAAAGCGAATGTGAAATGCATGATCAATACCCACAAGGTCGCCCAAATGATCGTGAGCGTAATCGAGCGACTGACTGATATCGCAGATAGTTTTTCGCGAATTCCCTGAAAGTAGGCGATGACGGCTGTACCAAATCCGCACACTAAGACCTTGGCGATCAGCCATGGGGTTTGGTCGTACCACCACTGGTCGGGTACGACTAAATTGCGCTTAAAGTGGAGGTCCCAGTACAAGGGGGAGTGTTGAGGGTAATTGTAGGTGAAGACGAGAAGGCTCGTCAGCTTAGCGGACCCGAAGGCGAGTAAGACTAGAATAGGAATCGCGATGAGGGTTGCCCAGATCATGTTGGTTAGCAGATACCTCTGAGGTGAAGCTTCTAGTGTGGTGAGGGCATCGAGCTGTCTTGAGTACTTTCTCGAACCCACGTCCGCGGCTAATGCAGCACCTGATCGAGCCGCAAATAAAATGGTGATGAGAACCGGAACAACGATGCGGTAAAGAGAAAAACCTAAGCCATGGAGAAGCTCTTCGGTGATCAAGGGTTCGGTATAAGCTTTAAAAGGCAAGAATTTAAAAGTGAAATGAGTCGACACTAATCCTGCGATCACCCCGGCCGCTAAAAAATAGACGGTGGCAGATGGGGAGAGGAGAAGAAACAGGTAATGTTTAAAGTAGTGGATACCCCATTTAAAATTATTCCAAAGAGGAAGAAGAGCCACGAGGGCTTTAAACGCGGATTCAATACCGCGAGTCGTTCCTTCGAAAAAGTTACCAACGTTTTCAGTGAAAGAGAGAAGCTTTTTCTTCTGGAGAGTCAGCTCGGCTTTTTGAGTTAATTGGCCTAATTCCTCAAGCTGTTGGGGAAGAGAGCGAAACTCTTCGGGGTTGAGTTCTCGAAGGATCTGCTGGGCGGGATCCAAAAGGAAGACAGCATCACAAACCGATTTTAAAGATTCGTAATCGTGACTGACGATCAAGGTGGTCTTCCCGTGCTCGCGGTGGGAAGACTCAATCATTTGAGCGACGTTTTTTGCGTTCAGTGGGTCGAGGCCGGAGGTGGGTTCATCGTAAACGATGATTTCCGGATTGGAGGCTAAGGTTCTGGCTAAGGCTAAGCGTTGTTTTTGACCTCCGCTCAGGCGGTGAACGGGAGTTTCCTCGGGAATATCTAATGCCTTGAGGAAAGAATCAGCTCGATTGAAATCTGGATTCGAATTCTTCTCTTTAGCGTGGTCCAATCCGAACTGAACATTGTTTATTACCGTGAGCTCATCAAAGAGTGCGTACTGTTGAAAGACCAGACCGACTCGGGCCGTCGATTCTTCCTTGAGAACATCTTCGCCGTCAATCAGAAGTTGTCCTTCTGTGGTGACTCCATCCGAAATCGTATTTCGGCTCAAGCCGGCGATGAGGTTGAGAAACACACTTTTTCCCGCACCGCTGGGCCCCACGATTAAACTGATCTTCCCCGCAGGAAATTTGAGGTTCACCCCGCTGAGTAAAGTTTTGCTGGGAACTTTAACGGAGAGATTTTGTAGCTCAATTTCAGGTGGAGGGGTGGCCGAGGTCTCTTGGGGCCGATCGGATTCAACCATCTCGAGAGATCTCCGCTTTCAATCGAGACTTCGGCGTCAGGGGAGCTTCAGTGGGAAGACCGGGTTCAATCCAAATCCATTGACGGTCTTTTTGTAGTAATTGAGTTCTGAGAATTCGCGCGAACTCCGGAGTGATCCCTCCGCCGCGAGATCCCAAGACTTCTTCCCCGATCGAAGCGATGAGAGGTCCCATGAACTTTCCTAATTCGTCGATGGCCTGTTCCGCTTCCGGAGAACGCCAATTCTTTAGGATGCTTCGGTGGAAGCGTGAATTGTCGAGGATGAGTTTTTGGAAGGCTAATCGAATCTCATGTTGAAGTTCGGCGTCGTTGAGGACTTTCCCTAGCGCTCTTTCAAAGGCAGCAGCTACTCTTGGATTGTTCTTTGTTTCGTCGATGACATCTTGAACAATTTTAAAGAGATCTCCCAAGCGTTCTTTGATCAAAGGTTGAACTTGGGAGGTTACAAACCGTTCCCATTCTTGGCCGACTAAGTTTTCCTGAGTGAAAGGCAGTTTCTGGTAGATATATTTCCAGGTGAAGGTCCAAAGGGGGGCTTGCCTCAAAATTTCTCTTCCCAAGGCATCGATCGTTGGACGGGCTCGGCGTGAGAGTTGGGGCCAAAGGTCCCGTTCTAGAATGGGTTTGAATTCTTTTTCTAAGATGTCGCGTTGAAATCTTTTTCCGATATTGCGAATCGATGCTTCACGCTCTTGAAGGACCCGCGGAAGATCCTGAATGACGATTTCCTGAAGGTCGGCTAAGACCTTTTGCGTTACGGGATGGATGGCTTTGAATATTTTTTCTCGGTGTAAAAGAAGAGTGTCGTTCCACTTGTTCCAAACTTTCGTGGCCTTCTCTTCGGGGATCAAGGTTTTTATAATCCAAGAAGCGTTTTGGGGGATTCGAACGAGAGTGACTGAACTGCCTTCATTGATTCCCTTAGAGCCATCGGTCAGGAGACTCAGGGTGGCTGAAGAGGCGAGGGCGTTACTTTTGGGGAGAAGCGTACCTCTGAAATAAAGTTCTTCGACTTCCCCGATCAATTTAAACTCGTCTTTGGAAGCACCAAAGACCACGGGATCTCCAACCGTCAATGGAACGGCATGGGGAAATTGAACCCGTACGCGAGTTTTCTGATTCAGGTACCATGAGGCGACGGGTTTGAGGTTTGAGAGGTTTTTTTTCTCGTCTTGATGCTCCAAGAAATAGTAACTGAGACTGAGAAGAGCGCACCAGAAGAGAACTCCCAAGGCCAGTCTCAAATTACGGCTCAAGTTACGGCTCAAGGTTGTGCCTTTTGATGCGTTCTCGATTGGAGTTGGATCTCTTTGTGGTGTTTCCACCGAGATTCCTTTCTGGTGGTTAGGAAAAGACGAAATGAACTCACTGGGGGAGAAATTGGCCTATCAAGCTAGGCGCCTTTGGACCTTCTAGGGTATTGTAACTCCACCTCCACTATTTTTCAGGTTATCGAAGCCCTCCTCCGCTATCCTGAGTAGAATCTTTAACGATTTTTAGGAAAATAAGATAGAACTCAGCATGAGCGGTCTGAGATCCCCCGTACTCAACGGGGATCTCAACCCTTTCACAGGCCTAAAGAGATATTCAGTCATGTCCTCAGAAGAAATTTCCGTTTTGCTCTCCACAGCTCCCAAAGATGCCGTTCCCAGCTTGGTAAAAACTTTGGTTGAAGAAAAATTGGTCGCATGTATCAATCAGGTCAACGGAGTTCTGAGTACTTATCACTGGGAAGGAAAAGTCTGTGAAGACGAAGAGGTCTTACTCATTATCAAGACAACGACTCGCGGGGTGGAACGATGCCAGGCTCGGTTGATCGAGCTTCATCCGTATACCGTTCCTGAAGTACTCCAACTTCCAACGGTCGGGGGCAATCCCAGCTACTTGAAGTGGGTGGTCGATTCCGTTGCCAGCCCCGATACACCCACTGAAAATCACTCTGAAGAAAACTAACTGAAGATGAAATCGAAGGAACTTCATTGATGTCTAAAGAATTGGGTCAATCACTTCGTTCTTACGAAGAAGTTCGAGATGAGATACTCGAGCACATCGAAAATTTACCTAAAGAGCGAGTCTCTTTACGAGCGGCGCAGGGAAGAGTTTTGCGTCAGTCGGTCGTCTGTATGGATACGATCCCTCCCTTCGATGCTTCCGCTATGGATGGCTACGCCATTCGGGCGCAAGATATCGAAGCCGCTTCCGATGACAATCCCATCGTCCTTAAAGTTTCGACGACGATTCCCGCCGGAGATTCGCGTGAGCTCGAGATTGCAGAAGGGCAAGCGGCAAGGATTATGACGGGAGCACCAGTACCTCAGGGGGCTGACTTGGTTGTTCCGCATGAACTCACTCGCTTCACGGATACGGAAGTGATTTTTAACCAGAGTCTTCCCCAAGGAAAAAACATTCGGCCTCGGGGTGGTGACATGCGACCAGGATTGGTCGTTCTTCAAGAGGGCTATATATTAGGAGGGCCGCAAGTCGCCGTCGCGGCGACTGTAGGAGAAACCAAGCTCGAAGTTTCACGTCGACCACGCGTGGCGATACTTTCACCGGGTAAAGAACTCGTCGAGCCGGATTGTGAACCAGGGCAGGGCCAAATTCGAAATTCGAATGCTTATTGCTTGGCAGCCTTCGTGACCCAAGCCGGCGGGATTGCGGATGTACGAGGCATCATCGATGACACCCCTGAAGCCCTGCGTGAAGAAATTCGTCTTTCGATTGAACAGGGCGCCGACCTTCTTCTCTCTACTGGAGGAGTGAGCGCGGGAGATTTTGATCACGTTCATCGAGTGATCACTCAAGATGGAAATCCGGGTAACGTTTATAAGACGGACATGAGGCCCGGTAAACCGCAAGCCTTTGGCCTTCTTCAAAATGTTCCCTTCATGGGAATGCCGGGGAATCCGGCAGCTGCGATTGTCAGTTTCATTCACTTCGTTCGACCGATGCTTCGAAAGATGTTAGGCGTGGCGCCCTTCGTACCTCCTCCTTTCAGTGTGCGTTTTACTGAAGACTACACCTATAAAGGCGGACGAGTGTTTATGCTTCGAGGTTTGGTAGAGCCGGCGAAGATCGAAGACGGAGGGGGATTCATCTTTACCGGAGCGGGTGACCAAGATTCGGGTTTCTTAGCTTCGATGGCATTAGCGAACGCTGTGATTCGTCTTCCCGCCGACCAATCGGTAGCCCAAGCCGGGCAGAGTTTTCCCGCGTGGTGGATCCATGACTCTTGAACCCGAACTTCCCCGTGGTTGGCCAGTCGCGGCCATTCTCGCAGGGGGACAAGGACTGCGCATGGGAAGCGATAAAGGACTTCTCGAAGTTGGGGGAGAGCCCCTGTTTTTACGACTCGTTCGAGGCTTGAGTTCCGTTTTTTCCGAACTCATCATCTCGCTACGAGCGGATCAACTGAGTCCGTATCAAGCGATCGTGAGTGATTCCTCTTTAAATTCAACTTTAAAGACATCGCAGCTCTGCTTGGAATGGCTCGTCGACCAAGATGATGGCCGCGGTCCATTGGAAGGATTGAGGCAAATCTTTAAGTTTTTAAAATCGAATGGGCAAGCTCAACCGGTTTTTGTCATCCCTGTTGACTCTCCCTATCTCGAGTTCGATATCGTCTCGAAACTTTGGTTGGAATCCAAAAATAGAAGGGGAGCGCTTCCTCTTGTGCGAAATCGAGTTGAGCCTCTCCACGCGTTTTATTCCGCTGAGCTTTTAGAGCAAACTGAAGAAGCTCTTCGGAGAGGTGAGGACACCAGTGTGCGCCAGATCGCATCCTGGCCGGGAGTTCAAACCGTTGAGATTCCGGAAGCGGAGCTTTCAGATTGGAGCTTTTTAAACCTGAACGCTGAAGAAGACCTTCGGCGGTTTAAAGCGGGAATTCAAAATCAAAATTGGCCAAGCTCAGTGTGGAATTCAACTGAGAAGTGATGATGGAAGGAATGAAATGAAACGGCAAGCTTCAATAACTTTTAAATACCCCCTCAAAATTTGGCTCTACGTCAGTTTGCTGGGATTTCTTTTGGCAATAGATACGGGTTGTGTCGTCATCCCGGTTGGAGATCTGTTCAAGCCGACTCCTCTTGAAGAGCACGTTCTTCGAGAAGGAGATGAAGGGAAGGTTGCGATTTTAGAGATTCGAGGGTCAATCTCGGGAGATGCTTCGGGCGGATTGCTTTCTCGACAAAGTAATACGGTCAAGGAAGTGGAATCACGCTTAGAAGTGATTCAGAGTGATCCTGAAATCAGCGCAGTTGTTCTCCTTATTTCGAGTCCTGGGGGCGAAGTCACCGCCTGTGATTTGATTTACCATATGCTTGAAGAATTTAAAGAGAGGAACATTCCTCTGTTGGCATCGATCCGAGAGATCGGAGCATCGGGAGGGTACTATATCGCCTCTGTTTGTGATGAAATTTACGCCAATCCCACTTCGATCGTGGGAAGTATCGGAGTCATATTACAATCTGTTAACTTTTCAGGTTTGATGAAAAAGGTGGGGGTTGAAATGAACTCGGTTCACTCGGGCGCATTCAAGGATTTAGGCTCGCCGTACAAGCCCATCAACGAAGAGCACCAAAAAGTGCTCAAGACGATCGTCGATTCGATGTACGAGCGATTTTTAGATGTCGTCGACAAGGGACGAGATCAGCTGAATCGAGATCAGGTGAAGGCTTTGGCGGATGGTAAAGTCTTTCCAGCAAACTTAGCTAAAGAGAACGGTTTGATCGATAAGGTTGGCTATCTAAAAGATGTGGTTCAACGGGCCGGGGAGCTCGCCGGGGTGAGTCAGCCATCGATCGTGACTTACACGCAGGGTCGAGGAGTTGCCGGTGCGATCGGTTTGAATTCCGATGTTCCGCCCGCAAAGGTGGGGCTGAATTTGAGCCTCGACTTAAATTCGACTCACGACGTTAAGTTTTATTATTTATGGCGGCCTTAAGCTTGCTAAAGGATTCTTTTATCCTCGCTCAGCTAGTGGTCGGCTCGATCTTCGAGCCGTATCGAGTCAAATACGTGGTTCTGAGGAGGTGATCCAAATAAATGAGGTCGGAAGGCTGATTAGGATGATCCCTCGCTAAAGCTTCGGGCTTCCCTGGCGGGATATATATGAGGCGTATCGACGGCTGGGTATCACTGTTGTTGAATTTTGAACGTTCCCGTCGCTGACGCTCCGGGCTTACTAAGGGAATTTTTAGTTTTATTCTTCTATGCATTCCACCTCCGCCACTCTAACACCTGAAAAAACACCTTTCCGCATCCTGCCCGTCTTGGTGTTTTCTCAGTTTGCAGGAGGATCCTTGTGGTTTGCGGGGAATGCGGTCATCCATGCGCTCGGTGAGGACCTCAAGTTCCCGGCGGAGTCGATCAGTTCACTCACTTCGGCGGTACAGATCGGATTTATGGTTGGGACGCTTTGTTTTGCTTTTCTCAATCTGTCGGACCGGTTCAAGCCTAGCCGAGTTTTCTTCATGTCTTCGCTCTTAGGAGCCGCTGCCAACTTGGCGATCGTATTCCTTGCCGAAAACCTTACGACTCTTCTCATTTTAAGATTTATCACCGGTGCGAGTTTGGCGGGTGTTTATCCCGTTGGGATGAAGATCGCTGCCAGTTGGTATCGAACTGGATTGGGTGCGGCCCTCGGTTACTTGGTTGGGGCTTTAGTCTTTGGAAAGAGTTTTTCGTTTATGTTGCGAGGGATCGGTCAAGATTGGTCTTGGCAAACCGTATTGATCATCCTAAGTGTGTTGGCCTTGAGTGGGGGCACTTTATTATTAACCTTAGTGCCGGAGGGGCCGTATTTAAAAAGCGGGGTTCGGTTTGATCCACGAGCACTCAAAGTGATCTTCAGCTCAAAGCTTTTTCGTTCTTCGGCCTTTGGCTACTTCGGGCACATGTGGGAGCTCTATGCCTTTTGGACCTTCGTTCCTACGGCCCTCGCTTATTATCAGAGCCAACACCCCGATGTGAAATGGAATGCCTCGGTTTGGACGAGCCTCGTGATTGGCTTAGGCGGATTGAGTTGTATCGTGGGAGGTTATCTTTCAAAACGGATTGGAAGTGCTCCCGTTGCCTCGATCCAATTAGCGGCGAGCGCCCTCTTTTGTGGCTTGTCACCCTGGTTATTGAACGTTGGTTCTCCCACTTTGTTTTTGGGCATATTGATTCTTTGGGGAATCGTTGTGGTCGGGGACTCTCCCCAGTTCTCCGCCTTGAATGCGAAGACGGCCCCTCCTGATTTCGTAGGGTCGGCCTTAACCATCGTCACTTGCGTCGGATTTTTAATTACCGTTCCGAGTATCGCTTTGGTGGGTTGGATCGCTGAAGCCTATAGCCCGGAATGGATGTTCTTATGTTTAACTCCGGGTCCTCTTCTCGGATGGATGAGTTTACGTTTGGCTAAGAAAAACGAGCGCCGAGAGCTTACTTCGTCTTCCTGAGTTCTCGTACATCTCCCCTTCGGATGGTGAATCCTTCTTGGTCGTAAAACTCGAGCAAGGGAATCATGTAGCGCCGTGATGATTCCAGTAAGGTCTTGGCCTCACTCGCGGTCATTTCCCCTTTTTCTTCGAGGAGCTTACGAATTCGCTCGCGGCCCTCATCGAGGGCTTCCCGGTGAAAATAAATGCCTTCAGCCACACGAATCAGATCGCCCTCTTCGAGAAGTAATTGGCAGATGCCTTCAGCTCGAGAGATATCAAAACTCTCTTCTTCTGCCACTTCCTCCAATTTGGGTGGAGTGAAGGGAGAGTTTTTCATCGCATCGAAAAGCTTCCCTCTGAAGTCGAGCTCTTTCTCACTGAGCTTCGGCTTGTGGAAATTCCATTTCACGAACTCACCGCGAATAATTTCAGCTTCTTCTTTTTGAATCAACTCCTCTAAGAGATCGTTAAAGAAGAGGTCTTGCCCCTTGAGGGAAGCTCGAACTTGAGTTTTAGGCATCAACAATCTCTTAGGATGGTCGTTGAAGTAAGCTTGAGCTTGAGTTCGGAGCTTTTGTAGCCCCTCAGAGAAATTGTGGCTCACCGTCAAGTAGCCGGGACGACTTGCTTCTCTTAGCGAACCTTCTTGAAGGAGTATTTCGATGACTTCCTCCGTGGTATCGGGAGGGAGGCCGACAATCTGAGGAATTTCTTTTCTTAGGAATGACTCGAAGCCGAGTTCTTGTAAGCCTCCTAAGATCCTTCGACTGGGTGAGCCAAGGGCTTCTTGTTTGGCTTGTAAGTTTTCGAGTACAAACTGACGACCTTGTTTGAGTCGCCAACGGGAGCGATCTAAAATTTCTCCACCGCCGATGGTGACCATGGGGGAGTGGAGCCTCAAAACGTATTTATCTCCGGGAGCCACGACCACGGGGTCTTCAAGGCGCAATTGGGCCCATGTCGAATCCCCGGGTTCCAATTGCTTATTTTCTAAAAGACAGATTTTTCCAAGTACTTCAGAGGTTCCGCAGTGAAAGCGAATCGCGCTGAGGTGGCGCAACGGTTTGGAAGCGCTTTTAAGGTATTCGAATCGTACTTCTAAGATATCGGTGCTCTCAAAGAATCCTGGAGTGGCTAAAACCATTCCACGCGAGACTTCTTTGTAATCGATGTCTGAAATGTTGATCGCACTCGACTGACCCGCTTGTGCTTTTTCAGCTGTACCGGAGTAGGCTTGAACACCCCTCACCCGGCCCTGTTTCCCGAGTGGTAAAACCTCGAGTGTCTCTCCGATGGAAACCTGTCCCGTCAAGGGGACTCCTGTCAGTACAGTTCCAAAACCTTTCGAGCTAAAGATACGCTGAATCGGTAAACGAAAAAGTCCTTCGGTGCTTTTCGGCTTCACATTGAAGATCGCTTTGTGAAGGACTTCGGTGAGTTCGTCGAAGCCTTCTCCCGTAATCGAGGAAACGGGGAGGATGGGAGCCGACTCTAAAAACGTGCCCTGAACGGCTTCTTTGGCGTCTTCCATCGCCAATTCGCGAAGTTCTTCTTCGACGAGATCGATTTTCGTGAGGACGATCAAGCCGTGCTCTAAGCCGAGAAACCTCATGATTTCTAAGTGCTCTCGGGTTTGAGGCATGACCCCATCGTCAGCGGCGATCACGAGCAGGACGAGGTCGATTCCCGTAGCTCCCGCTACCATGTTCTTAATAAAACGCTCGTGACCCGGTACATCGATAAAGCCGACCTGAGGGCCGTCTTGGATCTGGTAGGGAGCGAAGCCTAAGTCGATCGTCATCCCGCGCTCCTTTTCTTCGGGAAGTCGATCAGCATCGATTCCTGATAAGCGGTGGAGGAGGGCGGTTTTACCGTGATCGATATGGCCGGCAGTGCCCAGGATCACATTGTGAATATTTCGACTATCCGTGGGAGTCATAAATGTATAGGAGCTCGAGCTAACGTTCTGGGCTTGAATGCAAGATTAGAATTAACTTAGATTTATAGAGGATTTTCAGAATCTCCTGAAGCGGGAAATCCCAAATCGGGGCCCGATTTTACTCGCTGAGAAAGCAGATAGCCAAGTGGAGTTTAGGGATCTCTTCAAATCAATTGAAAAAGCTTTGATGGAACCCAAATGGCTACCCTTGACAGAGTTGGGGCTCACCTCTACCATCGTAGTTTCTATTGTGACTCAGGCTCAGATTCATCTTTTGGGTTCAGCCTTGAAGTTCTCTCTAAATCCCTCGATTTGAGAGTGGATTCAAGGCTTGAATGAGAGATGCCTAAGTCCAATTGTGGATTAGTAATAAACCACTCCGGCGAAGCCTTCCCAGCACTGCAATAATTGCTTCACTATCTTCACCGACCAGGGTCTTGAGAGTTGAGCTCCTCGATAAGAATAAATCGAGAAGAACAGTCTCTATATAGGGTCGTAGGGAAGATCGATGACAGATTGAGTATAAATCTGTGTATAAAAGTTGTGTAAAAAGGGGAGTGATTTGAGGATTCAGTTACGCGCAAAAAAGAAGAACTTCTATGAGTAAGCAAGACGATATTCAGTTCTGCCAAATCGCCATTCAAGCGGGCATGGTCACTCAAGAACAAGCTAAAAAGTGTTTAGCCTTCGCTCAAAAAGTTGAAAATGAAGGTAAAACTCGCCCTCGAATTGGATCCGTATTCGTGAAAGCGAATATGCTATCCCAAGCTCAAGTTTCCCAAATTAAGGCGGCGGTCGCGAAACGAAATGGTGCTCGCCCCGGTGCGGGAAAATCAGTTAAGAAATCACGAGGACGAGGTGGTCCTCAAGCTCGGGGACGCGGTCGAGGAAGAGGCCGAGCCCGGCAAGCTCAAGATGAAGACTCAGGTCGACGACGACCGGCTGCCGGCGGTCGACGAAAAGTTTCTAAAGAGATGGCCTGGCTTTACATCGGAAGTGGAATCGGTGTGATCGTGCTTCTCGTCGTCATGGTCTTTATGATCCTCAATGCCAGCAAGCAAGCCGACGAAGCCGATAAATCCAACAAGGAATTGGCGAAGTCCAATCTTCCCGAAAATAATTTAGAAGGGGATATCCTTGAAGGAGCTGGCGACGCCACTGCAAAGGGTAATGGAGGAAGACCGCAAGAGGTCTCTAAGGATTCGGACACCTATAAAGATTTCGCGGGTGATAAAACGACTGCTTTGACCGATGCGAAACAGAACTTTAGGGATGAGCAATACGCGAAAGCTTTGAATGTTCTCACGAACTTTTTAAGTAAAAATGAATCCAACTTCAAAAACTGGCCCGATGAAAAAGAAGCCGTTACTAAAGCTATCGAAGATTTGAAATCAAAATTCGATCAAGAGATCAAGAATACACTCGAAGATAATGCTGATAAGCCAAAAGATGAACAACTTAAAGCATTAGAGCGTATGAAAGATCTCGCTAAGGGCGCGACTGAGTTTGAAGAAAAAGTCGACGCCGAGATTAAGAAGATCACCGGTTAATTTCTGAAGTCAGATTTAATTTAAAAACACGTGAATCTCTGAAGAGAGGTTCACGTGTTTTTTTTGGTCAACGCTCAACGCTTTGACTTTTAAGGTGGTGTTAAAAAAGCAAAGGGTCCGATGACCAAAGCGCGATTGAAATAACCCATTTAGTAAGCCCGGAGCGTGAGCGACGGGAAAACCTCTTCGTACTGAAGTTCACAATGGAAATTGTGAAAGGGAAGAAAAAGCTGTATTGCTTCAAGCCACAAATAAGCGAACACTTGATCCCAACCGGCCCCGTCGCTTACGCTCCGGGCTTACTAAATGAATATTGAGTATTATTCTTCTGATCAACGCTTCGAAATTTATAGTTTTGTTGTGAATGCAAATTGTTCGATGTTGAACGTTCATTCGCTTCCTACAAATGCTCCCCTTTACGAAACAACAAACTGATTTCTTCATCTTTTAATTGCCGCCACTCTCCCAGATTTAAATTTTCTAAGCGTAAACCTCCGACTCGAGTACGGCGGAGTTCTAAAACGGGGTGACCCAAGGCTTCAAACATTCTTCTCACCTGCCGTTTACGTCCCTCCGAAATGACGACGGTGACTTCCGCCGATTTCTTTTTCTTGGCGGATTGGATCACCTTAGCCGGGGCGGTTTTTCTTCCTTCGATCACGATTCCCTTTTCGAATTGATTTAATTTATCGGGGCTCGGGATCCCGCTGACTAAGGCTACGTATTCTTTTTCGACTTCGTGACTGGGATGCGCGATTTTATGGCTGAGGTCACCGTCATTGGTGAGTAGGAGCAGGCCTTCAGTATTGAGGTCGAGACGCCCCACGGGGAAGATGCCTTCTTCAGTGAAGCGTTTTGGGAGTAAATCCATCACCGTCAATCGGTCGTGAGTGTCATGGGTCGAAGTGATCGTATTTTTTGGCTTGTTAAAAATTGCAGTGAGGGGTTCTGGCAGGGAGATGATGTCTCCGTTGATGGAAACTTCATCCTGGTCAGGAAAGACGGAGGTTCCCAAGGTATCAACTATTTTTCCGTTAACCTGGACGCGACCCGCTTGAATAAGGAGTTCGGCTCTTCGCCTCGAGGTGTAGCCACAGTTAGCAATGAATTTGTGAAGTCTGAGCTTTTTAGCCATCGGCCTTTTCGTGGATTGTAGAACTGAGTATTAAAATTTGGATAGGAATCGAATTGGCTAAAGATCATCCCCGAAGTGAAGCCGAATGTAAAGTTCGCTTAAGATCGTCCGGATTTAAGCGGACACTTTTGATCGGAAAATTCAGCGGGGGGAGGAGGTCTCTAAATTTTATTTTTCATTGCTTGAAGGGAAACACGCACTTGCAGAGTTCGGAGAGTTTTTTTTAAGCCGGAATTCTGAATTGGCTTCTCGTTTGCCAATAGGGCCATTGTCTCGTGGAGAGGGAGGCTTGAAGCGGGTGGCTTCAGTCGACCGCGAGAATTCATTTTCATGGTCATTTAGAGGAGTGCAATATGACCCATATCCGATTTTCTAAGTCTTCGAGTCCGAAGACCTATTTTTCTGTAGGGGCCGGTTTGTTTTTTCAATTCGGTCTCTCTTTTCTCTGTTTTCAGCTTTCATTGGGGGCTGATGATAAATTTTCCATGATCGTTTCAGATTCATCTCGAGATCGAGTGATTCATTTGATTGATGAAGATGCTTCAGGAACCATTGAAGCTGATCGTGAAGGAGAATTTTTTGTTTTTTACGACGACAGTTCGGAGGGACCTGATCTCTCTACCCCAAGTGCGTTGTTGGCTTATGGAGAGAGCGTCTTAGTTTTAGACGGCGGGACGTTAGATTCTCTTCTACTACTTCAGGATCGCGATGGCGATGGTTCCGCTAACGGGGTGGGGGAGTGGAATGTGTTTTACGACGATAGTTCCGTGGGGCCGAACCTCAACACACCCAATTCATTGGTTCGACGGGGTGACGCAGAAATTCTTATCGCCGACGATGGAGGAAGCCAAGCCCTCATTCTGGCTCTTAAAGATGAGAATGGCGATGGTCAAGCTCTCGGCGACGATGAGTTTCGTGTTCTCTACGACTCCAATACTTTTCCTGAATCTACCGCCCAACTTACCGATCCAGAGGCGATGGCTCTAGGTCCGGATGGCGCCTTGTACGTAACGGATGCTTCTCGGGGAGCGGTCTACCGGCTTGTGGATCTCGATCAGAGTGGAGATTATTCAAGTACTGAAGAGATCACTCTATTTTATTCGAGCGAAGGTGAGAAACTCTTAGCTGATCCCGAGGGCTTGACGATCGATTCGAACGGATATCTGTACGTCACCGACGAGGATAGTGGATTAATATTAAAGCTTAAAGATCTCGATGGAGATCATCAGGCCAAGGGAGAGATTGAAGTTCAGATCTTTATCGATAGCTCCGCACCATTCGGATTAAAAGACACGAACGATCTCACCGTTATGACCGATGGTTCCTTGATTGTTCTCGATGGTTCGAGGGATCAGATTTTTCATGTGAGTGACCACGATCAGGATGGCCTCGCCTTAAGTGAGGGAGAAGTGAAGCCATGGCTTCGCGATAAAGATAAATTGGTCGGTACGCCATCGAGTGTGATCGTCAGGGGGAATCTTATTGAAGATCAGAAGGTCGTTTTTATTCGAGGGGATTTCGATTCAAATGGCCAGGTCGACAGTACCGATGCTTTGGCTATTTTAGATTACCTCTTTTTGGGGAACTTTCAGGCAAGTTGCTTGGACTCGGGAGATGCGGATGATGATGGTCGATTGCGAATCACGGATCCCATCGTGATTTTGACACACCTTTTTATCACAGCAGAGCCATTGCCTTCCCCTTTTACGCAAGCGGGTGAAGATCCCACTGAAGATTCCTTGGATTGTCAGGAAAGCTTTGTGTCAAATCAGGTCGCTGTCCCAGAGGAATAGTGAAAAGACTCCTCCAGGGGCTTCACAGCAGACCTCTCGCCTTGTCTCATTCCTATCTCTGTTTCCTACCTTGTTCGGTTCTAACAGTCATTGGATCGTTAGTAATCCTGCCACTTAACCCTTCCAACAATCCTCCAATCACGTTCTGATTTGTGGATGTGCCCTGGAGGGAATTGTAACTCTACGAAGAAGCTTGCTCACCAAGCCGGCGAGCTTCAATAAAAAGAGCTCCTGTTGGATTCAACAGGAGCTCTTTCTTGTTTTCGACATTTAATGTTCCTGTTTAATCGACAAGAACTCAATGCTCTAATTAGTTTCTGTTTAATTAAGAGGAACTAATTAATATTCTCTTCGTAACCGAGAAGGAGGAATGTTCTCTTGATCTCGATACTTCGTTACCGTTCGACGAGCGATCTCTAAGCCTTCTTCGCGAAGTTTCTTGGCGATCGCGGTGTCTGACAATGGTTTGCTCTTGTCTTCGTTGTCGATGAGTTCGGCAATTCGACGGTAGATGTTTCTTCGAGATTCTAACTCGCCATCTTCTCGTTCAACTCCGCCTGTAAAGAAGTAGCGCATTTCATAGAGGCCGTGTGGAGTTTGAATGTACTTTCCTTTAATTGCACGGCTGATCGTTGAGATGTGGACTCCTACTCGATCAGCGATCGATTGCATTTTCATGGCTTTCAATTTTTTCGGGCCATGCTTCATGAAATCGCGTTGATACTCGACGATACTGTAAGTGATGTCCCTAAGAGTTTCTCGGCGTTGTTGGATCGCCTGGATCAACCATTGGGCAGAATCGATTTTCTTTCTCAGGAAATCGGAGATTTGTTTTTTGCCGCGAGATTGCTTGAGTAAATCTTTACAAGTATCGCTAACTCGAATATCAGGGATGTTCGAATCTTGGATCTTAACTTTAAGGTGATCATCATCGAGTTCGATCACAACGTCGGGACGAACAAACTGCGTATGAGAGGTCGCGAAGCTTCTTCCCGGATTGGGTTCTAAAGACGCGATCAGCTCTAAGGCTTCTTTGATGTCTTCAACCGACTTCCCTAAGTCGCGGGCGATTTTAGGGATCTTATTCTTTTCCAAGTCATCCACATGATGAGTGAGGATGGCCGTTTCGAGTGGATACTCTTGAGGATCTCGTTCTAATTGTAAGAGTAAACATTCTTGTAAATTTTCAGCTCCGACTCCGGCAGGGTCTAATGAGCGAATCAATTGCAAGGTTCGATCAAAATCACCCAAAGAATATTTATCTTTGATGCTTTCCTTTAATTCATCCACAGAGTGGAGAAGGTATCCCCGGTCGTCGATGTTATTGATGATAAACTCTCCAATTTCATCGAAAGGAATTGGTAGATCTAAGATGTGGAGTTGTTGAGTGAGATGATCTCGAATGCTTTGCTGAGAACCTTCGATATTTTGTAAGGCTTCTTGCTTATCGAAATCGGAATCCGACGATCGCTTCGTTCGAATTTCACTGTACTTAAGTGGAGGGAGATCATGAAAGCTATTTAATTTAGCGATCATGTCTGTTTCTTCAGGGGGACCGATCTGTTCGGCGATAGGGGTAGCTTCGCCAAAACTTTCGGCGATCTCCAGAGCAGGATTTTCCATGAACTCTTTTTCAATTCTCGCTTCAAGTTCCTGTCCTGTTAATAGGAGGATGTCCATCGAAAGGATCATCTGAGGAGCAAGAATTTGTTGCTGCTGGAGACTTTGAACGATTTCTATTTTCATTTTCCCTCTCTAAATCTTTTTATTGAAAGCAACTCCTACGGAGCTTTTTTCAATTTGAGTGGCGATTCATAACCGCCTTGCTTCGCTTCGAGAAGCTCTGAAGCTTTGGCTTCAAACGGGGTTGAATTCAACTCCGTTCCATTCCTGAAGTACGAGGAATTTAGCCAACTCAGGTGACCCATCCATCTAGAGCTCTATCGTGGTTGAACTTTATCCATTCAGTTCAGTTCGCTCATTTGAAGATTAAGATGGTCCGAAAATAGCGTCAAATCGTTCTCGGTTGATTTAATGAGGGTTAAATTGGTAAATCCTTAAATTAGAAAGGCTCTCTGTCTTTTTTCGCTTAGAAAAAGAACTTAAGTAAAATTATTCCGAAAAAGTACTGGCTCTGATCGCGGACCTTAGAAAGGAGAGTCCTCTCATTTTTGGATACCTTTGTTCAGAATGTTCTCTTCGATCCATTTTGAAGGGAGGTGAAAAAATCTGAGAACGAGTTGACAGGTTTGAACTTTTTATATTCAGCATAAAAAAAGCACCGAGATACGCTTGTTGGATGCGAGTATCTCGGTGCTTTTTTTGGACTTCACGAAAGAATTTCAGTTCTTAGGGATCGATCCAAAGTGAGTAGGTTATTTTTTCTTAGGTATAATGAGTTCTTGTTGAATAAATAGAAACTAATTAACCAGTGCTAAAAAGGCTTCTTCTGGAGTGGAAGCGATAGGAAAGATGTGGAACACACCGAGGAGATCGAAAATTTCTTTGACCTCAGCACTCGGTCGGATCAGTGCGATGTTTCCATCGTTTTCTTGGCACACTCCTAGGGCGCCGATAAATACACCGGCGCCGGCACTAGAGACATACTTGAGTCGGTTTAAATCGACCATGAGTCTATGTTGACCCTGTAGACTGAGATCTTCGAATAAAGTCTCTAAATCTTCAAAGGTGTGAGCATCGAGATAGCCTTCGAGTTCGATAAGGATCACGTCTTGACGACTACTATCTACGTTGATGTTTAAACCACTCATGAGTCTAAAATCTCTAATCTTAAAGTTTCGATGCTCTCAGTAGTATTGAGGCAACTTGATGTATTTAACTAACGTGAGAATATTCTCACCCTGGCCCGTTCTATCGTATTGGACTTCATCCATGATTTTTTGAATTAATTTCAATCCGTAGCCGCGCTTGGACAGGGTAACCTGATTCATTTCTGATCGGCTGAGGAGGGGGGGATTGAATGCTAATCCATGATCACGAAGTTCAACTCGGATGTTATCTTCGCCGACTTCGATCTGGAGTTGAAAGGTGCTACCTTCATAGTTTTTTGAAGGATAGGCATGCTCGATGATGTTTGCAGCAGCTTCATCGATTGCCAAGATAACCTGATGGCATATTTTCGCCTCGAGGTCATGAGGGCGAAGAATGCCCTGGCAAAACTCTCTCAATTCTCCTAAGCGCCATGATTTGGCTGGGAGTTCGAGTGTATGAATCTGTAGAAAACTCATCAGTTAGCAGTCTTGTCGTTCTACTTTTAGAACTGAGGTATTCACCCTACGAGTTACGGAGAACTTTCCCTGAATTGAGGCAGGGAATGAAGAAAACGTTCTTCAATTCTCAATGTTGATCAAATCAATCCCAAAGCCAGTCTGAGTTGAGCATCGATGAAAGGTCTATGAGGGTAAACTGAAGTTTTACCTAACACTTAGACAATCGAGTCCAGCTGTCTATGGATGACCTAGCGGGGAAGAATAGCATCGTGGGAAACAATCGACGAGGAGAGGGGCTCGAATTTGGATTATCGGTTAATGAAAGACTGATTCATCCTTCCTTTTCGACTAGAGTGGAAGGGAGCGTCAAGATTAAATGCAATGTTTTATAGCTCATTTTCCCCAGAGTTATTGAAATAGGGTGGGACTGAACTGAGGTAAGGTTGAATTTAAATGAACTTCGACCGAACAACCGGAACTACTTAAGCGGGTGATCGTCCCTATTCAAGCTGATTTGAAGAAGGACGATCACCTGATAGATGCTTAGATCTGTTTACTTCCTCACCCCTGGCCGCCAAACTACTACATCTTCTGGGGGATACTTAGCGAATACTTTATCTTTGATGACGTACCGTTTTTTATTGACGTTTTGATGTAGGATTTTTGAATTCTTCATCACTTCCTCGGGCTTGTGTAAAACCATCACGTGTCGAAACTTGCCGTTGTCGATTGTTAGAACATCTCCAGGGAGAGCTTCTTCCCACGGAACTTTAGTTCCAAAATCATAGCTGTGAACGGCAAATCCTGAATCATTTAATATCCGGGCGGGGAGATCCCAACATTCCCCCTTATCAACTTTTTTACCGATGTTCGCAGCAGCGAAGGTGAGCACTTTGACATTCCACATTGAGAAAAAGTTCATTTTCTGAAGGCTTTCGGCATCGGCCTCCTTGACTAAAGATACGGGGTAAGTGCCGAGCCTTCTTCCCTTTTTAATGTGAAGAAGTTCTAAGCTTAACGAGATCTTTTTGCCCTTGGCAAGAACGGTGACTAACATAACGATCTCGAGTTTGTTCTTCTTCGTTAAGTGGGTGATGTTTTTCTTTTGTAAGACTATTTTCTTCGTTGTCTTGTCTTCATCATCTTTTAATACGACCTCCTCGTCATATTTAAGGGGAGCGATTAAGAGCGACCTAGAAACAAACGATTGAAGTAGAAGATCCGTGACAGCCTTTTTCGTTTCACCCAAATCTTCATCTTGATCCGACGAAAGAACGGCGTAACCGATGGCAGCACCTTTTGTTTTTTTGTCGATGGTTATAGCGAGCGAGGTGAGTTTTTTGCGAACGGTAAAACTAATTTTTTTAAAGGCCTTGTCTTCTTTGTCAGAAGATTTTTCTGAGGAGAGAATGAATGAGGGGGATAAGAAATAAAGAAAAGAGAATCCAATTGCTAAAGTGAGAGTTTTGATTTGATTGCCCATAAAATGACCCATTTGGTGCCTCCAATAACCCTTGAGTTAACATTGCTACCATTTCGGCGCTGGTAATTTGCAGTGACGATAGCTCAATAAAAGAGATTGTTAATTAGTTCCTGTTGAATCCGGCTCCGTAGGAGCAAGATTCAACAGAAACTAATTAGAATCGTCGACGAATTCGCTGGTTTCAATTGTCCTTATCGTAACTCCTATTAAAAATTAGTTCCATTTCAATTTTTAGTCTTACGGCATTGATATTTAAGTGATGGGATAGGATTTAATGATACCAAAAAGAAGAGTGCTATCATTAATTTCATAAAGGCAAATCTTGCTTTCACTGTCTCGACGCTTTCTCCATTATTTTTCCCTCACGCTCGGAACTCGCTAAATTTCTCGGTAGTCCTATCCTGCCTAAATAGGGGGAGAGTTAGTTACCCGGCATACACTTCCCTCGCCAAGGAAAGTCATAATGTCGAAGGGGGAATTTTTTATGATCCTAAAGAAATTTGGAGTTTTAAAACTCACCTTGCCCAGGCAAGGTATGAGGGGTGATTCGATTTAGAATGATAAAGATCTAGTTCAACACTTTTCGCAGAAGTAATTTACTGTAGGTCGTTTTAGCATTGAGTTCAAGTTGATGATAACAATCCCACCAAGGGCTGAAAGCCCGCAATAGCCTAGCCCAGGGCAGAGCGAAGCGTCGCCCTGGGTAAGAGATAGATTGAGAATGAGCCCTGTAAGGGCGGCAGTAAAACTTTAGATGGCTGGCTGTGTTTAAATACGGATTAAGTGACCGAAAGAGGGACGTGTAACTGAATTTTAAAACCACCCTGCGGGCTTGACGCCCGGTTACTCGGTACTAACCTGCCTCGCCAATTCAAGGATAGCATATCGTAATAAGCAAGTTTTAAGTATGCGCAGGGTAAAATCAAACTTTAAAACTCACCTTGCCTGGGCAAGGTCACCTTAATGAAATTGATCCTCGTAGAAACCGGGGAAGAACCGCTGAGCTTCATAAAGATTATGACTCTGACAAAGAGCTCTTAAGTTTTCTGGGTCATTCGATCCTCCAAGCGCCCAGGGAATCACATGATCAATTTGAAGGTGAGTTCGTTGACAACAACGTCTCCCTGTATCGGATTGATATTCACATTGATAGTTTGCTCTTTCAAGAACGACCTCCCTCGTTTTGTCTGGAATATAACGAGATCTTTCTATTGGTTTACTTGATTTTACTTTCTTGACTGATTTTGCCTCAGGAGAGTCCTTTTTCTTCTCTTGCCGCTTTCTTCTTCGCTCAAGCTTCCTTTGAGGATCTTTTTTATCCAAAGCGAGCTCTAACGCTTTATCGATGATCTCTTCTAAATTGCCTTGAGGGTTGTCGATTCCCAAGATTTCAGCTAAGCGCTCTATCTTCCCTTTAAATCCTTCACCCGCTGAAAACCTAAAATTATAGATCTCTTCCTGAGCGGGCTCTACGTCACTCTTCTTTTCGGGTGAAGCAATTTCCAGATCTAAAGAAAAATCCTCATTCGGATTTAATCGATTAGAAACCTTCTTTTTCATACCTGAGTAAACAGTCTTTTTAGGATTGAGACTGACTAAATAAACTTCGACTTGTTTTTTGGATTTACCGAAACAATCTCTAATGAGTTTCTTAGCATTATCTTCGTTTAGGTGAGGAGCGAGTTGACTGGCAACTGTCAGGGAGATCTTATTTTCACCTAGAGCCGATAGTATCTCCGGAAGCTTATTACAAACCTTAGCCACCTGTATTCTTCGATAAGTCGAACCTTCACTTAAATTCAAGTGTTGAGTGCAATAATCAAAGAGACTTTTATATCCAAGCCCTAAGTGACTCTTCCTTTTAGCCACAACGCTTAAGTGGGCAATAAATAAAGCGGTATTCTTACGTTCCTTTAAGATGAAATCTTTCAGTCTATTTTGAACTTCTTCATTTGATAGCTTTTGAATCTCGTTCCAATTAATTTCACGCATCACAACCTCCTCTTGATTGTTCATTTCATATTAAATGCCTCCAACACATAAAAATTATACCACCCACTTTTTTGTCCCTTGAGGTTGCTCGCTATTTGACAAGAAGAAGCAAAGTGGAGTTCAAAATCATTTTCAGTGAGAAGTGGGAGTGCAACGCGCAACAATGGCTTGCTCGAAGCTCTTAAATGCATGATGGGGAAGCTGAACTTTTTGATGCCCAAAAACTGTCAAATTTAATTCAGAGAAATAAAAATTTATTTCGCGCAGCACATCAATTTAAGTCGTAGTAATTGTGAAGTTTATTTGATGCAAGACGCA